>CAJUAN010000016.1:9344-52852 GCA_910584715.1 uncultured Oscillospiraceae bacterium
GAGAATACTTTGATTTCTTGTCATAGACGGCGGCAAGGGTAAAGGCTCAGCCTTTCGTGCTATCCTTATATTTTAGCCGAACTGCCGTCTCGGGAGAATACTTTGATTTCTTGTCATAGACGGCGGCAAGGGTAAAGGCTCAGCCTTTTGGCTTTTTTTGGTTACGGATATTTGCGAGGGGAGAAGCGTCCATAGCTTCTTTTACGGATTCGTTGGAAATATGGGTATAGATCTCGGTGGTAGAAATGCTTTTGTGTCCCAGTATTTCCTTTAAGATAAGCGTGTCAACGTTTCCGTGCTGGTACATCAGGGTGGCTGCCGTGTGGCGCAGCTTGTGGGTGGAGTACCCCTGATTGTCAAGATTGCTGTCCCGCAGGGCATTGTCAACTATTTGCTGGACGCGTCTGTTTGTGATGCGTGTGCCGCGCTTGCTGAGGAAGAGTGCGTCCGGCTCGACCGGCGATTTTTCTCTTTCTTTAACATACTGAACGATCGAATCCGCGCAGGCGTCGTTTATATGGATTATGCGTTCCTTGTTGCCCTTTCCCAGCAGACGCATAGTACGCTCGTCCAGGTTCACGTCCTGAAGATTGAGTCCAACAAGTTCGCTGAGACGCATTCCGCAGTTGAGGAAAAGGGTTATGATACAGTAATCCCTGTAGTAATACGGATCGCTGCGGTTCATGTTTTCAAGCAGCTTTATGCTGTCGTTTAAAGTAAGGAATTTCGGCAGATGCTCATGCATTTTAGGGTAGTCGATATCCTTTGTGGGATCGTTCGGAATTAGGTTAAGGTCGCGGTAAAGACACTTGTAGAACACCTTGAGCGAGGCAAGCTTCCGGTGTCTTGTTTTGGCTGTATTGCCCCTGTCTGTGGCAACATAGCTCAGGTAGTTGAGTATGTCCAGCTTTGAAAAATCTCTTACCCACTCAAGCGGAATATCCGAAATTGTGATGTCCCTCAAAGGCATATCAGCGCGTATATTGCCTTTGGTAAGCTTGACATACCTTAAAAATATTCTGAGATCAATGTAGTAAGATTCGAGAGTCCTCTCCGATTTGATTTTTACAACTCGCTGAAAGGTGAAAAATTCGTTTAAATACTGAGGACATTCCTTAGGATTGATTTTCTGCGATGCCATAATACCCTCCAATATCCGCATAAAGCGATAAAATCTGTATACATTATACTAAAGCTGTAAGCCGCAATTGGCGGCGCAAAGCTTTATTTGCCAAAAAAAGAAAGAAAACGGATAATATAATTGTAAACCTTAACTTTTTTTTTGTCAAGGTATAGAATTATAAAAAAAAGTATGCTATAATAAAAATATCTATTATTTTAACAGGAGCTGATAAATTTGCAAATAGACTACAGCAGAGAAAAAATTGCCGACGGTATACACTACTCAACTATTATTAACAAAAGATTGAAAACCAATTCAATCGTCGTTTACCTGCTTACCGAGCTTGCCGAAGAAACCGCTGCGCTTAATGCGGTGATATCTACGGTTCTGGTATCGTCAAACGCAAAGTATCCAACATTTACAGCGCTGAACCGCAAGCATGATTCCTTGTACGGCTCCGGCATTACATCATACTATTCCAAATACGGAGACACGCAGAATCTTATGCTTTCGGCAAGCTGCATAAATGACCGATACAGCTTTGAAGGCGAAAAGATAACAGAAGAGCTTGCAGGAATACTTGCCGATTGTATTACAGATCCCCACTTGGAGGGCGATGCGTTTTACAAAAAGGATTTCGAGCTTAAAAAACAGGAGCTTCTGGACGCTATTGATGCCGAGATAAACGAAAAGCGTTCCTATGCTTTTAAGAGGGCTAACTTCAATATTTATAAGGGCGAGCCTGCTGCCGTTCCTTTCTCGGGAAGCCGTGAGCGGGCGGAACAGGTAACCGCTTCTTCTGCTTATGAGCAGTACAAAAAGCTGCTTAAAACCGCTCAGATAGAGATACTTTTTGTGGGCTCGGATCCAAACGAAAGCTGTAAAAAGGTATTGACGGAGGCAATGTTAAAAGTTGACAGAAACTACGGCGGGGATAATTCCTCGAATTTGTCGCCTCTGAAGACCGAGGTATGCCGCGTCGTCGAACCTCATGATGTTGCTCAGAGCAAAATGGTCATGGCATTCAAAACCGATTATGACAATTTATCGGTAATGCGGCTCATGAATGCGGTTTACGGAGGTTCTCCCATTTCAAAGCTGTTTATGAACGTACGTGAAAAGCTTAGTCTTTGCTACTACTGTTCTTCGGGATATAACGACAGAAAAGGGGTTCTTTACGTTGACAGCGGCATAGAACACGCTAATGCCAAAAAGGCGGAGGCAGAGATACTCAATCAGCTTGAAGCTATGAAAAATGGCGATTTTACAGACGACGAATTTGAAAACGCAAGACGAACCCTGCTGAATAACATAAAGGGTGTGAACGACAATGCGAATAATATCGGCAACTGGTATTTTCAGCGCATATACGCGGGAGAGATTTTTACGCCGGAGGAGTATATCGAAAAGCTGAAAAAGGTCACGCGGGAGGAAGTTATCGCTGCGGCGAATTCCTTAAAACTTGACACGGTATATGTTCTTACAGGAAAGGAGGCTGTCTGACATGGAAAAGCAAATCGTTAAAAACGAGCGTACCGGCGAGCAGTACACCTATGTCAAGCACCCTACGGGACTGGATATTTACATCTGGAAAATGGAGGACTACAGCACATCGTATGCTCTTTTCGGCACAAAGTACGGTTCCATAAACACTAAGTTCAGGACTAAGAACGAGAAGGATTTTATCACTGTACCAAACGGCATAGCCCACTATTTGGAGCACAAGCTTTTTGAGAATGAGGACTGCGATGTGTTCAGTCTTTACGCTAAAACCGGAGCGTCCGCAAACGCCTACACTTCATTTGATAAGACCTGCTATCTGTTCAGCTGCACCGACAACGTTTACGAATCTCTGGAGATTCTTCTCAGCTTTGTGCAGTCTCCCTATTTTACCGAGGAGACCGTTCAGAAGGAGCAGGGGATAATCGGTCAGGAAATCCGTATGTACGACGACAATGCGGGCTGGAGAGTATTCTTTAATATGCTTCAGGGTATGTACCACAATCATCCTGTTAAGATAGACATTGCTGGTACGGTTGAGAGCATAGCCCAAATAAATGCGGATCTGTTGTACCAATGCTACAATACGTTCTATAATCTCAATAACATGGTTCTGAGCATTGCGGGAAATATTGACGAGGACAAGATACTGGAGATGTGCGACAAGCTCCTGAAAAATAACGGCAATCCGGAACTTGAAACGGCATTTGAACCTGAACCGGATACGGTATGTCAAAAAGAAGTCGTTCAGCAGCTTGAGATCGCCGTGCCTATGTTCAATATCGGCTTTAAGGCTAAGCCCGAAACAGGCATTGACGCGCTCCGCGCCGAGATAGAAACTAACTTTGTGTTGGCTTTGCTTGCAAACGGAAGCTCTGATTTCTACAAAAAGCTTTACGACGAGGGCTTGATAAATTCTACGTTTTCTACAGAGGTATTCAGCGGAGACGGCTATTGCTGTTCAATTTTCGGAGGGGAATCGAGAAATCCCCGTATGGTACGCGACAGAATTATTGAGGAGATAGAACGCTGCAAAAAAGATGGCTTTGACCGTGAACTGTTTGAAGGTATTAAGAAAGCATACTACGGAGCGCTTATCCGAAACCTCAGCGACGCGGAAGCAATCGCTACAAATATGCTTAATTCCGGTATGGAAAAGCTTTCGGCGTTCGACGTTATCGAGACCGTTGCCGATGTAAAATTTGAGGATATGACAAAGCGGCTGGAAAAGCAGTTTAACACGGAAAACGTTACTATCTCAATAATCGAACCTATAGGCAGCAAGGAGGAACAAAATTGACAAACGCAGAATGGAACACAATATCCTTTCCGTCGCTGAATATTGAGTTTCCTGTTTACAGCGACGCATTTGTGCTTTTCGGGATAACGATAAAGTGGTACGGTCTGATAATAACGCTCGGATTGTTTTTGGCGGCGGTCTATTGCTTCAAAAGAATGAAAAGCTTCGGTATTGACGATGACAGAGCCGTTGATGTGGCGGTGACCGGTTTTATCGGTGCGGTCATTTGTGCAAGGCTTTATTATGTTTTTATGGAATGGGATTATTACAGGGACAACCTGCCGAAGATATTTTCGGTTCACAGCGGCGGTCTGGCTATATACGGCGGACTTATCGGAGCGGTACTGTTCGGAGCGGTCATGGCGAAGATACGTAAAGTGCGGCTCATGCCTATGCTCGATCTGGCGGGAATGGGCTTTCTGATAGGTCAGACCATAGGAAGATGGGGGAATTTTTTTAATCATGAGTGCTTCGGCAGCAACACTTCCATGCCTTGGGGAATGACAAGTCCAAGGATACAGGCGCAGATAAAATCAACGGCGGAGGACATTCTGGCGTCAACGGGAGTGACCGTTGACCCGTCCCTGCCTGTACACCCATGCTTTTTGTACGAATCACTCTGGTGTCTGGCAGGATTTATACTGCTGCATCTGTACTCCAAACACCGCAAGTTTGACGGTGAGCTTTTCTTTCTGTATATCGGCTGGTACGGTTTGGGTCGCTTCTTTATAGAGGGTCTCCGTACGGACAGTCTTATGGTCGGACATATCAGGATATCCCAGCTTGTGGCTGGAGTATGCGTACTGGTCTCTATAGCCGTCATAATATTTAAGCGTCATAAGATAAAAATGGACGGGGAGTATGTTTTCTATAAGGATACCGAGGAATCAAAGCGGCTTATTGCAGAGACTGAGGAAAAGTACAGGGCATACGAAGATGAAAAGGCGGCTAAGAAAAATGCCAAGGCTGCGAAGAAAATAGACTCTGCGGAGGAGCTTAGCAGTGAGGACAGGCTTCTTGATGATACCGCGGGAGAAAACGGTGAAGAAGAACAGGAGGAAAACAATAATGGCGAAGATAATTGACGGCAAAGCGGTTTCCGCAAAGGTAAAGGAGCAGGTTCGCAAAGAGGCGGAAACGCTAAGGGAAAAAGGTATAGAGATAGGTTTGGCAGTAGTAATAGTGGGGGACAATCCTGCTTCCCGCGTATATGTAAACAACAAGAAGAAAGCTTGTGCGGAAGTCGGCTTTAATTCCTATGAGTATGCTCTGCCGGAAGAGACTACCGAAGCAGAGCTTTTGGAACTTGTGGAAAAGCTCAACAGCGACGGCAAGGTAAACGGTATACTTGTACAGCTGCCGTTGCCTAAACATATCAACGAAAATGCAATAATCAACGCTATCCGTCCCGACAAGGACGTTGACGCGTTCCACCCCGAAAATGTTGGACATATCATGATAGGTGATTTCAGTTTTCTGCCGTGTACTCCCGCGGGAGTAATGGAGCTTATTGCCGAAACAGGCGTTGACGTGTGCAGCAAAAACTGCGTTGTTATCGGCAGGAGCAATATCGTGGGCAAGCCTATGGCAATGCTTTTGCTGCACAAGAACGGTACTGTTACGATCTGCCATTCCCGCACAAAAAATCTTGCGGAAATATGCTCAAATGCTGATATTCTTGTTGCCGCTGTGGGAAAAGCCGGTTTTGTAACTCCCGATATGGTCAAAGAGGGAGCAGTTGTCATAGACGTCGGCATGAACCGCAACACAGAGGGTAAGCTCTGCGGAGACGTGGATTACGCCGCTTGCTTTGATAAGGCGGGGTACATAACGCCGGTACCCGGCGGCGTGGGTCCCATGACTATCGCAATGCTTATGAGGAATACGCTTACAGCGGCTAAGATAAAGAATAACATGGTGTGACGCTATGGAGAAGTTAAGCTCACAAGCCGAAAAAATCATGAATGAACGCTTCGGCAAGGACAGCATTATCGCCCTTGCGACCGTGAAAGACGGAGTACCATATGTAAGGAACGTAAACTCCTATTACGAGGACGGAGCGTTCTATGTGATAACCTACGGGCTTTCAAGTAAAATGAGGCAAATAGAAAATTCTCCCGTTGTAGCTGTAGCGGGAGATTGGTTTACCGCCCACGGTACGGGCGAAAATCTTGGATATTTCGGCAAGTCCGAAAACGCAGAAATCGCCGGAAAGCTGAAAAAGGTCTTTGCGGAATGGATAGACAACGGTCACAATGATTTCGGCGACGTAAACACTTGTATACTGCGGATAAGGCTTACGGACGGGATTTTGCTTTCTCACGGGACGCGCTTTGAGATTGATTTTACGCAGCTGTAAATTCCGCAGTTTTTATCAATCCTCCGAAGAAATAATATGCTATAATGGCAATGGGAGGAATAAAAATGGAGCATACGCACATCAAGCGCGTTATAGACTATATTGAAGCGCACTTGAAGGACGAGCTTGACAACGCTGTGCTGGCAAGCGTTGCAGGCTATTCCGAGTTTCATTTTCTGCGACTGTTCCGTGAAGCAGTCCGCCTCACTCCTGCCGACTACATACGCAAACGCCGTATTTCGGAGGTAGTCCGACGAATTGGCGCGGAAGACCGTCCAATGTCTGACATTGCCTTTGAATACGGTTTCAATTCCAAGGAAAACTTTACCCGAGTCTTTAAAAAAGAGCATAAGATATTGCCTACGGAATTCAAGGCGGCAAATTGCAGTTTAAGACTGTTTAAGCCATTTGAGTTTAACAGAACCGAGCTGCACCCCGATGTTTCCATGATGTATCTTAAAGGCTTTTCGGTTATTGCATATCCCTGCGACGAGGAACTGCCCCCAAGCTTCTGGAACAAGTATAACGCCGAAAAACGTTCCCTGCGCTTATCAGGCGGCGAAACAACGGAGGATTTCGGCGTAATGCGCTGGAATCTCGAAAAGGGCAGACTGGACTATTACATTGGGATACGCTCCGAAAAGGCAAAGGGCGATATTTCGGGAACAGTGCAGCTTGATATTTCCGAGGGATTATATGCGGTTTTCGATACGCCGCCCGCTTCGCAGCACGACTTTGTGGACGTTATCCGCCGCACATGGGACTGGATATACGGCGACTGGCTGCCACAAAGCGACTACCGCAGAGGCGGCGGTTTTGAAATGGAATGCTATGAGGAAACGAGCAGGAAATACTCGGAGCGGATATATATTCCGTTGGAAAGGAAATAAAAAATGGCTGAAATTATCAAAACGTTCAGAGAAGAAGTCCCCGCAATGAGGTTTATCGGAAAGAAGTATCCCGATTTTGGAGGCTGGTGGGGCGATTGGTTTGCAAACGGCTGGTTCGACCAAATCGAAAGCGCAATGGGCGGCACAGAGCAAATCCTCAAAATATGGGAAAACGGAGGAGGGTATGTCGGACTTGAACGCCGTTGTCCTGACAAGCCTTTCGAGTATTGGATAGGTATGTTTACGCCCGCGGGTACGGAAATTCCCGACGGATTTGATTGTGTGGACTTTCCCAAAATGGGCTTGGGTACTTGCTGGATATACGGTAAGGAGGACGAGGTACACGACACAAGCGGCTGTGCGGTCGAATTGCAGAAGCTCGGAATAAACCTGTGGAAAGACGGCGACGGGGGCATATGGTCTTTTGAAAACTGCCTGTGTCCACGATATACGACGCCCGACGAGAAAGGTAATATCATTATGGATTACTGCTATTACGCAGAATGAATTTTAGAGAATATCACCCCGCGGATGTGTCAATACTATTCGCGAGGTGTTTTATTTGAACCGCAGGATATTTGTAACGATAATTTTCGCAGTTACAGCCGCTGTACTTACAGCAAGGCTTGCTGTACTTATAGGAGACAGCGAGATAGCGGCTGTTTCCTCTCAAAGGGGTACCTATACTTTGAAATCGGCAGGGGAGTACGCAGGAATTTACGACTGCAACCTTGAACCGCTGGTAAACTGTTCCGAAAAATACGAAGCCGTTATAATTCCAAATCATATAAGTTCCATAAGAATACAGCCCTATCTTCTTGACATGGAGCGATACTATGAGGGGATAGAAAGCAATCTTCCGTTTTTATGCCGTGTGGATGAAAAGGCTGCGGAGTTCTGGGAAGAAAATATAATTTTTCGTTCCGCTGTACGTACTGACAGCAGCCAGCTTGCGTCTCATATTATCGGGTACACCTCCGACGGCATAGGCGTTTGCGGTATAGAAAAGGCTTATGACGGTTTTCTGCGGAGCAGCTGTGCAGATAATTCCGTTACGCTTCATATTGATGCGGTGGGAGAGGTGCTGAACGGTCTTGGCAGCAGCATAAACCATGCGGGAGAGCTTCAGTGCGGTGTGGTCACAACGCTTGACAAGGATATACAGCAGATATGCGAGAATGCCGCGGATAAAAACAAGCTTTCTATCGGAGCTGTCGTTGTTATGGACGTTAATACGGGAGAGATAAAGGCTTCCGTGAGTCGTCCTGATTTTGATACTTCAAACGTTGCAGCCTATATTGACGACCCGGATTCTCCTTTTGTGAACCGTGCTATGTCGGCGTACAGCGTTGGCTCTATCTTCAAGCTTGTTACCGCCGCCGCCGCTCTGGAGCAGGGGATAAGTCCCGAATACAGCTATACCTGTACCGGTTCGGTCAACGTGAACGGACAGATATTCAACTGTCACAAGTGGGGCGGTCACGGCGAGATCGATATGGAGACTGCGATGGTGAAGTCCTGCAACACTTATTTTATAGCGTTAAGCGAATACCTTGACAAGGAGGACTATATCGAAACTGCGAAAACCCTTGGCTTCGGCGAAGAAATACCTATATGCGGAGACATTGTTTCCGCTGCCGGAACACTCCAGACCGTCCGCGATATTGAGGTAGCCGCAGAAAGAGCTAATATGTCTTTCGGGCAGGGGAAGCTTACTGCAACGCCAGTCCAGATATGCCGAATGACCGCCGCTATCGCAAACGGCGGCGTAATGAATCAGCCGTCTCTGATAAAGGGTATACGCGCTGACGACGGTACTGTTGAGTACAGTGAAATAACGGCGGGAAAGCGTGTGCTGTCTTACGAAACGGTAAAGCTGCTGAAAAAATTCATGTACTACACTGTCCGTGCTGATAACTCCATGTCCAATCCGGAAAAGACCGTTGCCGCGGGAAAAACCTCCACAGCACAGACAGGACGTTTTGACAAAAACGGAAACGAAATACTCAACTGCTGGTTTACCGGGTATTTTCCGTCCTATAATCCGCGTTATGCAGTAACGGTAATGTCGGAGGGAGGCGTGTCCGGAAACGTTACCTGCGGGCCGATATTCAGGCAGATAGCCGACGAGATAACGGATCATGAAAAATCTGCGAGGAAATAACTGTACGCGTAAATTTGAAAATTCAAAAATTTTTCTCTGTAATGAAAAAAATTGGTGTGCTGAGTTGTATTTATTATAGAATACATTTTGGAGGGATAGCTATGCTAAAAAAGATTATCGCATTTGCAGCCGCCGCGGTTTCCGTGGTATCGGTACTGCCCTGCATGGCATGGGCGGGAAATACGGACGGTCGGGAATTTGCCGCTGACGATATGGTACGGTGCGAAGGATATATTGATAAATGGGAGACCGTGGTTGACAAAAGCGGACTTATTCAGGCGTACCGTGTGGAACTGCCGGACGAAAACGATCCGACTGTGGGTACGGTTTATTATGCCGATAAAAACAACAAAAAGCTCAACGGACTTCTATATGCGAATATGGCATATCCGGACAGCACTGTCCCAAAGTTTTTAATGGCTGAATTTAAGGACGGAAATATTAAGCGGTACGTGTCGGGATTTACTAAAAGCTCCGAAGGAAAGCGTTACTACATAAACGGTGAGAGAGCTTACGGCTGGCACAAAATAAAGGGCTGCTGGTATCACTTCAATACAAAAAGCGGCTACATGGACACGGGAAAAACCACTGTCGGAGGTTCCGTTTATACGTTTGATGAAAAAGGCAGGTGGACTTACCGCGTATCAAAGGACGGACTTGCCCCAAAGGATTTTTTCGTAAGGTTTATCGGAAATCCGAGCGACGGCTTTGACACCAAGGATAAGAAGCTGTACTACGGTCAGAATGAGGACGGTACTGCCGAAACGTCAATAAAAATACCTGCGCGGGATAGGCAGATACTTTGGTGCATGTACCTTGAAAGCGGCTTTGCACAGGGGAGCAGCGAGACCTTTGACGAGGACTATATAACGGGTTTCTGCGAAAGCTTTTTTGAGCCGGATGTTGAATTCGACGTATATTCATCTATACCTGAAATTGTTTACGATATTGCGGTAAACGTAGGCGATACCTCCGCGAAGCTTTCCTATAATACAGACGCGGAGCAGATAGCCCTTATCGACGAAAAGACCTTTCGCGCCGACCTATTATACGGCGGTTACAGGCGTTATCTTAAGGAACTGAAAGAAAAGTATCCATACGAGGGCAAACCGCTGATGATGATTGATTGAATAAAAAAACGGCTGACGTTGTTTGTCAGCCGTTTTTGACTCGGTTCAGATCTGATTGTCGCTTGGCATTATCAAGGCCGCAACAATGTACGCCGCTATACCAAAGCCCGAAAAGCAGAGTATCGCCCATATAAGACGTACCACGGTGGTGTCCACGTTAAGATAGCGTGCAACGCCAGAGCATACTCCGCAAATTTTTCTGTCGGATTCACATTTCATCAGCCTATTCATAATCGTTTCCTCCTAAAAATTCAATGTAGCAGTTTCCTGCCGTTATATTTATATCTATGCTGCCGTTGGGTTTTTCGTTATCGGTATTTTCTTCCGAGATCTCCTTTTCGGAAATCTCGACTCCGACGATGACGCCGGTATCTCCGTTGTCGATTTGTTCAAGAGAGCCCCCTGTTTGGGTAGTAACAACTTCGGTAAGCATGGTAGTTGTTTCGGCATAATCTACGCCCGTATCCATTCCGTCGATGTAAACGTTCCCCAAAGCCTTGTCAATGTTTATACTGTAATCTCGCCTGTTTCCGACGAGGCTCATAATAAGTTCTCCGGCGGTCATTTTGATCTTATTGTCGCCGTAAATCTTACAATCATTCAAATACATTTCGCCTGCGTTCATTGAAATGAAAATATCCTTTAACGTACTGTTTGAAACAGTAACATCTCCGGCTGTCATTTTAAGGGTCGTATTATCCGAAGCAACTTCGGTCAGATACATACTTCCCGCGGAGCTTTCGGTTGAAAGCTGCTTTGCGGATATGCTGTTTACATAGAAGTCTCCCGCCGTCATGTTAAGGTTTACGCTGTCGTAAACTTTTTCGGGAACATAAAGGTATATTGACGAACCGCCGCCGTCAAAATTCAAAAAGTCAAAGGACATCAGCTTTACAGTGGGAGAATATTTTACGGTAAGACAGCCGTCGTAAATGTTGTATTCAAAGCTGCCGGGGTCGATATCGTATGTGCTTATGGAAAACTCGTCGCCCTTTTCAATGTAAAAAGAGCCCATTCCTATGTCAATGTCAAGCTTTGTAATATCGTTTGCTTTTTCATTGAGGTCGATAAAATTTTCATTGTTGTAAGGAGCCTCGCCAACGTAGGAATTTGTCGATCCTGCAAAGTCAATGCTGAGATCGTCCGGAGAGATCATTCCTACTCCAAGCATAACACATATTCCTGTAAATCCCACAAAAATCAAGATAATTCCTGTGACCAAGAGCTTTAAACACGATTTGAGCATTAAGCAGCCCTCCTTTTCCTGAACAGTCCTGCGATGCCTTTTATTGTAAACGGAAGCAGCTTAAAGAAGAACGCCAGAGCTGCAGAAAGCAGAACCATTCCGATACCTGCGCAGAGTAGCGCCGCAAATATAAATCCCAGACCTACCGGAGCGTTGGTAACGAGGCGTATGATCCCGATAACGAAAGTAATAACAGCAGCTACAATACAGCATACCGCAACAGCTCCGACTAAAAAAGCAGCGACGATTATCGCCAAAATAGCCGGAACAAGCCCGCACAAAAGCGGAATTCCCACAAAAACTCCGGCAAACACAATAAGAGCTATCATCCACGGACTCATGGAGCTTTTTTTCTGTTCGGGAGGAGGGGGGGGAGGATAATCCTGCTGCTCGTTTTGTCCCGCGTGTTGGTAGTAGTCGTCAAACATTCCCTTGTCGCCGGTACCGCTGTCGCTGTTCGTTTTAAACGGAGTACCTGCGGCGTGGAAATCCTCGTCCTTGGGGGCGTCGCCGAAGATATCGTCCGGCTTTTTCAGCGAAGCGAAAACTCCGGCGCTGTTCTGGGGCATGGGCTTGCTTTCTTTATATTTGAGGTACACCTCGCTGCGTGAGTAAGCGGAGGTCTCGCCGATAATGCTTCTTGCAAGAGCGTACGGCTTGCCTAAGTCCTCGATAACAGCCTGCTCGTTTTCGGGACCCGCTTCGTCAAAATATTCCGAGTAGAAGCTGACAGCCATGTCCCGCTCTTCCTTGGGAAGAGAAACAAGATCGGATTCAAGCTCAGCTAAGTATTCTTCACGTGTCATAAATTAACCTCCTCGTCTTTGTGATTTGTGAACTGAGCCTGCTCCGAGATGATATTGTTGATCTTATCCCTGTAGACAAGCCATTCTTCACGGTATAGTTTAAGCTGTTCCTTTCCCTTGTCGGTGATCTGATAGTAACGTCTGTTCCGTCCGAGATACTCCTGATCGTAGGTAGTCAGACATTCGCTTTTCAGCAGCCGTCTGAGAACGGGGTACAGTGTGGATTCCGACATTTCCATAGCTTCGCGTATCTCCTGGGTTATTTTATAACCGTAGGTATCTTCTCTTGCGACTACGGAAAGCACAAGCGCGTCAAGCAAAGCGGCGCTGACCGGAAAAACCATATTAGCCCTCCTTTTATATTTTTACTTTTTGTTTAGCTTTTTGAAGTGTCCAATAAATCGGATAAATTAGAAAAGAATTTTTCCGAACCGACACAATATACCGACAAAAATTCATCAGATACAGCGCTGTGTACCAAATCTTGGTTTACAGAAATTTTTATTGTTTTTGAATTTTCGTAGGTAACGTATTCCATGATTTTTTCATACGCTTCATCATTTTCCTGCTTTATAACAGAAGGAGTTTTCTCCTGATAAAGGGTTATGATGTATTGCGGTACTGCTTCGATTTCGGGTTCGGCAGTTTCTGTCCAGTTTTCTTCGTCAAAAAATCCGGTAATATCCGACTGGTCTTGCTGCACAAGAACGGCGACTCTGATATGTTCTGCCGCGTCTGATACTTCAATGCTGCATAGTTTTTCTCCTTTTTGACTGACGCAGCTCGTGAGCAGCGCAGACAAAATAACTGCAACTACGCATAAAAACAAGGCTTTTTTCATAAAAATGACCTCCATTGTGTTACTGCTGTCTTAAGTCCGATATTATTATACATCATATAATATCATTTGTCAATACATATTTGAAAAATTTTTTATTCTTTTGGGGATTGACGGAAATAAATCAATATGTTAATATAAAATGTATACTATATATGTACGGGTATTTTAGGAGGTCAAAATGAAATATGATTGCCTGATAATTGACGATGAGAAGCTGCTTGCGGACAGTACTGCGGAATATTTCAACTTGTTCGGCGTAAGCGCGGCGGTCGTGTATAGTGCAGACGAATGCAGAAACTTTTTTGAAAACAATTCGGCTGACCTGCTTCTCCTTGACATTAACCTTGGGGAAAACAGCGGCTTTGATCTGTGCAGAGAACTCAGGGAGACAATTTCAATACCGATACTTTTTATTTCCGCACGGTCAAGCGACGATGATAAAATAGTTGCGCTGAATATCGGAGGCGACGATTACATACAAAAGCCTTATTCCCTCGGAGTACTTCTCGCAAAGGTAAAAGCTGTACTGAAGCGTTACGGGCAAAGCGGGACTTCGGAATACTCGGACGGCTGTCTGACCGTTGATTTCAGCGCAAAGCAGGCTTCTGTAAACGGCAGTTCCGCAAAGCTTACTTCGTTGGAATTCAAATTGCTGACATACCTTATAAAAAACAGAAACAGGGTCGTATCCAAGCAGGAGCTTTTTGACAGCGTTTGGGAAGACAAATTTACAGGGGATAATACCTTGAACGTACATATAAGAAAGATACGCGAGGCAATAGAGCCTGACCCCGGAAATCCGCGGTATATAATTACTGTATGGGGAGACGGATACAAATTTGTTGGTGATAAAAAATGAAATACAAAGCTTTTCTGACTTGTCTGATAATGATTTTTTTTGTGGAAATTTCAGTTCTGTTTTTCTATGCAAATTACGGCGGCGATTTTTATCAGGACGCCGTTGAGGTGAACGAGGCTGTGCAGTCGGTTAGGGACGATTGGGAAAATATCGGCGCTCACCAGAACGTCACAAGCCTTGATTACTCCATACTTGACAGCTGGGGTAACGTTATTTTCCGTACGGGGCAGGGGCTTAGCGAAAGTCTTAACGAGGCTGTGGTACACCGCGATACCATTCTCGATATTGAAATAAACGGCGAGGTATTGGGGAAAATAATTATTTACAATGACAGTCCGCAAACGCTTTGGGACGGCAGAAAAAAGTCTGCCGCCGTTCTTGTTTTTGCGGCTGCATTACAATTAATCTGTTTTGCGGTCTATTCGGTATATCTGTACCGCAGGGTGGTAAAGCCCTTCGGGAAATTGGAGGATTTTGCGGAACGGGTCGCGGGCGGAAACCTTGATATCCCCCTTGAAATGGACAGGGGAAATATTTTCGGCGCGTTCACCGAAAGCTTTGACATAATGCGTTCGGAGCTTAAAAAAGCCCGTCTTGCGGAAGCCCGCGCAAATACCGAGAAAAAGGAGCTTATCGCAAAGCTTTCTCACGATATAAGGACTCCCGTGGCAAGCATAAAGGCGGCTTCCGAAGTTGGTGCCGCCATTGCGGAAAACGAAAAAAGCCGCCGGAATTACACGCATATTATCCGAAAATCCGACCAGATAAACACGCTTGTCACAAATCTTTTTTCGGCTACTCTGGAGGAACTAAAGCAGCTTACCGTTGAACCGACCGACATGAAAAGCGGTGAAATCTCCGAAATGCTTTTGGGCGCGGATTACTTCCATTACGCGGAAATACCGGCAGTCCCCGACTGTATGCTTTTCGCGGACAAGCTTCGTTTGCAGCAGGTTTTCGACAATATTTTCGCCAATTCCTACAAATATGCAAACACGGAAATTGACATAAAAATTTCCCTGAAAAATAATTTCCTGCAAATTATTATTGAGGACTTCGGCGGCGGAGTGCCCGAAAAGGAGCTGCCGTTACTAAAAGAAAAATTCAAGCGGGGCGAAAACGCGGAAAACGTAGAGGGCGCAGGTCTCGGTCTGTATATTTCCGACTGCTTTATGACAGAAATGAAAGGCAGTCTCGACGTTGAAAACGGTACGCACGGTCTTGCTGTAACGGTAAATATCAAATTGAGCGGAGCGAAATAATCCTAACCTCTATCTTCTATTTTCTAATTTAAGGAATATTTAAGGTTTGCTTAAAGACAGTTAAGGTTTGAAAAGCTATAATGGAACGTGAAAGGCTGAGCCTTTATGCTTGCCGCCGCAATTTACCGGTAAAGGCAATACTCTTCCGGGACGAGGGACGGCGCAGTCTTAAAAATCCACAAAGGACGGTTTTGTTATGAAAAATACGCTTATTAAAACCGAACGTTTAAGCAAAAGCTTTTCCAGCGGAGGGGCGATGCAGCACGTTCTGAAAAACATCGACTTGGAGCTTTACAAGGGCGACTTCACGGTTATCATGGGAGCTTCCGGCGCGGGAAAATCCACGCTTCTGTACGCGCTTTCGGGTATGGACACTCCTACCCTCGGCAAGATAACATTTGGCGAGAGGGTAATATCCGACCTTGATTCCGACGGACTTGCGCTGTTCCGAAAGGAGCACTGCGGATTTGTTTTCCAGCAGATATATCTTATAGACACAATGAGTATCCTTGACAACGTTCTGGCGGCGGGACTTCTTGTAAACAAAGACAAAAAGGCTCTTGCCGCAAGGGCGCGGGAACTTTTCAAGGCGGTTGATATTCCCGAGGAGACTATTCACAAATTCCCGACGCAGATTTCCGGCGGCGAAGCCCAGAGAGCCGGAATTGTCCGCGCGCTGATAAATTCCCCCGAAATCCTTTTTGCGGACGAACCCACGGGTGCGCTTAATTCAAAGTCGGGACTTGACGTACTCGACACCCTCACTGAATTCAACGAACAGGGGCAGAGCGTCGTTATGGTAACTCACGATATGCGTTCAGCGCGGCGCGGGAACCGTATTCTGTACATCAAGGACGGCGTTGTTATGGGCGAGTGCGATCTGGGAAAATACGCTCCGAACGACGAGGAACGTCACAAAAAGCTGTCGGACTTTTTGACGAAAATGGGGTGGTAATATGTTTAACAGAAATATTTTGCTTGCCCGCGCAAACGTCCGCAAAGCTAAGGGACAGACCGCTGCTATCGTCGTGCTGGTGCTGCTGTCCTCAATGATGATGAACATTTGGCTCATGCTTTCAATGGATTACAGAAAAAATTTCGACCGCTGCCATGACAGGCTTAACGACGGTCACGTGAACCTCGCCGCATATGTTGTGGGGGACGATTTCAAGGACTTTATTTCGGATACGCTTGACGAACGTGACGACGTTACGGACTATACCGTAAGCAGCGCGTTCTGCGCTCCCTTTTCATATGAGTACAATGGCGGCGAGCTTTCACAGCTTGGAGTTATTCTTAAAAAGGAGGACGCTCTTTTCCGAAATGTGGGAAGGTTTGAAATTACCGAGGAAAGCGATATAAAAAGCGGAATTTATCTGCCTATGCTTTACGGTATGGGGAACAATTATGCCGCGGGAGATACGCTTAAAATCACCATTTTAGGCGAAGAATTTGAGTACGCTATATGCGGTTTTTTCAACAGCGCAATGGTCGGCTCCCACAACTGCAATATGATGTCGTTCCTGATGACGGAGGATAAATTCGAGGAATTTTCCGAAGAAACCGCCGCGCTTAAATCCGCGTACGTTTCCGTAAGAATAAAGGACGTATCGAGGTGCGAGGATATAAGCGCCGAGCTTAAAGACACGATATCAAAGGAATTTCCCGAGGTCGTAGTCACGGGAAACGACTACAAAATGGTATCGACGTCGCGGTATATTTCCCAGATGATATGCGCGGGAATTTTAAGCGTAATGGCGTTTCTGGTACTGCTTATCGGGGTGGTGGTCATCTCCTCTAATATCGCAAATTATATTCAGGAAAATATGCAGAACTTAGGCGCGCTGAAAGCGGTAGGCTACACCGGCGGACAGCTTATAGCCGCGCTGATAATGCAGTTTTCGGGAATTTCCGCGATAGCAGCGGCTGCGGGAATTGCCGTTTCCTACTGCGTTTTCCCCGGTGTAAACGAAATGATGATAGCCCAGACGGGAATACCCTACACGGTAAGGCTCCAGCCGCTGCCTATAGTGTTTACGGTAATTTTTATCACGGGAGTTGTTTCGGCGGCAGTGTATTTTTCCGCAAAAAGGATTAAAAAAATAGAACCGATAACGGCAATGCGGCAGGGTATCGCTACCCACAATTTCAAGAAAAATCATGTGCAGCTTGAGAAAACCTCGCTGCCCCTCAACGCCGCCCTTGCCATGAAAACCATGTTCGGGGGACTCAAACAGAACGTCACGGTATGCGTTACAATGCTTGTTATTTCGCTGATACTGGTGTTTTCCGTAACGTCGGCAAGGAACACTATTGTGGATATCAAGCCTATGATAGAAATGATCGCGGGAGAGTTTGCGGACTCGGCAATAAATGTAAACCTCGGCAGAGAAGACGAGCTTGTTTCCGTTCTGGAGGAGGACAGCCGCGTCGAAAAATTTTATCTTTTCACCAACAACAGTATGGAGATACAGCACGTTGGAGGAACCACGCTGTATGTGTCCGTCGTAGACGACTGCTCGAAGATGAATAACCAAAGCATGGCGGTTGAGGGACGTTACCCCAAATACGGAAACGAGTTTGCGCTTGCCGCCAAATACGCAAAGGAAAACGGTATAAAGATAGGGGACGAGGTATCCTTAAAAGTGGGAAACAGCCAAGAAAAATATATCGTCTCGGGGTTCACTCAATGCTCCAACAGTCTTGGCAAGGATTGCATTATGATCCGCGAGGGGTACGAAAAGCTTTCCGCCCTGCTCAACGTCACCTACTATATCGACCTGGCGGAGGGTACGGATATTGACGGCTTCAACAGTGATATATCCGATATTTTCGGCAGCGACGTGAACGCCGCGCAGAACGTTCTGTCCATTATAGAAAGCACGGGCGGCGTGTATGTTATGCTGATGACTTTTCTGGTTATTGCTATCGTGATAATAAGCTGCATTGTTATAATTTTTGTAATGTACCTGCTGGTGCGGACGATGCTGAACAACAAAAAGCGTGACTACGGCATTTTAAAGGCTTTGGGCTTCACAACGGGACAGCTTATAATGCAAACTGCAATGAGCTTTATGCCGTCCATAATAATATCGTCAGCTGTGGGAATTGCGGTAAGTATGCGGATACTAAATCCGCTTATGGCGGTATTTTTAAGCGGCATAGGGGTAGTCAAGGGTACATTTATCATACCTGCCGAATTATGCGTAATTGCGGGTATTGCACTGGTAATATTTGCGTTCGGCGCGGCTTGCTTGATGTCCTTGCGGATAAGGAAGATAGCTCCGCGGGAGCTGCTTTCTGGAGAATAATAACATATCTCAATATTTTATGTGAAATAATTCTTCGTATAAGCTTTAAAATAAACCAAAATGTTATGCAGCGGCTAAGAACGATCTTGGTCGCTTGCTTCTTATAATTTGTAGCGTAATATTTTGTGTAGTTTTAAATTATTTAGAGCTTTTTCAACACTTGACAAAGTTTGCCGTTTATAATATAATTAAAATGGTTTAATATGTCATTGAGAGGTATTAAAAATGATAATTTCACTTGAAAATATAAGCAAGTTCTATAACGGCAATCAGGTGTTGAAAAATGTTGCGCTTACAGTGGAGGACAACGACCGCATTGGTCTTATCGGCATTAATGGCTGCGGCAAATCTACACTGTTGAAAATAATTACTGGGCAGGAAGACCCCGAAACACAACCCGAACCAAATATTGCGCGTATCGCTCTCACCAAGGGAGCAACTATCGGTTTTTTAGAACAGAATTCCGGGCTCGACCGCGGTAATACCATTATTGATGAAATGCGCTCTGTTTTTTCGGAGCTGCTTGAGATTTCGGAACGTTTGCGGGAGCTTGAAATGCTTATGACGGAAAGCTCAGAACATGGCGGTCACAGCGAAACGGCGGCGGAGTATGCACATAAAACTGCCTATTTTGAAGCAAACGACGGCTACCTTATAAATGTTAATATTACAAAAGTGCTGAACGGAATGGGCTTTCCACCCGAAACTTACGACAGAGTGATCTCCACACTAAGCGGCGGTGAAAAGACCCGTCTTGCACTGGCTAAGCTGCTTCTGGAAAATCCAAAGCTGCTTATTCTTGACGAGCCTACAAACCACCTTGATTTCACCACGATAATGTGGCTTGAAGACTATTTGCAGAGCTATAAGGGTGCGCTGCTTATCGTTTCTCACGACAGGTATTTTCTTGATAAGCTTACTACATCTATCTGCGAGATAGAGCGCGGCGTTTTAAAACGTTACAAGGGAAACTATTCAGCCTTTGCTGTACAAAAACAAGCGGACGTTATCCGTCAGCTTAAAGAATATGAGACTCAGCAGGAGGAGATAGCCAAGCTTCAGGAGTTTGTTGACAAAAATCTGGTGCGTGCTTCCACGTCAAACATGGCGAAAAGCCGAATTAAAAAGCTTGAGGCTATGGAAATTATAGAAAAGCCTGTGCTGTATGAAAAATCTGCAAAGATAAAGTTTGAGTATGACCTTACTCCTCCTATTGACCTGCTGACAGTAAAAAATATTGACGTTTCAGTAGGCGGCGGAACGGATCGCAAGGTTCTTGTGGACTCTCTTTCTTTTGAAGTAAAGCGGGGAGAAAAGTTAGGCGTTATCGGTTCCAACGGAATTGGCAAGTCCACCCTGTTAAAAATTATCCAAAGGAAGCTTCCTTGTTCACACGGAACTATTGAGTGGACAAAGAATGTGAAAATATCCTATTTTGATCAGGAAAACGCCCAGCTTGATCCGTGCAAAACAGTTATGGACGAGATCCATTCACGCTATAGAACCATGTCCGACAGGGAAATACGCTCTCTTTTGGGCTGTGTGAGACTTGTTGGTGAAAATGTTTTCAAACAGGTCGGTGTGATAAGCGGCGGAGAACGCGCCAAGCTTTGCTTTGCTATAATGATGCTGGAGAGAGGCAACGTTCTTATTTTGGACGAACCTACAAACCATCTTGATATTGACACGAAAGAAGTTCTGGAACAAGCTTTATGCGAATTTGACGGAACGATAATTTTTGTTTCTCACGACCGTTATCTGCTTAACAAGCTTGCAACGAGAATTATTGAGATTACGGAAAATTCTGTTGAAAGTTACAATGGCGGTTTTGACGATTATATTGCTGTAAAACGTGAAAAAGATGCTGCTCAACAACAATTTCATGAACGTGAAAAGCAGGAAAAGGCTAAGCAGCTTGCCGAAGAAAAAAGCGTTAAAGCATATCGCACAAAAGAGCAGCGTGCTGCGGACGCGAAAAAACGAAGCCGTATAAAAGAACTTGAAAATGAGATCGCACGGCTTGAGGGCGAAATGGAAATTATTCAGCAAGAGCTTGCCGATCCTGATGTATGTTCAGATTATCAGCTCATGCAGGAAAAATGCGCGGCTTTTGAAAATATGAAAAAGCTTTGTTCAGATTATGAGGAGGAATGGCTCGTACTTTCAGAGGAGCTTTGACAGATACTAAAAGGAGCTGCTGCGGTTCTTGCAACAGCTCCTTTTTCTGTTAACCAATCTTATATTTTAGACGCGATAATATCTCCCATTTCTGAGCATGAAACGCTCTTCAGACCCGCAGCGTCGGACATGATGTCGGCGGTGCGGTAACCCTCTTCAAGAGCAGAGTTTACCGCGTTTTCAACAGCGTCCGCCTCGGCGGCCATATCGAAGGAGTAGCGGAACATCATTGCAGCGGAAAGGATAGTCGCAATAGGATTAGCCTTGTTCTGTCCCGCAATGTCGGGAGCAGAGCCGTGGATAGGCTCGTACAAACCAAGAGATGTTTCACCCAAAGAAGCGGATGGTATCATACCCAGAGAACCCGTTATCATGGAAGCTTCGTCGGAAAGAATGTCGCCGAAAAGGTTTTCCGTAACCAAAACGTCAAACTGTCCCGGATTTCTCACAAGCTGCATAGCGCAGTTGTCCACAAGAATGTCGCTGAATTCAACGTCGGGGTACTCGGCGGCTACCTTGTGGGAAATCTCTCTCCACAGACGAGAGGAGTCCAGCACGTTTGCCTTGTCAACGGAGTGCACCTTGCTGCGGCGTTTTTTCGCCATATCGAAAGCAACGCGGCAGATTCTTTCCACCTCATAATCGGCGTACGCCATTGAATCGCTGGCGTGCTTAACGCCCTTTTCGTCGGTGTAGGTGTTCCTCTCGCCGAAGTACGCTCCGCCGATAAGCTCGCGGACGATAACAAGATCAAGACCCGAATCGGTTATCTCCTTTTTAAGAGGACAAGCGGAGGCAAGCGGAGCAAGCAGCTTTGCGGGACGGATATTGGCGAACAGCTTCAAAGCTCCTCTGATACCCAGCAGACCCGCTTCGGGACGAAGGTTTCCCGGGAGAGTGTCCCACTTTGGGCCGCCTACCGCGCCCAGGAGAACGCTGTCCGATTTAAGGCAGACATCAATAGTCTCCTGCGGCAGGGGAACGCCGGTTGCGTCGATAGCGCAGCCACCCATGAGGACGTCGGTAAAACTAAATGTGTGACCGAATTTTTCGCCCACCTTGTTCATGACCTTAATTGTTTCGTTCACTATCTCGGGGCCTATTCCGTCGCCCTTGATAACCGCAATGTTTTTGTTCATAGTTTATCAATCCTTTCTTTCTTTTTGAAATACGCGTATGGAAATTTTATTATCCGCACCATCATGGCATGAATAGCTGATAATTGTGAAGTTCCCGTTATCTGAATTTTCAAGTTGCTTAACACAGTACGCCATACCTGCTTGAATATACTTGAGACATTCATCTCCAACTTCTTCAAATTCTGATATATCAATTAGACTATAATCAATTTCAGTATCATTAATAAAAATTTCAATATAATCAGTATAATCCGAACTGAAACTTTCAAAAGAAAGATAGTTTTCATTTAAAACTTTTTTAAGGTCTTCTTCTGAAGTTTTTGTAGTTATACCATTATAAAGCATAAGCTTGCTGCTGTTTTCATTATAAGTAGAAGTAAGTCCGTTACAAATGTATTCTTCAAACACATCGCCAAAGCTTGAAGCGGCAATAGCATTTGTATCATAGTAATCACTTGATATTTTATTGCCGAACTGCTTTTTTAATTCGTCTCCATTTTCCAAGAGATTAGCTAAATAACCGTCAATATCAACCATATATACTTTTAAATCGGGTCCGTGACCGTCTTGTTTTGGAATACGTTTTGCGCCGCATGAACACAGAAAAAGTGTCAGTAAAAGCATAACTAATAACTTAATTTTCATAAAGCCCTCACTTTTTCAAGGACTTCAAAAGCCCCCCCGCGTTGATAATATCCTTCATAAAATCGGGGAAAGGCTGCGCCTTGTAGGTTTGACTTTTGGTCTTGTTGGTGATAACGCCCGTGTCGAAATCAACCTCTACCTCGTCACCGCCGTCGATATTCTCGGCAGCTTCGGCACATTCCAGAATGGGCAGACCGATATTTATTGCGTTGCGGTAGAAGATCCTTGCAAATGTGGACGCGATAACGCAGGAAATTCCGCTTGCCTTAATGGAAAGAGGCGCGTGCTCACGGGACGAACCGCAGCCGAAATTCTGTACCGCAACCATAATGTCGCCCTCTTTGACGTTGCTTACAAAATCCTTGTCAATGTCTTCCATGCAGTGCTGGGCAAGCTCCTTGGGGTCTGCGGAGTTAAGGTATCTTGCGGGAATGATAACGTCCGTGTCAACGTTATCGCCGTATTTATGTACTTTACCGAATGCTTTCATAACAAATTCTCCTCTCTCACATAACTTCTTCGGGACTGCTTATTTTGCCTGTTACCGCGGAAGCCGCCGCAACAGCGGGGGAAGCAAGATATACCTCCGATTCGGGGTGACCCATACGTCCCACAAAGTTTCTGTTTGTGGTAGCAACAGCTCTTTCGCCCTTGGCAAGGATACCCATATGTCCTCCCAGACAGGGACCGCAGGTAGGAGTTGAAACAGCGCAGCCCGCGTTAATGAAAATTTCAAGCAGCCCCTTTTTCATAGCCTCAAGGTAGATTTTCTGTGTCGCGGGGATAACAATGCAGCGAACTCCCTCATGTACCCTTTTGCCCTTGATGATTTCCGCAGCCATTTCAAGGTCTTCCATTCTGCCGTTTGTGCAGGAGCCGATAACGACCTGGTCTATCTTCACGTCGCCAACCTCGTCGATAGTCTTTGTATTTTCGGGCAGATGAGGGAACGCAACGGTAGGCTTGATTTGAGAGAGGTCAATATCGTAAACCGCATCGTAGGGCGCGTCGGGGTCTGCCTCGTAAACCGTATAGTCACGGTCAACCTTGTCTGCCTGATATGCCTTTGTTACCTCGTCAACTGCGAAAATACCGTTCTTCGCGCCCGCTTCGATAGCCATATTAGCCATGGAAAGACGGTCGTCCATGGAAAGACTTTTCAGTCCCTCGCCGGAAAATTCCATAGACTTGTAGAGCGCTCCGTCCACGCCGATCATGCCGATTATGTGGAGGATAACGTCCTTGCCCATAACGTACTTGTTAAGCTTGCCCGTAAGGTTGAATTTTATCGCGGAGGGTACTTTGAACCAAGCTTCGCCGGTAGCCATACCCGCCGCCATATCGGTAGAACCCACGCCCGTTGAGAACGCTCCCAATGCGCCGTAGGTGCAGGTGTGACTGTCCGCACCGATAATGCACTCGCCGGAGGCAACAAGTCCTTTTTCGGGGAGCAGAGCGTGTTCGATACCCATATCGCCCACGTCGAAGTAATTCTTAATCTTCAGCTTTGAAGCGAAATCGCGGCACTGCTTGGTGTGCGCCGCGGACTTGATGTCCTTGTTAGGGGTAAAGTGGTCCATTACCATAGAAATTTTTTCGTTGTTGAAAACTCCCGTAAAACCCGCCTTTTCAAATTCGTTGATAGCAACCGGAGTTGTAACGTCGTTTCCGAGAACCATATCCAGTTTGCACCTGATGAGCTGTCCCGCCTCGACCTTATCGAGACCCGCGTGGGCGGCAAGGATTTTTTGGGTCATTGTCATTGCCATAGCAAAAATCATTCCTTTCAAAAATAATAACTTTATACTTGAATTATACCACAAAGCATGATATAATTCAAATATATAATATGAATATTGGACATAATTTTAATTCATAGTAAATTTAATGACATTGTTGTATTGCAAAACGGGTCGATATAGCCAATTGTAATTTTGGAGGTACTGAAATGATAAAATTATTACCTTATACAGATAAATATGAAAATATTGCAGTTAATTACATAATCTCTTTCTTTGGCTTTCATTCTTCACTAAACGGAAAAACAGAAAGTCCCGAATATATACAGGCAAAAGAAAATATTGTTACGTGGATCTCAAAATCACACGAATTATATATAATTGAGGCTAATGACAATATTGTCGGATTTATTCATATTTGGTACAAGGGCGGAAATGTTGCTTGGATAGAAGATGTATTTGTTGAAGAAACTTATCGTGGTAAAGGAATAGGCAGTTACGCTATAAGTGCGGCAGAAGAAATTATCAAAAAGAAAGACGGATACAGCGCTGTTTGCATAGACGTTGTTCCTAAAAATTCTAATGCTTTAAACGTGTACCGCAAGTTGGGATATGACACTCTCAGTATGATTACATTACGCAAAGAATTTAATTGTAATTATCGTGAAGATATTGCCGACGTTCTTGGATATAAGTTTAAAATATAAAGTTTTCAATAGTAATTTTGAAAGGAAAACAACTATGATCTCCGAAAGCAACCTTAACCGTTACCGTCTGTTCTGCGCCGTTGCGGAGTGCGAAAGCATCTCCCGCGCCGCGGAAATGAACTATATCAGCCAGCCCGCCATAAGCAAGGCGATCACAAAAATGGAAGAAAGCTTAGGCACGCAGCTTTTCGTCCGCAATCACAGGGGCGTGACCCTTACCGACGAGGGAAAGCTTTTATACGAGCAGCTCAAGGTCGCGTTTGATATCATCAAGGAGGGCGAGGACAAGCTCCGCCGCATAAACGAGCTTGGCATAGGCAGGCTCAGGCTGGGAGCAAGCGCGGTACTTTGCAAGCATATGCTTCTGCCGTACCTGAAAAAATTCATTGCCGATAATCCTCATGTCAAAATTACAGTCGAGTGCCAGTCCTCGTCGAAGCTTATCAGACTGCTTGCCGACGGACGGATCGACGTTGCTCTTACGGTAAAGCCCGATAATCTTTCGGATATAAGCTTTTATTCCCTCGGCGAGATAGAGGACGTATTTGTCTCCACAAAGCAGTATATAGAAAACCTGCATATACGCGGCGACTCAACGGTTTTTGAAGAAGCGAACATTATGCTTCTGGACGGGGCAAACGTTTCCCGTATGCACGTCGACCGGTACTTCAAGGAAAACAATATCGTTCCAGAGCATATCCTCGAGGTCAGCGGAATGGATATGCTAATTGAGTTTGTAAAAACCGGAATAGGCGTCGCCTGCGTGATAAAACAGTTTGTGGAGCAGGAGCTGTCCGACGGAAGTCTTACAGAGATACCCTTATCGGTGCCTATAAATAAAAGAGAGGTAGGCTTTGCTTACATGAAAAACGCAAAGCTTACCTCCGCAACGGAACGTTTTAAGAATTTTTATGAGAATTATCCTTCATAAGCTTGTACTCGATACTGTCTGTAAGAGCGGTAACGGACGCGTTTATAACGTCTGTTGAGGCTCCGACAGTGTTCCAGATGTCCTTTCCGTCGGTGCTTTCGATGAGTACCCTTACGTTAGCCGCCGTAGCCGCGCTTCCGTCGATCACGCGTACCTTGTAGTCTATCAGGTGAACGTCCGCAACCGAGGGATAAAACACCGTCAGCGCCTGCCTGAGAGCCTTGTCTATGGCGTTTACCGGACCGTCCCCCTCGTCTGCGGCGATCTCTGTTTTTCCGTTTACAGCAACCTTGACAATAGCCGACGAGGGATTTTGCAGTTCTCCCGCCTTTTCTCCGATGATCTTGAAGTAACTTATATCAAAAAAGTTTTCGATCTTTCCCAGATACTTTTTTACCAGCAGCTCAAAGGAAGCCTCCGCCGCTTCGTATTGGTACCCTTTGAATTCCATA
Organism: uncultured Oscillospiraceae bacterium; assembly: GCA_910584715.1. Taxonomy (GTDB): domain Bacteria; phylum Bacillota; class Clostridia; order Oscillospirales; family Ruminococcaceae; genus RGIG8773. Next base: position 35,927 of record CAJUAN010000016.1, read on the forward strand.
TCCTTTAGCAGGTCGATTATGGCTTTGGTTTCGGGACTGTCCTTTGTGAGAGTGGAATCTATCTCGTTTATGCGATGGAGTATCGCCGAACGTCCCGCTACCTCGGAAAGTAAAATATTGCGTTTGTTTCCCACGGCTTCGGGAGGGATATGTTCGAAGCTGCGGGAATTTTTCCGTACCCCGTCCGCGTGCATACCTCCCTTGTGGGCAAACGCGCTTTTACCAACATAGGGCATTGAACCTGCAAGCTTCATGTTGCACACCTCGGCGACATACCGCGCAAGCTGAGTAAGTTTTGCTTCGCTTTCTTTCGGAACACACTGTATGCCAAGCTTTAGCTGCAAGTTTGCAATTACGCAGGATAAATTCGTATTTCCGCATCTCTCGCCTATGCCTGTAATTGTTCCCTGCACCTGTGAAGCTCCCGCCTTTACGGCGGCTATCGAATTTGCGACAGCGCAGTCGGTGTCGTTGTGACAGTGTATACCGATCGGAATATTCACCGCTTCAATAGCTTTTTGGGTTATTTCAGCTATTTCGTCCGGAAAGCAGCCCCCGTTGGTATCGCACAGTACGGCTGCGGCCGCGCCCGCTTCCTCGGCGGCTTTAAGGGTTTTCAGCGCATAAGCGGGATTAGCTTTGTATCCGTCAAAAAAATGCTCGGCGTCGAAAAAAACCTTTTTGCCCTTTTCGGTCAGGTACCTTACAGTGTCGGATATCATACAGAGATTTTCTTCAAGAGTAGTGTTTATGATCTCAGTCGCGTGCATATCCCAGCTTTTGCCGAACACCGAAACATATTCCGCGCTCGTTTCCGCAAGGGTGCAGAGATTAGCGTCCTCCTCGCAGGAAATATTCTTGCGCCGCGTTGAACCGAACGCCACAAGCTTTGCGTGCTTGGGAGGACATTCCTCCGCCCGTTTGAAAAATTCTAAATCCTTTGGGTTGGACGCGGGATTTCCTGCTTCGATAAAATCTATACCGAAATCGTCCAGAGCCTTCATTACGTTTAATTTGTCCTCAACGGAAAAATTAACATTTTCGCCCTGAGCGCCGTCCCGAAGCGTGGAATCAAATATCTGAACCTTTTTCATTGGTAACATTTCCTTTCGTAATTAATATAACAGAGGATAATTGTCAACTTTCAATTGTAAGTATCGGCTCTGCAATTGAAGCTCCCGCGGGAACCATTGGCAGAACGTTAATATCCTTGCCAATAATACAATTTATAAGCACAGGCTTATTGAGGGCGACCGCCTTTTCAAGTACAGGACGTATGTCGCTTTTTGTACGTATGGTCATTGCTTCAATGCCTATAGCTTTTCCCAGCAGTTCAAAGTCGGTAGGCTTTTCAAGCGTAGTCTGCGAAAACCGGTTGTTATAGAAAAGCTTCTGCCACTGACGAACCATGCCAAGCACACTGTTGTTGAACACAAGTTCGATAACGGGCAGCCGGTACTTTGCAAGAGTGGTAAGCTCGTTCATGTTCATATAGAAGCTTCCGTCTCCCGCGCAGTTTACCACTACCCTGTCGGGATTTCCAACCTTGCAGCCTATCGCCGCCCCCAGACCGTACCCCATAGTACCGAGTCCCCCAGAAGAGGCGAAGCTGCGCGGTTTGCGGAAATTATAAAATTCAGCAGTCCACATCTGGTGCTGACCTACCTCGGTGCTTATTATAGCTTCACCGTTTGTAATATCGTAAAGCGTTTCCAGAACCTCCTGCGGTAGAACGGCATTTTTGTCACTCGAAGTTTGGTAAATGGGATATGCTTTTTTCCAAGCGAAAATTTTTTCAAGCCATTCGTTATGGCGGACAGGGGTAAGAAGCTTATTGAGTTTTTCAAGCGCAAGCTTTAAATTACCGCAAATCTTATAGTCCGTTTCAATATTTTTGTTGATCTCCGCGGGATCTATGTCGATGTGGAGTATTTTTGCTCCGGTCGCCGCGCGGAAGCTTTTTGCATTGCAGGTGACCCTGTCGGAAAACCGCGACCCCAGAACAATAAGCAGGTCGCATTCCTTGAGCGCAAGAGACGAGGTTTTTGTTCCGTGCATGCCCATCATGCCCGTGTATCTCGGGCTTGTGTTGTCGAAAGCGCACTGTCCCATAAGCGATAATGAAACAGGAGCGTCTATAAGCTCCGCAAGTTTTGACAGATCCGATACCGCGCCGCAGGATACTATACCTCCGCCTGCATAAATAAAAGGTCTTTTCGATTTTTCAATAATTTCTGCCGCTTCTGTAATTTCCGTTTCGTCTAAAGAGTATGTGTGCTCCTTTGGTTTCTGAGGCTCATATTCGCATTTGGCAGCGGTAATATCCTTGGGAATATCAATAAGCACAGGACCTTTTTTGCCATCGTTGGCAATAAAGAACGCCTCTCTTATTGCGTCCGCAAGCTTTGTTACGTCCTTGACAATACAGTTATGTTTTGTTATCGGCATGGTTATTCCCGTGATATCCACCTCCTGAAAGCTGTCAAGTCCCAGCAGGGAAGTGGCAACATTGCCTGTAATAGCCACAACAGGTATGCTGTCCATATAGGCTGTTGCGAGACCGGTGACAAGGTTAGTCGCGCCGGGTCCCGACGTTGCTATAACAACTCCCGTTTTACCGGTCGTGCGGGCATATCCGTCAGCTGCGTGGGAAGCTCCCTGTTCGTGTGAGGTTAAAATGTGGGTAATTTTATCGCTGTAGCCATAAAGCGCGTCGTAAATGTTCAGCACCGCTCCGCCGGGGTAGCCGAAAACTGTGTCCGCGCCTTGCTCCAAAAGGCATTCAAGAATTATTTGAGAACCGTTTAAAATCATTGTCATCTTCCTTTCAGATAAAATAAAAAAGCTTTCACCTCAAGATAAAATCAAGAGGTGAAAGCATAGAATACTTCCACGGTACCACTCTCGTTCGGAAAATTTTTCCGCACTTTGCCGTATCCAACAATACGCTCCTCTGTAACGGGAGAAAACCGTTCCGTCCTACTTAAAACCTGTTCGGCGGAAAGCTCCGAGGTGATATATTATCGGCAGAAAAATACTGCCTCGCACCCTGCGGCAGCTCTCTGAAATTTTCTATAATCCGTTTTGCTCCTCATCAAAGCCTCTAAACATATTGATATTATAATATCACTGCAGTATGTTTTTGTCAATGAATTTTCTGTTAATTTTATTCGTCAAAAATAAAACGGTTTCTTAAATTTTTGTCAAAAGCAATGTATATGATCAGTGTCAGTTTCGTCGTGGGATTAAACTGTTCTGTTTTATTTGTTGGTTATTGTTGTAAATTATTACATCAGACTATATATGTCGTATATAGGAGACAACGGAGAAAGCTAAAAATACAGTGAAAAATTCCGATGAACTTGTAACGCTTAAATAGTATTAGCTGATGTTTTGATAAAAATATCCCCATTTGCCAGATCACTTAACAAGCGTAGCTTTTACACTATACGGTTTTCTGACAAATAGGGATGTATTTTTGTTTTCAAAAAATTGTTTTGAAGTTATATCAGATAATACTGAGAAGTACGCCCGCTGCAACTGCCGAACCTATAACTCCGGCAACGTTTGGTCCCATAGCGTGCATAAGCAGGAAATTTGTGGGATTTTCCTGCGCGCCGACTTTTTGAGAAACACGGGCTGCCATAGGAACCGCGGATACGCCCGCAGAACCGATAAGAGGATTGACCTTGCCTTTGGTAGCCACATACATGAGCTTTCCGAAGAGTACGCCTGCGGCAGTACCGATACCAAATGCAATAACGCCGAGGATAATAACTTTTGCAAATGAAAGGTTTAGTATTTTATCTGCTTGGGTTGTTGCGCCGACTGATACGCCGAGGAAAATAGTTACAATATTCATAAGCGCGTTCTGAGCGGTATCAACAAGTCTGTTGCATACGCCGCTTTCCTTGAGCAGGTTGCCCAGCATGAGCATACCTACCAAGGGAGTAGCCGAGGGAACAAGCAGGGAAATAACAACAGTTACGGCAATCGGGAAGATGATCTTTTCCGTCTTGGACACTGTTCTGAGCTGTTCCATGACAACGCCGCGCTCTTTTTTGGTCGTAAGCAGCTTCATGATTGGAGGCTGAATAATAGGTACAAGCGCCATATAGGTGTACGCCGCAAGAGCAATAGTACCTGTATTGATATTATCGGAAGGCTTAAGCAGACGGCTGGAAACATAAATAGCCGTAGGACCGTCAGCGCCGCCGATTATAGCTATGGAACCGGCTTCTGTAGCAGACATTCCGAGAAGAGCCGCGCCGATAAATGTAATGAAGATACCGGCCTGAGCGGCAGCGCCCAAAAGGAAACTTTTTGGATTAGCAATAAGAGGTGAAAAATCGGTCATACATCCGATGCCAAGGAATATAAGCGGAGGATATACCTGAAGCTTTACCCCCAGATAAAGCAGGTCAAGCAAACCGCCGTTGGTAAGTACGTTTAAAACGTCAATATGTCCCTCTTCGTTGATTATAAATAAATCGGGATTGTAGAGTCCGGAAAAAGGGAGGTTCGTTAGAAGCATACCGAAAGATATGGGAAGCAGCAGCAACGGCTCAAAATTCTTGGCAATGGCAAGATACATAAATACAAAAGAAATAAGTATCATAACGATCGCTTTCCAGTCAAGACCCGCAAAACCACTTGTCTCTGCGAGACTGACGATCGCGTCCTTAAAAATCTCAAACATTATAACATATCCTTTCTGTGTTTAGTAGTGTTAAAACGGGTTTGTGGATTCCCTTAATCCCGCCGAAGCCCACGCATTTCTTGCAGGAACTCCGTTTGAAGCCGCCCTGACCGACTTGATCCTGTATGCAGTACCGTCCGTTTCACTCATCATTGCGACAGCTGCGGAAATAACCGCGATAACTTCATCGTCATCTGCTGCCTGAACCGGCTTGACAGAAACCGGTGCTGCTTTCGGGGCAGGAACTGGGGTGCTTTTTTCACCATCAGCGGCTTTTTTATTTTTGTCTGCTCTTTTGAAAAATGTGCCGATAAGGCTGATGAAAGCAATAAGCAGAACAAGTCCCAAAAAAACCACCACAAGACCGGTGATAACTACGGCAAACACATAAGATAATTCCATTTGCATTTCCATAAATAAAGACTCCTTTAATCAATATCTAATTTATTATAACTTATTTTGGCTAAATTTGCAATATCTTTTTTGATAAAAAAATCACAATTTTTCGTTTTTTTTAAGTCTCAATTATGAACATGGCACTGTTAAATTTTTATTCACTAAAAATAAACATTATTCTGCTTTTATTGACATAAAAAAACATTTAAAATTAAATAAATAATCTAAATGAAAGGGCGTATTTTAATGTTTAAGTTAATTGACTCAATCCTTGGATTTATCCCCACGCTGCTGCTGGCAATCATTGTCTTTGTTGTAGGATTTTTCCTCAACCAGATTATTCTGAAGATTTTTGCCAAAGGCGCGGAACACAGTAAGCTTGATCAGACGGTCAACAAATTCCTGTCATCTGTGATAAAGATCGTAGTTACCTCTATCGTAATAATTATTGTACTTAGCATTCTTGGAATACCCATGACTTCTATCATTACAGTACTTGGTACGATGGGCGTTGCAGTAGGTCTTGCTCTTAAAGACAGTCTCTCAAATGTGGCGGGAGGAGTTATCCTGTTAATTAACCGTACGCTCAAGGTTGGCGATTACGTTGATATCGGCGCATATTCCGGTACTGTGGACGAGGTTTCCATACTGTTTACAAAAATAACTACAGTTGACAATAAAGACGTGTTTATTCCCAATGGCACAGTTGCTACCTCTGCCATTACCAATTACAGCATGGAGGGCAACAGGCGTGTTGACCTTGTTTTCGGTATATCCTACAATAACGATCATAAAAAAGCGATATCTGCCATCAACAGCGTACTTGAAAAGCACCCGCTTGTACTGAACGAACCGGAATTTTTTGTACGTCTCGGTGAACTGGGTGCAAACTCAATAAACATAACTGTAAGGGCATGGGCAAAAAATGAGGATTACTGGACAGTATATTTCGATCTTCTGGAACAGGTAAAAGAAAAGTTTGACGAGGAAAACATCGTTATCCCATATAATCAGGTGGATGTTCACGTTATTGAAAAAAAATAACTTAGAATAAAAACGGTGTGAGAAAACAAAAGTGTTTGCACTTAACATTATAAAACGACTGCTTTGCAAAATCAATAAATATTATAAACAAATGTTTCAGAAATATTTTTTTGTTTTTGTGCATTGACATTTAATGTTTTTCAAGGTATAATGCGCTTAAATTTGTTAATAGCAAATTTAGTTGTCATTTATAATTTCCAGTTTTTAAAGCTAAATAAAATAGGCATTTTAACGCGTTTAAACTTCTTTAAAACGTTAAAATGCCTATTTTTCGGTATTGGTGCGTCAAGCTACAGCTGTCGCCGTAATCTAAAAACAAAATCCGCCCGCAAAAATGCAGACGGATCAATCGTTATTCTTTTATCTTGCCTTTGCAGAAGCTGTCAATGTACCTGTCTATGCAGCGCTCAATGATCGTAATTGCGTCTTCTCTGCCTTTCATTTCGTCAATGACAGTCTCTTTGCCCTCCAGCGACTTATACACCGTAAAGAAGTGGGACATTTCGTCAAAAACGTGCTTGGGCAACTCGCTTATGTCCTTGTAGCCGTTGTATGTCGGGTCGTTAAACGGGATAGCGATTATCTTGTCGTCCAGCGCGCCGTTGTCCAGCATTGAGATAACTCCGATAGGGTAGCACTTCACAAGCGCAAGCGAGTTTATAGGCTCGGAGCAAAGCACCAGCACGTCCAGCGGGTCGCCGTCTTCGGCGTAGGTGCGGGGGATAAAGCCATAGTTGGCAGGGTAGTGTGTGGAGGTGTACAGCACCCTGTCCAACAGCAGAAAACCCGTTTTTTTGTCAAGCTCGTACTTCATTTTGCTTCCCTTTTGAATTTCGATCACCGCGTAAAAGTTCTCCTTTGTAATTCGGTTCGGGGAAATGTCGTGCCAAATGTTCATAGTCAAATATCCTTTCTTTTTTTGTAGGTTTCGTTTGTCTCGCCTATAATATATTTAGGTCTGCCCTTGACCTCCATATATGTCTTGGCAAGGTACTGCCCCAAAACCCCCATGCAGAAAAGCTGTATCCCTCCAACAAGGCATATCAGCGTTACTATTAGGGGAGTACCCCACATTTCCTCGCCGCAGACCAAGGTCTTGACCGTCATCGCAACGGCAAGCAGCAGGAAAATAATACCCATAATAACAGCAAGATAAAGGGGAGCTGTAGAAAACGCCGTTATTCCTTCAAAGGAGTACAAAAGCAGCTTCCAGAAGCTCCAAGTAGTTTTGCCTGCGGCGCGCTCCACGTTTTCGTACTCAATATACTTCGTGCGGAAGCCTACCCAGCTGAAAATTCCCTTGGAAAAACGGTTGTATTCCTGCATTGAAAGTATGGCGTCCACCATTTGGCGCGTCATGAAGCGGAAGTCCGATGTGCTTTCCGCAATGTGGGTCTGGGAAATTTTGTTTATCACCTTGTAGAAGCTTCTTGCAAAGAACGACAGCAACTTCGGCTCTCCCTTTCGGGAGGTACGCTGAGTTGAGGCGCAGTCGTACTCTCCGCTTGAAACGTATCCGTACATTTCAGGCAGAAAGGACGGCGGATGCTGGAGGTCCGCGTCCATTATCACAACGTAGTCTCCCTTTGAGTGCTCCATGCCCGCAAGCATACCCGCCTCCTTGCCGAAGTTGCGGCTGAACGAAATGTACCGGAAACGCTTATCCTCCGCGGAATATTTCCTCAGGATATCAAGCGTTCCGTCCTTTGAACCGTCGTCTATAAACAGAAACTCGAATTCCAAGCCGGGATTTTTTTCCGACATTTCTTTCGCCACCCGCAGTATTTCCGTCCGGAACAGCGGCAGGACTTCCTCTTCGTTATAGCAGGGGACTATCACTGTTATAAGTTCTTTTTCCATTTAATGGCTTCCTTTTCAAAATTAAGGGGTAGGGGAAATGACAAATCATTCTACAGTCACGGACTTAGCGAGATTTCGCGGCTTATCCACGTCGCAGCCCCTCTGGACGGCGGTGTAGTAGGCTATAAGCTGCATGGCGACTACCGATATAAGCGGCAGGAACAAGTCCTCCGAGGCGGGAAGCCCTATCTTGAAATCGGCGCACTCCTTGTCAAGCTGCTCGCTTTCCTTGCATATCATTACAACCTTTGCGCCGCGGCTCTTCACCGTGCGGACGTTCGATAGCGTCTTCTCAAACAGCGCGGACTGAGTCGCAACCGCGATAACGGGCGTACCCTCCTCGATAAGTGAGATAGTGCCGTGCTTTAATTCTCCCGCCGCATAGGCTTCGCTGTGAATGTAGGAAATTTCCTTCAGCTTCAAGGAACCCTCCATGCTAAGAGCGTTGTCAAGTCCTCTGCCTATGTACATCAGACTTTGCGCGTTGAAAATTTTTGAAGCTACATATTGGTACGGCGAAACGTCCTCAAGACACTCCTTTATTTTTTGCGGGACTTCTTCCAATCCCGCCACAAGACGTCTGCACTCGCTTTCGTCAATTTTTCCCAAAGCATAGGCTACCTCAAACGCGAACAGGTACATAAAGGCTACCTGCACCGCGTACGCCTTTGTGGAGCATACCGATATCTCCGGACCCGCATTGGTGTAAATTACCATATCAGCCTCTCGGGCAATAGACGAGCCTACAACGTTTACCACGGCAAGAGTTTCCGCGCCCTTGCGCTTGGAAATTTTCAAAGCCTCCAAAGTGTCGGCGGTCTCTCCCGACTGGGAAATTATTACAACCAAATCGCCCTCGGAAACAAGAGGGTTCCTGTACCGGAATTCCGAAGCAATGTCCACTACAACGGGAACCCTTGCCAAGTCCTCGATAAGATATTTACCCACCATGCCCGAGTGCATAGCCGAACCGCAGCCCACAATAAAAATCTGACGGTAGCTGCGTATTTTTTCGGCGGTAAGTCCGCATTCCTCAAAATTCGGCAGACCGTCCTTGATCCGCGGGGAAACCGTGTTCCGCAAAGCGTCGGGCTGCTCGTTTATCTCTTTCAGCATGAAATGCTCGTAGCCGCCCTTTTGCGCGGACTCAACGTCCCATGTGGCGGTAAGAAGCTCTTTTTCCACCGTCTCCCCGTGAGTGTCGGTGAAGCGTATGCCGCTTTTGTCAAGTACGGCTATCTCGCCCCTTTCAAGGCAGTAGTAATCGCGGGTACGCTCCAGTATCGCGGTAACGTCCGAAGCGATATAGCTTTCTCCGTCCCCCTTGCCGACGATAAGGGGACTGTCCTTTCTAACCGCGTACACGGTGTTTTTATGCTCACGGAAAATAATTCCGAGAGAGTATGCCCCCTCGATGTCCTCAATAGCCTTGGTAATGGCTTCGATAGGGTCGCCGTTGTAGTAGTAATCCAAAAGCTTAGCCACGGTCTCGGTATCGGTCTCGCTTTCAAAGCCGTACCCCTTGCCCGTCAGAAATGTTTTTATTTCCCGGTAATTTTCAATAATTCCGTTGTGTACGATACAGACCCTGCCGTTGCCTATGGGGTGGGCGTTCACGTCGGAGGGTTCGCCGTGGGTCGCCCACCTTGTATGACCGATACCGCAGGTAGCCGAAAAAGTCGCCTGCGGGAGCTTCTTGACAAGTCCCTCGTCGATCTTTCCCTTAGCCTTTACGGTTTTTATCCTGTCGCCCTCGAAAACGGCGATCCCTGCCGAGTCGTAGCCTCTGTATTCAAGCTTGCGCAGAGCATCCACTAAAATATCGGTGCACCGCTCTTTTCCCACGTATCCTACAATTCCGCACATAAAACTTCTCCTTACATTATTATTGGGAAATTAAAATTGTATACAAAAATCAGCGCCGAAACGCGTCCGGCGCTATTACTATATGCTTATTTAGTGCCGAAAATTCTGTCTCCCGCGTCGCCCATGCCGGGAACGATATAAAGATTCTCGTCCAGCTTTTCGTCCACCGCTCCGCAGTATATCTCCACATCGGGGTATACCTTGTGAACAGCTTCTATTCCCTCGGGGCAGGTGATTATGCACATTATCTTGATGTTTTTTGCCCCCGCGTTTTTGAGTATCTCAATTGTTTTAACGACAGTACCGCCAGTAGCGAGCATAATGTCTGTGACGATAACGTCCCTTTCGGCAATGTCAAAGGGCAGCTTGCAGTAATACTGCACCGCGTTCTTGGTTTCGGGGTCGCGGAAAATGCCTATGTGACCTATCTTTGCCGCGGGAACAAGCTGTACCGCGCCGTCAACCATGCCCAGACCCGCTCTGAGAATGGGAACAAAAGCAAGCTTTCTTCCGGAAATTACCTTAGTCTTGGCGATAGCAAGAGGAGTCTGAACCTCCACGGTTTTCAGCGGAAGGTCCCTCGTAGCCTCGTAGCACATGAGCATAGCGGTCTCGGACACCAGCTCCCTGAACTCCTTTGAGCCCGTGTTGATGTCCCTCAGCAGGGATATTTTGTGCTGTACAAGGGGGTGCTCAATTATAGTAACGTTATTCATAGCAGTATTCCTTTCAATTATTTTCAATATCGGATATCTGGTCTATCCTCCGCTGATGTCTGCCGCCCTCAAAGCCGGTGTTCAGGAACGTGTCGACTATCTCCACAGCGGAGCCGCTGCCTGTAACGCGTCCGCCCATGCACAGGACGTTTGCGTTGTTATGCAGCCTGGTGTATTTCGCCATGTATGTATCGGTGCAGAGCGCGGCTCTGATACCCTTTATTTTGTTTGCGGCAATTGAAATGCCGATGCCGGTGCCGCATATAAGTATAGCTTTGTCCGCGCTGCCGTTGAGTATCCTGCCGCACACCTCGGAAGCCACAAGCGGGTAATCGCAACTTTGACCGTCCATACAGCCGAACTCCAGAAACGGGATATTTTGTTCTCTCAGCCAGGCGGTGACAGCCTGTTTAAGCTCGTAGCCGCCGTGGTCGCTTCCTATAGCAATCATAATTTCCTCCGAAACAGTTGTTATCAATGTTATTATAACATATTTTTATGCTTCAATCAAGTGTATTTTTCGTAAATTCATTTTTTCGGGAACGCTGTTCAGGAATTGGGTACAGCCTCCGCGTTCCTGATGCGCTGCATGATATCGCCCACAGTATCGTCGTTGGTGCCGTTCTTGACCCCGTTTGATACCAGGAACTGAATGGAGTACACGATCCCCCACGGGATACCCCACCAGCCCGACAGAGCCGTGATGAGCTGACAGGTCAGCTTTGCGTTTTTCGCCTCGTCGCTGTCAAGACCGTCCGCAAGGTACAGCCCCGAGCTTCGAGTGCTTGTCATGATTATGTAAGAGTAGCAGTACCGAAAGCGTGTAAGCTGCGAGTTACAGCTGATAGGCGCGCCGTCGTATGTAAGAACAGACCCTCCCGCAAGAGCGTCGTAGTTTTCCAGAATGAACGCTATCAGGCGGCGGTTGTTTTCCTCCTGACGCTTGCCGAACCCCGCCGACATAACAGGCCCCGAAATAAGAAGAGCGATTATCGCAAGAATAAGTACCGTACCCATAATAATTTCCCCCTAAAGTTAAAAATAAAAGTTATTTTTTCAGATCCTTTTCCGCCTTGGTTATTTCCATGTACGCCGCCTCCAGCTTATCGGGGGAGTACGGCTCTTTTGTAAGTCCCGCCGCGCACAGGCTTGAAGCGAGCTGGAGCTTCAGGTGCGGGGGAGCTATCAGGAACCTTTCCCCGTCAAGCCTTTCCGCCGCGTCGCCCACGGTGACAACATACTCTCCGGCAGCTTCCAGACCCGCCCGCAGCTCCTCTATGGGAAGAAGCCTGTCCTCCGAAAGCCGTGCGATATTTTTCCCGTCGGAACGGAATACGGCGCAGTACACCAGATTGAGCCGAGCCGCCATGACCGCGCAGATAAGACCGCGGTGCAGCGAAACGTTATAGGCAAGGGCTTCCAGCGTGGATACCCCAATGCAGGGTTTTTCAAGAGCAAAGCACATGGCTTTAACAGCCGCTATCCCTATTCTCAAACCCGTGTAGGAGCCGGGACCAGCCGCCGCCGCAATAACGTCAACGTCTGAAAGCTCCAGTCCCGCGCTTTTCAAAACGTCCTTGCATATAGGCAGAATGACCTGCGAATGGGTCAGCTTTGTGTAGACCGCGGTCTGGGCAAGCACCGCGTTTTCGGTGCATACCGCCGCGGAGGCGGTCTTACCTGACGTGTCGATCCCCAGCAGTACCAAAGCGATCATCTCCCTCCACGGTTATTTTTCGGACGTTTTCTCCTACAGCTTCAAGCGTTACCGTTATAACGTTTTCGGGCAGACAGTCCGCAATATTTTCCGACCATTCGCAGACTATCACCGCGTCCTCGGAAATATAATCATAAAACCCCGTCGTCTCAAGGGATTCGGCGTTCAGTATCCTGTACATATCAAAATGGTAAAGGGTCAGTTCTTTGCCGCGGTACTCGTTCACAAGCGCAAAGGTAGGGGAGGATACTTCATCGGGCAGACCCATTCCCACTGCCAACCCGCGAGTAAAGGTGGTTTTCCCCGCTCCCAGACCGCCCCTGTAGGCGACAATGTCCCCGCCGCGGAGCAGCTTCCCTATCTTTTCCGCAAAAGCGATAGTTTCCTCTGGGGAGAGGGTAGTTATATTAAACATTGCTTTTATCCTCGGCAGCTTCAACTGTAATTATCCTGAAGCTTTCACAAAAAAAGTTTATATCGTCGTCTTCAAGAGAGCACACGCGGTAATTCATTCCTTCAAGGACGTTTGAGCTGCTGCGGACTTTCATAATGTCAAACCCCGTCAGAGGAGTCCTTATATCGGTGCAGCCTATTTCAAACCGCCTTACGTTTTCAAATATAACGTCCGCTGAAAAGGGAATGGGCTCCTCGCAGTAAAAGGTCATAAAGAGGCTCGGCACCATTTCATGGCGGCTGTTCAGTGTTCCGTAATATTTAAAATCACCGAACGCGTCGAAGTTGTACCAGTAAAAATCCGGCGCAATATCGGTTATCTGGTCAATACCGTACACATCGCGGAAATTCCTGCGCAAGCGGCAGTTGTCTTCGGGAAGTATCATTTTTTTCCACATACCGCGGTTATGGGGCTCAAAGCCCTGTTTTAAGTACCATTTGATAAGGCTGTCCTCGCAGAAGAGCTGAACATCCAGCTTATTGTCTCCCGACTGGCAGTAGTATACAAGACGGGTGACTATCTGTTCGCCTATGCCGCGTCTGCGGTAGTCGGGGCGCACGCATATGCCGCTCATTACAGCCGCCGTCAAACCGTCGGAGGCGACTCTCCCCAGACCGACAAGCGTGTAGCCGTCGTATGCGTACACCGAATAAAAGCTGTTATGGTTTGCCTTTTCGATGTCCTCGTCGGTGTAGCCTGTCAGCCCGTACCAGTTCAGCGCCTTATAGAGGTCGATAACATCGCTTTCATAGCGAGTTTCGGAAAAGTATTCTATTTCCACTGAGATCTCTCCCGTATCTTATCCTAAATATATTAATTGTACCGATTTTTATTTAAAGGCGGAAAAATCGGTACTAATCAACGATCCTCGTTCCGATATTGTCAATATGCAGCTCGCGGACTTCCCATGCGGAAAGTCCCATTTTGTCAAGAGCAAACCTCAGCTTGCCCACAAAAAACTCGTTGTCCGCGTCAACTATGGACATAAGCGCAGGCCCCGCTCCGCTGAGATATGAAGCGTACGCGCCCAGACTGTAGGCAACGTCGAAAACCTCTTTGCCGTGAGGGATAAGCTCCATGCGGTAGGGCTGGTGAAGCCTGTCGTCAACGGCGGTTCGCAGGTTCTCGTACTTACCCGTAAGCAGCGAAGCCGAGAAAAGCGCGGCTCTTGAAAGGTTGAAAACCGCGTCCCTGTGGGAAATTTCCTTAGGCAGACACGCCCTCGCCTTTTCGGTTTTCAGCTCAAAGTCGGGAACAGTCACCACGAATTTAAGAGTGGTGTAGACCTCCTGCTTTACCCATTGCACCCGCTTTCCGTCAAAAACGGCAGTGACAATTCCGCCCAAAAGCGCGGGAGCCGTGTTGTCCGGGTGCCCCTCTATCTGAGCGGAAAGGTCAACCAAATCGTCGGCGCCCATAGGTTCTCCCATAAGCTTGTTTGCACACATAAGCCCCGCGATAATGCATGCGGAGGAGCTTCCAAGCCCCCGCGCCATGGGGATATTGTTTGTCTGACGGATATGCAGTCCCGTCAGTTTGCGCCCGCAGATATCATAAAGGGTATGAGCCGCGTCGTAGACAAGGTTTGAAGCGTCCGTGGGGATATCCGTCCCGTCAAGGCTTTCGATGAGGATACCGTCGTATTCCTCCATTTCGGCGTAATTGTAGTAATTCAGCGCAAGTCCAAGCGCGTCGAAGCCTGCGCCGAGGTTCGCGCTTGTTGCGGGTATCTGGATCTTTATCATTTTATCGGTGTTCCTTTCGGCGAGCTATTCCAGTTCCAGTATGCGGAGGGTTCCCAATACCTCGCCGCCCAGGGCTTCAAGCTTAGCGTCGAAGTCCCGCTCCTTCATGGCAGGGGAAATAAACGCCAGCTCCTCCGCGGGCTGTCCCTCTCTGGAAAGGTACTCCACAGTACCGAAGGTTCCGGAAATTTTTTCCGCGGAAACGCCCCTTACCCTGACGTAGAACGAAACAATATCGTCCTTAAAGTCGGCAATAAAGCCGCCGTCCGAGCTGTCCTCCCAGGTCTGAGAAATGGAGGTAGCCGTCATTTTCGCCGCGTCCGCAATGTCCGCAACGATCGCGCTTGCGGTGGGGAGCTTGCCCGCGCCTCTGCCGTAGAACATTACCTCGTCTACAGCATCGCCGTAGACCATAATTCCGTTAAAAACATCGGAAATATGGGAAAGCTGGTTGTTGTCGCAAACGAAAGCGGGGCGCACCATAGGCAGTATCTTTCCGTCCTCCGTGCGCTTTACCGAACC
This sequence comes from uncultured Oscillospiraceae bacterium, assembly GCA_910584715.1. Classification (GTDB taxonomy): domain Bacteria; phylum Bacillota; class Clostridia; order Oscillospirales; family Ruminococcaceae; genus RGIG8773. Next base: position 50,946 of record CAJUAN010000016.1, read on the forward strand.
GATGAGCTTTACCGAGCCGCCCCAGCTTTCGGCGTACATAACGTCCTCAAGGGTAAGCTTTGTAATGCCCTCGCAGTGTACCCATTTGGGGTATACGTGCTTCCCGAAAGCAAGGGAAGCCAGTATGCATATCTTGCGGCAGGCGTCGTGACCCTCAATGTCGGCGGTAGGATCCTGCTCCGCGTAGCCAAGCTTCTGGGCGAGCGCGAGAGCGTCCCCGAAAGCCATGTTTTCGTTTATCATCTTGGTTATGATAAAGTTTGTGGTACCGTTTAAAATTCCCGCGATAGCTGTAATATCGTTAGCCGCAAGGCACTGGTGAAGCGGTCTGATTATGGGGATAGCGCCGCCCGTAGAAGCCTCAAACAGGAAGTTGCAGCCGTGCTCCGCGGCAATTTTGAGAAGCTCCGCGCCCTTTTCCGCTACAAGCTCCTTGTTGGAGGTAACAACGCTTTTGCCCTTTTCCAGACAGGCTTTCACATAGCCGTAGGAAAATTTCAGCCCGCCTATGACCTCGGCGACAATGGACACCTCCGGGTCGTTTACTATTTGTTCAAAATCCTTGGTAAACTTATCCGCGTAGGGACTGTCTGGAAAATCCCTGATATCCAGTATATACTTGATATCAAGGTCGGTTCCCGCGCTTCTGATTATCTTATCCTTATTTTTGTAGAACAGCTCCACCGTTCCCGAGCCTACTACACCGTATCCCAAAACAGCGATTTTTGACATTTCAATAACTCCTTTATTCTTCGGACTTTCTGTCAGTCCGTTAGTTTTTATTGTATCCTCGGTTATTCCCCCGAAATAAATTTAACGTCTATGACCCCGTTAACCGCGGCAAGAGCGTTTTTCAGCCCGTAAGCGTCGGCTGCGTCCCCGAAAAGCTGGACTGTGATGTTGACCGCCGCCGCCCCGTCTATAGGCATATTCTGGTTGACCGTGATAATATTCGCGCCCTGCCTGTGGAACTCGGCGAGGATAGACGAAAGCACGCCGGGTTCGTCCTTTAAAAGGGCGTAATAGGAAATAATTTTTCGGGTCAGCTTTTCCTCATAGGCAAAAACGCATTCCCTGTATTTGTAGAACGCGCTTCGGGAAATGCCTATCCTTTTGCACGCCGACGCGGAGCTTTTTTCCTCTCCGCAGGCGAGGAGCCGCTTTACCTCCAGTACCTTCGGGAAAATTTCGGGCAGAACGTCTGCGCTGATAACAATTAAAGACGGATCGTTCATACTTTTAATCCTTCCAAAACGTCCTTGTGATGAAAACAAGTGTACTTACCGTAAAAACAATCATACCATATTTTGCTCCGATTTGTCAAGAGACATACTGTAAAAAGTATAAACGTTTACTTTCCGTCAACAATATTTTCAAGGCGGAAAAGCCGCAGTACGATATTATGAGATGAAACGCCTGAAAGGAGTATAAAATATGTCAAAAAAAGGAATGAGCCGTCCCGAAGTCACCCACACGCAGCCGAAAAATACAGCGGCAGCAGTACCCGAGATACAGGGCAAGGCAAAGCACGGAAAAGTCCGCGCCAATCCGATAATAGCGGGAACGGAGGCTCCCTCGCTGAAGGTATACCATACAAAACCCTTTGCCGGGGAAAAGCCCATATCAAAGGCGTACCCCGTTATAGACAGCGACCTTGCGCGCGACAATCTTGAAAACGACCTGACTGCCGCCGATATTCAGGACTTGCAGTAATACTAAACACCGATTAAAAGCGTGAAATAAAAAATTTGCGCAAAAATCATATACGCAAATTTTTACTTGATTTTTTATACGCTTTTCAATCGGTGTTTAGTATAAAATCAAAAATGCAGTACCGTCGTATAGGTACTGCATTTCAGCCTGTCGAAAAAGCCCCTAATCAGAAACCTGATTAGGGGCAAAATCAT
>CAJUAN010000017.1 GCA_910584715.1 uncultured Oscillospiraceae bacterium
ACCTATGACCCTCTGCTTGTAAGGCAGATGCTCTCCCAGCTGAGCTATGCTCCCATTTTACCGCCTTAATATCGGCGACTTAATTATATTACACTAAATCAAACCAAAAGTCAATAGATTTTTTCAAAAAAATATTAATATCGTCATATTGCACAATAAATTGTATATTATTTACAGCAAATGACACAAAATGCAGTAAAAAAGGATATTGCCGTATAAAACAGCAATATCCCGAGCGCTTATTTATTACAGTATTTGTCAAAATAGCAAATATCCTTTGTAAAAATGCCCCGCTTGGCGTTTCCGCATATTTCCACCGCAGATATTTCGCATACAGAACCGTCGGGAAAAGTCACCTTGTCCCGCAGCTCCTCGCCGCCGTAGCCGATATAGGTCATAAAACGGCTCTTGCAGCCCCTTTCGGTAAATCCGAGACGGTACTTAAGCCCGTAATCGCTTAGCCCCACAAACTGTCTGTCATAGGCAATGTATTTATGACGGACGATTCCCCGCGCGGCCGCAAAGCCGTCGGTGTAGTTGTAGCTGTATGAACCGTTCACGTCCTTCATGTGGTAATGGCTCACCATTTTGGAGTAATCTCCGCTGCTGCCCTCCTCAAAAATATTTTCGGGTACGACCGTTTTGGGGTTCACAGGAGACAGCCGCACTTCGTTAACCGCGCCGATGTAAGGGTAATCCTCATTCAGCGCAAGAGAAAGACTGACAATAGCCGACCACTGGCTGTCGTGCTCATTGACGTATATGTACCGCACCGTCTGGGAACTGTTCTGCCACGTTACATTGGGAACGATCATTTTTTCCGACATCAGCGAGTTCAGAGAAAGTCCCGCCAAAAGCCCCGGAGCAAGCTCGTTCTGGGCAAGCATTGATGAAAAGCCCCTTGAGGACAGCCTCATGACCGTCCTGCCGCCGCTTTTAGTAACAGTAAGACTATCCATAATGCCGCGGTGCAGCACCTTGCCGCCCACAGAAAACTTAGCCTCCACCACGTCCGAGACCCCCTCGCCGCCGATAACCGTGGCGTCAAGAGCGCTGTACGGCGTGTACCGCTCCTTTCTGCACCTGAAACCCGCAAGCTTGTTTATGACAAAGGTCGTGCCGCCGGTGGTTTTCAGGGTAAGCTCAGCGTTTTCGATATTCATTGGGTTTCCTCCTCTTCTGCGACCTCCGCGCCGCCGGCAAATTCCGTCTCGATTTTTTCGGAAAAACCGCTCTTTCCGCAGCACTTGTAATCGGTGAGAAACACATTCTCGAAAACCATTCCCGCGTAAGCCAATGTAAGCTTTGTACCGTTCCGCAGAAGCCCGTCAAGAACGTCCGCGCAGGGATTTTCGGAAGTACCCGAAAGCTTTATGCGTACAGCCTTTGCGCCTCCATTCCAAAGGTAAACAGCCCCGTTTGTGAGAACCGTTTCCCCCAAAGCGGCGGAACGTGCTATTGAGTACTCCTCAACAAAAAGCTTTATCCCGCCGAACACAGCGGAATTTTTGTCAGCCGCAAAGGTCATAGCCGTGCCTCCTTACCTCGAAAATCAGTTCGCACCAGACCCTGTCGGTTTTGATATCGTAATAATTTTCGGAAAATTCCACTCCGTAGACTTCTGAGCCGCTGTCTATCACCGCCGGGATAACTGTTTTTTCCGCAGCCGTGCGTACCGCTTCGCCCTCCGAACCAAAAGCCTGAACGATCACCCTCACATGGGCGGTAACGTCCGAAACGCCGCAGCGGAGCCGTTCCAGTTTGATTTTTTTGATACCCGCATAAGCATGCACCTGACCGCGCTTTTTTTCAAAGCGGTCGGAACTGTACTCCCCGCAGCAGGGAATTCCCGCCTCGGTGATCGCTGCGATAATAGGATCAACAATATCCATTCCCATTGCTCCTTTCTCAAATTATTCCATTCTCAGGAACAAAAATCCGTCGTCGCGTATAAGTCCCACGCACAGTGCCTCATAGCTGCGGTAAAGCTTTTCGGCAAGTTCTATCCTGCGTGGGTAATCACTCTCGGCAGCCACCGCCCCCGTCCTTGTAAGGGACAGCCTTTCCCTCGCCGCTTTTATCTCCAGTACCCTGCACAGGGTCTCCGCCGCGGCAAGATAGTACAAACGGGGATCGCACATATTTTCATCTCCGAGGATACGCCTGCCCGTATAGTCCGCCGCAAGCTCGGCAGCGGGAAGAAAGCTGTCCGCGTCCTCCTCGCAGTAAAAAAGCTTAAAGACAGCGAACACTTTTTCAATATCAAGAATTTTTTCTGACATTTTGTTCCCTCCTTTCAGACCTGCATAAGGTACTCGTCAAGGCGTTCCGGCACTTTGGGGGACTTCCCCGCCGAAACCGCTTTTCCCAGCTCCTTCAGCTCGCCGTCGTCAAGCATACCGCATACACGGTCAAATATCTGCTTTGCGCAGCCGTCGGGACATCTCATTGCAAGAGCGCGCCGTATGCTTTTTTCCAGTTCGCTGCGGTCTGTTTCATCGTGGCTGACTTTGTTTTCGGTATCATCCGGAACCTCCGCATCTTCGTGAGCGGTCTCCTCAAACCCTTTTGTGACACCAGCCCCGACCTGAGCGGGAACCGCCACAAAGCTCCATTCGTAAGCGTCGGAGATATCCTCCAGTGACAGGAAGCATTTTTTTCCGTCGTACCGCCTGCCTTTCACATGGTGACAAGCCTTAACGAGCCTGTCCGTGCCGCAAACGGAGCAGATGTGCCTTTCGGCGGCGCAGGACACCGAGACCTCCTTTTTGATACCGCCGTCTATCTCGCGGATAAGATCGGCGTTGGAATCCGTCCTGACCATATAGGCGTTTGCCTTAACATATGCGTAGGGCTCGCCCAGGGAATTTTCGCGGCTCTCCTCCACGACCTCCGCGGAAAAGATACGCGCCGTCTGGTTGCCGCCCCTGGGGTCGTGGTCGAAGATACCGGTAACGCCCACAAATTTTTCCGCAAGCTGTTCAAGGGACTTCCGCGAGAACCGCTCGTTGTCGCGGTCTATCTCGTTGTCGCAGAGTACCGCGGAAAAAATAAATACCTCGTCGCCGGTAAACTGCCGTCTCGTAAATTTGTTGAGCTGTTCAAGATCAGCAGAGCTGTTGTTAATATTTCCCATTATATCGCTCCTTTTCAATTTTATGCGGGTAAACCGCGCCCTCCCCGTTTTTGGGGAGGACAGCCTGCCCGCGCGGAATAGCCTTTACGCTTTATGCGCTGATAGTGAGACACTTTACCGCGTCCGCGGAAATAACGGAGAAGCCAACGTTGACAGCTACCGCCGCGCCGTCGGAAAGCTTGGAGATAAGCTTGTCCACATCCACAGTTACCTCGCCGCCGCGAATCATTTCGAGAGCGCATGTCTTGTCCAGACCGATAATAGTATTGTCGTCAACAGCGGGAGACACAACGATCTCCGCGCCGAAAGGCGTGACCGTGCTGCCCGCGCCGGAAGTAACGGTCTTGTTCATCTCGTCGAAAGCAAGAATTTTAGCCGCTGCCGCCGGAGAGCAAAGCACCGCGTTCATGTCGCAGCTCTTGAAATTGCCCCAGAAAGCCGCAAGCTCGGAATAGTTAAATGTACTGCCGACCATGGAAACGGATTTGCCGCTTTTAGTCAGAACGGCCACAGCCGCCCCCTCGACAGCCTTTGCGAGCTTCGCGCCCACAGCCCTGAGAGCGGCGGCGAAAACGTCCAGTCTCTGCTGCCTGATGACCTCGTAGGGCGCGTTGATAAGTCTGCCGTACTTTTTAAGCTCGATAGCCGCAGCAGTGAGAGTAATGCTGCTTTCGGGCAGAGCCTCGCCCGCACCGACTGTTTTTGTGTACTTTTTGGTATCGTTGGTATCGCTTGATTCGCTTTCGCCGTCGTCAAGAACGATCCCGCGGCAGTCGATGCCGTCGGTAACGCTTACAGCCGCGGTTATCTTGTTAAGACAGCCGCTGTTGAGACCGCTCTCCACGGCGCGTCTTACAAATTCGGGAAAGAGCAGCGCGCTCTCGGCGGTCCGGAAGAACTTGTCAACCTTGTCCGCGTTAACGCCGCGAACCTTGATATCGAAACGCTTGAGCTGGCGTTCAAAAGCGTCCGCCTTGCGGAGAGCCTCGTCGCTGTAGTTCTCGGAGGGATCCACAGCCTCCAGAGCCTGGGAAAAAGTTTTGCCGGAAAGATTATAGAAACCCTTTTCAATTTTAACTGTATTATACATAAAATTTTCCTCCTGATAAATTTAATTTTTGTTAATTCGTAGGGCGGGGGCTTGCTCCCGCCTTTGTGTAACATTTTGATTTTAAATTGGGAGCAAGCCGATTCAGGCGACCGCGCCATCTGCGGTCACTCCGCAAGCTGACGCTCGATAAGTGCCGCCTGCGCGTTATGGAGCCTTGCCTCCGCAAGAACCGCCTCGTCCTGAAGATTGATGTTGTCCCACTCCACGGCCACCGTGCCCGTACCGCCCAGAAGCTCCAGCCATACTTCGCATATCTGCCGTATAACCGGTGTAAGCTGCCTGCGGTAATATTCCAGCTCCGACGTGAGAATATCAGCCTGCTGAGAGGACATTCTCTCCGTAGACGACCATGTAAGCCCCAGCAGGAACGGTGGCACCGACAGCTTAGCGACTATCTGCTCCAGAAGCTGACGGACGGGCACCTCCGTGTCAATTATTTGGTTATCCGCACCGATGACCTTTATATCCACGTCTCCCACCGCCACAAAGTCACGTACCTCGCCGCAGCGCATGGCGTTCATGCCGTCGCTCCATTCCTTGGCGATCTGCTGGGCGCGTTCCTTTGCGAAAGCCATTTCGCCGCTGTCCGAGGGCTTGTAGGTAACGGCGTACCGCACGTTTCCCACACGGTCGAAATTCTGACCAATGCATTCGTATATCCTCATAAGCACCGCCGAAATGCAGGGCAGACCCCGCAGCACCGACTGACCGTTCGGGCAGCGCTCCGAGGGATTCAGCGCGCTGTACACCACGAACCGCGGATCTTCAGCCGGTATCCACTGCTCGCCCTCGCGCCTGAAATAAACCCTGTCGCAGGGATTCGCCCCCGCCTTGCACAGGAACCTTTCCGTGTCTATGGGAGCAAGCCCGAGAACGTTTCCCGTGCCGGTATCAACGATAAGCTCTCCCGCCGCGGAGCCGTAGGTCAGCAGGCTGTCCAGAAAAGCGTCCGTGAAAGCGTACAGGGATTTTCCCCCTATCCCCACGGAAACTTCCTCAACGAACCTGTCAAGCTCCTCCTGCCACCGCGGGTCTGAGCATACGACCCTGTAGCCGCCCGTGAGACGTATTATCTTCTGCAAAGCCGCGTCCACAATGGGAACGGAGTACCGCAGATTGTCATAGAGCCTGTGCTCCTCAACGCCCGCGGGCTGGAGCGTCAGCAGATTTACGCCGTCTGCGGAAAACCTTCCGCTTGATACCGCCCTAACTCCACTGTCGGAAAAGTTCAGACCTATATCCGTTCTGCGGCTCATGAGCCTTTTTATCACGTTCATTTTATCTCTCCTTTCTGTAATATTTTAATAATTTTCAACTTCGGGTAACAGAGCCCGCCCAGAAGCCGCCGCCCTCACCGCGGAAAAATGCGCTTGTCACAAAATAGCGAATATCGTCCATAGCGTGGTCGTTTTCCTTGATGGGAACGTCACCGCCGCGGCTTTCGTCCCAGCGGTACAAAGAAAACTCCCTCAACGTGTCGGCGCAGCTTTCGGAGAACATAAGCTTTCTGTCCCGCAAAGCGTCAGAACACCGCCTTATGCCCGAAACCACGTCGTTTTTAGCGGGTAAAACGGGAAACTCACCGTGACGTCGGATACACTCAATGAACGAAGCCGCCGACGGATCGACGATAACGCCGAGAATCCGTCTGCCGCCTATGAGCTGACGGAGCCCCCCATAGTGCTCCTCGTCGGTTCGGGACATTCCCTCCCGCTTCGAGCTGTAGTAATATTCGCTTATTCTGTACCAGACCTCTCCGCTTCTGCCCCAAAGCCCGAAGGAGGACGGGTTCACCGTGCCGTAATCACAGGATACCGCATACGCCTCAAAGCTTTCGGGAAGAATTTTCGCAATGTGCTTTTCCTCCGAGAACATGGGATACACAAGTCCCTCCGCAGCCACCCATTTCCCGAGAATGAACCTCTCGTAGAAAACGCCCGAGTAAAGCCGCCTGTACCTTTCCCGTACCGTGTCCGACAGAGAAGGGTTGTCGTCCATGGTAAAGTGGAGGTACAGCGCGTTTTTCTCCCGCGCCTTGAGTATCCATTCCCGGTAGAACCAGTGGTAAGGATACGAGGGATTGCAGCTGAACCACAGCTTGGAGTTCTCGGCGGAGCACCTTGCGATAGCCTGCTCCACAAAGGAGCGCGGCATGAGAGCGACCTCGTCCAGCAGCGCGCCGCAAAGGGTTATGCCCTGAATGAGCGCGGCGGAGCCCTCGTCCCGTCCTCCGAAAAAGTAGAAGCGGTTCGACCTGCCTCCCGCGCTTATGTCGGCATAGCTGCCGCTTATCTTTTCCTCGCAGGAAAAGCCCAACCCCCGCAGAGCGGACAAAAGCGGGACGACAAGGTTCCTCCTGACCGACGTGACGGTCTTGCCGCACAGGGCGAAATTCCCGCCGTTAAAATTAGCCGTCGCCCAGGCCGCGAAGGAGAGGGAGGTGCAAAGGGTCTTGCCGCTCCTTACCGCGCCGTCGCAGATTATTGCGTCGCATTTTTTGTACCGCTCCGTTTTCCACCAGGTGAGAACGGTTTTCTGCTTTGCCGAAAAACGCTTGAATTTAGCCAAACAAACACTTCCTTTCAGAGGGTGAGGGTTACTCGTCCGGCGGGGACTCGCCGTCCTGCGCGGCAGCCGCCGCGCTGCCGATAGCGTCGAAAAAGCTTTGGGCAGCGTTGTCCGAAGCTCTGCTGTTCCGTATCTCGCTGAGCTTTTCGGCAGCCTTGATCCTGTCCGCAAATTTGAATTCGCAGACGCCCTTGCCGAATTTCAGCTCGGACACGTTGTAGAGGTCAAGCTTGCGTATCTCCTCGTCGCTTAGGTTTTCCAGGTCGGACTTGGCAAGTATCACCACGTCGTTGATCCTGCCGCCCACCAGCCTGTCGAGGGTATTGGTAACACCGTCCACTGCAAAGCGCTTCATAAGCTCGGCGTATCTTGCGGCAAGCTCCTCCGCTTTGGGATTTCCCAGAACCGTCATAGCGGTCTCATATGCCCTTTCGGGGGGAATACCGCAAATCGCCGCCGCCTCGGAAATATTTCCGCTTTTCATATAGTGATAGAGGAATTTTTTCTGACGGCGGGTAAGTTCACCGTTCATAATGTCGCCTCCTTTCCGAAAGAGCCTCGCCGAAATTCGCGGCGCGGGAAACTGTTCGCGGCGAAAACGTCTTTCACTATAAGGCTCAAAAACGCAAAAAGTTGCACATTAACGTGCAACTTTGAAAAAAATATTTTTTATTTTTGATAATTTTCAGCAGTTTGACTTAATCCACAATGCAACCTTTGTTGGTATCAGCAATAAATTTATATCTTAATCCTAATATGTATATTAAGTAAAAATAAAATGACAATTTAATGAAATTACATCAGACCCATTGACAAGTAAAGTTGTTTTTAATATAATTCGAGTTATATAATTCAAATTATATAACTCGAATTATGAAAGGAGCGCCTATAATGCCAAAAGCAAGAATAACAAGGGAAATGGTAGTAGACGCAGCATTCGATGTAACACGTGCAGCGGGAGCGGAAAACGTCAACGCCCGAACTGTCTCTGAAAAGCTTTCCTGCTCGACCCAGCCTGTAATGTACCACTTTGCAAGGATCGAAGAGCTGAAAAGAGCCGTCTACCAAAAAGCCGACCTTTTCCACACTGAATACCTTATGAATATTGACCCCGGCAAGGGTGTTATGCTGAGCATCGGGCTGAACTATATCCGCTTTGCCATAAAGGAACCGAACCTGTTTCGGTTCCTTTTCCAATCGGGATTTGCAGTCGAAGCCAGCCTGTTTGAAATGATAAACTCCGATGAACTGAAGCCGCTGCTTGCCGCTATGCAGAACGCAATGGAAATGACCGAAAAGCAAACTAAGGAAGTGTTTACAACTATCGCGCTTTTCGCCCACGGCTACGCAAGCATTATCGCAAACAATTCACTCGAGTACGACGAAAAAACCGTTGCCCGTGACCTTACCCGCGCCTACCGCGGAGCGGTACTGGCTGCAAGAGAGGAGAACATATGAAGAAATTATACGATAAAAATGAATTATGGTTCGCACTTGTCTGGATAATCCTGTACTGTGCCGCTACCATACCCATAAGAGGAAACCTGGGAGACGAAAGTCCCGCCATGCTTGCCGTTCTGGCGCTGATAGCGGCGGGAATATTTGCCTTTGTGAAAAAGTACCGTCTGGAAGAAAAATACGGTCTTGTAAAGTGGAAAGGCAAAGCCGCCGACTACTTATTTTTTATACCAATGCTCGTGCTTATGACAGGAAACCTGTGGGGAGAGATCGCTATGGATTACAGCGGAGCGGCACAGGTTTATGCCGTGCTGTCAATGATTCTTATCGGATTTGTTGAAGAAATGCTGTTCCGCGGTTTCTTGTTCAGGATACTTTTGAAAAAAGACCCCGCTCCCGCCGCAATAACAATTTCCGCCGTGACCTTCGGCATAGGGCACATAGTCAATCTCTTAGCGGGGCAGGCAAACCTTGAAACAGTCCTTCAGGTGCTTTTCGCCATCGCATGGGGATTTATCTTTACGTTTGTATTTTACAAGTCCGGCAGCTTGCTCGTATGCATTTTTGTACACAGCATGGTAGATGTTTTCTCAAAATTTTCCCCGTATGGTAATGGGGGTACAGCCGCGTACATACATATATCTGCTACTATTGTCGTCGCTATAGTATACTGTCTGTATCTGAGCCGAAAGCCGGCCGCCCTGACAATCTCCGATGAATAATTAAAAACAGGGCAGAGCCGTTAAAACGCTCTGCCCTGTTCAATATACCATCTGTTTTTTATGAAACCGTAAGTGCGAGAATTGTAATCCCCTTGTCCTCGCTGCCCTCGGCTGGCTTTATCTCAACTGTATGCTTTGCGACCTCGTTGGCAAGCTTTACCTGCTTGGTAATGCCGTAGCTGCCCCAGCCTCCTGTGAAATCGGCTTCAAGCTTGCCCTTGCGCTCGCCGTCCACATAGACCTCGTAGGTACCGCTTTTGCCGTCCGTGGTACACATAAAGAACACGCCGAGGTTCCTGCATTCAACATCAAAGGTAAGAGTACCTCCCGACGTTGTTTTCCAGTTGTTATGGAACTGGTCGTAAAAATCCTTTTCCACAACCTCGAAGCCCTCGGAGGAGGTCGCCGTGATATCCGCCGCGCTGAGCAGCTTCGCGTTGACGTAATAGTCCTTTGTGAGAGGCTCAGCTGCAAAGGGAGCCGGCTCCTCTGTAATGCTGTCAAGGCTGTCGTAAACGCTGTCAAGATAGCGCGAAACTATCTGACCTATGATATCGTGACCGGCGTCGTTGGGGTGGATATTGTCGGGGGAAATGTCTTTCCAGATAAGATTTCCCGCCGCGACCTCGGGATATACCGCGTCGTGATAGCTGAGCATAGGCAGGTCGTAAGCCGCGCCTATCTCCTTGTGAATATCCTGCATGCTTGCACCGTCCTCCATGGTGGTGAAAAGAAGCATTACTGCGGGATTGCTGTCGCAGGACAATATTTTACGCACAAGGCTGTCATAGGAGTACTTGTTCATAGTCCTGTCGGAATCGTTTACGGAGAATTCTACAATTACAGCGTCGGGCTTGTAGGCTAACAGATGCTCGTCCACGCGGTGAACGCCCAGATAGCTGTCGGTTCCGCCAATGCCCGCGTTAACAAAATTTATCTCTGCGCCGGGGAATTTGTTCTGCCACCAGTCGCGGAAAAGCGAAGCGTAGCATTTATCCTGCGAGGACGCCAGGCTTCCCTGAGTAATGGAGCCGCCGATAACGCCGACGGTGACCTCCTCGCCGTTCTTGGCTTTTTTCATAGCATGAGCAAGCCGGACTTTATTGCCCTCGCTCATGAGCGCTCTTCCGTACATCTTATCGGACACTCCCTCCTCCAAATTTACTGGCACTCCCGCTTCCGCCGCGTTGGGATCGGCAGCGATAGTCACAGCCTCCGGCGTGCTTGCCGAAACGGCTTCGGAAACGCTTTGGGTAACGTCCCCGCCGTCGGCGGAGCCGCTTTTGCATGAGGCGAACACTGCCGCGCACATTGCCGCCGCCGCGATTGCGGACACCCTTTTTTTGGTTATCGTCTTCAAATGTATCATTCCTTCTATACTTTAATGTCCGCCCGCAGACCCGCGCCGGCGGACGGCTTTTGTTTTCTGACGGATATCAGCTTTTCAGCGATTCAAGGTACCCCGTAACGAAAACTGCCGCGGAATTGCAGTATATAGCCGCCTCGTTGGTGGAGTAGCTGTACAGGATATCATAATAGCACTTTGCCGGGGGAGCCTCGGCAGGTATGTTCCAGTGGGTGAAATCGTCGTCGGCGTCCTTGTTCGGGCCGCAAACCAGCAGTCCCGGAACAGGCTCTTCGGTTTCGTCAGCCTCGGAGGGACGGTGATGAGGGTGCATTACCGACTTATTTCCGAAGCCCGTAACATAGCATATGTCCATAGGGTTTTTCCCCAAAATGTAGTTTAGCTGCTCGCATACGGTCTGTAAATATTCGTCGCACCTGAATATCTTATAGGCAAGTATAAGTACGATACTGTCGGTCATGGAGTACATATTGCTGCCGCGGATATAGTCATCCGAGTCTTTTGCCGTGCCGTAGCCGCTTTTTTGACTTAGGCTGTAGAGATTATCAGCTCTTACTCTCAGCTGAAGCTTTATGGACTGCTCAACAAATTCATTTTTGGGCTGATCCCCGAAAAGATACGCAGCCGCTCCGAAGCCGCCGTTTTCGCGGTTCACGAATCCGGTAGCGCTGACGTGTTCGTAGAGAGACATTATTTTATCGTGGAAAGCTTTATCGCCCGTGGTTTCGTACAGCTCGCACACCGCCCAGAACATCTCGTCGTCGGGATCGCTGTCGTAGAAGTCGCCCGCCGCGCTCACCGCCGTTGTGGGGGGAGGTTCGAAGGGTTCGTAGTGCGGATTGTTCATGAGCCATATCCAAGCGTTTATGGAAGCCTCATGAAGTCTGCCGGAAAATTCTCCGTCAACGCTTCGGAACACTCTCGAAGCAAGGGAAGTTACCGCGCAGAAACAGGCGGCAGCCTGATGTGAACGTGGGAAAACGAACTGTTCCGTAATGTCGTCTTCAGGCATAATAATGGCAACTGTTTTCACGGAAGATACCTTGTGGTAAACGCCTCCGTCGCGCGCCTGCATTTTAAGCAGCCATTCAAGCCCCACGCGGCATTCGCTGAGAATGTCCGGTACGCCGCTTTCCGATTCTGGAATATCCGTGCTTTCGGTAAAGCTTTCGGGGAACAGCATATAGGCGTACAAAAGATGTCCGAGGGTAACGCAGGTACAAACGGTGTATTTGCCGTAACCGCCCGAATCGTGCCAGCCTCCGCTTACGTCAAGTCGCTTTGCGGGAGAGTCAAACAACGGTACAAGCTCCGTGTGGCACGGGTCGTGGGCATACTCACCCGCATAACGCTTGTCAAGTGGGGCGCAGCGGTTGTAGTAAAGTCCTTTCAGCAGCGCTGTTTTCAGTTTGCTGTAAGGCTTTTCCGATATGGAAAAAACAGGCGAACGCCTTCTGCCCGCACGTATATAGTAATTTCCGCAGCGGTCGAGCTTTGAAAAGTCCATGACCGAAACGGTATCGGACGAAGCTTTGTCGGAAACGGGTCCGGCTGCCGCCGCCTGAAATACAGTCCTGCCGGTCAGAGCGTCCACAACAGAGAAATCGTCCGCAATACCGACAAAAGCGGCGGTTTTGCGCATGGTGCGGCAATATCCGAGCTGATTAAGAACGATTTTTTTACTCATAGACCGACCCCCTTTCCGCGTACCGGAAATCCGCCGTATGCGTTTCAAAGCAAACAGTGCGGACTGATTTTTTCTTTGATTTAATTATACATTATTTTATGCACAAAAGTGATAAGCTTTTTCATTGTTTTTTTTACATTTTTGTTAAATTGACATAGTATAAGGAAAAAATAAGCAGTTTTTTGTAGAAAATATATAATATACGGTCGTTAAAATATCTAAATTGTTGGTTGACTTTTATGACGTATTTTGCTATAATAATATAGTGCAAATGCAAATATGTTGACCCTGCAAAATAAAATAGGAGGTTATTAAATGAAAAACACTAAAAAAATTCTTGCGGGCGTAATGGCTCTCGCAATGACAGCCGGATTCGCAGCCTGCGGCGGTGACGACAATCAGGGAACAGGCGACGGAGGAAACGGCGGCGGAGGCGGCGGAGAAGCTGAAGTAACTACCACTTCCGAGGCTATTACAACAACGGCGGCTACAGTTGCAGTAAACGAAGCTGGTCTTGAGGACGACGAAGAATCGGTTATCGAAAACGCTATGTCACAGCTTCAGGACGTTACACTTGAAAATAACGAAATTAAGTGGCTTGCCCACTATGATATTAATCCCTCGGGCAACGGCGCGTCAAAATCCGTTGCGCTGGAAATGTTCGAGAGAAAATACGGCGGTTCCGTTAAATTCTATCAGACCACATGGGAGAACCGCTACAACGATCTGTCTACATACGTTCTCGGCGGCGAGGGAATCGACTTCTTCCCCGGCGACGACGTTTACAACTACCCCAAGGGAATCATCAGCGGAATGTTCCAGTCCGTTGACGACTATATTGACATAAACTCCGCCATATGGCAGAATACTGCCAATGCAATGGAGATATTCAACTTCGGCGGAAAGCACTTCCAGTTTGTAACTGGCGTTGAAGCCGAGGAGATCGTAATTTACAATACCGCTACTATTGAGGCTAACGGCTTTGACGATCCCTGGGAAATGTACAAGGAAGGCACGTGGAACTGGGATTCCTTCAAGAAGATGCTGCAGGACTTTGTTGACGAGGAGAACGACCAGTGGGGTCTTGACGGATACTGGTCTGAAAACGCACTTCTCTGCTCCGGCGGTGTTCCTACAGTAAGTTCTGTTGACGGACAGCTTGTCTGCAACCTTAACGATCCCGGCATGGAAAAAGAAATGAACTTCCAGTATGATCTGTTTACAGACGGACTTATATTCCCCAGAGAGCAGTTCTCATGGCAGGAGCAGCCTCAGATGATAGGCGAAGGCAGACAGCTCTTCTACATCATTGGACCATATGCTATAAGATCAGACCCTGCCACATGGTCGACAAAGCTTGATCCTGCAAATCTGGGAATCGCTCCGGTTCCTTCCCCTGCCGATTCCGACCCCTATCAGGTAGCAAAGATAAACGGCTTCGCTCTCTGTAAGGGTGCGACCAATCCTCAGGGCGTTGCGCTCTACGCTGAGTGCAATATCGTAGGAGCTGCTGACGAGGGCGCGGAGGCTATCTCCAGAAGAAAAGCACTGGACGACTATCAGTGGTCCGAGGCTATCTACGATCAGCTTAAGGAGATCCATGAAATAGCCAACCAGTACCCCGTATACGACCTTGCTTCCGGCTGCTCCACCGATATCGCTTCCTACACAACGCAGGGCGGCGACGACGTTGGCGTAAGAGCTGCAATGCACGGTACGGACTGGGCTTCCACAAGAGAATCCATTGCGGATACGATCGTTATGCTTGTTGAAGAGGTAAACACCGAGCTTCAGACTAAGGTTTCCGAAATGTAATTTTATAAAGCCTTACGGCTGTCGGACAAAGCTCCGGCAGCCGTACTCATTTGAGAAATGCAAGAACGATCAGCGCGGCTCCGCACAGCCAGCCGAGCCTGATATTCGGAGAGGACGCTATTTTGCGTCCCAGCCGCCAGCCGAGTGATACGGTGAGCAGTCCCGCGGCAAAGGAGACCGCCGCAAGCAGGGGAACGTTCAAATTGTCAAGTCCCGCGCTTACGCCCGTGACAAGCGAGTCCGCGGACAGAGCGGCGGCAAGGGCTACAGCCTCGCGCGGGGAAATGCTTTTGGAATTGTCCGTATCCGCAGCCGCGCCGTCGAAAAACAGTACGGCGGGATTCTGATTTTTTCCGCTTTTTTTCAGACGTTCCGCAAGGCGTTTAAAATAGCCCTGAAACAGGTTGAACAGCCCCAAAAGTATCAGCAGGACAAACGAAACGGCTCCGCAGACCTTTTCGGGAACGAAACGTCCGATAAGATCGGCAAACGCCGCAGAGCCCGACAAAAACAGCGCTCCCGTAAAGCTGATTATCACAGAAGAACGCAAGGGTATCTTTATCCCCGCCGCTCCTATTCCGGCTGCTGCGGCAAAGCCGTCGGTGCAGACGGCCGCCGTCAGAAGAAGAATTTTAAGCATTGTCAACCACTTTCCGAAAGTATTCTCTTTGACAGTTTATGAAAAAATTGAAAAAATGTGATTGACTTAACGGTCGATTTGTGGTATCCTTATATTATGCTTTTGCAGTATACTGAAACGCGGAATATGTGTATTTCCGCGGATATCGGTATGTTGCCTTGGTTCGGACGGCTCTACAGGCTGGAGTAATTGTGTCGGATTGCCCCTTCAGATTAAATAATTTGTTTCAAAACGGAGGTGCGTTTTTATGCCGTTAAAGGATAAGGTGTTGGCCGTCCTGGAAGAAAATAAGGGAAAAAGCGTGTCGGGAAGCGAAATAGCCCGCAGCGTTGGTATGACGAGAAGCGCGGTATGGAAGGCTGTAAAAACTCTTCGGGAAGAGGGTTATTCCATATGTGCGGTGACAAACAGGGGTTACTGCCTGTCGGAAGAAAGCGACTTTTTAAGCGAGCCGTCTATCATTCCCAACCTCAGAACTAAAGCTCTGGGACGGAAAATCGACGTATTCAAGACAATAGACTCTACAAATAATTTTGCAAAGAGTCTTGCCCAGCTCGGCGCGGTACACGGTACGACCGTAGTGTCCGAAGTCCAGACCCAGGGCAAGGGACGCATGGGAAGAGACTTTTATTCCCCTATGGGCATGGGCGTTTACATGAGCGTTATACTCAGACCCAGGCTTTCCGTTGAGCATTCGCTGCTTATCACCTCCTGCGCGGCTGTAGCCGTGGCTGAGGCGATAGAAAAGGTCGCGGGTATCGAGTGTAAGATCAAATGGGTAAACGACATTTACGCGGGCGGGAAAAAGCTCTGCGGTATACTTACCGAAGCCTCCGTTGACGTGGAACAGGGCGGTCTGGAATACGCTATCGTGGGAATGGGCATAAACGTACAGAATGTTACGTTCCCAAAGAATCTGACCGATATAGCCACGTCCGTAAAAATGGAGTCGGGCAAGTCAGTGTCGAGAAGCCAGCTTGCCGCCGAGATACTCAACTGCCTTGAGGAACGCCTTGAAACCATTAGGGACAAGAGTTTCCTTGAGGAGTACCGCAGACGTTCAAACGTTATAGGAACTCGTATTGAAGTCACTCACAATGAGATCTCCGAGGAAATGGACTGCATCGGCATAGACGAGATCGGCAGACTGCTTGTGCGCCTTGACAGCGGCGAAGAAAAAGCGCTGACGTCTGGAACGGTCAGGGTCGTAAAGCAGGATCAGTGACAAAGAAATACTAAAAAAATGCTGCCGCAGGGGATATGCCCTTGTGACAGCGTTTCTCTTATTCGGCATCGGCGGCAAGATATGTCTGTACCGTCGGGGACAGCAGCGGTTTAACAAAGCCTCCCTCTCCTGTAAGGGTGATATCCCCGCCTATCAGACGGTCTCCCGACATCATCATTGTGGCGGTGACGTTTTCAGGGTGGTCTGGATAGTTCAGAACCTGATAGGTAATGATCGTCACGGGCTTGCCCTGGTACTTTTCAAGGTCAAAGCCCTGCTGCTTCTGTAAAGCGGCGTAGTCGGCGTATGCCGCGTCGGTAACGGACGGAACGGTTATCTCCTCCTTTGAAACAGGCTCGGGCTTGACTATCCAGCCCTGCGAGTTGAGAAACTCGATCCTTTCGGCATTTGCCGCCATTGTGAACATCTTGTCTGCCTCGTTCTCCTCTTTGGCTTTGGAGAATAAAAACAGCGCTGCCACAGCTACAGCCGCAAGAATAAAAAATAAAAATATTTTAATTCCTTTTTTAGACGAACCTTTGCTCACGTCAAACAGCTCCTTTGCTCCTTTGCAGGTTTTGTTTAATGTTTATGCGGGCAAGTCCGAAAAAAGTACAGGCTGACCGAAAACAGTGTCACAAAAAATATTTCCGCATAGACTGGTAATAAGGACAGTTTTACGTCCGGTACCGTTTAACGCGGGCGCTGCCTGTCCGACTTACGGGTACTTACTAATACTGATCGCCGATTATAAAAGTGTATAAAAAATCAAGTAAAAACTTGTACATATGATTTTTACGCAGATTTTTTATTTACACTTTTATCCGGAGATCAGGATAAAGGAGCAAAGAAAACCATGAATACAGCAAAGACGCTGTTTAATATGCGCGAGGGCACCTCAGCCACTGTCAGGAAGCTGCTTAACGAGGGCGGAATGCGCCGCCGTTTGCAGGATATAGGTCTGATAGAGGGTACGTCCGTCCTGTGTTTGCAAAGAAGCCCCGCAGGAGACCCTATAGCCTATCTGATAAGGGGAGCGGTAATAGCCCTCCGCGAGGAGGACAGCTCAAAAGTCCTCGTCGAATAAAACAACCGTCCCGCTGCGGATCAATCCGGAACGGGACGGCTTTTTATTTTACGTATTATATTTGCTGTTTGCAATTTGCATATTGAGCTTATCAGCCCATTGCCGCAACCTGCTCGTTGAATTCGTTGATGTAAACTTCAGCAACGTCGGAAACCTCGTCGCGTACCGTAGCCCATTCGGTTCCGGCAAATGCCGCGCGGATACCATATTCGGCGCTGTCAACGATGTCAGCAAGATCCTGGGGACCGCCTACGCACAGATCGTATACAGGATTTTCACGGGCAAGCTGTACAGACTTGTTGTACATATCTATCATTTCGTCGCTCCAGCCGAAATCGTTTTTGCGCTTTTCAATAGCAAGCTCCTGAGTCTGGGGATCTGCGTTGGCAACAAGTATGCACTCCATAAATCTCATAACGCCGTCGGGGTTCTGAGCGCCCTTGCAGAGGAGGTAAGCCTCAAGTCCCGCAGCAACATAATGCTTATCTGCATTGGGGTCTTTCGGAACGGGAACAAACATAACGTTCTCCTGCTCGCCGAAGGTCTTTGTCCAAATCTCGGGATCGCTTTCAAGAGTGTACAGACCGCCGATATAGAACAGCTCGTTTCCGGTGCCGATATTTTCGGGGTGCTCTGTCCAGCCGAAGAGGTTCATATCGTACTTGAGTCCAGATGTGTTAAGGTCGTACATGAAGTTCATCGCGCGTTCAAGGTTGGGGTCTTTCAGGTTTGTGGCAAGCTGACCGTCCTTGAGAACTACCGACGGAACACCTGCCGACATCATGAGCGGCTTTTCGTTGAACCAGCCGTCAAGACCGTACTGAGCATTGTCGGGATCACAGAAGTCTGTAAGCATGCTCTTGAACGTATCCCAGTTCCATTCGCCTTTCTCGAAAAGCTCGGCGGGATCGTCAAATCCGTTGGCTTCGATGGTGCTTCTGTTGTACATTACTCCGTAGTAAGCTGTTGACTGAGTGCAGATGAGATAGTGGTTGTCCCCGATACGGAACTGGTCGTTGAGAGCCTGCTGCTCAGCCCAGAGGGGATTTGACCAGTCCATATACTGGTCGAAAGACTGATACTGACCGTTGGGAACGCCGCGGGGGAAAGAGTCAAGGTCGCCGCCCGCGATAAAGTCAACGCCGTCGCCGCCGATTATCTTTGTGGACAAATCGTTGAAACGGTTTTCCCATGTCGTCTGTATGTATTCTATATTACCGTCGTACTTGGTCTCAAAAAGCTCCAGCGAGAGAGCCTTTGTATTTCCCGAAGTAGTGGCATGGAAAGGATCGTAGAAAGAGAACCATTTGATGGTTTTATTCTCCAGCTCGCCTGTAAGCTGGTCGGCAGCGTTTCCGATCTGCTCCTGCGCTTCGGAAGAAAGCGTTTCGCTTTTGATCTCTACCGTAACGGCAGGGGTAGTGGTAATCTCCGCGGTGGTTGTTTCAGCAGGGTCTTCCTCGCTTGAACAAGCGGCAAAGGAGCCTGCGATCGACAGCGCGGTAAGTCCCGCAAAAATTTTCTTCAAGTTTTTCATTAAATAACCTCCTATGTTATTTTGGGTATGAACCACATATTTGCAATATAATTATAGCAAAAACCGCCTAAAATGTCAACTGACATTTTAGGCGAATTTTACTATAATATTAAACTATTCATCGGCCTTATCGGATTGCTTTCCGCCAACGTAAATCCTCGGGACCCGTTTTCCTATACCGCATACCAATTCATATCCGATAGAACCGTATGCCTCCGCAAGATCGTCAGCTGTAATGGTCTCTCCCCCGTCCGAGCCGATGAGTATAACCTCGTCTCCTTCGGATACTCCCTCTATCTTAGTAACGTCGAACATCATCTGATCCATGCATATCCTGCCCACGCCCTTTGCGCGCTTGCCGCGAATAATAGCCTCGCAGTTGCCAGAAAGCAATCTGGGGTAGCCGTCCGCATAGCCGCAGGGAACGGTCGCAATGATCCTGTCGCCGGGAGCGGTGTATGTTCTGCCGTAGCTTACCGTATCGCCCTTATGTATGGTCTTGACCTGTGACACAACGGTTTTCAGGCTCATTACAGGCTGGAGAGCAAAGGGGATCTTCATCGAATACGCAGGCCTCAGACCGTACAAGAGGATACCCAGGCGCGCCAAAGTGCTGCGGCTGTCGTAGCAGTAGACAGTAGCCGCGCTGTTAAGGAAGTGTATGTGGCTCAGCCGTACTCCGAGATATTCGGCGGCATTTACCGCGGCTAAAAATTTCTGCTTCTGATCCTCGGTAAAGGAAACGTCGTCGTCAAGGCGGCTGTCCGCGGCGGCGAAATGAGTAAACGCACCCTCGACGGAAATGTTCGGCATAATGGCGATTTTAGCGATATCGGAGGCACACTGCTTTGTATCGCTTGTGTCGAGACCTACCCTGCTCATTCCCGTATCAAGCTTAATATGTACTCTTACGGGCTTTGAAGCTTTTTCAGAGAAAGCAAGGGCGTTCTCCACGGAAACCAGAGTAACGATGATATTGTTTTCGGAAAGAACGTCGGCGTCGTCGGGACTGCTCCAGCCAAGAATAAGTATATCTCCGCTGCATCCGCCGTTCCTGAGTCTCAGAGCCTCCTCGGTATTGGATACGCAGAAAAAGTCCGCGCCCATATCCTGGTAAAGCTTCATCAGCGGCAGGTCTCCGT
Source organism: uncultured Oscillospiraceae bacterium (assembly GCA_910584715.1). Lineage (GTDB taxonomy): Bacteria > Bacillota > Clostridia > Oscillospirales > Ruminococcaceae > RGIG8773. The sequence continues at coordinate 19,495 of CAJUAN010000017.1, forward strand.
GACCGTAGCCGTCAGCCTTTATTACGCAGGCAGGCTTTGTAAAATCATCATAAAGGAATCCTTTAAGCGCTGTAAAATTTTTCTCAGCCGCGCCGAGGTCGATCTCCGCACGAATACGGTTCAGAAACTGCTTCTCCATTTTGTTTTCCGCGTCCCGCTCAAATACCGGAAATATATGCCGCCCATTGAACCCCGACCGCGCTGCGCGGTCATACGGCAATATTCCTTAAAGGGACGCTCCTCCTTTCAAATTTGGTAATTGTGTCAAATTTATTACAAATATCAAGTTGCTGTTGTAAAAACGGAATATTTGTGCTATAATAACTCAATGAGCATAAATTCAGCGGAAACGGCTGAACCTCACAAATATTTTGAAACGGGGATATGATATCATGCCTCTCGGCAGCAATATGACAGATTTTGGGAAAACTGTGTGCTTTTCGGGGCACCGTCCGGAAAAGCTTCCCGACGGGGGTAATGAATGCTCCCAGGCTGTACGGACGATAAAAAGCATACTCTACAGGGAAATACTTGAAAGCGCTGAAAACGGGTACATTTCCTTTATAACGGGACTTGCCCGCGGCGTAGACCTTTGGGCGGGCGAAATGGTCATGGAGCTTAAAGCCCGCGGAATGCCGCTGAAGCTTATCGCCGCCGCCCCATACCGCGAACATGGGAAAAGCTTCAGGGGCAGGGATAAATTTACTCTCGGAAATATATTCCTCCAGGCCGACGAGATAGTTTATGTGAGCGAAATTTACTCCCGCGACTGCATGAGGCTGAGGAACGAATATATGGTTGACCGTTCCGACAAGCTGATAGCCGTGGTGTCCGACTACCGAAGCGGTACGGGACAAACTATCCGGTACGCCGAGAAAAAGCGTATCGAGGTCAAGATAATCAACGCAGAAAAGATAGAAAACGACCTCGGCGGCAGTTTCGGGAACGAGCAGCTTGCTTTTTAAATAATTATACCACTTACCAGAAAATTTTTCAACAGTTTTTTAATTTTTTTGAAAGGAAACACTAAGATGGCAAAAAAAGGAACCAAGATCGCCCTTACATATTTCATAACGATAATTGTTACCCTAATAATTATCGGTGGAATATGCTTTATGCTTTTCCGCTATCTCACTGACCCTAAGGAACCCGACACCGGTTCAGAGCCGAATATTGAACGGCTCGTTGCGGAGGAGTACGTCCCAACGTCAGCCAATAACAAAACCACGCTGTTCATATTCGATTCGGAAAAACGTTTGAGCGGCTGCTGCTTTCTGATAGTACGCATGATAGCCGACGAGCAGAAAATGATAATAATGCCCGTACCCGCTGACACGTATGCGTATGCGAACGGAACAGAGGACAGCCTGTATGAGTTTTACCGCAGAGGCGGAGCTCCGCAGGCGGTCTCTGCGGCTGAAAACGCCATAGGCATAAAAATAGACTACTATATGAAGCTCAATAACGACAGCTTTTCGGTAATTGCGGACATTTTCGGCGGCGTGGATTTTGACGTTCCCTACAATCTCATATATTCTAATCCCGACACGGGAGAAGAGACTATAATCCGCGAGGGAAGCACTCATCTTGATTCTGCTATGCTCAGAAAGGTGATAACCTATCCGCTGTACAACTCGGGCGAGGAATACCGTGCGAAAATAATGGGAGTGGCAATAAACGACCTTATCAACCGCAATATAGACGAAAGCTTTTCAAGCCATGTGGACGACTATTTCAGCGCGGTGATAAATTCCACAGCGGAGACAAATTTTACCGCTTACGACTACAAGGAACAGTCCGAAGCGATGAAATACGTTGCTTCCAGCGACGACAGGGTATCTCAGCTTGTGACGGTCACAGGAGCTTACAACGCAGACGGGCTTTTCGTCCTTGACGAAAATTTCCTGAGATCCCTTACCGAGCGTTTCAAGCTGTACGATACCGATATGGACAGCGTTGAAACGGAAACGAGTCTTCTTGCAGTTGAGTAATGCGGCAAAGCTTTGAATAAATCAAACATTCCTGCGGATAATATTCTCGGAGGTACACCCTCCGAAGCTCGGAGGCGCACTCTCCGAAACTCGAAGGCGCACTCTCCGAAACTCGAAGGCGCACCTCCGAGACCCGGAAACATACTCTCCGGGAGTATCTTCTTTTATTTTCTTTTTTTCGGCGCACCGTAAACAGTGCGGGGTTTGCCTGTTTACAGCGCAGAAATCTGAAAGGATTGGTAAAAAATGTTTGATAAAATCGCACTTGCACTTCTTGTCATAGGCGGTCTTAACTGGGGGTTAGTGGGAATATTCAGCTTCGACCTTGTGGCATGGCTGTTCGGCGGAACCGGCGCGATCCTCAGCAGAGTTGTTTATGTGCTCGTAGCTCTCTCGGCGATCTGGTGCATAACGCTTCTTTTCAGGCGCGACGCTCTTGCCGAAAGCAGAACCTAAAAAACGTAAAAAAGCATACGCTCAAATCCTGTATTGGATTTGAGCGTTTCTTATATTCTGAATAAGCGTTTTATCTCGCTTTTATCCATTCCACCGCCATATTGAACCATCTTGCACAGTCGGGATTGAAATGCTCGTTTCCGCTTGCGGTGCAGTCGTCGCAGAGGGACAACCCGTGCGCTCCCCTTTCAAAAATATGACATACAAAGGAAACTTTCTTTTCCGCAAGAGCCGCCGCGAACATCAGGGTGTTTTCCACAGGTACGCAGCCGTCGTCGGCGGTATGCCAAAGGAACACAGGCGGAACGTCCGGGGTCACCTGCTTCTCAAGGGAAACAAGTTCCCGGAGTTCAGAGTCGTTTCCCGCAATATTCACTATAGAACCGTCATGGCGTTTTTCTCCCGCGGTGATAACGGGATAGCACAAAACTGCGCCGTTCGGTTTGTACAACGAACTTTCTCCGTCGAGCGCGTCTGTGATAAAAGCTTTTTTCCAGTGCACCGCAAGGCTCGCCGCAAGATGTCCTCCGGCGGAAAAGCCGCATATCATTATTTTATCGGTATCGACTCCAAGCTCCGACGCATTTTGGCGGACATATGCAACTGCCTGGGCAGCTTCCAGCAGATTTGTGGGGAATTTCTTGTTCACGCAGCTGTAGCGCAGTACGAAAGCCTGTATACCATAGGAGGCAAACCGCATAGCTGCAGGCTCCGCTTCTCTTTCGGAGCAGTATTCGTAACCTCCGCCCGGGCATATGACTACCGCGGGACGTTTAGTCAGAAGCATATTTTCATATGGCCCCGCACAGTATAGGTCAAGCTCGGCGCGGCAGCCTGCGGGGTCGAGTCCCGCTTTTTCATACGGAATATCGAGCGAAACGGTTTTGCGTATCATTTTGAAGTTCCTTTCCCTATTGGTTTACAGCGGCGTCAAGGTCGACTTTAAGCTGCGCGTACCATTCGGCAAAATTTTCATCTGTATTGTATTGAGCCACCGCTTCATCAAGGGACGCGCCGCCTGCAACAAGCTCCGCAACGGCTTCCCTGTCTGCGGCGGCTTTGTCCGCAAGACCGTATTCCAGTATCCTGCGCGCGCCCTGACTTCCGTCGAACGCCTTGCTCGTATAAAGCTCCGACTGGGAAATACGGCTGAAAGCCTCCTTTATCACCATGTCGTTTGTGGCAGTAACGGTAAGTCCCAGTTTTTGGGCGGTCTCCATGTAGTAATCGTAATCGTTCGCCTGCTTTTTTACGGGAAGATATCCGGACTCGGCGGAAAAGGCGATGTTGTTTTCCGGTTCGGTGAACCATTTCAGGAACATTACCGCGGCTGCTTCCTCCTCCGTGGTGGACTTTGTTACCACCATTCCCGCTCCCTGCTGAACGCTTACCGCCTGACCTCCCTCAAAAACCGGCATAGGCAGTATCTCGGCTTCTATAGCGTGGGAGCCGCTGCTGTCGGTAACTTCCTCCGGAAAATAAACCGCTGAGGAAGTGGAACCGATTAAAGAGATGATATTCCCAACTTTAACGTCGTCGGAGCGGTATTTTCCGTCGGCGCGAAAGTACCCGCTTATATACGGAACGTAATAATTATCCCAAATTTTACGCATTGCAGATTCATCAACGTCTACGGAAAGAGAACCGTTTTCCACACGGAACATCTCATGTCCGAGCTGCTTTGAACCGATAATAAACATATTTGCGAGGGCGTCCCTGCCGTAGAAAGCCTTTCCGTCGTTCGGAACGTCCGGCGTAAGGGAATCAGTCCATTCGTAGTATCTGCGGGCAGTATCGGTAATACCCTCCATAGTACGCATATCGTCCGCAGACGCGCCTGTCGCTTCAGCAAAAGCGTCCCATTCGGTCTTGTTTAGCATGAACGTTTCGGTACATTTCGCAATGGGGAAAATGTACAGCTCGCCGCCGCTGCCGATACGCCCCTCTTCTATGTAGGAGTCTATATAGTCAGCCTGTTCCTCGGGAGAAAAGTACGCGTCCAGTTCGGCAAGAATGCCCATTTTTTTGACTTCAAAGGCAGTATCCGCATATGAAGCGAAAATATCGGGAAGCTCGCTGCTGCCCACCTGCTTTTGAGCGGAGTTCAGAACCGCTGTTTCAAGATCGGCGATACTGCCCTGAGAATGGGCGCTTACGGTAATGTTGTTTTCCGTGCCTACCGTATTGTTGAAATTTTCTATCATTTTGTCAAAGGAATTCTGGAGCGAACCGTTGTAATAGTGCCATATCTCAATGGATACGGGTTCGCCGTCAGACGGAGACTTTCCGCCGCAGCCGGCAAAAATTCCCGGAACAGCCGCGGCAGCCGTAATCAGCGCGGCGCAGCGCGCGATCCCTGCGGTTCTTCTGCCATGTGAAATTTTTTTCATAAACAAAACCACCCTGTTCAAAATGTGTACCGTCAGCGGACGGAAGGACAAGGATCAATTTTCGTCGCTTTTTCCGGAGAAAAACATTTTTACCGTCATAACTACTCCCAAAACCGAGTTGATCAGGGCTATGGACAAAGCCACAATGCTAAGGGATATACCCGCCGATGAACTGTAGTTCTTTTTGCGCTTCTTTACTCCGATGATCAGTCCCGGAATGGCGCAGGCATAGGAAATAACAGGAAGAAAGAAAGAGAATGCCAGTCCTACGATACCAAGGACGAGACTTGAAATACAAAGCTTTTTTCCCGACATATGAAAGTCCTCCATAAAATATAAAAATTTGTATAATTGCATAAAACCCGGACGAAAGCTATTTCCCGGCTTGTCCCCCGAAAGACGGAACGCCCGCCGCTGAGGCGGCCGCGGCACATTCCGGTTTCAGTCCGCAAAGCTTCGGAACAATACCCTTACCAAGCAATTTTATCACATTGATATTATTTTGTCAACAATTCCGCGGGTTAAACGCAGTAAACCGTTACAGTCTGCGCTTTCCCTTTTGTGAAACCTTTTTCATCTTCATTCTGCGCTTTTTCGTTGCAAGAATGTAAACAGTAATATAGGCGGCGGTAAGCAAAACCGCGGCTGCAACTGCCGCTTTGAACCAGAACGAGCCTACGAAAGCCTTGACTTTCATGATGTTATATTCAAGCTGGGAAAGCGCCACGTCGTTTTTTGCCACAAGATCCACGGAACAAAGGGTCTCTCCCGAAAGTGAAAGGGTATATTTTCCAAGCACACGTCCCTTATCAACCGGAGCGGTAACGGATTCGTCAGAATCGAGGTAGCCCTTTGTGACGATCTCCTTTTTCAGGCTTGACTTGTCAAGGGTGTTGGGCCAGAGCGTGTAGAAGTCCTCGGACGGGACAAGGATAACGTGCTCCGCGCCGTCGCCCAGCTTTACGGGTACCTCAGTTATCTCGTCGGTCACACTGAGTATTTTTTCATAGGAAAAGGTGTTGAACGCCCATTCGTAGATGTTTTCGTGGTCGGTATAGTGGTCGTAGGTACGGTTTCCGTCAGCGTCGTACATGGGAGCCCCGAGGGTTATGAGCAGATAGTTGTTCCCGTCGCGGGTAGCCATTGAGGCAAGGCAGCGTCCAGACTCGTCAAGGGTGCCTGTTTTCAGTCCGCGCACCGGCTCGTAGTAAAACTCGCCCTTGAGGGTCATGGCGTTTGTATGGTGGATAGTCGCCCAGCCGTCCTGCTTGTAGTTCGTGCCGCGTAGGGTGTACTCCGTGGTGGTGGCGATCTCCACAAATTTGGGGTAATTGTCAACTGCATACTTTGCAATAACAGCCATGTCGTGGGCGTTTGTGTACTGCTCGTCATCGTAAAGACCGTGGGGATTCACGAAATGAGTGCCGGTGCAGCCTATTTCCGCAGCCTTTTGGTTCATCATGTCAACAAAATTGGGTATGCTTCCGCCGCCCACGTTGTAGGCTAAAATTCCCGCGGATTCGCAGGCGGAAGCCATAAGCATGGAATACATAAGGTCAGTGGCGGTAATTACTTCTCCCCTTTCGTAACCAACCGAGGAGGGATTCTTGCCGTAAAGGTCGTCGAAAACCGCCAGCGGAGCTTCATATTCCGTCCTGTCAAGATCGGAAACGTTGTCCAGCACGACTATAGCGGTCATTATTTTTGTAAGAGATGCGGGGTACATCTTTTTGGTAGGGTTCTTTTCGTACACAATAATGTCCTTGTCAAGGTTGATAAGGACGGCAGCCTCGCTTGAAACGGTAAAATTGGGAGTGAACGTAACCGCGGAAACGCGGGTCTGCGAGGCTATCCCGAATATCATAAGGGCGGCAAGCAGAACCGCCGTTTTTTTCAGTATGTTCATATATCTGTATCCCGCGTCCGAAACGTCTGCGGGCTTGCTCCTTTCCGAAAATGCAGAGGATATATCCGTCCGCATACAGTGTTATACTTTATTATAACAGATTTTTCTGGAAAATGGAAGTGTTTTTAAAAATAAAATTTTCTCTTTACCTTTGGGAAAATTTGTGCTATAATAATAAACGGTTGAATAATACGGTTTAGTCGGAGGTTACGGTTTTGATTTGTATAACAGGCGATATGCACGGCGATCTCAGCCGCTTTAACAACAGCAAAATAAACAGGCTTAAAAAGGGAGATATCCTTATTGTCTGCGGTGATTTCGGCTTTTTATGGGACGGCTCCGCGCGGGAGAAGCAGATACTGAAAAGGATAGGAAAAAAGCGTTTCTACACGCTGTTTGTGGAGGGCTGTCACGAAAACTACGACCTTTTGGAGCAGTACCCCGAGGAGGACTTCTGCGGCGGCAGGGTGAACGTTATTTCCGGCAGGCTCATGCACATGAAGCGTGGCGGCGTGTTCAACCTCCAGGGCAAAACCTTTTTTGCTTTCGGCGGAGGTCAGACCAAGGAGATAGACATACGCCGCGAATCAAAGACATGGTGGGAGCACGAGCTTCCTTCCCCCGAAGAGGTAAGCGCCGGCGCGGAGAATCTGAAGCGGCACGACAATAAAGTGGACTACATCGTTACTCACGAGCCGCCCGCAAGCGTAAAGGAGTTCCTGAACTTTGAGGTGCGCCAAATAAGCTATATGCACACCTTTTTTGACAGGGTAAAGGACGAATGCGATTTCCGTAAGTGGTTTTTCGGAAAGGTACATAAAAACAAGACTATCCCGCCAAAATATCAGTGTCTTTTTGATGATGTGGAGGTCATAAAGACGGATGTGAAAAACAGGTAAAGTGTTAATATCCGTATTACAGCCGGGTACCATACATAATAACCGCATAATATGTATAAAATTTTTACGGCAGGAGTTGATCTTATATGGTGATAAAGCCGTCCGCCTGTTTGAGAAATGAATATAACAAAATCGCCGAATTCTGCAAAACTGAAAATCAGCCTGTTTTTTTGACCCAAGACGGCGAGGGCGACCTTGTTGTGATGAGTATAGAAGCATATTCATATCGGGAACAGATGCTTGATCTGCGGGAAAAGCTCCTTGAAGCGGAAGCCCGGCGGCTTAAAGGTGAGAAAGCCTACTCTATTGACGAGGTAAACAGCCGTCTGGAGGATATTATAAATGGAGGAGAATGAAAAGTATACTGTCGAATTCCTTTCCGACGCGCTGAACGATATGACGGAGATAGTCTCAGCTTTTGTTATGCTGGGCAGCAGGCAGGGAGCAATACGCATAAAGGAAAAATTTAACAGGGCTGCCGAGCAGATACAGACTTTTCCGTATTCCGGAGTGACCGTTCCCGACAAAAAGCTTTCGGAATCCGGATTCAGAATGGTGATTGCGGAAGCTTATCTGATGTTTTACAAGGTTTTCGAAGACGAAAGAAAAGTCGTGTTTTACCGCGTTCTGAACGGAAAAAGGAATTATCCGGCATTAATGACCGGTTTGCATAATGATATAAACAATAATTAAAGGAGTGTTTTTTATGCCGCATATTTCGTTAAAAATGTTAAAAGGCCGCACCGAGGAGCAGAAAAAGCTTGCCGCGGACAAGCTTACCGCCGCGCTTTGCGAGGCATTAGGCTGCGAGGACGGTCATGTTACCGTGGGTATTGAGGACTATACGCCCGAGGAGTGGCAGGAGGTATTTGCCGAGGACATAGAGGGCAAAGCCGATACTTTGTACAGAAAGCCGAACTATGACCCCAAGAGTTTGCTGTGAGGAGATCTTGACATGGACTATATGAAAAACGGCGGGGATATTTTGGTAAAAACTCCCGACCTTGACTTAGACGAAACTCTGGACTGCGGTCAGGCGTTCCGCTGGGAGCGGATAGGCAGCGGGGCGGACTGCACGTACCGGGGCTTTATGCTTCACACGCCGCTGACGGTCTCTGCGGAAAAGGACTTTTTCCGTTTCCGCGACACGGACGAGGAGACGTTCCAAAAGGTATGGATACCCTATTTCGATTTGGATACAGACTATACCGAGATTAAAAAGCTGCTTTCCGAGGACGGTACTCTTGCGAAAGCCTGTTCTTACGCGGGCGGGATACGTCTGCTCCGTCAGGACAGCTGGGAAGCGCTTTGCTCCTTTATCATTTCACAGAATAATAATATTCCCCGAATAAAGGGCATAATCGGACGGCTTTGTGAGCTGTACGGCGGTTTCCCGAGCTTTGAGCAGATGAAAGGCGTACAACCCGACGGCCTCGCTCCCCTGCGGGCGGGATTTCGGGCGAAGTACATAACGGACTGCGTGGAAAAGCTTAACAGCGGCGAGATAGTTATTGACGAGATAAAAAAGCTCCCGGTTGACGAGGCAAGAAAGATCCTTATGACGATAAAGGGAGTGGGTCCCAAGGTGGCGGACTGCGCGCTGCTGTACGGTATGTACAGGATAGACTGCGTCCCCATGGACGTGTGGATGAAGCGGGTCATGGAGCAATTTTATCCCGAGGGATTTCCCGAGTTTGTGCTGCCATACGCGGGTATCGCGCAGCAGTATCTTTTCCACTATATGAGGACGGAGATATCCAAATGAAAAAAACACTTAAAATAGTACTTACAATTATAGCTGCGGTTATATTCCTGCTCGCAGCGGCAGCTTTGCTTCTGCCGAAAATTATTGCTTCGGCGGTGTACAGGGACAACTTCGAACAGCGCTTTGAGACCTACGAGCCTACGGCAAGAAGTCTTGACGAATTTGACGGTCTGCTTCTGAAAGAGTATGCTTTTGAATCGGACAAGGGTCAAAAGCTGGCAGGATACAAGTACTATAGAGATACCGAGCCAAAGGGCACAGTCGTAATTGCTCACGGCTTCGGAGGCGGCGGTCACAACTCCTACATGGATATTGCCGACTATTTTACGTCCTGCGGGTACGTCGTTTTTGCGTACGACGCCACAGGCAACGACAAGAGCGGCGGCGAAACTGTTGGCGGTATGCCGCAGGGCGTTATCGACCTTGACTATGCGCTGCGGTTTGTAAAAAGTACTGATGATTTTGAGGGACTTCCTATACTTCTCTGGGGTCATAGCTGGGGAGCGTACTCCGTTGGAAGCGTGCTGAAATATCACCCCGATGTAAAGGCTGTAATCATGGCTGCGGGATTCGACAGTTCCGCTGATATAATTGAATATCAGGGAAGGCAAATGGCAGGAGACGCTGTTGAGTTTATACTCCCGTATATGCTTGACATTGAAAAGAAAAAATTTGGCGAATACGCTTCCGCAAGCTGCACCGAGGGCTTTGAAAGCTCAGAAGCAAGGGTAATGCTTATCCACAGCAGAGACGATGAAATGATACCATACGGCGACAGCTTCGGGGTATTTCAAGAAAAATTCGGGGAAGACCTCAGGTTTGAGTTTGTATCATTGGAAAACAGGGGACACAATTATATTTGGAATGCGGACTCGGCGGCAGCATACAGAGAGAAGTTCAACCGTGAATTTGACGAATATATGGAATCCGCCGGAGGATTTACTCCCGAGCGCAAGGCAGAGTATCTTAAAGAACACCTCGACAAAAAACAGCGTTACGCTTTGGACTATGAGCTTATGGAAAAGATGTCGGAATTTTATGACAACAGCGTTAGTGCGGAATAACTTATAAGGTATGCTGAGCTAAAAAATAAGATGCGAGCGGCACATTTAATCAGGCATTCATGAAAAAGGAGAAAATAACCATGCGTGAAAGTATTCTGACAATACCAATAAGCGAGATTCTTGACCCCAAGGAGGGCTGTCCGATTTGCAGAATGAGGGATATGCTGGAGCAGCGCACCGTTGAATACATCATGGGCGCGGCTATGATGGAGCCGGACGTTCGCATTGAGACAAACCGAGCGGGCTTTTGTCACACTCACTTTCAGCAGATGCTGAAGCAGAAGAACCGTCTCTCCCTTGCGCTTATGCTGCAAACTCACCTTGAAGAAGTGGACAGGCAGCTTTTTTCACGCAAGAAGCTGTTTGAACCCAAAAACGCCCGCAAGGCAAAGCTGTCCGAAATAAACGAGACCTGCTTCGTCTGCGAAAAGGTGGACTGGGGAATGGAGAGGCTTATGCGGACTTTTTTTGAAATGTACGGTCAGCAGGATTTCCGAACACTGCTGTCGGAACAGGAGTTTGTCTGTTTGCCTCATTATGACCTGCTTTTGTCCCTTGCTCCGGCATATCTGCAAAAAGCCGAGCTTGACAGCTTTAACAAGCTTGTCGGAGGTCTTACTGAAAAATACATCGCTTCACTTTACGAGGACGTTTCGCACTACTGCTCCATGTACGATTACCGCAATACCGGCAAGGACGCGGACTGGGGGAATTCCCGCGACAGCATTGAGCGCGCTATAAAGTTTCTTGTTTCGAGGGATTGATTATAATCACCAATTAAAAATGCAAATACTAAGTTACTGAGCCTAAATATTTAAAACGGCAGCCTGTTATTTGAAAGCAGACTGCCGTTTTGTTCAGTGCACTGAACTACTGCTGAAAATTTTTCCGTATATAGTCAATGTATCTCCTTTTTACAACAGCTTCGGGATTTTTCATGTACCACTCGTATTCCTCGCAGATACCTTGCTTTAAAGGCTTTGTCTCAGGCATTAGCCTTAGCATTTCCGCCACGTCAAGTGAATAGTCATAATCGTAAAAACAGAAATAATTCCTTACATAATCATTTGGGGGAGCCAGGCATATCTCCGGGACTTTATCCGCCGCCTCAAAACAGTATCTGACCCATTCCTCCGCAGTAACGGTATCGGGGTTTCCAACATTGAAAATACGGGTTTCAGGCTTTTTTACGGTAACTGTATCTATGAATCTGCACAGGTCTTCAACGTCAAAGAATTGCAGTTTCAGTTCCTTTCGCGGAAGATAAACATGCTGCCCGAGTGTTGCACAGTCGAAAATAAACGGTGCGCGGTAAAGGTTCTCTCCCCTGCCGTAAAGATATGGCGGTCTGAGTATGTACAGGTCTTTCACGTTTTCAAGCAGGTATTCCTCAGCGGCGAGCTTGTTTGCGCCGTAATCTCCCCAGACAGTGTTCCTGCCGCACTTTGCGGTCTCCCTGAACGGCCGGGGAAGCGTTTCGGGATAGACTGCGCTTGAGCTTATGAAAACATACTGTCCGAAATCTCCGAGGGCAGCGTGCAGGGACTGAACGTCCTCACGGGTATACGCTGTAACGTCGATAACAATGTCGAAGCTGTATTTTTTCAGGACTTCGCCGATATTGCGCCTGTCGCAAATTACGGGAGTAACGCCATTGCTTTGAGGCTTTGTTCCTCTGTTCAGAACAAAGACATTTTCACCTTTTGCCGCAAAGTATTCGGCAATGCGGCGGCTGACGAAAACCGTGCCGCCGGTCACAAGAATGTTTTTCACGTCAGTACCTCCGAATACGGAATTACGCAGTTACGCCGGTATTTCCCCGCCGAAATAAACCTTGTACCACACAAGGAAAATAAATATCGTCCATATCTTGCGGCTGTTGTCGTACTTGCCTGCGCGGTGTTCGTCCAAAAGCTTCACCAGCAGCTCGGTGTTAAAGAAATGCTCCGCGGCAGGGGAAGTGAAGCTGTCCTTGACAATGCCGTAATATTTGTCTTCCTTAAGCCACACGCGGATAGGAACAGGGAAGCCAAGTTTTTTCTTGTTTGCGGTTTGGGGCGGTGCCGAACGCAGCGCGGCTTTTCTCATGGCAAATTTTGTATTCTCGTCGGTAACGCGGTACTTTGTCGGTATCATTTCGGCTACAGCCATGACCTCCTTGTCAAGGAACGGCACCCGCAGCTCCAGACTGTTTGCCATGGACATTTTGTCCGCTTTCAGCAGGATATCGCCGGTCATCCAGAGGTGCAGGTCGAGGTACTGCATTTTCGTTACCGCGTCCGCGTCCTTTACCTTGTCGTAAAACGGACGGGTTATATCCACGGCGGGCGGCGCGTCCGTCTTTATTTTCAGCAGAGCCTTGCGCTCCTTTTCGCTGAACATATAGGCGTTGCCTATAAAGCGTTCCTCCAAGTCCTTGCCCCTGCGGACGAGGAAGTTCACTCCCCTTTTGGCGGGAAGCTTTGAAGCGACCGCGCCGATACCCCGTCTAATCGGACGCGGGATAACATTGTATGCGGGCATTGACATGGGCTCCTTATAGATGTTGTAGCCGCCGAAAATTTCGTCCGCGCCCTCTCCCGAAAGCACGACCTTGACGTATTCAGAAGCCTTGTTGCAGACGAAGTACAGGGCAATGCAGGAGGGGTCTGCAAGGGGTTCGTCCATGTGGTACTGTATCTTTGAGATATTGTTCCAGTACTCCTCGGGGGTGATGACCTTGCTGATATTTTCCTTGCCGATGTATTTGGAGAATTCCTTTGCCCAGCCTATCTCGTTGTACCTCTCGTCCTCCCCGAAGCCTACGGTAAATGTCTTGTCAACGTTTGCGACTGCTGCCACATAGCTTGAATCCACGCCGCTGGAAAGAAAGCTGCCCACTTCAACGTCGGATATTTTATGCGCCTCTACGGAGTTGTGGAAGATATCGGAAATCTCGTCTACCCATTTATCCAGATCGGGACCGTTGTCGGGATCGAAGTGTACGTCCCAGTAGCGGGTGATATCAAGCTTTCCGTCAGCATATTTGAAATAATGGGCGGGCGGCAGCTTATAGACGTTCTTGAAAAAAGTTTCGGCTGTCGGGGAATACTGAAAGGTCAAATAATTTTCCAGAGCCGCCTCGTTAAGTTCCTTGACAAAATAGGGGTGAGCCAAAAAAGCCTTTATTTCCGAGCCGAACATGAACGCTCCGTTCATTCGGGCGTAGTACATGGGCTTGATTCCGAAAAAGTCCCGCGCACCGAAAAGCTCTTTTTTGACTGTATCCCATATTACAAAGGCGAACATCCCGCGCAGCTTGTTCAGAAGCTTTTCGCCGTACTCCTCATAGCCGTGGAGAACGACTTCGGAATCGGCATTGCTGCTGAATTTATGTCCCAAATCCAGCAGCTCCCTGCGTATAGACTGATAGTTGTATATCTCGCCGTTGAACAGGAGAATTTTTGTCCTGTCCTCGTTGTACATCGGCTGATCCCCCGACGAGGAGATGTCGATAATGCTCAGCCGGCGGAAGCCTAAAGCTATGTCTCCGTCAACGTGCTTCCCTCCGGAATCGGGACCCCGATGGCGTATTTTCTCCATCATTGCTTCGATAATTTTATTTGAATCATTCTGCGTATTGGTAAATCCGACAAATCCGCACATATTATTCCTCCGAAAAAGTTACTGTTAAAATATACTATTTTATTATACATTATTATGCCGGAATTTTCAAGTGCAAAATAAAAAAGCCGCAAAAAACACATACGCTGCAATATCAGAAGCATTAAAAAACGGAACAAAAGGCTTTTTAAAGGTGTGGACAAAAAGAGCACAATATGGTACAATAAGAACATGAGAAAAGCAAAAGAAATAGCAGGAAGGAAATGTCCAGTCTGCGGAAGAACAGAAAATCAGGTGAACGCGGGAAAAAACCGTTCGGGAACACAAAGGTGCTTTTGCAAGGAATGCAAAAAATACTACACCCATGAACCGAAAACACGGGAATATCCCGAGGAAATTCGCCAACAGGCAATCAAAACATATTATGCGGGTGCAAGCGGACGAGGCGTTGGCAAGATGTTTGGTTTCAGTAAAGCCAATGTGTATAACTGGATTAAAAAAACCGGCTCAAAACCCGAAAAGTAACTGCCAATTTTTAGAATTAGATGAACTGTACCCGCTTATTTTATAGGTGGAAAACCTGAAGCCCAAGCACATGAAAACACTTACGTAATGACGATGACAAGCCGTTTGGCGCGGCATTTGACAAAATCCCGGAGCGTATTCAAAAAATTGTTGATACGGATCCCGAAGCAGAATATTACTGTACGGACGGTTATTTAGGATATGTTGATGTTGTTTGTCCCGGCAGGCATATCCGCAATGCCCGAGATAAAAGCGACATTTTTACAGTTGAGGGTGTAAATGCTGATTTACGGTATTATATTCCTATTTTGCGCCGCCGTAGCCGTTGTTTTTCCAGAAAGCTTGAAACGCTTCGTGCTGTTTTGGAGCTTTTTGTTCAAGCCTATAATGATTTTCAGACAAAATCGCTGTTCAAATTTTCGTGAACTTCTTTTCCCGTTTCTTGATTTCCTTTAATATGCTATGTGCGGCCGCATCTTAGCTATGCAAAAACTTGACAAATACAGTTGAAGTATGCTATAATTATCTATTAATACAATATGGAGGGATTGCGCCATGAGATGTCCGTTTTGCGGTTTTGAGGATACTAAGGTCGTGGATTCCCGCCCTGTGGACGGAAAAAAACGCCGCAGGCGCGAGTGCACAAGCTGCGGAAAACGTTTTACAACATATGAATCTGTGGAAATGCCGGTGCTGTTAGTACTGAAAAAAGATAACACTATAGAGCTTTTTGACAGGAACAAGCTGGTAAAGGGGCTGTCTACAGCGGTGAAAAAACGTCCGGTGTCCGCAGACGACATTGACAGGATCGTTGACGCTGTGGAAAGCTGCTATGCTAACACTATGCAGGACCGTATCTCCTCGTCCGAAATAGGCGATATCGTCCTGAAAGAGCTTAAAGCTATAGACCAGGTGGCGTATGTGCGCTTTGCTTCGGTATACAAGGATTTCAACGACGTGGAAAGCTTTATAAACGTTATTTCAGAACTGAAAAAAGGATAACTTTTTTGCATATATTTTAAAAAACTTTTTGTATATAATGTACAAATTTAAAAAATAATTGTTGATATTTTTGGTGAGATAATGTATAATATATGAATAAACATACCTGTTTGGGGGTGCGTTGGATCATATGAATGACGAAAAAAATCAGCGTCTTCTTTTTGCACGGCTTGCCTATGCAAGTACGGCAGTTACGCTTGCTTCTCTGGCGGCAATTATTTTTCTTCCCTCGCTTAAAAGCATTTTTTTGACCTTGGCCGCGCTTTCTGCGGCCGGAGCAGCCGTTCTGTTCGGAATACTGTTTGAACAAATGCGCAAACGCATTGACTGCACCGACCGTCTTGTTGAAAAAGCGGACGGATACGCTGAAATAAGGTATGACAAAAAAACAGAGACGGCTGTAATTTCGGGAAAATTTTCTGAGATCACCGGTCTCGACGTTCCAAACGGCGCTATTGACGACACCGACTATAAAAAGCTTGTCCTCGATATGATATCGTACCCCTCCTCGGCGGGTGCGGACATCTACATGGCCGCGCGTCCGGAAAGCTGGATAAAGATACATAACTTTGAAAACGAGGATTTTGAGATAACAATGATCTCCGACGTTTCAGAGCTGGTGTCCTGCCAGAATATAATCAAAAGCCTCAAGTATTACGACAGCGAGACCGGCGTGCTCTGCCGCGACGCGTTCATTTCAAAAGTCCGTTCGGTATCCGGCTCCCGTTCAGGTACGGTGGGACTTATAAATCTTCTGATAAGCGGCGTCGATAAGCTCAGCTCTTTCAAGGGAACGTCTGCCGCCGACAGGGTGATCGCAAGAGCCGCTTCGTTTATCAAGAAATTTGAAAATCCTCATAACATATTTTCGGGCAGAACCGCCACGAATGAATTCTGCGTACTGATTACAGACACCTACGAGGAAGGCTGCCGCAAATATGCGGATAAGCTTTTTAACGGACTTAACGGGATACTTGCCTCGTCCGACGGCAGCGAATATATCCGCGTTTACTGCGGTTACGCTCTTTTCAGCGGCGAGGAAAACGACGCCGGAACAATGATGTCCGCAGTGGATTACGCTGTATTTGAAGCCAAATCATCGGCTGCGGAGGCTCCCGTTGAATTTGACCGGGCAAACTTTGTGCTGAGAGCTTACGATTTCAAAAAAATACAGGTATTTAAAAAGGTAGTTGAGGAAAGTCTTGTAAGCTACTATTTCCAGCCCGTGGTTGACGCCCGCACGGGAATGATATTCGGTTATGAAGCTCTTATGAGGCCTCAGGAAATAGACGGCATAAAGCTCTCTCCTACCGAGGTGGTGGGCATTGCCGCCGAGCAGGGAATGTCTGCGGCGGTGGAGTACCTTACGCTTTCAAGGACTGTTTCTTATCTCTGGGAAAACCGCGGGCTTTTCAACGATAAAAAGCTGTTTGTTAACGCTATCCCCAACTGCCTTATTTCCGATGAGCTTTATGTGGGCATTGCCGACTCCTACGGAGGAATTTTCGACAAGCTGGTAATTGAGATAACCGAGGGGCTTCAGATAACCCCCGAAAGCATGGAAGTCATACGCGAAAGATACGGCGCGAGAGGTTCTCTTATCGCTATGGACGATTACGGAACAGGTTATGCTAACGAATCAACGCTTCTGTCTATAAGTCCCGATTTCATCAAGATAGACCGTTCCCTTATCGCGGAGATAAACAACGACGTTCAGAAACAGCACCTCGTATCAAACATGATAGATTTTGCGCGTAACCACGGTATAAAAGCTCTTGCGGAGGGTGTGGAGACCCGTGATGAACTGGAGATACTCATAACCTTTGGCATCGATCTCATTCAGGGGTTCTATACAAGCAAGCCAAGCCCGGCTCTTATTTCCGAGATACCCGCGTCTATACGCGACGAGATACTCGAGATGAACCTTAAAAATATCGGATACAATCAAAAAACCTATATCGTCGATTCGGATGAGCCGCGCGATCTTGCAAGGCTTGCCGTACACGGCTATACCGATATTATGATAGAATCGGAAAATGTTGTTTTCGCGGGCAGCTCTTCCTGCTCGGTCAGCCTGAGGATAAAATGTCCGGACGGCTACAGGGGCAATATCAGCATTTGCGGCGTGAACGTTTTCGGTCTGGACGCCCCTGTACTTACTCTCGGAAAAAACTGCGACGTGACTCTTTCGATCGACGGAAAAAACTGTTTTTCTTACGAGGGTATACGCGTACCCGCCTCCAGCAGGCTTACTCTTGTCGGAGTTGGTCAGCTCAATATTGACATGAATAATCCCAGCGGCGTCATCATCGGCGGCGACTGCTTGCAGGATTTCGGTTCTATCACTGTTAATATTGAGGGAAGCTTGAATATTACGTCCCAGTCCGGCAACGTCGTTGCTATAGGAGGCGGATTCGGAGGGGAAAATTCCTCAATAGATATTGCCGGCGGACTAATTACAGCGGAGCTTAAAGGCGAGTCCCTGATAGGCATTGGCGCGGTATCCGGCAGCGTGGGAATAGATTTGGGGAACTGCAATATCGACATTGACGCGGCAGGTCAGAACGTTGTCGCAATAGGCACGCGGAACGGAAAAATTAAACTGAACTGCGGTTCAACAGTTGCAGCATCGTGTTCGGGAGATAACTGCTGCTGCTTCGGCTCGCTTGAAAACGGCAGCGGAAGCGCGGCATTCAGCGAGTCGTGCTGCGATCTGACTATACATTCCAAGAACAGTGTGGCGATAGGCGCTCTGAACGGAAACATTGACGTTAAAATTGATTCCGGCGAATACAATATTTTCTGCGAGGGAAACAGCGCAGTCGGCGTTGGGGACTGCTTCGGTTCGGGAAACGTTAATGTATCAGGCGGCGTTTTCAAAATGCACATCGCAGCTTCCACAGAGGTATCGGTTGGTTCCGCAAAAGGAGAGACTGTTATCTGCGGCGGCAGCATAGTAAGCGACAGCCGCGAAAAGATAAGAGCGGTAAGCCCTTACGGCGCGCCGCTTGAAGAGATACGCAGAGAATGCAGAAGCTTCAGCGAGAAAATTTCCATTGACGGAAACGAGTACGAATACAATGCTTTTCCGTTCAGGGACGAAACTTTTGTCAGCGTGTATCTTCCGGTCGGTTATATGAATGAATAAACAAAAAACGCGGGAAAATCTGATCCCGCGTTTTTTACGCTTTTAAACGTTGATTAGTGTTACATATCGTATATCTCGTCCGCAGTAAGCACGGCAAATCCGCTCTCCTTTAGGGCTTCCAAGGCTTTGTCGTTGTTGTCCACCCGGATTATAACATAAGCCTCGCCAGCTTTTTTAGCTATAAAAGCGTACATATACTCTACCGAAATATTAGACGCGTACAGGCAGTCCATTATGCCGGTAAGTCCGCCCGGCTTGTCTTCGGTGCCTATGGCGATAACGTTGGTCATAGAAACTGTGCAGTCCGCGTTTTTCAGCGCCTCGCATGCCTTGTCCGGCTTGTCAACGATAAGCCGCAGGATACCGAAATCCTTTGTGTCCGCGATCGAAAGGGCGCGAATATCAATGTCGTTGTCGCTGAGAAGCTTGGTAACTGCGCTAAGCTTGCCCGGCTTGTTTTCCACAAAAATAGATAACTGTTTAATAAACATACTGTTTCCTCCTTTAATATAAACTTTATGCCAAAATGAATTGCCGTCTCGGAAAAGCACCGTGTGTCCTTGCCATAGGCGGCGGCATGGGTAAAGGCTCAGCCTTTAGTCGTGGAGCTTGCGCTTGTCTATTACGCGCACCGCCTTGCCCTCGCTTCTGACAATGGATTTCGGCGATACAAGATGTACCTTGGGAGTAATTCCCAGAATGGTCTTGATAGCGTCCACAAGCTCCCGCTCCTTCTGCTGGATACCCTTAACGGTGTCGGAGAACTGCTCCGCGGACATCTCAACGTTGATATCAAGAGTATCGCTGTTGTTCACGCGGTCAACCTCGATCTGATAGTTAGGAGTATATCCCTGTTCGATGAGAACGGTCTCTATCTGAGACGGGAACACGTTTACGCCCCTGATTATAAGCATATCGTCGCTTCTGCCCATGGGCTTGGTCATTTTTACCAGAGTTCTGCCGCAGGAGCATTTTTCTCTTGTCAGCACGCAGATATCACGCGTTCTGTAGCGGAGCAGCGGGAAAGCTTCCTTTGTTATGCTTGTGAAAACAAGCTCTCCTTTTGAACCCTCGGGGAGCACCTCTCCGGTGTCGGGGTCGATTATTTCGGCGATGAAGTTGTCCTCGTTGATGTGCATACCCGTCTGCTCGGAGCATTCAAAGGACACGCCCGGACCGCTGGTCTCGGTAAGTCCGTAAATGTCATACGCCTTTATGCCAAGGGATTTTTCGATCTCGCGGCGCATTTCCTCCGTCCATGGCTCAGCTCCGAAAATACCCGCTTTGAGCTTGATGTCGTCGGGAGTAAAGCCCATTTCGTGAAGAGTCTCGCCGATATAGGCGGCGTATGAGGGGGTACAGCAAAGAATGGTGGAGCCCAGGTCGCGCATGAACTGAATCTGCCTTTCGGTGTTTCCCGAGGACATAGGCAGGGTCAGGCAGCCTACCTTGTGGGAGCCGCCGTTAAGTCCGGGGCCTCCCGTAAACAGACCGTAGCCGTAGCAGACCTGGCAAACGTCCTCGTTGGTTCCGCCCGCGGCGACGATAGCTCTGGCGCAGCAATCCTCCCAAAGGTCGATATCGTGCTGGGTGTAGAAAGCCACAACACGCTTTCCGGTCGTGCCGCTGGTGGACTGTATCCTTACGCAGTCCGCAAGAGGTTTTGCAAGCAGACCGTAGGGGTAAGCGTCACGCAGGTCGGCTTTGGTGAGAAATGGCAGCTTGTGCAGATCGGCGGTAGATTTGATATCGTCGGGGGTAACGCCTTTTTCCTCCATTTTTTTGCGGTAGTAGGGCACGTTGTCCCAGACGTGCTTTACCTGCTTCACAAGACGTTCGTCCTGAAGCTTTTTCATGTCCTCGCGGGACATACATTCAATTTCCTTGTTCCAGTAGTTTTCCATTGGATCGTCCTCCGTTCAGTATTTATTTTTCGGCTTCAACGCCGATAATGCGCTTTAGTTTATACAGACCCGCCTAAAATGGCTCTGTCCGACGTAAAGAGCTTCTCGAATTTAAGCATAGTATAGCTGCCGTCCTCGTTTTCGCGTACGGTATAGCGGTACGTCTGGGACGGTACGAGGTAAAAATCGTCCTCATAGTATTCTATAGTGACAGTCCGAGCGCCCGATTCTTCATCATAGCTCTCATCCGCAAGATATCCGCAGTACCATGAAGTCCCTCTGCCGGGCAGATCGACCGTATCCGTCTCGGCGTCGTAGTAGTATTGGTAATCCTTGACATTGAACACGTCCGCGGAAAAACCGAGCATATTCTTCAAAGCTCTGTCGAAGTCTTCATAAGACATTGGAAAAGCAACATCGCTGCCGCCGTAGCGGTACACCATTAAAAGTGCATTGAAAGCCGCTTCTGAACCGCCGTAATCGGACAGATCGGGCTTGGAGAAATCTGTCACAACATCTCCCGCAAAAAACCATCTGAAATAACAGCTGAAGCTGTTGCAGAAATCAATATAAGGCTTAGAGTCTCCGTATACCGGCAGCAGACGGCTTTCGTCCAGTCCGCCGACCTTGCGCAGCGGCATGAAGCTTCTGTCCTCGCCGGGATAGTATATCATCAGATAATCGTCCCTGCCGACGGTAATGAACTCGTTATCGCTTTTGGCAACGTCCATTGTCACCGTGACCTCATAGCGGAAATTGCCGTCCGTGATTATCTTTTCATCGGCTATCTCCCAGCTGTTCAGCTTTACTCCCGCAAGCTGCTGAGAGCTTTGCCATACGTAGCCGTTCTGCTTATAGGCGGGCACCTCGCCGCTTACGGCGCAGTCGAGGATAGACTTTATGCGCAGTCTTACCCGTTCGGTATCCATGCGTTCATAGTCGGACAGACCGTCGGTGGACAGCGAAAATTCAGGCATATCGGGTATAGCTCCGTCGTCCATATCGTAAAGCTTAGCGTTATCGGGGAGCCCATTCTCATGCATGAGCCTCGGGTAGTCTACAGGCTCTTCGACGGGTTCGGCAACGTCTTCGTCAGCATCGTCGTCCATTTCTTCGTCGGCTTCATATGCAACGTCCTCTTCGGTCTCGGACATTTCTTCCTCGGTTTGCAAAGCTGTTTCCGAGGCTTCGTCAGTTTGGAAAGTTTCGGCAGTATCGGTCGCTGAAATAGACGTATCCGAAGCCGTACCATCTGCCCCCGCGCCGTCGTTTGTACAGCCCGACAGCAGAACCGCAGCAGACGAAATGCAGATAATAACGCACAATAATTTTTTCATAATGTCATCTCCTTGTCAGCAGCAAATCACGCGCTTACCTTGTCAACGCTTGCCTTTCCCAGCTCGAACGCCTTTTTGTTAAGCTCCAAAAATTTCGGGGGAACGCACTGTTCCAAAGCGTCCTGCCAGAGCTTGTCGTCAAAGTCCGTCTTAGCCGCCACAACTCCCATGAGAGCCACGTTTGAAGCCTTTGCTATACCTGCCTGCTCCGCGAGGGCGAGAGCGTCCACGGCTGTAACCTCAATCCCCGCGGCGATAAGTTTTTCTATGATTTGGTCGGGATATTCCGCCGCTCCCGTGATAACGGGCATGGGGTCAAGCTTTTGAGTGGAGGTGATGAGCTTTCCGCCCTTTTTCAGGTAGGGAAGCCACCTTGCGGCTTCAAGCTGCTCAAAAGAGATTATAACGTCAGCCTCGCCCTTTTCGATAACGGGGGAGAAAACCTCGTCCCCGTACTTGACATATGTTACCACGGAGCCGCCTCTCTGGGACATTCCGTGGACCTCGGACACCTTAACGTCGTGTCCCTGAGCGAGCAGCACGCTGCCCAGAAGTCTCGAAGCCAGCAGAGAGCCCTGTCCTCCCACGCCGACAATCATAATTGATCTTGTATCCATAAATATTTCCTCCTGTAGAAGTAGAATTGGTTGGTTTGCCTGTCAGGGTCATTGCCGCCCGAACCTTAACGCTCTGAATGAGCTTGTCGCCGCTCCTATGGCGGCGAAGATGTAGCTCCTGAAAAGTGCCGAATCAAAAGCGTCGCTTATATCCGTGCCTGTGATAAGCTTTTCAAAATGTACGAAGCAGTACCCTACCGACGGACATTCGGGGACGGCGTAGTACAGGTCGTACGACCAGACCGCTCTTTCGCACAGGTACACCATAGCAATCGTAACGATAATGCATATAACAACGGCCGTTTCAATGTTCATGTCCTTTTCATTTTTAGTAAGGAGACTGCACATATACATCTCCCCGAATATCATGAAAAAGCCGCACAGTGAACTTATGTAGCCGACTCTGCCCATGGCTATCCAGAGCACGGCGGCGGGTATCGTCCCGATAAATGCGCCCGCAACAGCTTTTGCGATAATGAAACCGCTTGAATTTTCCCCCTCGTCGGCTTCGCCCGTCCGGACGGGAGTATGCTCCTCGTCAAACGCACCCCTCGGCATAACGATTCCCCCTTATTCCTCTATCGCGCCGAACTTGCAGACCTCCGTACAGATACCGCAGCCAACGCACTGGGTACGGTCGATAACAGCCTTTCCGTCTCTTACGGAAATTGCGGGACAGCCAAGCTTCAGGCACATTTTGCAGCCCTTGCACTTGTCGTTAACAACTTTGAGAGCGGGCTTGTGCTTAACGTATTTAAGCAGCGCGCAGGGACGGCGTGAGATTATTACCGAAGCTTCGGGAGCTGCAAGCTCCTCCTTGATAGCGGCTTCGGTCTCCGCAAGATTGTATGGGTCTACCACGCGGACGCGCTTTATGCCGATAGCTTTACAAAGCTCTTCAAGATTTACCGCGGCGGCGGGGTCGCCCTTGAGGTTTTTGCCCGTGGTTGGGTTCTGCTGGTGACCGGTCATGCCGGTGATAGAGTTGTCCAGAATTATAACGGTGGAATTGGTGCTGTTGTAGGCAATATTTACCAGACCTGTCATACCGCTGTGCATAAAGGTTGAGTCGCCTATTACCGCAACGGTGGACTTCTCCGCCTCCTCGCCCCGAGCCTTGTTGAAGCCGTGGAGAGCGGATATTGAAGCTCCCATGCAGATAGTGGTATCCATAGCAGCCAGCGGCGCGCTCGCGCCCAGGGTGTAGCAGCCGATGTCTCCCGAAACGGTTATCTTGTTTTTGGACAGGCAGTAGAAAAGTCCTCTGTGGGGACAGCCCGCGCACATTACCGGGGGACGCACGGGTACGTTTCCGTCAAACGCCGATGATTCGGCTTTCACGCCCAGCAGCTTCTCCGCGATAAGAGCCTGTGAAAATTCTCCTATGTAACCGAACAGCTCCTTGCCTATAACTTCAAGTCCCAGCTTTTTACAGTGAGTCTCGATAATATCGTCAAGCTCCTCGATGACGTACACCTTTTTGTACTTAGCGCAGAAGTCCTTTATCAGCTCAACGGGCAGGGGATTTACAACTCCCAGTTTAAGGTAGGACGCCTTGTCCCCCATAGCCTCGCGGGCGTACTGATAGGAAATTCCGCTTGTGATTATACCGATATCTCCACCGTTGTCTATCACTTTATTAAGGGGGGACTTTTCGGCGTACTCTATAAGCTTTTTGGTGCGCTCCTCAACAAAGACGTGTCTCGGTCTTGCAAAGGCGGGCATCATAACGTATTTCTGAGGGTTCTTTATGTACTCCTTTTGGGGCGGCACTACCCTGTCGCAAAGCTCTACGGCGGACTGGGAGTGAGCCACTCTTGTGCACATTCTGACGATAACAGGAACGTCGTACTCCTCGGAAAGCTCAAAGGAGGTCTTGACGAAATCCTTGCACTCCGCGGAATCGGAAGGTTCTACCATAAGCACCTTTGAAGCAATAGCATGGTGTCGGGAATCCTGTTCGTTCTGGGAGGAGTGCATACCCGGGTCGTCGGCGACTGCGATCACCATACCGCCGTTAACGCCGGTGTAGGACGCGGTATAGAGGGGGTCAGCGGCGACGTTAAGACCCACATGCTTCATTCCGCAGAAAGAGCGGGAGCCTGCGATAGACGCTCCGAGAGCGACCTCCATGGCAACTTTTTCATTGGGCGCCCATTCGGCGTAAATTTCATCGTATTCCGCGGCGCATTCAGTAATCTCCGTTGAGGGGGTGCCGGGGTAGCTTGATACCACCGTAACGCCCGCTTCGTAAAGACCTCTTGCAAAAGCGGCATTTCCGAGCATAAGCTTTTTCATAGTAAAAATTCCTTTCTGAAACGCAATATATATTTAATTATAGCATACTTTGAACGGAATTGAAAGTATTTTTATAAAAAAAGTTATGGAAGCATCTGCGTTGTCAATAGATGTGACCCCCAAAGAATAATTTCTGTGAAAATTTTTAAAAGGCTCTTGACAAATTTAAAAGGTTGTGATATACTTTATTGCATAACAGCGTTAAAGCTTAAAATTGATAAAATGTTTGGAATAGAAAGGTGATAAAAATGATTTTGGTACTGAAACAGAATCCCGAAAAGGAAAAGGTGGATTCGCTTATAAGAATGCTGGGTGAAAAGGGTCTGTCGGCAAACGTCAGCGAGGGCGAAAGCCACACTATTATAGGGCTTATAGGCGATACCTCGCACCTGCCGGTCGATCTTATTTCCGCGCTGGATATCGTTGAAAACGTTACCCGGGTGTCAGAGCCCTTCAAGGCTGCGAACCGCAAAATGCACCCCGATAACACCATTGTCGATGTTAACGGAGTCAAAATAGGCGAGGGATATTTTCAGGTCATCGCGGGTCCTTGCTCCGTTGAGAGCGAGGATCAGATAATCGAAGTTGCGAACGACGTCAAGGCAAGCGGGGCTACTCTCCTCCGCGGCGGAGCGTTCAAGCCCAGGACTTCTCCCTACGCCTTCCAGGGACTTCACGCGGACGGCTTGAAGCTTCTCCTTGAAGCCAAAAAGGAAACCGGTCTGCCCATAGTTACCGAGATCATGAACGTGAACCACATCGACCTCTTTGCGGACGTTGACCTCATTCAGGTTGGAGCGCGGAATATGCAGAACTTCGACCTGCTGAAAGAGCTGGGTAAGCTCCGCAAGCCGATACTGCTTAAGCGTGGTCTTGCAAACACTATTGAGGAGTTCCTCATGTCTGCCGAGTACATCATGGCGGGCGGAAACAATCAGGTCATTCTCTGCGAACGCGGTATCCGCACGTTTGAGACAAAGACCCGCAATACCCTCGACCTTTCGGCGGTACCCATGCTTAAAAAGCTGTCTCACCTGCCTGTTGTTATAGACCCCAGCCATGCCACCGGTATTTCGTGGATGGTTGCCCCTCTTGCAAAGGCGGCGGTCGCCGTAGGCGCGGACGGTCTTATGATAGAGGTGCATAACAATCCCTCAAAGGCGCTCTGCGACGGAGCGCAGTCCCTTAACCCCGAACAGTTTGATACGCTTATGAAGGATATCAAGCGAAGAGTGGAGTTCGAGGGAAAGACCATGAATTGAAAAAACGGGAGAGCCTCGCGGTGAGACTCTCCCGTACTTTTTTATTTGGTTTTATCCGTTTCGAGATAAAAATGATACACCGGCGCGATCGCCTTGAAATCAGCGGCAAGCTTCCCTATCAGCTTATCGCTGAACAGCATATCGAAATCCTTGCTTTCGCAGGACAATCCGATATTTTTCCGATTGAGCCAGTCCTGCTTTTCGGGACTTTCCTCCGGGTACCTGTTCCGCTTGTAAAGTTCGCCGTAAAGCGTAAAAACCTTTTGAGACCTATATGCTTCGAGAGCCGCCTTAAAGCTTTTGTCCTCTTCAAGAATCAGCCTCCTGTAGTTCTCCATTGCATCGGAGGACGCACTGTAAAAGCCGCAGCCGTAGTCGAAGCCGTTAGGAGAAATACTGAAATAAAACCCGAGCTGCGCGCCGTTTTCGTCGCGTGGACGGCTGAAGGTGTACCATACATAATCGCGGAAAATTGATTTTCCCTTTGCATAGCGGGCGTCCCGGTACAGTCGTGACAGCTTTTTCGGGTTGCAGATCAGGCTGCCGTCTATTTCCAGCATTGTTTCGGTCAGACCGTTTATTACCTCGGCAAACGGCTCCGTTACGTATTTTTTGTAATCCTCCTTATGGTCGTTGAACCATGCCTTGCTGTCGTTCATATAGTTTTCAAAAATAAAATCAAGAGATTTTGCCGAAAATGGCATTTAAATTCCTCCTATAGAATTTCCAGAATATGCCTTACCGTTCCCTCTGCTTTTTCGTAGGCGAAATTGTCTGTGAAGCGGCGGCTTTTTTCTATTTCCGCGCTTACGTCCGAGCTGTACCGGAAGCCCGCCAGCCTGTCAAGTATCTCAACGGCTCCGTGGGAATCAAGATCGTCAAGAGCCGCAAGCACGCGTTCAAGGTCAGCCCTAAGCTCGTCCGCGCTTATTGGCGGCTTTTCCGCGCTTTCGGTCTCAGCGGATTCCTCAGGCTCCACAAAAGGCTTAATGTTTTGCGCTATCTCCGAAAAACGGGCGATAAGCGCGGGAGTATCCTCATGTATTTTTTTGTAGTCCTCGTCTTTTCCCGCCTGTTCAAGAGCCTTTGCCATTTTCGAAAGACCGTTTGCGCCTATCGCAAGAGCGGAGCTTTTAAGTCCGTGTACCTCGGTGGTGTAATTCTTATAATCCCTGCTGTGGGCGAAGGTTTCAATGCGAAGTATGCTTTCGTCCGCAGTCTCCATAAAGGTTTTCAGGATAGCAAGGTACGCCTCCACGTTTCCGCCGCACAGGGTAAGTCCCGCCATTACATCGACATTCGGGATAACTATGTCGTCGGATTCGGAATATTCGTCCGCAGTATTTTCCTGAACGGCTTCGGGGTCATAGACAAGGAAGTCGGAAAAGCTTACGCTGCCAGAACTGTTTCCCGTCTCAACATAGGTCACCATTTGCTTCGGCAGCCACGCTTCAAGTATCCTTTCCAGCGTGGGAAGCTGTATCGGCTTTGAGATAAAGTCGTTGAAGCCCGATTCCAGGAACATTTCCTTTGCTCCGCTGACGGCGTTTGCGGTAAGAGCCACTATCGGAAGTCCGCTGCTGTAAGCGTCTCCCTTTGAACGGATAATTTTTGTCGTATCCACTCCGTCCATATCGGGCATCATGTGATCCATGAACACCAGATCGTAGTAGGCGGAATTTATCATCTCGATAGCCTTTGCGCCGCTGTCGGCAAGGTCGGCTTTAATGCCGTAGGTAGTCAGCAGTCTGGCTGTAACGTCAAGGTTTACCTTGTTGTCGTCCACAACAAGAACATGGGCTTCGGGAGCTCGGAGAGTGCGGTTCTTTTCCTCGGAAGAGGCGGCGCTTGCAACGGCGTTGGATATGGGGGACGGGTCGTCTATCTTCTGAACCAGAATGACCGTGAATACCGAACCCTTTCCGTACACGCTGTCGACCGTTACCGTTCCGTCCATTTTCTCCGCAAGAGTCTTGGAAATAGACAGTCCAAGACCGGAGCCCTCTATCTTGCGGTTCCTGCGGGTATCCACCTGACGGAAGTTTTCAAACAGCTTGGACATATCCTCTTTTTTTATGCCTATGCCCGAATCCGCTATTTTGAACATCAGAGTAACGTTGTTTCCTATACGGTTCATTTCCCTGACTGTAAGGCTTATGAAGCCGCTGTTTGTAAACTTAACGGCGTTTCCCAAAAGGTTTATGAGTATCTGCTTCAGCCGCACTTCGTCTCCGTACATTTTTCGGGGTATACGCCTGTCAACATCTATTCTGAAATCAAGCTCTTTCTTTTTTCCAAGCTGTACATAGGTAATGCTTATAACGTCGTTGAGCATTTCCCCCGTATCGTAGACGGCAGGAACAAGATCAAGCTTTCCCGCTTCGATCTTCGAGATATCCAGAATATCGTTGATAATGGAAATAAGGTTCTTAGCCGCGGTCTTGATATCCGAAGCGTAGCAGTAATTCTTTTCTTTCAGGCAAAGCTCGGCAAATCCTGTAATGGCGTTCATCGGTGTACGTATCTCATGGGACATATTGGCAAGAAAGTCGCTTTTTGCGCTGTTTGCCATGTCGGCTTTGCGGCTCATGTCGATAAGACCGTCCACATATTTTTTCGTGTCGGTAACGTCTATCACCAAAACCGAGTAGCCGTTCTCGCTTCCGTCGCTGTTCACCAGACGGTTTATATGCTTTTCGTAGTATTTGCCGTTAAGCTCAAACTCCGAATTTTCCTGATTATCGGAGCCGTCTGAACCGTATGAAGTCGAAATAAGGTTAAGCGCAAATTTAGCGGCTTTTTTCCTGCCGCCCTCCGACAGCTCGGGAAAGATACGCCGTGCGGCGGGATTTGAGTCAACGATATTCAGCTTGCTGTCGGTAACTATCAGCGCGTCGTCCATGGTTTCAATAATGTTGTCTCTTGCAGTTTTCACCATGTCGTACCTGACGTCCCTATAGGCAGCCGCCGTTACGGTTACACAGCATACGCACATCGAGATAGAGGACGGATTGAAGTCCCCCAGCATACGGAAGTAATGTACAGCCGACGCGGCAGCGGGAAGAAGCGCAGTGAGGAACGACCACCTGAGCTTTACTCGTATGTCAAAGACACGGTTTCCGCGGCGTCCGAACAAAGCCGCCGCGATGATAAGAACAATTTTCAGTATCATTGAAGCGGTCATAACGTAATATCCCACAAAGTATTTAACGTTTGCGGAATATATCTCTCCGTTGCTTGTCAAAAGCTCAATGTCCCTGAAATACAGGTGGAATACCCTGTCGGAAGCCGAGGCGATTATCGCAAAAAGATCGGCAGCCAAGAGAGCTGCGCTTACCGCTTTGGGAATTTTCATACCGCAGTTTTCGCAGGCAAACCAGTACAAAAGATACATAGCAAGCGCCGACCCCATTATATCAAACGGCTTGACCGCAAGCGCCGCTTCGGGTGTATCCGCGAAAAGAAGCATAGTATAGGAAAAGCAATGCAGAAATGCGGAAGCGAGCGCCGCGGTAAGAACCGAATATGCGCCCGCCCTTTTTGTGGTGACAATATAAACAATATATACGAACATCAGCGCCACACAGCATATCTGCAAAGTAAGCAAAAAGTTCGTCATATGTGCGCAATACCGCGTCTGCGGCTTGCCCGCCCCCTTAATAGTATTGTCGTATCGTCTGACCGCAGTAAACCGTTCAGACTGTCTGTTCCTTGGTCATGAGACATTCCCTGATCTTATCGCTTATGCTTATGAAAATATCCGTCAGTTCAGGATCGAAAAATATTTCTCTGTCATGGATAATGATATCCATAGCCTTTTCATGGCTGAACGCGTCCTTGTAGGAGCGTTTCGAAGTCAGCGCGTCGTACACGTCTACAATTGAAAGTATCCTTGCGCAAAGGGGTATGTCCTCTCCGCTTATGCCGGTAGGATAGCCCGTGCCGTTCCATCTTTCGTGGTGGTACAGAGCCATATCCCTTGCGATGTGGAGAAATTCCGTGTCAGCGCTTTCGCGTACCATGGTGTCACAAACCTTTTCCAGCGCGTCCGCGCCCATAAGGGAATGGTGCACGCCCTCCACGGAGCTGAAAATGTTCTGGAAAGTGTCTCCTCCGATCCTGGCATGGGTCTTCATGTGCTCGAACTCTTCCTTATCCAGGGTGGATTCCTTTCTCAGCACGCTGTCGTTTATACCGATCTTGCCTATGTCGTGCAGGGGAGCCGCTCTTACCAGACTGCGCCTGTAATCCGGAGTAAGAATGTCCTTGTATCTGTCGTATTTTGCAAGCTCTTCGATAAATACGGAAAAATACCTTGTGGTGTTCTTGATATGGCCTCCGGTGGTTCCGTCCCTTGATTCCACAAGCTCCGCGAAGCAGGTGGACATAACGTCCTGAAGCCTTTCTATCACGGCGGTTTTTTCGTCCACCATATATTCGAGCTTGTGGCGGTACTCGTTAAGCTCTATCTGGGTCTCTATACGACTTAGCATTATCTCGGTAACAAACGGCTTTCTAATGAAGTCCACCGCGCCGAGAGCAAGGCATTTTATTTCCATAGCGGAATCGGCGTCGGAGGTGAGAATAATGACCGGTATCTTTTCCGTGGCAGGGTTTTCTTTAAGCCTTGTCAGAACCGTGCAGCCGTCCATTTCGGGCATATTTATGTCCAGCAGTATAAGGTCGGGTTCCGCCTTTGTTAAAAATTTCAGTGCCTGAGCGCCCGATACTGCCAGCGTGAGCCGGTACCGTTCCCCAAGAAGCTGTTCGGCATATTTAAGGTTTGCGGGAACGTCGTCAACAACAAGAATGTGCTTCTTAACAATCTCTGACATATACGTCCATGATCCTTTCGGTTACAGCGGAGCAGCACAGATAGTACCGTCTTCGTCAAGTCTTATCTTTGTGCGCACGTATTCTGTTTCCGCCTTGAAAACAGCGTCGTTTATGATAATTTTTACTCCCGGATACAGATATCCCTTGCAGCTTACCGTGAGGTACTGTCTGCTTGCCAGGTTGATATTGATCTCCTCCACACGCTTTTTCAGGTTGTTGATCTCAACTCCGAGAAGTATTTTCTGGCGGCAGGCGTTGCCCAGTATCTTTTCCTTGTCCTCGGGCAGACTGCGAAGCTCCTTTTTCTTTTCGTTAAGGAAGTTTATAATAAGCGTAACGTCGTTGATACTCTTGTTATTCTTCTCGATCTCCATCATCAGGGAGTCTCTTTCCTCAGCAAGAAGAGCGTTATCGCCGATCGTAAGCATTGTCGGGGTATAGTTTTTGGTACCTATGTTAGGCAGCTCGGCGCTGCTGAGGCTGGTATACTTTCCGCCCATAAGACCGCCTGCGTTGCCCTTTATGCACAGTTCTCCGCAGTAAACGTCGCAGATAACAAAGTTTGTCGATGTAAGCGTGCCGTCGCACTTGATATCAGAACGTTCGCAGAAGTTTATGGTAACAGAACCGTGGGCGACTACCTTTGAATTAATGCAGCCTTTTTTGATAATGATGTCTCCGTCAGCCTCAAGGGACGCTCCGTTAACGTTTCCGGCAACGATAATGTTGGCGTTCGAGGATATCTTAAAGCCCTCCATGACCTCGCCCT
This sequence comes from uncultured Oscillospiraceae bacterium, assembly GCA_910584715.1. Lineage (GTDB taxonomy): Bacteria > Bacillota > Clostridia > Oscillospirales > Ruminococcaceae > RGIG8773. The sequence goes on from CAJUAN010000017.1 coordinate 51,267, forward strand.
TGACTACAACGTCGCCGACAAAGTTGATATTGCCGACTGAAGCGTCAACATCGCCCGCAATGGTGACAACATTGTCTATCACAAAAGCGTTGCTCTTAAAGTTAATGTTTCCGTCAATGGACGCAATGATCTGAGTGCCGTCCTCGGTAAGCTCGGTATTGGTTCCTACCGAGTAAGCGGCTTTTTTGCCCACAACCTGTCTAAGGGATTTCCCGCGTACATCAGTTCCGGGTTCGCCCTCGGTAGGCAGAGTGATATCCGCAATTACAGTACCCTTGCGGACCGTCCTTACGAGACCGAGATTTTTATAGTCAACAAAGCCGTGTTCGTTCTCAACAGGAGCGATCTCGACTTTCTTTTCATAGTGATAGGTGATCGTTCCGTCAACGCCGTTTACGGGAGGTTTCCACATAGCTATGAGCGTGCGGTCGCCGTAAAGCTTTTTGTCGGCAATCTTGTTGACGGCGTCTTCGATTATTCCGTATGTAACGCCTGATTCCGCCAGCTGGCGCATTATCGCTTCCGCGGTGATCTCAGCGCCGCCGTTTACGGGAGGCTCTGCCGTAACATAAGCTTCCGAGCCGTTTGCTACGACCGTGACGGAGACCTTGCTGTCAACGGGGAGTTTTAAAGTATTATTTTCAGGCATAGAACCGCCCTCCGTTTCTTTATAAATGCACACATATTCGGGACATATTTATACAATTACATTATACACTATTTCCTCAAAAATTACAATAGCTGTCGGAAAGTTATTTCAAAATTAATGCATTTTTAACAAATATACTGATTTTTTTGTTAAAAAAAAGACAAATCCTATAGCAATAATAAACAAAAACACGGATACAGACTTTTATGTTTTGCAGACTGCATAATAGCGGCGAGAACTTTTTTCGCCATGGCATAATATGAGCCGTACTAAAAATGTTTCCACAGAAATCAGTTTTGGTGATATAAATTTGTGTTTATCGCACGAACGCAATACCCCCGCCAAAGATTAGCTGGTCGAGCTGAGCCCAGCTCGCGGGGGTCGAGGGGGCAGAG
>CAJUAN010000018.1 GCA_910584715.1 uncultured Oscillospiraceae bacterium
TTATGATTTTGCCCCTAATCAGGTTTCTGATTAGGGGCTTTTTCGACAGGCTGAACGGCAGCATATGATCTGCTGCCGCTGTAGGGGTTATTTTTTATGAATTCCACAAAAAATGCTTTATGGTCGGAGTCCGCAAAAAATGAACCGTAATTTTTGTACGCCGCTGTTATCCGCTCGGTAATATCATTCCGTTTCCAGCGGTACAGCAGCTTTGCCGCCGCGTTTTTGTATCCGCGGAAACGTTCAAGTGTTACGCCGTTCACCCTAAATCCCGACCGCCTCGGCTTGAAATTCGGGACGGTCTGCATCTCCCGCTCCACCGCTCTCCAATATGACGTATTCATAAAAAGCAATTCAACTCATCTCCATTCCGAAATCTTCTTCATATTCCTCGTCAATGTCCTCGTCCGGTTCATCAGTGGAAGTGATATTGACATACTCTTCGATAATTGAAAGCACCTCGTCGTAGCTGCCAGATGCAAAAACGCGGGAGGACATTTCGCTCGCCTCTGCCGCCATGCCGTTATCTTTCAATGTTCCGTTCTCTACACTCAATCTATTACTCTAATTGCCGATTTTGCGTTATTTTAAATAAGGCACACCTATGTCTTATATTTTTACATCATGAAAACATCATTACAGAAACATATTGTGAAAATAATTGATTTGCAAATAAACGTTTTGACAAAATGGAATAAAAAGAACGGCAGGCAATGTAGAAAAACTACAAAGTCTGCCGTTTTTCGTTGTTTAAGGCAACGCTGAACAATCCAATAAAAAACAGATATGCAGACCAAACTGCATATCTGTCCTGTATTACCGTACTTTATTAAATGTAATGGGAAACGATATATAATAGGACTAACATAATAACAATAGCAATTTGCAAAGCTTTTTTCAGTTCAAAAAGCTTTCTATTAGTCCAATTAATAATGGGAATACACACATAATTGCATTAAAAAACATATAAATTATAAAACGCTTTAAATTTGAATTAAAAACATTTTTGTAAAACTTTTTTAAAATTAATATTTCGCCTACTGTACACACTGCTAAGAGTATAGGAAAAACGATGATTCTAGAAATTTGATTAATATCAAATTTTGGATTATCGGGGGAAGTTAAATCAAATAGAATAAATATTACCCATCCCAAAGCTACACAAATAATATTGGAAATAACTAGCAGAGTATTAATGATTTTTTGTTTCATATCACCAATTAACTACCTCTCTATTGATATACTTTGTCCACTCATCACTATGAAAGTTTATTTTATAGCTTTCCGAGCGTTTTTTTATTGACTTTTTTAAAACGGCAGGGGTTGGTATAGATATCCATATCCTAAAATTAATATCATCAAAAGCTATATTCCATGATTTTCCCGCTATTTCTGCACAGTTATTTCCAACGTCGTCCGAAAAATCGTTGTCAAAAAAGTTGACGTTTTTCCAAGCAAGGTCGGAGCTTTCGGGTCTGACCCAATATGAGTCGGACAGGCTCAGACCCATACATTTGGTGAGCAGCTCGCTTGTTGTACCGATTCCCATAGTTTCCAATGCCTTGTCTATACCGCTGCGGCTTATCGGTATCGAACGGTACGACTACCATGCTTTAAGCTCCTGCAACTCTGGCTTTCCGTCCTTTACGGAAATACCGACGGGTATTCGCTCGGCGCAGTAAACATCACCGGCAGCGACAATACCGCTGCTGTCGGTGTCGATTTCCACATCAAGCGTCCTGTGATTTTTATGCATAAGCGTGTATTTCACAGCGTCCCTCCATTCTTTCGTTTTATTGTATTGTACCACATTTTCCCTAAAAAATCAATAGTTCAAACAAAGCTGCTTGTAAATATATGTCGAATTTGAAAACAATAAAAGCCATGTCAAATGAATTTCATAAGGCATGGCTTTCTCTGTTTTGCACATATTTAATTGTGAATTTTTGGCAATATTTATTTTTAAGGTTCAAATCCCCAAAAAATCTTTTTTCCTATGATTTATTTAATGTATACAATATTTTTTGATTTTTGACGGTATTTTTCTACCGACGGTGTTCACGTCACTCGGAAATCTTTATTCCGAAGGCTTATTCATTTTTTGGTATTGTACACAAAAACTTTTCGGAATTTTCTACAAAAAGGGTTCGAATCCCTTTTTGCCCTAAAAACCTCTTAAAAATATCTACGGATTCTTACTCCGCATTTTGCCAAAAGAATTGCCCTCAAACCGCCTATCTAAGCCATTTGAGAGCTAAATATCTTTTTTCCAAAGGAAAGATGGTGCACCTGACAGGAGTCGAACCTGCGACCTTCAGAGTCGGAGTCTCTTATAATGCTTTTCGTAACTTTTCATCTTGTGCCGCAAACCTACGTATTTAAGCCATTTGCGACTATTACCTTTTTATAACTTGTCGTATTTTTTCACCGCAAAACGTAACTTTTGACAACAGTTGTTGTCAATTTGTTGTCAATTTCAGAGCAGGTCAAAGGGGGTACAGAGGAACCGCTGTCGCCCGTGTTTATGATATGCAGTTTACGGAATGTCATAAGCACTATGGCGTTACTTAGGGCATAGCCCAAGTAAGTCGTGCGGCTTTGCCGCCGTATGCTTTCGGTCAGCTATGAGGGGTGCAGGGGAACGCTGCCACACAGACTATTTACATCGGAAATAGTCATAGTGTGTTAGAACTTTCGGGGAAAGTGTTCCGTCGGAGCGACCCGCTCTCATATCCTTGCCATAGGATAGCAAGCGCAGAATAGTAGGTCTACTTTCATACCAATTGCTTATCCTCGCTGTAAGGCTATCAGAATGCCCCACAATCGACGAAAGCCATTTTATAATGAAAGTTACCATATAAAACATAAACCCTCTAAAAACAGCTCTGTAGTCGCTCTTAGAGGGTATCGTGATTTTAGGCAAGGAAACGGGAGCAGGTGAACCCGCTCCCAAACATCACAGCTTTAAAATATCCTCCCAATTTTCAGGGAAACCCATATGCCTGAGGTTTATGTAATCCTTGTATTTTTTCAGCAAACCCTTTAACGGCTTAATAAAATCGTCCTGCCATTTCTCTTTGTCCGGATAAAAGAATTTAAGCGGCAAAAAATAATCAAAAATGCGGTTTTTCAGCGTGTAGTCCATTCCTTTCGGAGTAACGGGTTTTGAAGTGAATACCGTATAATAAAGCCTTGACGAGTGCGCACAATAATTTCTGAAGTCGGTAAGACATACCAGCCACGACTTGGCATTAGTATGAGTTGAACCGCATATTTGTCTGGCAATTTCTTTTTTATCCGTCGTTTTCATATCCGAATAAAAACGGGAAACCTCTCCGAAAGTAAACAATTCAATAATAACCCATATAGGAAAATTACCGTCATATTTTTCAATGTGGTGCTTTACAAAAGGCTGATTTTGGTTGTTTTTAATTGTTCGCGCTATATGTTCGGCAAAATTTTCAGCATTATGATACTGGTTGAAATTTTCCTTGCATAAATATCCAAGCGCACCGTATTTTTGAGAATGGTAATATGAAATTTTTACTCTAAGCATAATTTCTATCTTTTCAAGTATTGAAAAGCAAAGGCGGCGCAGTTCGCAATCAAATTCGTGGATATTATAAACCGTTTCAAGACTTGTCCCGTCTATGTACATATCGTTTTCGGTCTTAAACGGCAAAAAATAAGCTGTAATCCGATAATAATTGATCTCGCTTAAAACCTTGCGTGCAAATTTGCGGCTGCCTATATCACACCCGCGTGCGGCTATCTTGTCTATCTGCTCTTCAATGCTTGTAGGTTTTTTGACTTCCATAAAACACCTCTGTAAAAAAACGTCCCCCACTGGGACACATCACCGCCGAAACGGGAGAGGTGCGGGGGGTCCTATTAATTATATTATACACAATTTTTCGGCTAAATACCAGCGTCAAACTGCACAAATTTAACCATAGTTAAACTGTACATTGTGTATATTATTCCTACCGCCTTATAAAAAATACCCTCGCTGGGTCACTTGCAAGCAGAGGTGCGCGAGGTTTTATTAATTATATTATATGCGATAGTTTTCAATATGTCAACTTTATTTTATCGCAAATTTCTGTAGGTTTCTCCAAATTTCTCCGCTTTGCTTTATTATTCGCCATTTTTCAATAATTTATACCTTAAATTTCCTCCCGTTCGGCTCCATCAGGAGCGGGTTTGCTATTATCCTGCCGTATCTTCATCTATTCATCATTCATTATGTCAAAATGCCGCCTATAACGCTTCGGTATTTCTATCGGAACATCATAACCGAGCTGCTTCAATGCCTGCGGAATTATTCTCATTCCGTCCTTAAAAAATTCCTTTATCCGCTTGTCTTTACGTGTTATGCTGCTGTAATCCGGAGGACAAACAAAGGTCCAGTCCGCACCTGAACGGTCAACCACCAAACGAAAATATTTATCTATATCTCTGTCTGAAAATCCGACTTTAAGCAATAATATATGATGTTCTACAGCCTCGTCTATCTGACTTGTTATAAGCGTTTCACCGTCATAAGATATTAGCACTAATAATGGCTCATCACGTTCTGAGGCATTGTTTACATTGTTTTTATCGGGATAATATATTATATTCATTCTCACTTCTCCTCCCGTTCTGCTCCGTCGGGAGCGGGTTTGCTATTGTCTCTATCCATAGTTTCATTAACGGCACGATTTAAAAATTTATTTAAACTGCCGTCAAATTTTTCTGCGTGCGAAACAATCCCATTCTTTTCGCCCTTTGGAACTTTCATTTCAAGTCTATCATAAGTTTTAGCGTTATATTTAGCCGTTGCCCGCTGTCTTGCTGCACTTGTTGACATTCTATTCTCTCCCTTCCTAATACTATTATACAGTATAAATATAATATCGTCAATATACAGTATATACAATGCCGATATTATATGTTTGGCTAAATTGCCTATTTACAATATAATGTCGATATGATATAATAAATTCAAGCTCAACGAGCAAATACCAAACAGGAGGTACACCGATTGCATATTGAAGAATAAGAAAAGCTCTTACATATTCCACCGACCAAAGTGAATGTAAGGGCGCAATCGTCCAAACGGAGCAGGTTAATAACATTATAGCCGACCTGCTCCAAAATGTCAATAGAGAAAGGAAATGTTGTTTAATGAATGCGTTTAGATGTGACTTTTGCGGAAAACTTTTTGCACATCGTGGTGAAATAAGAATTAACAGCCTTTTGGGAATATACTACACATTATTTAAAAATAATGATGATACGGTGATTGACATTTGTGATACATGCCGTTGTCGTATTCAAGATTTGCTTGACGATATTCGAGATGACAGAATAAAAAGAGAAAAGGAAGAGGAAAGAGAGGCAGACGAATTGCTAAAGCAATACTTGTTTAGTTAATCAGCTGAATAAAGTCCAAATTCGCTCCGTCCAAACAGTGGAGCGGGTTTTTCATTAAAATTGCACTTTTAGTACATTTTTACTGCACCTTTTGCTCCTGCCCCATTTCCCGCGCAAGCTCTTTCAAAGAAGCGGTAAGAGCGTCGTACTCCGTGCTTTGAGTATCGGCAGCCCTGCCATAGTCGGCGGTATACTTGTCGATAAGTATCGCCATTGTGGTGGCTATTTCGCGAAGGCTTGCCGCTTCTATCTTTTCGGGGTTTTTCAGCTCCGTAAGATAAATGTCAAGTATCTCGCAAACGCCGCTTTTCTGCCGCTCCATATAGTCGAGTATCTCGGCGGTGTTCTGCTCTTTTTTCTGTGTGCATTTTCTTGCAATATTCTCATTTCCCTTGACAATATTCTTGACGGTATTCGGGGAAACGTCGTTCATTCTCCCGACGGCGTTATAGCTTTCAAGCTGAATGTAATCAGCAATAATTTTCTTTTTCTGCCTGTCGGTAAGTCTTGCCGCCATAACAGCACCTTCCTTTTGCTTCAACCGCTTGACAAAAATCGGCGAGCAATGTATAATATTTTTAAATATCAAAATTGTACCCAAAACCGCCTGTTACGCAGTATATAACAGCCTGAATGTTTCCCGTCCCTTAGGCGTTATAAGCGTTTGAGTGCCGCTCCACTGTGTTTTCTCATTGAAACACTCCTTGACCTCGAAAAGCCCGTCGTTCTTTTTTGCGTACGGCATAAGCCTGCCGCGCTTGTCGCGGTATATGTATTTCCTGTCGATTAGGAACTGCACGAAATTCTTTTCCTTACAGCCAAGCTGCTTGGCGGTCTCCCGAAAGTTTGTAAGCAGATTGCGGTCGACAAGCTCGTCGAAATAATCCGATTTCGGCTTCATAATTTGATTATCGACTGTAAGCTGCGATACCGTGATGTACAGACATTTCAACTCCTCGTCCGCGACCCTCAACGCCCTTGCCATAATAGCCTGTGGGTTATTGAACTGCTCCTCAACGGCTATGAAGTATTGGCGGCATTGCTTGCCCTTTTCGCTGCGTTGTATCATACAGATTTCTTTTGCCATTTCAAGGGCGAGTTGGTGGTCGATTTTGTTCTGTCCGCCGCGCTGATTTTCGCTGCTCAAATTTGAGAAGCGAATGTAATCAACATTTTCTGCAAAGCCATATTCACACATTCTACAGAACCAATCTGCATATTTTGTATTTACTCCAAGAGCCTTGTGCAAATCCCTACCGAGAACGGTGGGACGGTCGTTGTCGTAGTTGATTTTAATTAATTCGGTCATATAAAATATCTCCCTTCATCTGTGCAGGTTTTGACACTAATTGTCCGTTACCATTCGATTTTCGCATAATTGTTATTTCTGTTCGCGGATTTTCTTTGTCGTACAGTATTGCGCTGCCGTCCACAGAAGCAACTATATTCCCGTTATCGTCCTCCAGTATACCCGCCTCCACAAAAACGTCCTGAACAGCTTGCAAGTACCCCGAAAGCGTACCCTTACGCTGTTCGTTGACGTAAAAAACGCATTTCAGATTTATGGGATAATTTATTGTCCCGCACTTTTCAAAATTTGCTTTCAAAAACGGCATTGCCGCTTCTGCGTACCGTTCGTATTCCTCATTCGGCAGCAGCTTTGGAAACTCCCCCAACATCATAATTCGTCCGTGATGTGCGGGGGGATAGGGTATCTGAAAACTTATGCCGTCTATCTCTGCAAAATTTATTTCACTTATATGCATTTCAAAGCACCTCCCTAAAGTCTCTGATTTTTATTGCTATCCTTTTTCACGTGGAGCAGGTACTGACCCGCTCGTTCACGTATGCGCCCCGCGACAGCTTCATCCGCGCGGAGAATATTATCAAATGAAAACTCACTCGAAATAACCGTCGTAAGCCCTTTAAGGTAACGATAGTCCAGCAGTTCAAACGATAGTCGCAAATCCGCGTTTGACACGGCGCTGCCGCCGCCCTTAAACATATCGTCAATATACAGGACTTCTGCACCCTTGTAAATGTCCGCTGCTCGTGCATACCCGTCGTCGTTTACTGCCGCTTTAAGTTCTCTTGAACCCTCAACCCACTTCAAAATGCGTACTGCCTTGTTCTGCGTGAAAATTATCTCCCGAAGCGCGGCGGTGCATAAATGGGTCTTACCGCACCCGCTTTGTCCGCAGATAAACAGCCACTTCCCGCTTGCGTCGGCGGCAAATTCCTTGACGGTACGCAGAAGTCCTCCCTGCCAGTCGGATTTTACGGCAAAATTTTCAAACGATTTATTTTCGAGACCGCTGTTTTTAAGCAGCCGCAAGCTTGTGCGAGCCTTGTAGCAGTCGGGGCAATTTGACGAAAGGATTTCGCCGTCGTCAGCCATTGTGTATAAAAAGCCTTTGTTTCGGCAACGTTCGCAATTATAGCCGTCGTCAAGCTTGCCCTCCGTTTCATTCATTGCCCGACAACGCGCCTCGTAGTAATTGCTGTCAAAATTAAAACTCCGTTGCGTACTTGGAGTGTTCATTATCCGTTGTATCAACATTCTTGTCGCCGCCATTTCCATTGAAATTACCTCCTCTGTTCCGTTCTTCCTCATATCTCGAAATCACCCAGTTGAGTATCGCCCGATAATCCGACTTGTACGTTTTGCCGCTTGATCCCTTGTAATTGTCAAGTATCTCAATACAACGCTTCGCTCCCTGTTCGCCGACTTTCGCAACGAGTGACGCATATTCGTCATTGGTCATGCTGACAAATTCGGCAAATTGGGTTTTCTCAATTTTAGGCTTTGAGGCTTGCTTTTTAGGGGCGGCTTCCCCCTTTGAGGGGGTAGGGGGTGTATTTATTTCTTTTTCAGTATCAGTATCTTTATCTGTTTCTTTATCAGCTTTTTTTGCTTTCGTTTGCTTTTCAAAAAAACCATTTGCTTTTATTTGGTTTTCTGAAAAATCATTTGTTTTTGAGGGTCTGCCTCCTTTTTTGCCCGCCTCTGAACGAACCGAGCAGGTGTTTTCCCATTTTTCGCCGTCTCGTTCGATACTGTTCCGCATAATGATAAAAGCCATTTTTAAAGCACCGACAAACTCTGCTTCCTCTGCTCTTTTGGAAAAAGCAAACAAAGCTTTGAATAACTTCCCCGCTTCTTCATCACTGCCTAAAGCGTCGACATATTCTTCCCAGTCCTTGTAAATGACAAACGATTTGTTATCGCTGTGATAATTTTTCGCCATTTTGCTGAACGTCCCCCTTATTTAAGAATTCAATGAAGCGGTTAAGGTTGACTAAGTACTTGCTACCGGCACGGACGGACACCGCCCGTCCGTCCAACACGCACTCCCGTACAAAATGAACAGGGAGATTGAGATAATTTGCCGTTTGAGCGATAGACAACATAACTGGTGCATCCTTATTCATCTGCCCCGCCCCCATTTTCCTTGATGTAACGTTCGATCGCGTTTAACGACTGCGTACAGCTTGAAAGTCGTGCTTTCATCTGCTTTCGGCAAGGCAACGCCTCCGAAACGTTAATCGGGAAATAGTATCCTCCACCGTTTTTTCCGCAATCTGAACAGAGTGGTACTCCCTCTTTGCGAGCCGCCTCGACTAACTTTCGTGTAGTTCGCAAATCCTTACCTGTTCTCACTGAAATTTCTTCCATAGAAATTGAGTTGTCCTTGCCATACGGAATGAACTCCAAAAATTTTTTTAAATCCATAAATCCCCCTTGAAATGCCGCCCTCAATATGATATAATGGAGGAGCGGTCAGTATTTTCTTACGTCCGTTCGCCTCCTGCTGAGAGCCTCGCCAAAGGTCAGCGGGAGGTGTTTTTGTTTGGCTTTAGATGGTCAATTACGGCAATAAGCTTTTGCTTTTCGCTTCTGGATAACTCAAAGCGGAGCTTCCTTGTCATCGTAGGCTCTGATATTCCCATAGCCGCCGCAATTTGGTAAAGATATACGCCCGAAGCTTTTGCGTATTCTCTTAAATCTGCATTACACATAAAATATGCGCCTCCTAATTTTTTTCTTGACAAATCAGCCGCCATATGATAAAATGATTATGGTAATTATTTTGTCACTATCTTAATTATAATGTTCCAATTTTGGATTGTCAAGAGTTTTGGAACAATATTTAAAAATTGTGACAAAAATCAATAGTACAGCACTTTACGAGGTGGTTAATAATGGATTTGGAACAAAAAAAGGTTTTTGCAGAGCGTTTGGGAATATTAAGAACTAAACAAAATTTATCACAGCAACAATTAGCAGAAAAAATCAATATAAATAGGGAAACAATAGCAAAATATGAAACTGTTAAACGTATTCCGTCATACGAACACTTAACTAAATTTGCAGAATACTTTCACGTTTCTACCGATTATCTTCTCGGACTTCAAGGGGAACCCACAAACAACCCTGTCGAAATTACTGTTACTGAATATACTGGACTTACTAAAGAAGCTGTAGATAAGTTACACAAAATAAGTATACAAAATAAATATACTGCTAACAGTGATACTCTTTCTGAATTGATTGAAGATGTGGATTTCGAATATTTTATATCTTTACTGGCAGCAAAAATGTGTGCTAATAACTCAACAAAGACTTTCAATGTTGGTAATGCACAAATGAAAATAAAGATAAGCGATTTAACCGATTACGGAATAGAGCGAAATATTTCTAAAATATCCACAAGAATGAAAGAGGAATTTGGTCGAAAATATACAACTGCTGCTGAAAGAAAACTTTTTTGGTTTGTAGAACAAGTTCAAAAAAAGATAAATGAGAGAGAAATAACTGAACAACAGGGTAATGAAGCAATCGCTTCGTATATTAGAGAAGATTTTTGTGATAATAGCGAGGTGTAAGCAATGGCAACCATAACCCAACGAACAAATAAAGACGGCTCAACCGCTTACCGTATCCGTGTATTCGCAGGACGCGACTCGGAGGGCAAACAGCGTATTTTCCAAACAACGTGGAAAGCCGACCCCAAACGAACGGAGTCAGCTAATAAAAAGGCTCTGAATAAGTTTGCCGCCGATTATGAGGCGAAATGCCTGTCGGGTGAAGTTGCCGAACAGCGCGTTCTGTTCGGGACGTACTGCCGAAAGCTCGTAGACGATAAGCAGCGGGACGGTCTTATAAAGATAAGCACCGCGAACTTTTACCGTTCCCTTTACCCGCTCCTGTACGACATTGACGGCGTTCCGCTCTCGCTTGTCAACGCAAACACGTTGAATAATCTTTACCGAAACCTGCTCGACAAGCCCTCTATTTCCGATACAAGGTACCGTCTTAAAGCCAAAACCGACCTGCTGAAGCTTGGAGCAGTACCCAATAAAACGCAGTTTTCGCAAAAGTACGGCATTGCTGTAACCACTCTGAACGCCGCAATAAACGGCAAAAGCGTATCGCAACAGACGGCGGCAAGAATTTCCGAAGCTTTGTATATGCCCGTTTCAAGCCTGTTCAACGTCTGCGAAAGCGACAAGCGGACGTTAAGCACCTCACAGCTTCACAAGGTACACAGCCTTGTCAGTATGGTGCTGTCGGAGGCTTTAAAGGACGGTCTTATAACTTCCAATCCTGCGGAGCGGGTACGTCTGCCAAAGGTTGAAAAAGCCGTCCCCCGCTATCTGGAGTCGGAGGAAATAGGCGCGCTTCTCGCAGCCGCCGAACGCGAACCTATGGAAGTAAAGGTGTTTGTGTTTCTTGCCGTTGCAACGGGCGCAAGACGCGGGGAACTGTTGGGTCTGCAATGGTCTGATGTAAACTTCACCTTTAACCAAATCGAAATACGGCAAGCCGTTTATTACCGTCCCGCTTCGGGAATTTACATTGACACGCCAAAGAACAAGACAAGCCAACGGTTTATACGGCTCCCGTCCGAAATAATGGGGCTTCTGAAAGAGTACAAAAAAGAGTGGGACGATTTCCGCGATAGCGTTGGTACAGCATTCCCGCAAACCGTAAGCATATCGGACGGCAGCGGCAGGCATAGAGATTTTACGGCGGACTTCCTGTTTTCCCAGTCAAAGAATATAGGCTATCCACACGCGCCCGATACGGCTAACAAGTGGCTGAAAATCATTTGCGACAAGAACGGTCTGGAACACATCAACCCCCATTCCCTGCGGCACAGCGCGGCAAGTGCGCTAATATTCGGAGGTGTTGACCCCGCTTCGGTCGCAAAGTATTTAGGACACACCAGTCCGCAAACCACCGAAAAGGTCTATGCTCACGCGCTTGAGGAAAGCCGCTCCCGAAATTCAAACATAATAGGCGATTTTATGTTCAAGCACAAACCCGCTCCCCGCAAGGAGGACAAAAAGGAAGATGTTGGATAATTAAAAGGCTCTTTCCCGATGTGGAAAAGAGCCTTGATTTTTATGTTTTTTACAAAGTTGTTGTCAATCTGTTGTCAAAATCGGCATTTTGGGCAAAATCAAAAGCCGCCCGAGAACCCTCAAACGGCTTAAATACGTGGTGCGCCTGACAGGAGTCGAACCTGCGACCTTCAGAGTCGGAGTCTGACGCTCTATCCAACTGAGCTACAGACGCAAATCGCTGTCGGACTGTCCAAACAGTCCGACAGTAATATTATAGCATATTAATTTGAAATATTCAACTTTTTTCCTTTATTAATATTGGTATTTGTTCCGGAAAAATAGTTGATCACCTGTTTACCCTTTGCAGACTGTTCAAGCTTTTCGCGGAGCTCATCGCGCATTTTTTCAAACCTGTCATAAGCGGCAGCGTCATCCTTGACTATTTTTTCTCTCAGTTCACGCACATGACTTATTTTTTTCTGGAGCTCCAGAAGCTCTCCGTTAAGTCCGCCTATGTCCTCAAATTTCATCAGTTTATTCAGCTTATCCTGATGCTCCATAGACTGTTCGCTTATGTACTGCTTGATATCCAGAGAAATGCCGTCCATAGCAGTAATAATGCTTTGTCTTTCTGCAAGAAGTTCCCCGACACCGTCAATATCCTCGTACAGCATACGATTTGTAATTTCGCTGTAACGTTCCATTTCATGTATCTTTCTGTCAACAAGATTTAAAAGCGGCTTACTATTCATTACAGCGCCTCCCCGAAAGTGTTAAAAGCCTTTTGAAGCCTCAGCAAAAGCGTCGCGTATCTCCTGAAAAAACGGTATAAGTTCTTTCAGTATTCCCGCATCCTTTTTGACGTTTGCTTTTGTAAGGTTTTCGCGGAAATATTGATACATCGCCGCAAGGCTTTTAGAAATTTCATACTTTTCCTTGAGATGGGAATCAAGAGTGTCCACAATATCCAAAACGCGGATTATTGAGTTGTGCGCCTTGGGAATGCTCGGTTCATCCTCAATATAATAAACAGCCTTGTTAAGTTCTGTTATGGCTTTGTCATAAAGTGCAACTACCAACTGTCCGGGCGTCATTGTCGTAACACTCTGCTGCATAAACTTCTGATATGGATTCTGCTGCATTATGACTTCATTCCTTTCAATGGCATACGCCTGCTTAAACGGGATATAAGCTTACACAAGCAGGAAGCAGGAAATATCCTGCCTCTTGCCATGATATATTTCGGTTATTCCTGCATGAAATAGGACGCCTGCTGCTGCATCTGAGCCATGTATTTTTCCAGTGCGGTAAACTGGTTCCAGTAGCGGTCCTGTTCCTTTTCGTACTTTTCGTTCAGCTTATCGATGATGCTCTGGATCGACTGCATTTCCTTATAGATCTGGTTGTCGGTATCGGTCTTGGTGTTTTCCATACCGGCCAGTGAAGTCAGGTAACCGTACCTCTTGGTCTTTGTGGAAATAGCCTTATCGATAGTGCTTTCAAGTCTGGACGCAAGTCCGTCAGGCCCTGTAAAGAAATCTGCGATCTTATCGCCGTATGCTTCAATAGCGCTGTCAAGCTTATCTTCCTTGATCTCAAGCTTGCCGTTGTCGCGCCAATCCTTAGTAAGCTCAACGCCCATATCTTTCAGTGTAAAACCGCCGATTCCTTTTGCCATAACGCCCCTGATCTCGGAAAGGAACTTCTGGATATTATTGTCACGGTACAGCAGACCTTGTTTCGCCTGCTCCTCCCACTTTTCTATCTCATCAGATTCCATTTCATCCTTCTGCTCGTCAGTCAGCGGATCGAAATATGCCTTATTCTTCTGAGGACGCTTTGTATTTACCTCTTTGTAAAGGTCTTCGATAAGCTTGTTATAGTCCTCAACAAATCCCTTGATAACGTCCTTGATGCCGCTGGAATCCTTTTTGGTCTCAACAGTGATAAGATCCTCGTCGGTCTCAGCCTTGAACTCCTTAACGTCGGTAAGGTTGATGGTCGTACCGTCGAAAGTAAAGAGGTTTGTGGCGCTTGTGTACTTGGTGAAATTCTCTCCGTCGGTGCTTACCTCCAGGGTGCTGTTTGAACCGTAAGCCGTATATACATCGCTGCTTGTTGCGGGAACAAGAGTCTCCTTGCCTCCGAAGTATTTATCGAACATAGCCTTCGCGTTATCATCGGCAGCGGTCACCTCGCGTGAAGCCACCAAGGTTCCGTCGCTCCTGATGTTAAACAAACCCTTGTCAGCCAGGTCTTTAATAGAAATTCCAGCTTCCTTGCTTGCGGTAACCTCTATCTCATCGTCGCCGACCTTGAATTTCATGCTCTTAACGCCGGGAGCGATAACGTACATCTCATCGCCGTTGACCATTCTTTCGTTTGTCTTTCCGGGTTCAAGGGCAAAGTTGCTGTCCACAACGGTAAACTTGTGGTCGTAAGATGTAAGCGTCAGACCGTTGGAATCATATTTTATCTCAAGATCAATAACATCTCTGCCGCCCATATCATCTTCTGCAAGCTCCGCATCAAGCTTTGCCTGAAGGGCTTTGGATATTTCAGTTGTCGTGTATTCTTCACCATCGTCCTTCTTTTTAAGGACATCGCTCAGATCCCATTCAAATGTGCGGTCTTTGCCATCAATATTGAGAGTGAACTTAAACTTATCGTCGGTAGATTCAAAACCGCTCTTAAGCTTGGTATCGTCGATTTTCTGAGTATAGCTGCCGTTTATCGCATATTCAATCTTAGCGGAATCCGCGGAGGAAACGCCCAGCTTGTCGCTGCTGATATTGAACAGCGAGTTGAGGAGAGTACCGCCGGTCTGATACAGGTTCAGCTCCTGACCCGCGCCCGTGTCCTTAGTTTCAAGAGTAAAGGACTGCGACACGTTGCTGAAAGTAATCTTAACGCCCGCGTCGGAGGTATTGATCTTGTTCACCATTTCGGAAACGGTAGTGTCCTCGGTAAATTCAAAGGAAACTCCGTTAATGTTGATGTTATACTTTCCGTCCTCGGAGACGAGCTTGTTATTGAATCCTATATCGCCCAACTTGGCAGAGTTGGAAATACGGCTGATCCTGTCGCCGTCAATACCCAGACCCTCTTCCATATTATCGCCGCCGTCGGTTATTTCAAAAACGTGGTAAATACCGTCACCCGCGCCGTTGAATACCATTCTGGACTCATCGTTTATTTCAACTTTCTGACCTGTGTGTACGATATCGCTTATCGCGCTGTTGGCAGCGTCAAGAAAATTCTGCTGCGTTTCGGCGGCGTCCTTGCCTCCGGCGAAAACGATAGTCCTTTGAGCGCCGTCCAGCTTGATCTTGACCTCGTAGTTCTTGCCGTTCTTGGCGTCCGAGAAATCGAGCTTTATGCTTCCGCCGGCAACTGAACCGCCGGAAGTTACAGAAGCGGTTTTAGCAGCGGCAGCTTCGCGGATAGTATATTTTGCGGGAACTGCGCCTGCCGCAGCTGTAGCTGTGATTTTATCGTTTGAAGAAGTGGAAATGCACTTTTTCAATATCTTGTTTGCCTTTATGGACGTATCGCTGTCCAGATTAAGGTATTTATTCTGAAAATCCTTGATCTTGGAAATAATGGAGCGGTATCCGTCCTGCTTCCACTGGAGAGTCTGAAGCTTCTGCTGCTTGGAATTTATCCTGTTCTTGGTATTGGCGGTCATCGCCTTTACAAGCTCCTCAGTCTCCAGACCGGACATAAGACCCGCCATTCTGTTGCGGCTGCTCACAGCTCTGTTATTTGAAATTGTCGACATAACGATCATCCTTTCGTATTAATCATTTTGGTCATTTATTCTGCTGATTTTTTATCATCGAAAGCAGATCCGCTGCGGGCTTATGCACGGCAGCCTGAATGTTGAATCTTTCGGTATCAAAAAGCTCGTCGCGGATTATCCTCACATCGTAGGGAGCGTCTATACCTATTTTCACCCTGTCCTTGGACGTTTCCACAACAGTCACCCGGATGTTATCGCCGATGTGCAGCCCTTCGCCGTTTTTACGGGTTATAACAAGCATCAGTCTCCCTCCTTTTTGAAGATAGGAAACTTTATGGGATAATTCTCCGCCGCAATAGTCTGCACAGCCAGCATTTTTTCGCTGTTTACCAGTATCGGGCTTTTAAGGTTCACCGTAGTATCCTTATAGTCCTCGGGAATCACTGCAAGAGTAAGATAGTGGGGCTTCGGATCCTTTCCGAACCTCGCCGCCGACAGACTTTCCTCATCGGCTGTTACCGAATAGTCCGAAACGATCTGACACGGATCAAACACAATAAAGCAGAGATTTTCGTTATCGACGCTCTGGAGCCACGCGGGGTACACATCGTCTCCGAGGGGGGAGAGCATTATGAAACGGTGCTCGTCCTCAAAAGCGAATATTCCGTTGGGAAAGCTGATGATCTTATCTTCGGAAACTTCCTGTTCGCCGAAATCCCTTGTTTTAATTATCATATACAAACTTCCTTACAGACTCGGACGTTAAACAAGAACGTCCACAATAGGCTCATAGTTGGGATCCGCGCTTCTGGGGAAATATATCGGATCCCCGAGATATTCGATATCCAGCTCCGGCATCTGACTGATTATAAACTCAATGCTGCCGGGGATAAATTCAAATTCCGGATGTGATGAAGCGAGATCAGCTACCGATTCCGTTCCGGTCATGCGGTAGTTCACGCTAAGCACGCCGTCGGCATAGCTTACCGCGCTGTTTTTGCTTTTGGGCAGAGACTGAAGAACCGATTCAATGCTTCTTGAAGCTCTTTTGGCTGAAAACTGTCTCATTTCTCCCGACTGCTTTATACCCGCCGCAGGATTTCCCCCGTCTGCAAGCTTTGCGACAGCTTCGTATGTAAGAGTAAAGCCGCTGTCGTAATTACCTGACGGGATATACGCGTCATAATTTCGGCTTTCGGGGATCTCCATTCTGTACGGTTCCGCCTGAAGACGAAGCCCGCCGCCCTTTTTAGGCGAGACCTTGACCGAGGGAGCGTTCGGAGCGCTGTTTTCAACGCGCTTAAACTCTCCTCTTGTAACGTTTACTTCAACCTTGATCGGAATATGCTTAATGCTTAGCAGCTGCTCCATATATCAATAACCCGCCTTTCTCGGACAGCAGCCCCGTGCGGCCGTCCATGCTGAAAATATCCTTTGATCCTGTAACTCCTTAAATAAAATCAAAAATACTGTGAGGAAGTATCTGCGTACCCATTTTAAGAGTAGCGTCGTATGCAGCCTTGACCGCCTCATATTCAATGATCTCATTCTCCATATCAGTACCCTCGACAAGGTTCTGACGTTCCTTGAGGTTGAAATCATAATCCTTGTTTTTATTCTGATAGAATTCAATACTGTTGTATTTTGTTCCAAGGGTTGTTATCTCTGTGAGAATGTGGTTATTCGCTTCGTTTGCGCGGTCGATGATAGCGTTTACAGTATCCTGGTCGCCTCTTCTGAGAGCCGACGCCGCGTCGAGAACGAGCTGCATAAGATTTCTGCTGAATCTTTCATCAAGTATCGGGGACTGAGGCTGTGAAGTATCTATCTCGGTAGAAGCGGAACCTGCCGGAAGTCCCAGATCGTTCGGCGCTGATATCTCAGCGGTGAATCCCTCTTCCGCTTTCATAACGATCATGCCCTTGGTGCTGCATCCTATTGAAACGCCGGCGGGCAAAGAAGGCTTAGCTTCATTTACCGCTGTGGCCAGCGCACTGCTTACAGCGCTTATCACCTCGTCCTTTGTGAAAGACGTTTTTGTACCGGTAAGCTTGGAGCTGTCAAGCTTTGAAAGGTCAAGTGAGAGCGTATAATCAGTACCGTTCACATTTACCGTAAGCGTTTTCTTAAGATCGTTCGCCGCAAGACCCTTTTCAAACAGCGCTGTATCCAATTTTTCCTCGTAATTCTCGGAGATCGTTGCATACTGTGTTTCCGCTTTTCTTACGATCTCGCCCTCTGCGATGCCGAAGCCGTTTGCTCCGACCTCAACGCGGTTAGAACCGGTATTGAGCGTAAGCTCCTTATTGCTGTAATCCAAGGAGATGCCCTTGGGCAGGCTCTTCTTTGCAGTATCCTTGTACGCCGTTTTAAGAGCGTTATTGAGAGCTGACGCCACTTCATCGTCGGTATAGGACGTGCCGTCTGTCTTTTCGGGAAGGACAGCGCCCATGTCAAGTTCAAGATCGTATTTTGTGCCGTCTACCGTAAGGCTGAGGGGAATTTTTCCTGCGCCGGCAGCATAGCCGCCTGACAGATCAGCCGCCATTGGATCGGCTATCGTGCAGGAAGCGGTTCCGTTAATGGGAACCCCTGATATATCAATGCCGCTTCCGGTAGTTTTTGCGCCGTTTATTGAAACGTCAAGGGCTGTCTGCGGATCAACCGTAAGGTCGTCGTTGTACTTTATTCCC
This sequence comes from uncultured Oscillospiraceae bacterium, assembly GCA_910584715.1. Classification (GTDB taxonomy): domain Bacteria; phylum Bacillota; class Clostridia; order Oscillospirales; family Ruminococcaceae; genus RGIG8773. The sequence goes on from CAJUAN010000018.1 coordinate 18,205, forward strand.
AGCCCGATATCCACATAAATGGGCTTTGAACCGGGATAAAGAACCGAGTTGTCCTTTTCCTCCTGAGCTCTCGCAACATCGTCGGCGGAAATTATACGGTTGTCGTCTGCATTGTCCAGCCACTTTTTGGTTTTCTCATCAAAAACCGTGACGGTATACTCGCCGTCCGCCTTTGTAACCGTTCCGTCCGGAAGTATCATATCGCTCGTAACATCAAAATCAAGGGGAATGCCGTTGTATGTAACCGTGCGCGGGATATCACTGAGTGAAATGTCAGACTTCATGGAGCCGTCCGCATTGTAGTACTTATTATAATCGGGAGGGAAAACCACCTGACCGTTCTGATCCTTTATCATGACTCTTTCAATGCGGAAAGGAGCCTTCTGGTTGCTCGCGCCGCCGAATAGCTGTCTTTCTGAGAAATCCGCATTAAGGGTCTTGACCATTTCATCGGCGATCTCGTCAAGCTCCGTAGCGAAGATATCAAGCTCTTCCTGTGAATATGTACCGTTTGACGACGCAACAAGGCGTTCCTCGACAGCAATGTAGTTGTCGTGAGCAATAGAGGTAAGATTTGTTTCGGCAGCGTTGAATATAGCCTTTGCCGATCCGAGGTTATCGTTGTACATATCCAGGTCGCGTAGCTGCCGGCGGATTATCATAGCCTTGCTTCCGTTGATAACGTCTTCGGAAACGCGGTTGAATCTGCGCTGGGTCGCTATCCTGTTTTCGCTCTGCAGACGGCGGGTCAGCAGACGGTTGTTATTTGACAGGAATTGTCTTGTGGTTATATTATTTGTAACTCTCATTGGAATTCATCCTTTCCCGTGTTTAAAGATTATCTGAGGCCGACTACGCCGGTGCCGTTGATAAGCTTTTCAAGAGCCTCGTCCATGGTGGTAATCATTCTTGCGATAGCATTGTACCACTTCTGGTAGTTCATCATGTTAACGCCCTCTTCGTCCATGCTTACGTCCATAATCTCGCTTCTTGCGGTCTCTTCGGTTGTGAGCGAAATATCGGTAGCGTTGTAAAGACTCTTCAGGGTACTGAGGTTAACGCCCAGGTCGTCGCATATCTCGGTAACAAACTTTTCCAAAGCGATTTTTTCATTCGAGGGATTTGTTATTACACCGTCGCCGTACGTATGCTCTACCGTAAGCACGCCGAGCATTTTGTTGATATAAACGTTGTCCAGCTCTTCAAACTCGTTGTCGCCGGTAGGATTTGAGATGAACTCGGGATTGTTGTTCCATGTGTCAGCAACTCTGAAGTTCTCGGCGGCTGTTCTGAAATCCGAAACGCCGTCCTTATTCTTGTAGGTGAATATCGGATCCTTATATACGGGATTGCCGTCCGCATCAAGTATTTCGTTGCCGTCAGCGTCAACTTCCTTTTCGGCAAAGTCCTTGAAAACAGCGTTGAACTGCTCGGTAGCCGTTTTAACGAAAGAATTGAGCATATCGCGGTAGTACTCGATACCCTTTTCCTGATTGCTGATGTCGGCATCGGGAACAACGTCTGCGCCCGTATGCACTTCATCGTGAGCGAAAGCTCCTCTTCCGTTGTACACGTCAAGATAGCCTCTGAGGGAGCCGCTGTCAAGGTAATACGAACCGTCGGGCTTCTTGCCGGTAATATTAACAGTATCGCCCGCGTTTCCTCCTCTTATCAGAAGACCGGCGGATCCGCCCGTCTTATTTTCCATGTGCAGGTCGTACCAGTCGCCGCTGTCAAGAAGCGTTTCAGTGATCTGAAATTCAAGCTCGGTAGGGTCTGGGCTTTCCTTTGTAATAGCCATCTGGGCAAACTTCTTGCCCTCGACCACAGTCTGATCCGCGAACTTGACCGTAAACGTACCGTCAGGCTCTTCCTTTACGTCGATGTTTCCGTACTGGGAAAGTTCGTCAAGGAGACTGTTCATGCTGTCTTTGAGTTCAAGCGGACCGTAGTCGTTCATTACCTCGTAGTTGGTCATCGTGGGGGTAATGTATCCCATAGAGATGTAGGCTTCCTTGATCTGCTTGTTAAGGTTGCCCATTTCCATGAATATCTCATTGATTCTGTCGACGGTTTTGTCTGCGTCGCCGAAAGTCTGTTTGGAAATATCATTGAGCTTTGAGTTATATGTTACGATACATTTTACAAGGCTGTCCGCGGTGTTTTTCGCAACGTTCGCAAGCTCCGTCCTGTCTGCGTTGTCTGCCGAGAAGCCCTGGAGCGACGCCTTGAACTGACTTACTATCGAAGCAAAGCTTGCGCCGAGGTCGTCGGCTTCGATACTGTCGAAAACGTCCTCAACATCGGAAAGAGTTTCCAGCTTTATTCCGACATTGCAAAGTTCGCCGCTGTAAGTTCTTACTTTCCTGTCTACAAGCCTGTCGCGTATCTGCGCCACGCCGATAGCTTCCGAACCGCGTCCGGCAAGGGAAACGCCGGTGTTATAGCCCAAAGTGCCCTTCTTATTCGCAACAGAGCATATGTCAAGTCTCTGCCTTGTATAGCCCGGAGTGTTAATGTTTGAAATATTGTTGCCTGTAATATCCAGCGCTTTCTGAGCAAGAAGAATAGCCTCCCGCTGAACATAAAGACCCATAAAACTTGATGCCATATTATATCAATCCTTTCATCAGACATTTTTTGATATCGCGGACCTTGAAGCGTGTTCGCGCCTTACAGCGCCCTTGCCGTCGTAAACGTCAAGCTCCGCAGTCCTGCGCTGAATTTTTTTCAGGCGTTCCGATACTATTATGTTAGCCGCGTCGTTTAATTCCTTGATCTTGAAGATCAGAGAGGAAAACTCCCTGTGCTGCTCGGAAAGCTTTTCACGGAACTCCTCCGGAGCGTTCTCGGTGATCTCCGCAAAGGTTTTTCCGTCAACATCCGCCAAAAGCCGTTCCCGTTTTCCCTCAAGGGAATTGGTTTTCATTATCAGAGCCTGCTCGATCGAAAGTGAATCGCTGAGCTTTTCGATCTGATTTTTATTTATCATATCGGCCTTTTGGTACTCAAAGCTCAGGAATTCCCTGTAATGAGCGATATACTCGTCAAAGAAAGCGATTACTTTTCTGTAGTCGGGCATAATATATTCCTTTCGTATAATTATACAATATCATTACGATTTGTATAATCGCTCGCATTTAGTTTTACCGTGTACGGATATCGGTTATCAGCCCTCAAATATAGAGGCAGCCACCGTTTCTGCGGAAATATTATAGGAGCCGTCGGAGATCATAGCTTTCAGTGCGGCTATCCTTTCCGGTGAAGCAAAGCTTTCCACCGACTTTGCCGCCGAAGCTTTAAGACCGTTCAGAGCCCCCGAGGAGGAAGAAAACACAGCCTTGTCTACGTTTTTTTCAGCGGAGACGCGCTGCTTTTTTTCCGAAGGCTCATAGGCGTTTTTCATATAGGCGGACATTACCGAGCCGTATTTTTCGATTTTCATAAAAGCGATCCCATCCTTTCCGACCCGTCGTTTAAGAGCGGGCATAATTACTCTGTAAAAATCTCTCTATATATCTTATCGGCAGATACTTCAAAAACTTTAACAAAAACCCGAAAAAATTTTTTGGAGCTTTATATTTCGGTTTGATTATACAAAACGTATAATCAGTATCCGTCTTACGCACATGTTAAATTCTTGTTTTTATTTCGCTTAGACTGCTTTGCTTGACAAAAGTTAAAATTTATATTATAATAATGTAAATTATTTTTGTTTTCTGAGAAAGGATATTTTATGGAACAATTTTACAGTGATCCCGCTCAGCCCGTACCGCCTCAGCCTGTACAGATCTCTGTCATACCCGATAAGGAAGAGCGCAAACAGATTCGTAAAAAATACAATATTGCCGCCGCCGTACTGCTTGTAAATATTGTCATTTTCAACGGACTGGCTTTAGGAAGCGCATTTTTCGGCGATTCGCCTGTTTGGAACAGCGAATTTTTCAGTACCGCGTTTTCCTGCTGCGTGCCGATAATCAGCGAGATAACGGCAATAATTGTCGGCATAAAAGTTCTCGGCGTCGACTTCAAACCGCTGATAACGAGAAACGGCTTTAACGGCGGAACGGTGCTCAAGCTGATGACCCTTGCCCTCGGATTGCAGACCGCCGCTTCGATAATTGCCTCAATAATCGCTTCCGTACTTAAATCTTTCGGACTGGAGCCGCGTCCCGTGGATCTTTCCGCGACCGAATCCCTGCCGGCAAATCTGCTGATGTACTTCTACGCCTGTCTGCTTGGACCCGTACTCGAGGAGCTTCTTTACCGCGGGGTTCTTTTGCAGTCCATGCGGAAGTACAACGAAAGATTCGCAATCTTTCTTTCCGCCGCGATATTCGGTCTTATGCACCAGAATTATCAGCAGTTCATACTTGGCTTTCTGATAGGCATACCCCTTGCGGTTGTAACAATAAAAAGCGGCTCCATAGTTCCCGCAATTTTTACTCATATAGTGGTAAACACCAGCGGAATGTTTTTCAATTGCTGGATACAGTATTCCGACCCGGACTTCTTCCGGGCTGCTCTTGAGGGCGCTGAAGAAACTATGGCAATGCCTGATTTTTCGGCGGCGTTCATCTGCACTCTGCTATTCAGGATAGCGATCATGCTTGCGGCGCTTGTGGTAGGGATAGTGGTTCTCGTCAAGGGCGGGAATATGAGCCGTCCCACTCCTGCCGGAAAAGCCCGCACAATGCCGGTATTCGTTACTGCAGCGGCATGGTGGGTAATTTTCTTAGTGTATGCGTTCTTGAATTTTGTTCTGCCTTTTATGGCATAATCGAAAAAATGCGGACAAGCTGTGCGCGGCTTGCTTCACAAGACGGTTCGCTGTTGTTATTGCTTTGACCTTGTTTTGTTCATTTGGCTTTTCCCCCTGTTTTATTCTTGGGTTTGGAATAAGCGTGCCGGTTTCCTTAATAAAATAAGATGCAAATAATAAAATACTCCATACGTTAAGTCATATGGAAAGTTTGCTTTTCCGTCTTACTTATTACTTATCTGCGTAATATATTCGCTGATTTTTTGAGGCTGTATTATTACAAATTTTGAATAATAAAACGGCTATGCTCATGTAAAAAGGTACTTCTCCTGCGCGCAGAACAAGCGCATAGGGGAAGTACCTTTAATACTATAAATTATAGTCTGCCGCTCAGGATATTTGTGGCAATAGTAAAATAGATCAGCAGCGAGCAGGAGTCCACCACGGTTGTGATAAGCGGATTTGCCATTATGGCAGGGTCGAGCCGCAGCGCCTTTGCGCCCATGGGAAGCATAGCCCCTACAAGCTTTGCGATAACAACGGTTCCTATAAGAGAAAGCCCTATTACCAGCGCAAGCGCGGGGTCTTTATAGGTAATAAGCACTCTCAGACCGTTTACCACAGAAAGTACGGCGGCGCATATAAGCGCGATCCTGAGCTCCTTGAAAACCACCTTGAAAAAGTCGCGGAGGCGTATTTCATCAAGCGCCATTCCGCGGATTATCAGCGTTGAGCTTTGTGAGCCGCAGTTTCCTCCCGTACCCATCACCATTGGCATAAACGAAACAAGCATTGGTATAACCGCTATCTGCGGCTCAAATCTTGCGGATATCATGCCCGTGAGAGTTGCCGAAAGCATAAGTATCAGCAGCCATGGGATACGGCTTTTGGCGTGGGACCATACCGAGGTTTTAAAGTAGCTGTCCTCTGCGGGAACTACCGCCGCCATTTTTGCGAAGTCCTCGGTGTTTTCCTCCTGGAGGACGTCCATAGCGTCGTCGAACGTTACTATGCCAACAATACGGTTTTCGTTGTCCACAACCGGAATTGCCGCAAAGTCGTATTTGGACATTGTCCGCGCAACATATTCACGGTCGTCGTGAGTGTTTACGGAGATAACGTTGGTCTCCATAATGTCCTCCACCGCCGTATCGCTGTCGGCGACAAGCATATCCAGAACGGTAACTATTCCCAGAAGTCTGCGGTTTTCCGTAACATAGCAGGTATAGACCGTTTCCTTTACCAAACCTATCTTCCGTATCTGCTCAAAAGCTTCGCTGACGGTCAGTTCCTTTTTAAGGTAAACAAATTCGGTAGTCATGACCGAGCCCGCGCTGTCCTTGGGGTAGTTAAGAAGCTGGTTTATCTGTTTTCTCGTGTCGCTGTCGGTGTTCCTGAGTATACGGGAAACAACGTTTGCGGGCATTTCCTCGATGATATCAACGGTATCGTCGATATAAAGCTCGTCTAAGACATACCGCAGCTCGCGGTCGGAAAAAGCGTTTATCAGAGTCATCTGGGTGTCGCTGTCCATGTAGGTGAAAGCCTCGGCGGCAAGCTCCTTTGGGAGTATGCGGTACATCAGGATAAGCTCCTTTTCGCCGATCTCACCGTCGCTGTTGAGTTCCTCCACAAGAAACGCTATATCCGCGGGGTTCATTTCCTGAAGCTCCGATTTTAGCTTAACGAATTGTTTGCCGCCCATAAGCTCGACAGCAAGCTCTTTTTCCATAAAAAAACCTCCTAATTCAAAAATGAACAGAAGGCACAAAACTAAAAACTACTCCGCCGAACTCAGTTCCAAAAAGCACCTATACGTCTTACGGCGGCAAAGCCATGAAACAAGCGCACCGTATGCGCCGATATCAAAGCAGCAACTTCGCGGTTTTATGCCCTTACCGTTACCGGCGTCCATACAGTTCACTCCTTTTATTACATTAATACATTATTTATTATACACAATTTCAGATATATTGTCAATAAAAACTTTTTGGGTTCAAATGTAATCGCAACACGGCGGACATCTAACAGGCAAAGTACAAAAAGTCCGGTTAGGGATACCGATATGCGGCAAAAATAACGGACATTAATAAAAAGGTTAATCCCCGCCGCAAGCGATCAAAAAGCCTGACAAAATCAATACGCAGTTTGCAGCGGATACCGTAGATCTTGCGGTCGCAAACCTCAGCAAGTCGAACGGAATAATTTTTCACACCGACAGAGATTCTCAATATACGCCTAAAGAGTTTAGAAAACACTTGGATAATTTGAATATGATCAAATCCTTTTCTGCTAAGGGTCACCCCTACGACAACGCCGTTATGAAGTGTTTTTTCAAATATGTCTTCGGCTTCTACAATTCCACTCGAACTCATTCAAATAATGGCGGCTTATCTCCAAATGATTTTGAGAATTTGTAACTTTTTTCATAATTCCTTGTCTACTTTATTGATATTGATCCAAAATCATATATGCAAATTTTTATACGCTTTTTAATCGGCGATCAGTATTACATTGACAAAATATATTGAAAAGCTTCGCCAAATGTGTTATACTTTGAATAAACTAAAAACAGAAAACGGAGAATAGCATGACTGTAGAAATATTTACCGACGGCGCCTGCTCGGGAAATCCCGGGCCGGGCGGATACGGCGCGATACTAAGGGTCGGGGAGCATAAAAAAGAGCTTTCGGGAGGCTCCGCAAACACTACCAACAACCGCATGGAGCTCATGGGAGTGATAGCCGCGCTCTCCGAACTGAAATATCCCTGCGACGTTATCCTAACCACCGACAGCAAATATGTAGTGGACAGCGTTACAAAAGGCTGGGCGCGGAGCTGGAAAGCGCGGGGCTGGGTCAAGTCGGACAAAAAGCCCGCTCTCAACGCCGATCTCTGGGAAAAGCTTCTTGACCTGCTGGATATACACAATGTAAAATTTGTTTGGGTAAAGGGTCACGCTGGACACCCCGAAAACGAACGCTGCGACAGGCTTGCTGTCATGGAGCGGGACAGGTATTCAAGTTCCGCGAACACAAAAAAACAGTCTTATCCGTAACGTTTTGAACCGTTACGGATAAGACCGCTTTAATTGCCGCATAAGCTTTACTGTACTGTAAGTCAATTTTCGTTTGAACTATCAGCTTCGCTTTTTACGTTTTCAATGGACTGCATAAAGCTGTCGTTCGCATAGGACGGCTTTTCCGGAGGAACGACGTCCTTGCGCATACGCACCGCGAAAACAAGCGCGGCGGCTCCTATAGCGACGGCAACTATTGCGGCGGCTCCCGCGTTGGCGATAAGACCGGAGATTCCGAACTGCGCCGCCAAAAGAACCAGGGCGGCTCCGATTCCCGCAAAAGCTTTTTTAGCGCATACTCCGCGCATAATAAATATTGCCGCGGCAGCCATGAGCAATGCTACCGCAATCGCGGAAACAACCGAGATCAGCAGTCCTCCGGCAGTCTGGCTCACATATGTTGCTTTCAGCTGGTTAACGGTCTCCTTATCTATAATTCCCTGAGACACCATAGGAGCATACATCTTGTCAAACGCGCCGCTGTTGATCTGACCGAATACCGAATATGCCGAGAAAAAATTCATTGCGGTCATGACAAGATAGCTTATACCGAAGCCAAGTCCGCAGGAAAGCGCGGCGTTGAATGTGCGGGTCTTCATGCAACCGCCTATGCAGATGCTCATGGCAAGAGCGAATGCAACCCCAAGGCATATTGAAATAATAACGGCGGCAGTGCTGTTTTCACCTGTCAGGCTGCTCATCATATTGGACATATCCCCGCCTGCCGAAGAAAACATCACCGCGGCGGAAATAATTCCGGTAATAATGCTGTAAACCACCATAGCAATAATATACGCCAGCACGCCCGCCCAGAAGCTGGACGCCTTTATCTTATGTACCGCAAGCAGGACAAGTCCTCCGATAACGGGGATAAGTCCCGTCACCGCCAAGCCTATAAGAGCCGCGGTTATTACGTCTCTTGAAATCATAAATAAGCCCCCTTAATATTGTATTAAGACAATAATACTAACAAGTGTATAGTACCATGTTTTTCACAATTTGTCAAGGGGCACACGAAAAATTTACGGGAATCAAGGCGGGGAGTCCCCGCAGATTGTGTCACCCCCTTCGCAGATTTGCTTAAATCATTACTTAGCAATGCCCCCTCAAGGGGGCGGGCGTTTGCTGGGATTTTATCACTGTATTTGGGGAGTGCTTTGTCTTGATTTATTATTCTTGGATTTTATAAATGGTGCGCAGGTGCGAGGGACAACCCTCCCCTCCCTTTTTGGTGTCTGCCTCCCGATCTCACGCACTACCCTTCAATTCCAAGTATAATTAAAATCAAGACCAAACAAAAAGAAAAGTACAAGGATAAAAAATCATAACAAACAACCTTTACCGCCTAAGTGCATTTATGACTTTATTTCCAAGCTGCGTTTGTTCATAAAATATTTACAAAATTTTATAGGGACATTTGAAAAAAATACCGCTTTTAAATTGTATTATATACAGAAAATAATATTATTTCCGCGCGGATACCCCCCTCCGCGCGCAAATGGGGGAAATAAGATGTATTCCGAAACGGCTGCCGAATACGGAACTGACAGCTATATTCGCTATATCCTGGATACATATTCTCAGACGCTGATACGGTTGTGCTACACCTATGTGCATAATATCTGCGACGCGGAGGATATTACCCAGGACGTGCTTGTTGCGCTCTTAAAAAGAGGCAGACCCTTTGACAGTCCCGAGCATGAAAAGGCATGGCTCCTGAGAACCGCCATGAACAAAAGCAAAAATCACCTTAGATCGGGCTGGATAAAACGTACAGTCCCTCTGGAGGAGCGTGACAGCTCCACGGACGGCGCAGAGGCAGCCGACGCTGCCGAAAAGAATCAGGTAATGGAGGCTGTGCTTTCGCTTCCGGAAAAGTACAGAACCGTCATTCACCTGTTCTACTACAACGGCTATACAATAAACGAAATATCGGCAATAGTGGGTAAAAAGCCCGCCACCGTGGGCACGCTTCTCGCGCGGGGGCGGAATCTGCTGAAGGAAATGATGATAGGAGGTTTTGATGAAGATGAGTAAATCAATAAAGGATTACAAGGACGCTATGGATAACATCAGAATCTCCGACAGCTTCTATAAGCGGACGGAAGCCCTGCTGACTGAAATACCCGAAATAAAGCTTGACAAAAAGCCCGTCATGTCCGCGGGAAAAATAACCGCCGCTCTTTCCGCCGCGGCTGCCTGCCTTATCCTGGCTTTCGGAGTAAAATTTGTTATCGAAAGAAACGACGATATTACCGAAGTACAGACCGAAACTTCCGAGGTAACCGTAATGACCGAGGTCACAGAAACCGCTCCTCCGGTTATAAACGAGCTTTCGGAAGCTGAACAGGTAGACATGATTGGAGTTGCGGCGGACAGCGGCGCGCCGGACATTTCGGACGGCGCGGGCAGCTCTGCGGCTGAAACGGCTCCGCCGGACACCAAACCCAAAGAAACAACATCTGAACACGCGCAGACGACGTTAAAAGCTTCGCCGCCCGCTCCGGCAAACGTGAACCCCTCTGCATCGCCGGCTCCCGCCGTTACCTCCGCACCGGCTAAAGCTCCGGAAGCTCATGCCGCCGAAGCGCGAACCGAAGCAGCCGAGACCGTTCCGCTCCTGAGGGACATAAACTACGACTACGTTACCGTCGAGATCACGCCGTATTTTGACATGGGCTCAATAAAGTCGGGAGAAAATCCCGTGAAGAAAACGGGCGAGGACTGCAAGCCGATCATTGAATTTATCGCTGGGCTTACTGAAACGTCACGCGAAATAGGCAACTATTCCTTTACGTCGATCTTTTCTCTTCAGATTGCGGACGAAAACATTGGCGTAACGTTCTACAGCATTTATGTTACCGACCTTAACGCGGTCGTTATAACCAAGCATGATTACAACGGTCAGGTGCGCGAGACCTATGCCGCCAACAGCTCCGACTATGAGGCCTTAAAGCACATTCTGTTCCTCCAGTTCGGCTCTGAGGACGAATATGAGCTGTTCTCAAACCTTATAAGCGGAAAATAACGCTGCAAAAGCATAATAAACGGAGAACGTTCCGCAGTGGAGCGTTCTCCGTTTTGTTTATTCAGCTGTCCGGTACCGCACTTTCTTTTTGTACACCGCCGCGGCGATAAGCGACGCAGCGATACAGCCGGCAAACACGGCGATAAGCATAGGTACGTCTCCCGCGGGCAGACAGCCGCTTCTGTAGCCTCTCAGGCACAGGACTGTTCCAGCGGCGACTCCCCCGAGCATAAACGTCAATGTCAGCGCCACATTTCCAAAAGTCGCTTTGCGTACTCCCGTTTCGCCCGCGGGCTTTACAAGCAGAGGAATCATGACAGTGCCCAGAGCCGCGCTTATAGTCAGCGCGCAAAGATAGTATGGTATCATATAGGGCTTGCCCGCGATAAGGTACCATGCGGACACCCCGACCATCATGGGAGGCACTCCCATATAGGAGCTTAAGGTAAAGATATCCGTAATGTTGCCGTTTGTCAGCGGCAGGGTTTTAAAAAACTTTATGTTTGCATTGCCCTGCAAACACATTATGATCGTACCCATAACAGTAAGTCCGCCGAACATCATTAGTATTTCTCCGACATCGGGCAGAACCTCGCCCGGGTCTCCCAGAAGCAGCGGCGAGTACCAGCAGACAGACAGTATTCCAATAAAAAGCTTGTACCACACATGCGTCTCGCGGAAAGCAAGCCTGACTATTTTTCCTTTTTTCATTTCGGCACCCCTTTCTATTCCAACGCAGCCGCCGGCGTATTGGCTTCGGGCATGAACCAGTAGGAGTGCATTCCCGAAAGCTGAGTGAGACTGCCCTTAGGCATCTGCACCGCGGCGTTGAACATATTCATATAGTCCCCGCAGCCCATGATCGCTCCGAAAACTCCCGCAGCCATAAGTATGCCGCCAATATCCGCCGACGGACATATGAACAGTCCAGCCATAAACGGCAGCCACCCCAAAATCAGGGACGGCATAAGGCTCATCACAATGAACCGCGCCTTTGTCATGGGCGTAAGCGTTAAGACAAACATCATACAGTGCTTCAGAGAGTAGTACATATAGACCTCCGCGTTTTTCCCGCAGAAAAGGGCGTGGATATATTCGTGCAGCGGCACAAGCGCAAGCGCGATGACAAGTCCCCATAGATTATAGCGTCCATACATTTCAGAGCCGCCAAACATCGACAGCAGAATAAACATTACAATTGCTACGGGCAAGGCGAACAGCAGAGCCGTAAGATTTATTCCGACCATTGATTTCGGCTCCCTGAACGCCACCGCGTTTTCGGGAAGCTCTCCCTTGGGCAAAGCGTCGTACGAGGTAAATTTTCCTTTGAATATAAGCTTCATAGTATGTCCCCCTTTCTATTTTGACAGCCGCCAGGATACGTTTTTCCTGTGCTTTATGTACATCTCGCCCAAAAAGGCAATAAACAGAGTCGCCGCGCAGTAGATGAGTATACCGCTTATTCCCGAAAATATTTTCAGCGGAGCAAGGGCGTCCGCGGACGCATCGGGTATCATGTCCATAAATCCGCATATAACACTGAATCCTATTCCCCAACCAACTGCGAGGACAGCCATTAAAACGTTGTTTTTTATAATGAACGGCAGCATAAGCAATGCTTCCGAAATTACCGCCAAAAGTGTGAACAGACCGGAAACGCCGTGATAGACTGCGAATCCATGTGCCTCTGCAACAAGAGAAATAACGTGTCCCAGTATGACCGCCAACACATTTGCGGCAGCTGCCTCTTCCCATAATATCAATTTGAAATTAAATACGTCTTTCGCTTTAAAAGGCAGATTGCATAAAAAATTCGATGTCATTGAGGTTCCGCGGTATGTTTCTTTAAAAGCCTTATCATTCAATCCGCGGTCAATACCGGTTGCTATTAAGCATACAAGGAACGGTAAAAAGGTAAGCATTGATACAATCGGAACGACCATAAACATTTTGTTGTCTACCATGCCGATAACAAGAACGCCTATGATAATTGCAGCCTGTAATATTGCTGTTATAAGTATGCCGTTAAATGCTTTTCCTGCTTTGCAGTATAAATATATTACTGACTGAAGCTTTTTCGCCCGCTTTCTTTCGGCAATTGTCATTTTGGCATCCCCCCTTTCTATTTTGACAGCCGCCAGGATACGTTTTTCCTGTGCTTTATGTACATCTCGCCCAAAAAGGCAATAAACAGAGTCGCCGCGCAGTAGATGAGTATGCCGCTTATTCCCGAAAATATTTTCAGCGGAGCAAACGTGTTTACGGACATATCCTCTATTTCGTCCATAAGCCCGCACATCATCGCAAAGCCCAATCCGATAAGCATTCCTGCCATGACCGATATAACGTTGTTTTTGAAAATATATGGCGTCATAAGCAGTATTTCCGCTATAAACGCCAGCAGCGTAAACAGTCCCGAAACGCCGTGATAGATCGAGAAGCCTTGCGCCTCTGCGATAAGTGCGGCAATGTGTCCGACCGTTACCATAAGCACGTTTACGGCGGCGGATTTTTCCCACAGGCTGAACTTTAAATTAGCCATATCGCGGGCTTTAAAGGGCGTACAGCACAAAAACGTCAGCGGAGTTGAGGAGGAATGATATGCCTGCCGGAAGACCCTTTCGTTTGCGGTATTGTCAATGCCCATTGTTACCATTCCCGCGAAAAACGGCAGGATACCGAACATGGACATACAGGGGGACATGATGAAAAGCTGGTCGTCCGCTCTGCCGGCGAATATTATTATCGTGAGTATTATGAGCTGAACTGCCGACGATCCGGTCAGCGCCAGCCACAGTCTGCACCCTCTGCTGTACAAATAGGTCACGTCCTGAAGCTTTTTCGCCCGCCTTCTTTCGGTCATCGTCATTTTGAGGACTCCTTTCTGTTCTGCCAAATGGAGAAGGTCAGCAGATTTTCAACGTTGGGATTTTTCACCGACACGCCCTCGAACATTGAAAGATTCTCCCGCAGTATCAGGGACTCGAAGCCGGTGTTCAGCTCCCTCAGACCGATACAAAAGCTCCTGTTTTTGTCGGTGAGTTTGTCGTTCGCGCCGCTGATAACGGCGTACCTGTCCTCCACAGCGTCTATGCTCATGGACTCCCGTATCCTGCCGTCGATGATGAGGGTGATAACGTCGGCTATTTTGTCCAGATCCCCGGTGATGTGGGTGGAGAAAAGCACGGAGCGTTTGCCGTCCGAAACGAAATCCCGCAGCAGGTCGAGTATCTCAATTCTCGCGACCGGGTCGAGACCCGCCGTAGGTTCATCCAGGATAAGCAGCTCGGGATTATGGGAAAGCGCGACCGCAAGCATTGCCTTAGTCTGCATACCCTTTGAAAGAGCGGACACCTTTTTCTTTTCGGGCAGCTCCCACTTTTTCAGGAAGTCCGCGAATTTGTCCGCGTCCCATTCGTCGTAAGCCGCGGCGCAGGCTTTGGCGGTGCGGGCGAGGGTAGTGCCGAAATAAAAAAAGCTCTCGTCGGAAACATAGCCTATTCTGTTTTTCACTGCTATCTCGTCGGCGATGTTGTCAAGACCGCACACCGTTATTGTCCCGCCGCTGCGGTCGCACATATTCATTATCAGGCGGATAATGGTGGTCTTGCCCGCGCCGTTCTGTCCGATAAGCCCCATGACCGTGCCAGGCTCTATCTCGAAGGACGCGCCGTCCAGGGTAAAATCCTTGTAGCTTTTCGTAAGACCGTCTATCTTTAAAATCATATCGTTCATTGCTGTTCCCTCCATATTTTTTTCAGTTCCTCCTCGGGGCGTTCTATCGGCACGCCCAGGCGTTTAAGCTCCTCCGCCTGCCTGATGAACTGCTCCATGACCTCTCCTATGTGTTTTTCCTGCAGCATACCTATATCCTCCGTTTTCACGAACGTGCCCTTTCCCGCGACGGTGTAGATGAGACCGTCCCGCTCCAGATCGGAGTACGCTCTTTTTGTGGTTATCATGCTTACGTTCAGGTCGGCGGCAAGCTGCCTCACGCTGGGCATCAGCTGGTGGGCTTTCAGCTCGCCGCTTAGAATGGCTTCCTTAATGCCGTCCTTGACCTGCTCGTACATAGGCTTGTCGCCCGCGGCATTAATAAAAAGATTCACCCGGTCATTCCTCCTTTTTTGTCTTTGTTGTTGGGGTACTGTATATACTGTGTATCTCCACATATACAGTATATACAGCTATACACGGTTTGTCAACAGCTAATGAAAAATTTTTTTGGATTTGTACAAATGCACAAATTTCGCAAAATTTGTTGTGAATTCCTACAAAGATATGGTATAATGAAAAAAACTGCCCCCGTGGATTGTATTCATTACAGAAGATTCGCCGCGGAACCGCGAGGCCGCGGAGAAATTGTTAAGGCTTTGAAAGGATATGATAAAATGAAACATTCAAAAGCAGGAACACTAAAGGCGGCAGCCGCGGTAATGGCTGCAATGCTGACGGTCTCGGCGTGCGCACCGGAGGCTCTGGCATTAACTACCGCCGCGGATCCCGCTCAGACCGCTTCGGGAACAGCGACGGGCAAAAAGGAGGACGCGTCTATGAAAGCGGCTTTGACGACGGTCAAAAAGCGTATCGACATTCCCGAGGAGCTGTCGGAATTTACCTATGCCGAAAGCAAGGTGTACAGCAAAACGGGCTATAACTTCAACTGGACAACGCCAAATGGCGCAGAGGAATACAAGAGCATAAAAGTATCCATAATCGGCGGAGTTATCACGGATTATGTACGGCGTGGCTTCGGAGACGACGACGGCTTTCAGAGCCGCGACCCAAAGCTTGCTAAGCTTTCTCAGCAGGAGGTCGTTGCCAAGGCAAAGGAAAGCTTTAAAAAGCTCAACCCCGATATTTACAGTGAATGTGAATTTGAATTGCGGCATCTCAGTCTCACGTCGTTGGAGGCGCGTATTGGAGTTTCCAGAAATGTAAACGGCATTAAAGTTGACGGCAACAGCGGAGTAATACACATAAATCAGAACACCGGCGAACTCGCCGATATGAACCTGACCTGGTGGGACGGCGCGAAATTCTCCGATCCCAAAACCGCCAAGACCGAAGCGGAAATACAGGAAGCCTTTAAGTCCCTCTGCACCCTCACGCCCTACTACCGCATTTCCCACAAGTGGGACGAGAAGTCCAAAAAATCCAAGCCCACGGTAAGGATAGTTTATTCTCCCGACTTTACCGACGAGATAGACGCCTATACCGGCAAGGCGTCAACCATTTGGGAGGACATGGAGAACGCGGGCGGCAGTCGTTACTACGGAGACGTTATGTACGCAAATCCCGCCACGGGAATAGGCTACGATGACGCTACGGCTGATGCGGGGGTGGAAGCGCTCGACGAAGAAGACGACGTAGCTTTCAGCGAGGAAGAGCTTAAAAAACTTGATCAGAACGCAAAGCTCCTGAAAACCGCCGATGTGACCGCACTGCTGAAAAAGGATAAGTTTGTCGCTCTTACGGATAACTATAAGCTGAAAAGCTACAATGTGTCCTCACAAAAGGACGACAACGGCAAGGAAAGCTTTACCATGTACGTCAGCTACACGCTTGATACCGAAAAGCCCGCCGCAAAGGAATACTACAAATATATAAACGTTACCGTTGACGCGGAGAGCGGAAAGATACTGGGTCTTAACAAATACGGCGATACGTTTGAAACCGACGAGTTTGCCAAGCTTGACGTGAAAAATGCGAACGCCGTTGCCGAGGAGGCGGCAAAGACCTACGCAAAGGATATCATTTCCGTGTACAAAGCCGACAAGTCCAACTCGGAACCCGTCAAGCAGATAGGGACTACGGAGGTATGGGACAACGAAACAAACCAAAAAACCGAGGAAAAGCTGTACGAAACGAGCAGAACCTTCGTCTTTAACCGGTTTGAAAACGGCATTCAGGTCACAAACAACGCCGTACGCGTTACCGTTGATATAAACGGCGTTGTTACGTGTTATGACACGAACCACACAGAAAACATAACGTTCCCCAAAGCGGATATTATCAGCACGGACGAAGCCTTTAAAAAGCTTTTCGAGCAGGAGAAATTCGAAAAGTACTACGACGGCTGGATAACCAAGGACGGCGAGTTCAAGACCTATCTTCTGTACGATATGGGCAGCTTTACCCTTAACGCCAAGACAGGCAAAATATGCAATTGGGACGGAAGCGTAAGCGATACGGACATGGGCTACCACACCGACGCCGAGTACAGCGATATAAAGGATATCCCTCAGCGGGATGCTGTTCTTGAAATGCAGAAGTACGGCGTAACCCTCAGAACGGACGGCAAAAAGTTCCTGCCCAACGATCCCATTTCCGAAGCCGAATTTGCAGAACTTCTGGGAGAGCTTTTCGGCGAGGCAATCGCGTTGGACGAAATAGATTACGCGGACGACGGTTCTCCCGAAGCCAAAGCCAAGGCGGAAGCTGAGAAAAAAGACAAAGCCGAGACTACCCGCCGCGAGGCAGCGGTAATGTTCGCCCAGATGTACGACCATAGCAATATCGCGGGTATCAAGGGCATTTTCCGGTCGTTCTACAGCGACATAAAGAGCAGCGACGAAAACGCGGGACACATTGCTATAGCCTACGCAAAGGGCTTCTTCGGCAAGACTCCCGACGGACAGTTCCACGGGGATAAGGTCATCACCCGCGCCGAAGCTATGCAGCTCGTTTACGATTATCTCAAGCTTCTTTCAAAATAATTCTTTATAATTTTCTCTCCAAAGAGCAGTCCCCCGGAAGCCGCTAAGCAGCGTTTTCCGAGGGACTGCCCGATTATCCGGGGGCTGACAGGCTTTTGAAAAGGGGGCTTTGGTATAAAAATATGCCGGTACCTTTTGCGGGTACCGGCAATTTTTTATATTTCTTTCCGCGCGTTTGCAAGCATAAGCTTTATTCGGTTCTCCTGATTGACCCGCGTGGCTCCCGGGTCGTAGTCAACCGCGACGATATTCGCCTGCGGGAAAGCCTCCTTTATCACGCGGGACATTCCCTTTGCCACAATGTGGTTAGGCAGACAACCGAACGGTTGTGTGCAGATTATATTCTCCACGCCTCCGTGGGCAAGAGCAGCCATTTCCGCGGGGATAAGCCAGCCCTCCCCCATTTTTACCCCTTGGTGCATATACTTGTCAGCATAAGCGCGCAGGTCCTCGAAATCATGGGGAGGATCAAATTCCCCATGTTCTTTTACTATACGTATCATTTGTTTCTGCATACCGTAGATCAGCTTATAGGCAATGCCGAAAATTTTTGTGGTATTGGTGCTGAAATTATAAATTTTTCCATCGTTTACGGTGTTTACCGCGCAGTACAGACAGAAATCCAGAAACGCGGGAACGACAGGCTCGCAGCCCTCGGATATCAGAAAGTCCTCCAAATGATTGTTTGCGAGTGGGGAATATTTAACGTAAATCTCCCCCACGATACCCACGCGGACTTTCTTTTCCTTAGTACGCTTGATTTTAGAAAAGTCCGCAAGAATCTCGCGGTACAGCTTTTTCGTCCTGCGGTAGCCGCCATTGCGGAAAAGCTCCGCGATCTTATCCTGCCATTTTTCCAGGACGGCTTTGCTGTCCCCCTTGTTCAGCTCATAGGCTCGGCAAGTGTTGTAGAGGCTCATCAGCAGATCGCCGTACAGCACCGCGTAAAGCATTTGCAGGAACATACCCGCGGTTATCTTAAAACCGCTGTCCTTTTCAAGACCGCTGAAATTCAGGGACAGAACGGGTATCTGAGGGAACTCCTCGTCCAGAGCCTTTCGGAGCAGATGTATATAGTTTGAAGCGCGGCAGCCTCCTCCCGTCTGGGAGATGAGCAGCGCGACTTTGTTAACGTCGTATTTGCCGCTTTTCAAGGCGTCGATAAACTGTCCGATAACAAGCAGCGCAGGATAGCAGGTGTCGTTATGAACATGCTTCAAGCCCTCGTCAACAACGCTTCTGGTCGAAGTGGTGAGCAGCTCCATTTTGTAGCCGCTCGCACGGAAAATTTCCATAATAAGCCCGAAATGTATAGGCAGCATATCGGGTATAAGAATGGTGTGGGTCTGTTTCATTTCGGGGGTAAATTTTGCATTGGACAAAGAAAAAGCACTCCTTTGCGGGAAAAAATAAATTTTAATTATTTAAAATTTGAAATTAACGTTATTACCGGTCGTCATCTTCATCTCTTTCCCAATACTCATCTTCTTCTCGCTCCGATATATATTCGCTGTCGTCCCAATTATAAACATACGCTCCTTGAGTATAGCTGTAACCGTCTTCGTCTATATCTTCATATTGACCGGAATCATAATTATAACACCACTTTGACATATGAATCTCTCCTATAATAACATAATTTCTTATTAAACAACCATTGCTATTTTAATGAGTATTAGCACAATAATAAATACGACGAGTGCCGTACACACTCCGATAAACACTGCGACCACCCGATTTAGAAAATATCTTTTTTCCCTTTGCAAATAAGCGTTTCCGCTCATCCTATGCGGCGGTGCAATCTTTTTTGTGTACTCTCTCCGCGGTGGACAATTCAACCGCTCTCTATTGGCTGTCCTAAGCAATGCAAGTGGGTCTCGCCGCTCTAAAAGACTGCGGTGAAACTCTTCCAACCAAACCGCGTCATACTCATTACAATCTGTTGCATATGATTCATGAGCTATTTTATTCCGCAGCCAACGCACGCGTTTTAGCATACGATAATCATTATCCCATGACGATATCAAAGAGCGTCCGTAGGAATAGTACCTCTCCATTTCCGTAATGTATTGGCTGACTCCGCTTTGGCTTGAAAAGCTGTCGCGGCAGATATTGTCTACTGCTTTATATTCCTCAAACAGTCTTTCTTCGGTTTCTAACATTGTTGTCTCACCACTCTTAATTATTTTAAATCAATCCTCAGCCATAGCAGCAACAAGGCTTTATACACAAAATTCAAACGTGATCTGGTCGTCGTATTTTTCGTCGTGACCCTCGTCACGACTGATAACCGTACCGCCCATAGAACGGTAAAATTCCTGCGCCGGATAATTATGCGAATTACAGTTGCAGGTAAATTTGTCAAACCCGTGCGTACCGCAATACTCTTTCAGCAGTGCAAACGCCTGCTTGCCGATACCATGCCGCTGATATTCTCGCCGCACGTAAAGGGACTGAATATAAACCGTTGCCCCGGTCAAAAAATAAAAATAACCTATCGGCTCGCCGCCGCTGACTATCAGATATACGCGGCAGGAATTGTCCCGAATACGCCGCAGGTCGCGCTGCCTGTGTTCCTCAAAGTCGTAATTGTCAATTCTTTCATCGGAGTATATGCCCCGATAGGTCGTACTCCATATCTCGCGGCGAAGCTCGGAAATGATTTTCGCCGCATCCTCGTCCGCTAAAATAAATTCGACTGACATTTGATTATTGTCCTCCCAAAGTTGAAAGCTGTATGATTTACAGTAATTTTACTTTCTGTTCGGCTTCCTTTTGATTTTCAGAAGTCCGATAAAATCATTAAACAATGAAGTATCTGTAGGCTCAAACATTATCCATTTTCCATCATGGTAGGTTTGAGCTTCGTCGTATATTTTCTGAACTTCTTTGGAGTAATTTTCCCTGTCAGATTCAAATTTTAAACGTTCGGCTTTCCCGAAGACGATCATAAAACCCACGCAGTTTTCTCTTGCATATAACGCACACAGAGTTTTGCCGCCGCGGCGGTATTTGTACTCATATTCCCATGTTTTACCGCCTTTATCCCACAAATGATCCGTATCATATTTTTCATCAATTAAAGCGCATAACTTGTTCCATACATCATATAGAGGTTTCCCAACCAAAGCTGTCATTTCTTCTTCGTTAGGTATCGTATCAAGCATATTAGTCCTCCTGTATAAATTCCGACTTATCGCCCTTAACTTTTTAAATCAATCGACAGCCATAGCCGCAACCAAGCTTCTGAGACGAATCTTCGCCGCGCCCAGATTGTTTATCTCGTCAATTTTAAGCTGAGTATAGAGCTTTCCTCCGCTTTCAAGAATGGAGCGCACCTCGTCCGTGGTGATAGCGTCGATACCGCAGCCAAAGGAAACAAGCTGCACAAGCTGCATATCGGGTTGTGTGGTAACGTACTTCGCCGCCCTATAGAGACGGGAATGATACGTCCACTGGTTCAGGACCGTAAGTTCGGGCGTGTCCGCAAGATGAGCAACACTGTCCTCGGTGATCACCGCAAGCCCCAGACCGGTTATAAGCTTCTGAATACCGTGGTTTATCTCCGGGTCGATATGATATGGACGTCCCGCCAGTACGATTATGGGCATTTTGCGCTCGCGGGCTTTTTGGATTATCTCCCCGCTCTTTGCGATAAGGTCGCGGCTGTAATCCCTCAGAGACTCCATTCCCCTGCTCCAAACAGCTTTCGCGTCCTTTTTGGAAACGCCGTACTTTGCCAGCGCTTTGCTCATTACCTCGGCAAAATGCTTTTCAAGGTTTATGTCAATGTACGGGTGCAGGAAATTTTCATCGTTAAGCTCGTTAACGTTTGCTTTCAGCAGCTCGGGATAGTACGCCACAACGGGACAGTTATAGTGGTTGTCGCTCTGACCCTCGTCGATGTTATAGCTTTCGCAGGGGTAGAAAATGAAGTCCGCGCCCCGCTCCAAAAGACTGAGAATATGTCCGTGGGCAAGCTTCGCGGGGTAGCATACCGTGTCCGAGGGAATGGTGTGCTGACCCTTGTAGTAGATGTCTCGGGAGCTTTCCTCGCTGACGATAACCTCAAAGCCAAGGTCGGTGAAAACCCTGTGCCAGAACGGAAGCTGCTCGTAAAATCCCAGACAAAGCGGTATGCCAACCTTTGCTTTGGGAGAAGCGGGCTTCTCGTTCGTCACGCTTAAAAGGCGGTTGTACTTATAGTCGTAAAGGCAGAGCTTTTCCTCGGTCAAGGCGATACCCGCGCCCTTTTCGCAGCGATTACCGCTGATAAATTTTCGTCTTCCGACAGCGCCGGAATTGTCGCCAAAGCTTATCACCGTCAGGTTGCAGTGCGCCGTACAGCCGCCGCAGGTACGCTGCTTTGCGGAATAGGTAAAGCCCTCAAGCTGTTCCGCAGTAATTATTGAGGATTTTTCTCCCCTGTGTTCCATGGCGTACAGAGCGCAGCCGAACGCTCCCATAAGCCCCGCTATAGCAGGACGTACAACGTTCCTGCCAAGCTCCAGTTCAAAGGAACGCAGAACCGCGTCGTTGAGGAAAGTACCGCCCTGAACAACAATGTGCTTGCCCAGCTCGTCCACGGACTTTGCGCGGATAACCTTATAGACCGCGTTTTTGATGATAGAGGAGGACAGTCCCGCGGAAATATCCTCCACCGACGCGCCGTCCTTTTGAGCCTGCTTCACGGAGCTGTTCATGAAAACGGTGCACCGAGAACCAAGGTCAACGGGACGCTCCGCAAAAAGTCCAAGCTGTGAAAATTCCGCAATATCGTAACCCATAGCCAGCGCGAATGTCTGAATAAACGACCCGCAGCCCGAGGAGCAGGCTTCGTTAAGCATTATGCTGTCGATAGCCTTGTTTTTTATTTTAAAGCACTTTATGTCCTGACCGCCGATGTCGATAATGAAATCAACGTCCGGCTCGAAAAAGCTTGCCGCCTTGTAGTGAGCCACGGTCTCAACAATGCCGTAGTCTATTCCCAGACCCGCTTTAATAAGATCCTCGCCGTAGCCCGTTACTGCCGAGGAAACTATTTTCACCCTGTCTCCCGCAAGCGCGTAAATGTCTTTAAGCTTCGAAGAAATAATATCCAGCGGTCTGCCCATGCTGGAGCAGTAGTGCTGATACAAAAGCTCCCCCTTTGGGGTGATAAGCACCAGCTTTGTGGTGGTGGAGCCCGCGTCTATGCCGAGGAAAGCCTCGCCCTCGTATTTGCCGATATCAGCGTATTTCAGGTCGAACTGCCTGTGGCGTGCCACAAAGCTTTCGTACTCCTCCCTGGAGCCGAAAAGGGGCTGACCCGTTATTATATCGTCTTTCATTTCAGCGTTTTTAAGACGCTCGGTTATCTCGTCAATGGGCATCGGCTCGCAGGTATCCTTGGCGTGAAGAGCGCAGCCGTACGCCATAAAACATGGAGCGTTTTCGGGGAATACGGCGTTCTCCTCGGAAAGCTTCAGCGTGTTCACAAACGCCTTACGAAGTCCTTTCTGGAACGAAAGAGGCCCGCCCAGAAACAGAACCTTTCCCTTTATTTCACGGCCCTGAGCAAGACCGGAAACGGTCTGGTCAACAACCGCCTGAAAAATTGAAGCGGCAATATCCTCACGCTTTGCGCCCTGATTAAGCAGGGGCTGAATGTCCGACTTGGCGAAAACTCCGCAGCGGGAAGCGATAGGGTACAGCTTTTCCGCGCTCAGGGCAAGCCTGTCAAGCTCGTCCGTGGTGATGCCCAAAAGGGTAGCCATCTGGTCGATGAACGCGCCGGTGCCTCCCGCGCAGGAGCCGTTCATGCGCTGCTCCACGCCGCCCGTCAGGAAAATTATTTTCGCGTCCTCGCCGCCAAGCTCGATAACAACGTCCGCGTCGGGATAGCTGTTCTTGACCGCAATAAACGCGCCGAAGACCTCCTGAACGAAAGGAAGTCCCGATGCGTTTGCAAGACCGAGCCCCGCCGAACCGGTAATGCTCAGACGGAACCCGCAGCCGGAATATTCCGCGGCTATTTCGGAAAGCTGCTCCTCCACGGTCTCACGTACCTTTGAAAAGTGCCGCTGGTACCGCGAGCGGATAATATTGCCTGACTCGTCCAAAATGACTGTTTTGACCGTTGTCGAGCCGACGTCAATGCCAAGTGAAAAAACTTTGTTCATAACTAAAAATCCTTTTTAAAACATATTCCCCGATTTTCCCCGAATTATTTGGATATCCTGAGAGAAATATCAAACGCCTTTGCCGAATGCGTCAGCGCACCCACGGAAATAATATCCACGCCTGTTTTTGCTACCTCGGCGGCATTGGCAAGAGTTATATTTCCCGAAGCCTCAAGTACGGACTTGCCGCCCGCAATTTTAACGCACTCCGCCATTTGTTCCGTGGTCATGTTGTCAAGCATGATAACGTCCGCCTTGCAGTTCAGAGCCTCCCAAAGCTCCTCGAAGCCGCGCACTTCCACCTCGATCTTTACCATGTGTCCCACCTTGGCGCGGAGAGCTGCCACAGCGTTTGTAAGGCTTCCGTAAGCGTCGATATGGTTGTCCTTGAGCATTGCCCCGTCGGACAGATTAAAGCGGTGATTTTTTCCCCCGCCCACAACCACGGCGTATTTTTCAAGAGCGCGGAGCCCCGGAAGGGTCTTTCTTGTCTCCGTAACCGTACAGTTCGTACCCTCGCAGCACTGAACGTATTTCGCGGTCTCGGAGGCAATGCCCGACATATGCTGCAAGATGTTGAGAGCCGTCCTCTCGCCCTTTAAAATGGATTTAGTGCGTCCCGTAACAGTCGCTATAACGTCGCCCTTTGCGACCTTTCCGCCGTCCTTTATCATTACCTCGGATTTAACATCGCCGTCGATCAGGGTGAAGACCCGCAGAGCGCAGTCAATACCGCAGAGGATACCCTCAGCCTTTGCAATAAATTTTGCCGTGGATATTTCTCCGTCGTCCAGCAGGTAGTCGGTGGCGAGGTCTATGTAGTTGATGTCCTCCGCCAGTGCGCGCTTGATGATGTCGTCAATGTAAAAGTTTGGTAAATTCATATCACTCTCTCCTTTATCAATCTGCTTGTGAAATGTATTCAATGTAATCTTTAAAGCTGTCCGCATCAGCCTCACCTATGTATTCTATGCAGAACGATTGTCTTGCGTAGAACGTGTCAAACAACGCCGATAAGCCCACGAAAAGCTCTACATCTGCGGAGTGCTCCATATTCCTGACGGCAGGCAGCTCGATCATCTCCGTACTTTTAGACGGCACAAATTCCAGCCGGTAACCATTCTCATTTTTTGAAGCTTCAAAGCAGAACCGGTTAATAAACGTTTCCTCACTGTAATCGTTTTTGAATATCAACGTCAGCATATTATCCTCAAGAGTATATTCCCCCAACACGTCGTGAGTTTGCAGCGAAATACGATAATGTCCCTCGCCGTCAAATTCAAAGATATAACTGTCCTTTTGAAAAATTTTTTCATCGTGTATTTCAGCGTCGCTTTCCGTGTAATTTTTAAAGCTGCCGCTGTATATTTCGGTATCGTTTTCGTCGTAGTAATTGTACGTAATATTTCCGTATTCATCACATTCATAGGTATAAAAGAAATTATCCTGCCATACGCCCATCGGGAATTTCGCGCCGTCATAATCTGCAAAAAGGATCTGACTTTCGGAAACGGTTTCCGTAAGCATTTTCGTATCCGAAACAACTCCCGTTGTCGTTTCCGAGAAGGGTTCCATTTCGATTTCCGTCTCAGAAAAGCTTTCGTAAGTAGTTTTCGCAGACGTTTCCTCCGAAGCTGTTTCCGCAGTTTCCGAAGTTGCTTCGGCGGTTTCAGCGGAGGTTTGCGACGTTTCGGAAAAAGCTTCCGCGGTCGTAATGCCGTCGATAAGCTGTTCGTCCGCAGGTTTATTGCACCCCGCAAAAACCGCCATTATCGGAACCGCCAGTAACGCCGCCAAAAATTTTTTCATAATAAATTCCTTTCATTCCGAACAACCGCCAATCAAATTCAAGACCATAAACACGTCCGAGCGTTCGTTTAAGTTGTACCTTTCGGTATCGGCAAAGCCTATCTTGCGGTACAACGCTATCGCGTTTTTGCTTGTTGACAGGGAGTCCAGATACATTTTCTCGTACCCGTATTCCTTTGCAAAAGCTATCGCCTTTTGAAGCAGGCGTTTTCCGTACCCCATGCCGTGGTACTTCTCCAAAAGATATAACGATTTCAGTTCGCAGTCTGCGCCGTTAAGCTCCGTTACCGCGGACGTTCCGATAATTTTTTCGCCGTCAAGCATACACCAGAAGGCCTTGAAATTCTCCTCTATATCTTTATAGTAACTGTGCCGTCCGTTTATATCCAAAGCCCTGCCCGATTGGGGCAGACACTCTTCCAGAAAGCTTATCAAAAGAGGTTCAAAGGCCTTGCCGTATTCTATCGGCTCAAAGGATTTTATCATTGCTCAAATCCTTTCCAAAAGCTATCAACTATACACTTTCCACTGCAAAATCCAGCGCCGCCCCTATGCTGTCATGTATAAGCAAGTCCGCCTTGCCGTCCTTTTCCGTAGCGGTCTTGTTTATCAGCACAAGCCTGTTCCCGCTGTAATACTCGATAAGCCCGCTGGCGGGATACACCGACAGGGACGTGCCCCCGATAATAAGCATATCCGCGTTTTCGATAGCCTCTACCGCACCGTTTACCGTATTGTTGTTCAGCCCCTCCTCGTAAAGCACCACGTCGGGCTTTACCAGTCCGCCGCAGTCAAGACAAGGCGGGGGTCCGTCCACGCTCTTGATATATTCCGCGGTGTGCATTTTTCCGCACCTGAGACAGTAATTCCTGTGCACCGAGCCGTGAAGCTCGTACACCGTTTTGCTTCCTGCCGCCTGGTGCAGACCGTCTATATTCTGGGTAACTACCGCAGTGAGCTTTCCCATTTCCTCCAGCTTCGCAAGAGCATAATGCGCCTTGTTGGGTTTAGCGTCAAGGTTGAGAAGCTTGTCGCGGTAGAACTCGTAAAAGTCCGCAAGATGATTGCAGTAAAAAGTCCTGCTCAAAATCGTTTCGGGAGGGTACTTGTATTTCTGGTTGTAAAGACCGTCCACGCTGCGGAAATCCGGTATGCCGCTTTCGGTGGAGACTCCCGCGCCGCCGAAAAACACAATGCGCTCCGATTCGTTTATCCATTGCCTGAGTTGTTCCAGCTTTTCCATATTGTCCATAATAATCTCCTATCTTGTCTTCTTATTTCTTTACGTATGTACAGAAGCTGTACTTCAGTCCCTCAAAATCGTATTCCTCCGACTGCTCCGTCATCTCCCAGCTTTCATCGTCATCAAGGTTCGGGAAAAACACTTCCGCTTCGGGACTTGAGTTTACCTTTGTGATTACCGCCTTTCCGCAGTACGGCAGCATCGCTTTGTATATCTCGCCTCCGCCGACGACAAAGCTTTCCTCGTCATCGTTCAGCATAGCAAGGACTTCCTCAATGCTCCCGCAGACCGCCGCCCCCTCGCATGAAAAGATTTTGTCCCGGGACAGCACAATATTGTTTCTGTCCTTGAAAGGCTTTCCACCGGGCAGACTTTCAAGGGTTTTTCTGCCCATTATCACCGTATGGTTCAGGGTAGTCCTGCGAAAAAACTTTTTATCCTCCGGAATGTTGAAAAGCAGGTCGCCAGCTTTCCCTATTCCCAGGTTTTGGCTTACCGCCGCGATTGCTGTTATCATGGATATCACCCTTTCAGTTAAATGTGGTGAAAAATATTATAATGCCGATAATTGCAGGGATCGCTCCGACTATTCTTGTGACCGGAACACCCGCGTCCGACGGCTCAGCGTCTTTCGGCATACCGTGTTCGATCCGCCATGTGTACTCGGGAAATATCACCTGCAAAACGCCTGCTAAAGCAGCACGCCATAAAAATTCTTGTAATAGCGTCGTCTGACATCATAAAAAGCGCTCCTTAACTGTAACACAAAAAAGAACACAAAACCGACGTTTGACAAAATCCGCGCTTAAAATGACGAAAAAAGACAAAAACGGTCTAAATCGCCACGGGGAACTTAACTTCCTCCGCGTTGTATTCATACCCCTCCAAAGCAAAGCTGTCGGGAGTAAAATCATAAAAATCCGTTACGGACTTATCAATAATTAGCTTAGGCGCGGGGTGGGACTTACGCCCGATAAGCTCCTTTATAACGGGTATGTGTCTGTCGTAAATATGGGCGTCCGCAATGACGTGGACAAGCTCTCCCGCCTCCAGACCGCTTACCTGCGCGAACATATGCACAAGAGCGGCATACTGGCAGACGTTCATTCCGTTAGCCGCGAGAAAATCCTGGGAACGCTGATTAAGAATAGCGTTGAGCCTGTTCCCCGACACATTGAAGGTCATACTGTAGGCGCAGGGGTAAAGGTGCATTTCCGAAAGGTCGTGATGATTGTAAAGATTTGTCAGTATCCTGCGGCTCGCGGGGTTGTGCTTTAAGTCGTACAGCACCCTGTCAACCTGGTCGAACTTCCCCTCGGGGTATTTGTGCTTCACTCCGAGTTGGTAGCCGTAAGCCTTGCCGATAGAGCCGCTTTCGTCCGCCCAGCTGTCCCAGATGTGAGCGTCAAGGTCGTTTATATTGTTGGACTTTTTCTGCCATATCCATAAAATTTCCTTGATCGCGGTCTTGAAAAAAGTCCTGCGAAGTGTGATAATTGGGAATTCCTCTGAAAGATCGTAGCGGTTCACAATGCCAAATTTTTTTATTGTATGGGCGGGCATACCGTCCTGCCATCTGGGGCGTACTTCCATATTTTCATCGGAGACTCCGTTTTCCAGTATGTCCTTAACGTTTGCGATAAAAATTTCATCTGCGCGGCTCATTTTTTCCTCCTAAAAGCTGTTTCCGAATAGTTATATAATATTATATCATATTTGCAACGAAATTTCAACATTTTTTTGAATAAAGATGTGGCTGCACAGCGCATATTAAAAAATTAAGGATAGAAAAGCAGTTCGTGTAAATTTAATGAACAATTTTGCCTGAACTTCATTTTAGCGACAGCAAAATCATTATAGGCTTGGATAAAAATTGTCAAAGCAACAAGAAGTGTTTCAAGCTTTAGGGAAAGCGGCGGCTTAAATAGGAATACAATGCCGCAAATCAGCATTTATACTCTTAACAATAAAACCAATGCCGTTACACAAATGTTTTTATAGCACTCCTATTTTTATTATAGCAATCCATAAAAATAACCATATTGTAAAGGCGTGACCTCATTGCCCGTAACACAAACCGATGTGTATAGTAAATGCGGGACGGGAAACCCACCCCCTATATGCTCATCAAGTTGTGTAAATCGTAAGGCAGGACTCGTTTGACCTCGCCTATACTAAGATTCTTCGAGCCAAGATTTCGGACACTACATAGAAGTGTTCGGCGGCAGAGCTTCCGTGCTTTTTTCCTCGGACAGACACGCGAAACTTGAGGTCTGGAACGACGCTAACGGCGGCCTTGTGAACCTCTTCCGGTGCGTTAAATATCACCGCGGAGAACTGCAAAAAGAAATACGAAATTGATAAATTCGTAGTGCAAACGTCCTCTACTCTTGGGACGGCCACGCGGAGCTTCGTCCCCCGCAGGTGGATATGGGAAATAACCCTGTGGGCAGCT
>CAJUAN010000019.1 GCA_910584715.1 uncultured Oscillospiraceae bacterium
GAACGCCGCCCTGTCACGGCGGAGGTCGTGGGTTCGAGTCCCATTCGGGTCGCCAATTCTTTTTTTGAGTTGGCAGTCGGTTCTTTTCGGAACCGGTAGCCGGTTTCTTTGGAACTGGCGGTCAGTTTCTTTGGAACTGGCACAGGCAGCTGTGCGGCGAGGACGCCTCTGTAGCTCAGTCGGTAGAGCAGGGGACTGAAAATCCCCGTGTCGATGGTTCGATTCCGTCCGGAGGCACCACTTTTATGCACGGTCATGCGGCACTTTTCACTGCCGCCGCCATTATGCGGATTTAGCTCATCTGGTAGAGCGCCACCTTGCCAAGGTGGAGGTAGCGGGTTCGAGCCCCGTAATCCGCTCCATTTTTTTCTGTGGTTTGCATAGTTACGCTAAATTCGTCGAGGCAATAGTCTCGGCGTTTTGTTTACAGCAGCGAAGTTTTAACGTTACCAGACTACAACTGTAAAGGGGGATTTTTATGAAAAAGGTCATCGGTGTTTGTTCGGTTCTTTGCGGAATAACTGCGCTCCTTTCGCTTGTTATGGGTATCCGCGTTCTTACGGGGGGAAGTTTCCTCATTGGACTGAGGATTTTCAGCATGGCTGAAAGCGGAACGCTGATAGGTTTTATCGGCAATCTTCTTGGTGTTGCAGTGTCATGCCTCGGGTTTGGAACACTTGCGGTATGCGGCTTTAAAGGCTCGCATGACGCTAAGCGCAAGGGGTTCATTTACGGGCTTATAATGACGGGCATATGTCTTATTTCAATGATCGCGGCTATTATCGGGGGAAGCTTTACTATCGGGGACTTGTTCATTGCTGCGCTTCCTGCGGTATACACTTTTGCTGTTCTTAAATCTGCATAAGATCGTAAGATTACATATTTTCACGGGGTACGGTATGCCGTGCCCCGTTTTTGCATACGAAGAAGCATACGCGGGATAGCCTCTCTCTACGGTTAGTCGATTGACGAAGACGGTACGCTGTGCTATACTGAAAAACGCAGATCGATGCAAATATTATACGAAAGGAAAATTTTTATGGACTGCAAAAAAGTCGGTGCGCTTCTGAAACAGCTCAGGACAGAACGCGGTATGACCCAGCGTGAAATTGCCGAACAGCTTTTCGTCAGCGACAAGGCTGTGTCAAAATGGGAACGGGGACTTGGCTGTCCCGATATATCCGTTATAGACAGCATTGCCGGTCTGTTCGGAGTGCCCGTTGAAACTCTTCTCAGCGGCGAACTGAACCAATGCGGTCGGAACGGAGGAAATATGAAACGAATGAAATTTTATGTATGTCCCGAATGCGGGAACATTTTTACAGCGGCGTCTGCGGCGGATATATCCTGCTGCGGAAGAAAGCTTTCGACCCTTGAAGCGAACGCTCCAGATGAAGGACATACTCCCGAAACTGAAATTATAGACGACGAATTTTATGTGACATTTCCCCATGAGATGAAAAAGTCGCACTACATTTCGTTCGCCGCTGTTACGGGCTGCGACAGGGTGTACCTGCAAAGGCTTTATCCCGAACAGGACGCTGCTGCGAGACTTCCGCGTATAGGCGGCGGGGAGCTGTACTTTTACTGCTCGGAGCACGGCCTGATGAAAACAAAGCTTTAAGGGGGCGACCGATTTGCAGCCTGCGGGTCTTTACATTCATGTGCCGTTCTGCAAAAGGAAGTGTCTGTACTGCGACTTTTACTCCGCGGCGGATATGTTTCGCACAGACGATTATGTCCGCGCGGTCATACTAAATATCAGGTCGGCGGGGCTGACGTACGACACGGTTTATTTCGGCGGAGGAACTCCCTCTCTGCTTACGGCTGAACAAATATCGGATATTCTGTCATCCGCGGATATTTCGGACGGCGCGGAAATTTCTATGGAATGCAATCCCGAAAGCGCGGACTTTGCCTATCTTTGCGGACTGAGATCCGCGGGAGTGAACCGTGTTTCTTTCGGGATACAGTCCCTTGAGGACTGCGAGCTTGCCGTTCTGGGACGGCTCCATAACGCGGATAAGGCGTGCGAAGCCGTTTTGTCGGCGCACCGCGCGGGTTTTGAGAATATTAGCGCAGACCTTATGCTTGCCATTCCTATGCAGACCTCGGAAAGTCTGAACAGTACTCTTGGCCGGCTTATGAAGCTGCCCCTTACTCACGTTTCCGCGTATCTGCTGAAGGTTGAAAAGGGTACTCCGCTTTCGTTTGACAGCTTGCTTTTGGAGAAAGTCCCAGATGAGGACGAGAAGGTGGATATGTACCTGACTGCGGCGAAAAAGCTTTCAGCGGCAGGGTTTGAGCAGTACGAAATATCAAACTTTGCCCGAAATGGGTTCGAGTGCCGCCATAATCTGAAATACTGGAGGTGTGGGGAATATTTCGGCATAGGACCGTCGGCGCACAGCTTTCTGAACGGCGAAAGGTTTTACTGCCCCCCCGACACGGAAAAATTTATTTCCGCGCCGTTACAGGAAAAAGTATCTCTCGGCACGGGCGGGGAACCCGAGGAAAAAGCTATGCTCGCTCTGCGGCTGACCAAAGAGGGGCTCAGACTTGCGGACTTTCCCGAGGCGGAAAGCCGCGCGGAGCCGCTGCTGAAAAGCGGTCTGGTAAAAAAAGAACAAGGCGCGCTCATGCTTACCGCAGAAGGGTGCCTTGTTTCAAACGAGATAATATGCCGTCTTATCGGCTGATACTAAACACCAATTAAAAACAGAAATAAAAAATCTGCGTTAAAATCATATATGCAAATTTTGACTTGATTTTTTATACGTTTTTTAATCGGTGTTTAGTATGACTTATTGCCTCCAGCGTTTCAGGGACGGGAAATATTTCATCATTTCCGCTCTTGCCTCGTCGGGGGTAAAATTTGTTCCGCCGTCTTTGTTGAACTCGTCAAGGAACTGCAAGTTGCTTTCTATCATTTCCTCCATGGTCTCGTCCTTGGAGAATTTTCCGTCGGGGAAACAGTATTTGCAGTATTCGCTGTTCGGCGTTCCGTCCGCGTTCTTTCCGAAAAGCTCCGGCTGCATATTCATTCCGCAGCTTTGGCATACATAAGTATCCATGTGATAGCCTCCTGTAACTTCGATAATGTTGTTGTCAGGGTCTGTAAGGTGAAAATAATGGTAAGTGGGGTACGCTTCACGAATTTCGGTAACACAGCCGATATTCAGGGACTTTACCCGCTCGTGCTCCATAGTAAGATCCTCAACCCAGTAGTTCTGTACAAACTTGTAGGGACTGTCCAAGTCGGTACAGTGCCCGATCAGATTGCTTTCGTTCATCAGGGAAATGCACTTGTTGTCGATGTAGAATTCCACGAATTTGTTTCCGCTGCGGCAGCGTCCGTCCGCCGTTACGCCGAGAAATTTTTCGTAGAATTCCACGGACTTTTCAAAATCCTTTACCACGAGGTAAACGCTGCCCAAGTGCAGAGGATTTGGGTTTTCCTGTTCGCTGTCCGGGGTTCGGAGCAGAATTGTGTCCGTGGAAACGTCAAACAGCTCGCTCATGCGTATGATTTTTTCCACGTCCGGTATGGCTTGTCCCAGCTCCCACTTTGAGACGGACTGTCTCGAGACCTCCATGAATTCCGCAAAGCGTTCCTGCGTCAGACCCTTTTCGGTGCGGAGCTTTTGTATCTGGCCGCCTATTGTCAATATTATCGCCGCCTTTCGTTTTATTGTATTTTTATTATACAGCATAACGACAATAAAATCCACCAATCCGGCTTGGAACTTTTGCAACCCGCGGTTGCGCGAAACCTGCGGAGGCACGGATACCGTTATTTCATAAGCTCGTCGGCAGCCGCGTTCAGCTGTGCGGCTATTTCGGAAAAATCGCGGTTCAGATCCAATGTTCTTACGCTTATCATGTTTCCGCTCATCATATAGCTGACGTTGGGCTGTACCGACTCGTCGGTTCCGGCATACAGCAGCATTCCGGATACATCGTTAAAGCTTCCGCCGCTTAGGGAGGCTTTGTTTTTTACATAGGCGAATATCTGGTAAAGGTTGCTTGAATGCAGGGTGTGCATATTGTAATGGGACTGCGTTGTGTGAGCGTAATATTTTGCGTCAATGATAAGCGTTCTGTTTCCGTATGTCAAGGTTACGTCGCTTTGCATAACTGGAAGCAGATCGCCGGCTCCGCTGTCGAGAGACCAGGGTATCTGAGAAGCCCGCGCGTTCAGGGCGGGGTACTCTCTTATATAGTATTCCAGAATGAATTTTTCGTACAGGCGGCACATACGCTGCTCGTCTGCAAACGAAGCTAATCTGTATTCGCCTTTGTCGGTGGTTAGGAGCATTCCTTCCAGAACAAATCTGCATATCCCGATAAGCATACGGTAGGTTTGGCTGCCGCGCCGAAAGTGCATTTCCGACCACCTGACGGAATCGGGGGATATCTCGTCCACATCTGCAAAATACATCATTTCCTTTTTCAGGACGCTTTTATAGGCGGCTTCTACGCCGGGGTGACGGATAAGCAGCATGACGGTGGTTTTAAGTATCCGATTAAACAGGACATTTTCGGAAAGAACGTCGTAACGGCAGGAGAGCAGACGCTTTCCTGCCGCACGATCCTTTAACGTTCCGGGCATATTTATTTTTCCGCGCAGGAGAGGCATATCCTCTTCGCAGCCCGTATAACCGCGGCAAAGCCCCTGTCTGAGCTGCTGACCGACGCCCTTCGCAAGAATGGCGGCAAACAGATTATGGACATTGTCAAACCTTTCCGCCGCGATATCGCTGTACTCTGTAAAGTTAAGCGCGGTAAAGGCATATGACAGCATATAATATATGTTTTTTATGAATATGTTTTTATCCTTTGTCATTGAAATACCCCGTGCAGAATGTTCTCCCAGCGCCTCAGCCTGTCAGGGTCATCGAACCAGTATTCGCCGAGCATGGGCAGGATATCATAATCGACGACGGTACGAAGCCATTCGTCGGTGCATTCGGTCTGACCGCAGAAATAGCTGTGTCCTATGCAGAAGCCTTTTCCCAGAGACCTGTCCAGGGAGATCTCATTATTCAGTTCCTGTATTTTGGATATAAGAAGATCAAGGGTCTCGCTGCCGAGCGACCTGCGGTATTTTACAAAGCCTTCGGAATCAAATCCGGGTTCTATTTCAAAGAAGCTGAAGCGGCGGCGCAGCGCATAGTCTATCATAGCAAGGCTTCGATCGGCGGTATTCATCATTCCGATAATATACAGGTTTTCGGGTACTGAAAAGTCAAGCCCGTTATACGCCAGCGTGGCTTTTGTACCCCTGTAGCCGCGTTCGATGAGCATAAGCAGCTCCCCGAATATTTTGCTCAGGTTGCCGCGGTTGATCTCGTCGATGATAAAGAAAAAAGCCTTGTCGGGTCTGCTTTCCGCCTTACGGCAGAAGCGGTAGAAAATACCGTATTTCAGTTCAAAGCCGTCGTTCACGGGTTTGTAGCCCATCATAAAATCCTCATAGGAGTAGTTCTGGTGAAACTGGACGAATTCTATGCGGCCGTCGTCCTTTTCGCCCATGACGGAGTACGCAAGACGTTTTGCCGCAAAGGTTTTGCCTACTCCCGGAGCGCCCTGCAGGATAATATTTTTCTTGTTTTTCAGGACAGCCGCTAAAGAGCCGTATTTGCTCTCCGTCATATAGACCTCGTTCAGGAACGCGGCTTTATCATATTTTTCGGCATTGCTTTCGGTTTCGGTTTCCGTCGGTTCTTCGGCCGGCTCCGAGTTTTCCGCAGGAAGCCCGCTGATCTTGACGGGTTGTTTTGGCGCGCCCAATACACGGCTTGTAAAGAAGCAAACGTCCATTGTGAGCGTACACAGAGAATCGTCGAGATAACATTCGCTGTCGGTCAGGCTTCTGAGCATATCGGTCAGACCGGTATCTTTTTGTATTTCGGCGCGTATCTCGTCATAAAGCGCGTAAAAATTCCGCAGGTTATCCGCATATGCGCCCTTTTTGAAGAGGTATTCGCTGCCGAGCGTTTCCGAAACCGTTTTTACGTCGCTGTATCTGTAGATATAGTACTTATCGGGAAAATGAAGCCACAAATAGGTGCTGACAGCGTTTTCATACTGGTAATGCTGACCGGCTC
Source organism: uncultured Oscillospiraceae bacterium (assembly GCA_910584715.1). Taxonomy (GTDB): domain Bacteria; phylum Bacillota; class Clostridia; order Oscillospirales; family Ruminococcaceae; genus RGIG8773. The sequence goes on from CAJUAN010000019.1 coordinate 6,111, forward strand.
CGTTGCCGTATTTTTCCAGAAGCTCTGCCGCTTTTGCCTTGAAGCCGAGAATGCGGGATACGACATCGTTCCTTTCGTCAAACAGGTCTATAAACATTGCGCGTACTTCTTCGGGAGCGGCTTTTGAGAAGCTCCGAAGCGTTTCGGCGGGGAAATTGTTTGATGAAGCAAGGAGATTTCTGGTTTTTGACAGGGAGCGGGTCAGCATATCCGCAAAATCGGGAGCGTTTATATTCCAGTTGTCACGGAAGCATTTCACGGCTTCCCATTTGTATTTTTCATTCGGCCACTGTTCTGACGCAAATTTTCCCTTGTATAATACAAGTATCTCTTTAAGTTTGGAAATGTTGAACATAGTGTCACCTCTCAGCAGGCGGGACGTTTCTGTCCCAGGATTATTTTATACGATATTTTGAAGCTTTCCGGAAACGGCGCAGATGTGCTTATCCGTACATCATCATATTGTAGTGGCGCTCATGTCCCATAGCGTAGAAGATCAGCTTAAAGATGTCTTTGCAGACTGCGGAGCCGTATCCGCAGTCTATGAATGTTTCAGCGGATGCGTCGGGCGCGTCTCCGATACGGTTAAGAAGCTCGGAAGCGAGCGCAAGGCTGCGGTTTTCATTATTCTGTCCGTAAAAGTCTGTTACCGAATCAAAAAGCTGTTTGTTCGCTTCAAGAACTATGCTGCGCATATCGTCTCCGCTGAAGCCGCAAATACTGATAAAATACCGCTCAAGTATAATTCGGGACACATTTTTGACGGCAATAACGGAGTTTTCTTCGTTATATAGCCGTTTCAGCTCGTCCCACAGAGCGGCGTAAGACGTTCGTACGGGGCAGTAATTTTCCGTTTCTCCGGTTGCTGCGTTTTGGCGGACGCAGAGAACGGCGCTTGAACGGTTTTCGGATTTCCGTATCAAAAAAAATGAAGCGCTGTCATAGCAGGGGATATCTCTGTACGCGATCTCGTTATAAAAGTACGCATTATGGGTCAGAATGAATATTTGCTTGATATTGCTTTCATCGGAGCCGCTTATTCCGTGTTCCGTTTTGTTCCGGCAGATTTTGGTCATTTCGCGTACAATTGAGCTTACAATTAAAAGCGCGCTGCTGTCCATTCCCGAAACGGGATCGTCGATGACTACGATCTTATCTCTTGCGTCGGCGCTTTCGGAAGCGGCGGATATTCCGTCCGCTCTGCCGTTTCCCTTGACAAGTCGGTAAAAATACAAAAAGGCGATAAAGTTTTTTTCGCCCTCGCTCAGTGCGGAGGCGATCTCTCCGTTGGGGCGAACCACTTCGTATGTATCCTTTACTCCGCGCTTGGGTCTTAATTCAAATCCCTGAAAGCCCGAGCTTCGGAGCAGGCTGTTAATGCTGTCTATCGCTTCTTCGGTATTTACGCTCTGTTTATTAAGCTCCTTTATTTCCTCGGAAACTCTTCTGTAATCTCTGCGCAGACCGGAGAGCTCCTGATCAATGGCTGAAATATCACTGTCTAATGCGGCGGTTTCCGCTTCGTATGCTTTTATTTCGTCATGCAGTATGAACGCTGCGAGCTCCCACGCTTCGTGGCGGCACTGTTCCTGCTTTTTACGTCTGTCGCTGACGATATTGTTATTTTCCTCTATTTGGCGGTTAATGTCGTCTATGATGTGTCCGAGACTGATAAGGACGGAATCCGTATCCTCAAGGGCGACTATGGAGGACGGTTCTTTCAGCTTGCTTTCGGCGCGTCGGCAGTTTATTGTGATCTTGCTTTCCAGAAGCGACAGCTTGTCCTTATACTCTGTAATATCCGCAGTCGGCATAACGTCCTGTAAATTGCTTCTTAGCTTTTCAAGTATTGCGGCGGTATCTCTTTTATATGCCGTTTCAAATTCGCGCAGGTCGTCGATGTCGCGGCGGTACTGGGCGTCAAAGCAGGCGGCTATTTCCTGTTCAAATCCGTCCGGAAGCCGCTGCTGGCAATACGGACATTTCCCGGAGGCATGATCCGCATAACGGGTGTGTCCTTGTCTTACCCAATCCGTTGCGTTAAGGGCTTTGATGAAACGCGCAAAAGATGTATCACTTCCGCTCACGACTGCTTTGTCAAGCAATTCGTTTCCCGGAAGCTTTCCGTATGCGGAAGCGCTGCCGATCTTCTCAAAAAAACGGTATGAACGGGAATCCGCGGAGAAGGCGGTGTTATAGAGCTGCTCCAGTTCTTCTCGGCTGTGGTCGCGGGGAGAGTCGATTTTCATGATCTCGCCGGCAAAAAGAACGGCTTTCAATTTCCCTTTGAACGCTTCTTTCAGCGTTTCACGGAGCGCGGAGGTACGGTCCCAGCATGCCTTACGGAACCTTGCGGCAGCTTCTTCTTTGGCGGCGGCTTTATCTTCCTTTTCTTTTGAAAGTTCCGTACCGCGGGATTCAACAGCGGCTTTTTGATTCTTTTTTTCGGTCAGGAGCCTCTGCGTCTCTATATTCTGTTCGTGAACGGTTATAACGCCCGGCAGGTCTCCGTAACTGCTGAAATTTTTTTCAATAAATTCACGGTTGAATACGAGAACGTCATATTTAGAGCGGGATTCTCCGTCGCGCCAGACTACTCCGCTGCCGGATCCTATAGACTTTGCAATCGTTGACTTGCCTGCGCCGTTTTTTCCGAAAAAGTAATTCACATACGACGGTTCTACTGACGTGCCGGTATTTTCAAATGTTGCACTGTCAAGGTCGATCCGCGCTATTGCGGACATCTTTTTTTTCGTTACGGTCATGAGCGGCTCCTTTCACCGTCGGACGGCGTTTCATATTTGTCTGTATCGGGTTTTGTTTTCAAGGCTGTGAACAGCTTGTACGGATAAAAATACTGCAAAAAGGACGCTAATGATAATACGAATTGTATCATATTAGACGTCCCGTTTTGAATTTTTTAATTGCAGAGAAAAATAAAAACGCCCGCAGAACAAAACATTCTTTTAAGAGGACATTTGCCTTGACGTGCCTTTATGTCTCAGCTTTGGAAAAATATTTTTACGAAAAACGCTAAAATAAAAAGTCTCCGAAACACTTACGGAGACTTTTCCGGCTGCGGGTACTGTCAGCCTGGCGGAGAAGGAGGGATTCGAACCCTCGATGAGCTATCAACCCATACACGAGTTCCAGTCGTGCGCCATAAACCGGGCTAGGCGACTTCTCCAGTTAAATGTGAAAATAAGAGGCAGGATGCGCAAAGCATGATTCCTCTAAGCGACTTAATTATTATAGCAGGTTTTTCCGAGGTTGTCAATAGGTTTTCGAAAAAAATTTTATATTTGTCTCTGCACTGTCAATAGATGTGACCCCCAAAGAATAATTTTCAGAGAATATTCAATTATGGCTTGACGGCGGCGGGTAATTTGTGTTACAGTATTCATAGTGGATTTGCCGACCTTCTGCCGCTTTTGGCTATAGCACTGGTTTCACTTTTCCACTACTTTTTTAGGATCTGTTACCCTTATATTGTAATCCTGCAGAGGAGGAATATGGAATGGTTAAAAAATTGGTTCTTACTATAAACGTTAGGACGCATGCGGCGGAGGTCTTGACGTCAGGCAGTGCGAAAGTAACAATGATACCCTTTGAGGGCGAAGCGGCCGGAGAATATTTTAGCGGGAAAACTGTTGGTCAAAGCGTTGATACGCAAATTGCAAGGAAAGACAGTTTTTCTCTTTCGGCGCGGTATATGCTTGAGGGTACGGACTTTAACGGAGAAAAATGCAGGGTATTTATTGAAAATAACGGTACGTCAACGGACAGCTGCAAGCCGACGGTCTATACTGACAGCAAGGCGCTTTCGTTTCTGGAAGCTGCGGAGCTTTCGGCGGTTGTGGAGTGTGTGGAGGGCGGCGTGATTGTCAGGATTTATATTATGGCTGAAAAATAATATTTGTTAAAAGCGTTAATTTATTAAATTTTAATGTCAAATCTTCCGAAAGCTTCCTAAGCTGATTTTTCCGATCCTAAGAAACTGTAATATTCATAAATATTCTGTTGCGAACTATCCGAGGATAGTTCGCTTTTTACGCGGTCTTGGGTTGTGCATCTTCTCAAAGTTAGGTATTATATTTATCATGAGCGGTATTGTTATCCTCGGATTTTCTTCGCAGATTGGAGCAGTTCCAATAAAATATATCATACGAGTCTTAAAAATTCCCCAGCGTATTTTGTAACTTTTTCTCATTTGCAAAAAGCACGTATTTACACGGTTTTAATAGCGTTTTTATAGTTTTTGCGGTTTGCTCCGCACTTCTGATTAACCTGAGCAATGTACAGAGAAAATACCGACATCCCCGTCTGTTCTTTAACGTACTTCTTTATCCGCCCATAAGCCGCATCCCTTTGAAAACCAGACATATCCATATCCTCAAGAGAGAATTCCACTCTGACCTTTTTTAACTCAACTTCTTATTTGGATAGCAAGGCAACCGTCTCAATATGGAACGAGCGGATAGCAAGTCTGTCATTATCTTTTGGTAATTCAAGGAAATGTTTCTATGCCCGTTTTAGTGTTTTGTCTGTTTGTGGGAATATATCTATTATGATATTCTAATTTTTGATACTATAGTATCGATAACATCATTATATGTAGTGCAAATAGAGTCCGCAGACAACTCTATCATTAAATTTCTCAAGCTTGAACTATCTCCCTCTAAAATGTCACAATTGGAACTATAATAAAGAATAATCGTTTTTCCGAATTTTTTGGCCATTCCAATTAGTGCTGCTGCCCCTGCATCCGTTTCGGTCCCATCAGCACAAACAGCAAGTATATCACTGGAAAAGAGCATTTTTATATCATTTTCACCCCGAACGATAACACTTTCCTCCTTCGAAGAAAATCTTTCTGTACAATAATAAGTTATTCCACGTTTTTCTAAACCATATGTGATCTGCCTCTCAATCATTCTTGTCCATTCATATCGTCCTCCCAACATATCTATACAAACACTTTTACGAGGAAGTTCAGAATTAACTGGGCAGGAATATATGAATTATAATCTTCATATAACTTTCTAATAATCGGGGTCAATTTTTCTAAAATATTATCTTCGGCTTGTTTTAATCTCTCTGCATATTCTTCTGCAATCAATTCCATTTTCCCACAATCAGATGAAATTTCATATTTTGAAGCCGGAATTTCAGGCATATAGATGTACTCTGCTATAATTCTATGTATAATTGGATCTGAATGATATACTAGCTTTTTATCAATTCTGTAGTATTGAACATCAGAAGAAAGCAAGATTATTGGAACATTATTTGCAAAAGCATAGCCAATCTCCATACATATTCCATCATCCTTGGTTGGATCATCTAAATAGGTAATTAATGAATGTAGATGTTCCAATCTACTAATATCAGCATCATAAATTACCTGAAAGGCATTATCGCATTCTAACAACTGATCTTCATTAGTATCTCTAAATGGCAAGTATAGTGGATACATTTCCAATACATTACCCTCATCACTGACGCAATTTTTTAGTATTTCATAGACCTTTCGCTCAAGAGTGGTGCCAGCCATTTTATCACAAATATTAAATAATTTTGTCGCTATATAAATTTTTTTCTCTCCATTTAGTAGTTTTTTCTTCATTTAAAATCATCCCTCTTTCTCAAAATCATATAATACAGAAATGGTACGTCATCAACACTTGTATTTAAATGCTTTGCCAATACCAATATAACACTTGAAATAATTTTACAGGGAATTAGATTGTTTGGCGTTAAAATATCATATTGCAAACATTCAAAGTCATATGACGCCGCTAATTCAAGCAAATTTTGCTTTGTATAAACATATGGGTGCCAAATTTTTAGTCGAAAATCACTAGATAAAATGTAACGGCCGTCATATCTACCTATAGATTTTAGATAGTCAACATATTCTGAAGTAGTTTCGGAAAGTAAAACAATTCCGTCGAATTTCAGTACTCGTCTAAATTCCGCTAATGAATCTCCATTAAAATAACTTCCATTTAATGTGCTCACAATTATATCATACGTACTATTTTCATACGGCAACATATATGCTGAACAGCAATTAAATTCTATTTGATAGTTTTTATGTTCAAAAGCCCTTTTAGTATAATTTACAGCTTCAGCATTAATATCGGTAAAAGTAATGTTCAAACCAGCTTTACAATAATCTTCAAGAGATGCACCAGTCCCTCCTCCGACAAATAATACTTTTTCATTACCGTTAATAAATCTTTTAATGTTATTCCGAAAATATGCCCCTCTGATTATATCAATACATTTTAATGAACCTAATCGCACTTGCATAATCAAACTCTCCGAACCTTTAACATTTCCAAAAGATAATTACTAGAATAATCTTTTAATTTAAAATAGGAACACATGCTCCCAAATCTTAGTGCCGTTTCTAGTTGCCCATTTAAACACAGTCCAGCAATTGCCCCACCTGCAAAACAATCTCCTGCTCCCGTCGGATCGACACCCGTATTTGCTGTCATTGGTTCCATTATTATGACCTCTTTATGACTTCACTGCATAATTCTTGGTATGCGAAGTGATAAATGCAATGTTTTTTATCCTCTTTTTCAAAAAATCGATAGTTTCCTCTAACGTGTTACACTCTGACAAAAAGCGGGCTTCTTCGTAATTCATAAATATATAATCTATTTTATCTAGCAATGAACAATAAAGCTCTTTATCGCGAAGCAAATTATCTATGTGAAATTGCATTGCAATCACAGCATCTTTATTACTGTCCGTTATTATCTGCAATGTCTTAAAATCTTGCTCAGGAATTGTTTCGCATATATTGTATAAATCATATTGATCCATATAAGGTATATTTTCATAAATGTGCGGCTCAGAGTCTCTAATATCCATTGAAAACTTTTCTTCACAAAAACGCAATTCCTTATCATAGTACATATTGAAACGTATGGTGTGTTCAAAATCGATGATATGATTGGTTCCAATCCCAATTTGCTGAAATTCGTTTATTAAGTTCTCCCATTCTTTTTTGTTAACATAGCACAGCATATCCGTTTTCATTCCCATAAGTGCAGCAGCCAAACAAAAATGCAATACAGAGCCTCCGTAATTTTTATTAACCTTGTTGTTTATAGTAGTAACATCCCATCCAATCTGACCTACGCTTAGAACTTTCAATAACTACACCCCCCATTCATAAAAAGTTGTTCTTGAATAATCCTCTCTATATTTTGTGCAACTATCAATTGGCTTTTTCCTACTGTTTCAATGCAAAATACTTTTAAGTCTAATCCATCTGATATTAGCTTTTCGTAGTTGCTTTTAACCTTTAATAGACTTTCAGAGGTTTCAAAAAAATCTATATTTCCATTACGACTTTTAATCCTCTCTATAGCGGCTTCAACAGTAACATCAAGATAGAAAATCATATCCGGTTTCTTTAGAAATTGATGCAGCATTAACAACCACTCTTTATCTACATTCATCATTTGGTATGCTACAGTAGACAAGTAATTTCTGTCGCTTATAACAAAATCATAGCAATCTTCTATACGTTCTTGGATGTCATACGAGTCGGCAGCATATAACAGAGCAAGCGAAGTTTGATTTATATGTAAATTTTTCATCTGATTTCTTAATAACAAACCTATCTCTGAGTGACTAGGTTCAGAAATCTGAAGCACCTTATATCCACGTTCAATCAAGCTATCTGAAATTTTTGAACAAATGCTTGTCTTACCGCTCCCATCAATTCCCTCAAAAACAATATAATGTACTTTCATAGATCCATTTTCCCCCTATAATCTTTATATGAGTGTATTTGTTCCAGTAGTACGCTCTTTTCGTAATGAGTTAGTAATAATTCCCACATCAAACAGTAATAAGAAATTTGATCATTTTTTTAATCTGAGCCGTTGGATGATATACGGGCAAAACATATGTTGGGGCATTGTCTTTTGATATGTTTATGATATTATTAATATTGGAGCTATACCGAACCAAATTCTCTCCCAAAGTCTTATAGACCGGTATACCATAACTCTTGCCTATAGAGTAAAACGGCCAATATCCTAAGGTAATGATTACCAATGGCTTTATAATTTCAATTTCTTTTTTTAATTTATCTGCGCAATTTTCAGTACAAAATTTAGGTTTGAAATTATTGTTTCCCCTATAATTAGTTCCTTTTCTTGCGCATAAAACCGCATTGGTTACAAAAAAGGAGTCCAGTATTGTTTCGTCAACAATAATCCCTTTCTCCTTGGCAGATTGTACAATAAATTCTGTCATTAATTTTTTTGTCATGCTTTCAGGTTCATTAACAATTTCTGACCAAGCTTTTTTCCTATCATCTTTTTCAACTATAAATTCAAAATACTTATTATGAAGCCTTTCCATATCTATGTAAGGTCCCCGGTTCTGCCCGACAATCATTAATTTGGAGTCTGATCTATTTATCCAGTCTGTCCAAATAGATGGAATGTTCAATGCGAATTGCTCATTTTGAAATATATTGATTAACCCATCGCATCCATCAGTCTCTTTTTTCTTTTCACTAAATCTTTTACATTTCGTACAATTAGCCATTTCTTTAAACTGATCAATTAATAAGTCAACTTTACTCATTATTGTGTTTCCTCCTGTTACAATAAATTTAGTCGGTAAATCCATGGCAAGCCAGTCATGGTTTACACGCGCTCATATTTAAGTTATAATGTAAGCAGTAATTGGACTGACGTTTTCCTCCTTGGGACAACACGCCCGTAAATTAGCTCATCATCCATGATTTCATTATAGCGTTCGTTTATGCAGGTTGAGCCGCCATAGGCGCGTTCGTGTCATCCAACAGACTGAATAGGTAATGAGTAAAGCGTGGTTTATCCGATTACACAAATTCATTGTAAGGAAAGATTTTTATGAACGCTGTAGGCATCGACGTTTCTAAAGGTAAAAGCACAGTTGCTGTTCTTCGTCCCTTTGGAGAGATCGTAGCTGAACCATTTGATGTTATCCACAATGATGATGATTTAAACAATCTTATCAACCATATTAAATCATTATCGGGTGAAACAAAGGTTGTTATGGGGTACACAGGAAAATATTTTGAACCTATCGCCAATGCACTCCACAACGAAGGTATATTTGTTTCCGTAGTCAATGCAATTCTCGTGCATGACTATGGCGGAAACTCAATCAGAAAGGCCAAGACCGACAAAAAGGACGCTTTGAAGCTTGCTTCATATGCCCTTGATAAATGGGTCGACCTACCTGAATACACTCCCGAAGAGGATATTCGCAAAACTCTTAAAATCCTTAATCGGCAATATATTCAGTACACAAAAATTCAAGTTATGCAGAAAAACAATTTAATTTCTCTGCTTGACAATGTTTTTCCTAATGCCAATTCATTGTTTACATCACCTCAAAGAAAATCTGACGGACACGAAAAGTGGGTTGATTTCATATCAAAATTTTATCATGCTGACTGTGTTGCAAGGCTTTCCTTATCAGCATTTAAGCTTAAATATCAAAGCTGGTGCAGAAAGAATAATTACAATTACAGCGAGATTAAAGCCGAGGAAATCCATACATACGCAAGGGAACAGGTCAGTACATTGCCTATGAACGATAGCGTTAAGCTTTTAATTGAACAATCTGTCAATCAGCTTAATTCTATCCTTGAAACTCTCGCTGCTATCAGAGCTGAAATGGACAGGCTCTCATCGCAGCTTCCAGAATACAATACCGTTATGGATTTTTACGGTGTTGGTACTGTTCTCGGCTCACAGTTTATGGCTGAGATAGGCGATACAAGACGTTTTCATAACCGCAAGGCTATTACCGCATTTGCTGGGCTTGACGCTCCTACTTATCAGTCCGGAAGCCTTGACGTTAAATCAAGAAGCATTTCCAAGCGTGGCTCTCCGTCATTGCGTAAGACCTTGTTCCAAATTGTCAGCGTTATTCTTCAAAACAAACCCGAAAACAATGCTGTTTATCAATTTCTTGACAAGAAACGCTCCGAAGGCAAGCCCTACAGAGTGTACATGATGGCTGCTGCTAATAAGTTCCTGCGCATTTATTACGCACGTGTTAATGAGGCTTTAAATAACTCTCCTTGTTAAACCCACAATGCGATAAACCTCGGGAGTTTGAGGGCAGAGCCCCAACAGCCGTTAGGCTGCTTTAAAATAGCTTTGATTTATTTTTACTTATGTCCTTGGCTGCTTCGTGCGGTCTTTTCGGCGTGTCTGTTTTTATACTTGTTAATTATTTGTGAATTATTGTTTTTGCCTATTTACTTTTTATTTGCAGGCTGTTACATTGAAATTAATTGTCATAATTGTGACCTCCTCGCCTTTTTTAGTTTGCAGTCACATATTAACTCTGAATTCCGTGAATAGCAAGCGTTTTTCTGACATTCTGCGTAATGCACAATTCGCGGAAAAATTTCAGTTCAATGTGTAGGCTATCACTTCTTTGCCAAGCTTACGGCAGGTGTCTATAACAAATTTTGTGCCTCTTGAATTGCCGTCCCAGAACGCAAGCACCACATCGACATACTCAATGATAGCGATATTTCTTTTCAGCGGCGCAGAGCGTCCGTACTTCTTATTTTCGGGCAAAAATTCGGTAAGCTTTATTCCGTGTGACAGTGCGTATTCCCTCGCAGAAGTGTCTACTCCTTTTGCTCCGCCCGAAACGATCTCGGCAGTGTCTTTTGGGAGATACCGCCCTAAATCCTTGATCGTCAATCCTCTTGAACCAATTACTGCTGTTCGCATAATTTTACTCCTCCTAATAATTTTATGAATATACAGTATATCTATTTATTTAATTATACCATAAAATAATGCTAAAATAAATATACAATATATCTAAAAAGGAGGATTATTATGTCAATAAAAAGCGTATCCATACGGTTCGAAGAGGAAATGCTGAAAAAATTCGGCTATGTATCCGATTATGAGGGGCGTTCCGTCAACAGTCATATACTGGCTCTCATCAGACGTGAAATCAAAGCTTTTGAAAAGGAAAACGGCGCTATCGACATTGAAAATGAGATACCGCCGGAGCTTAACATTAAGCTAACTCGGAAGAACTGAACCAAACAATTCCCGACAGCACGAAAACTACGCAGGGCAGAGCCACGCCGTTACCCCACATTTTATATTCCGCAGAATCGGAGTGTGGATTTTTCAGCCATTTCCGCACCTGTTTTTCGGTTTTCGGCTTACATTTCTTACCGAGCGCGGCATTGTATTCGTCAAAAATTTTCTGCCACCGCAGGGTTTCCTCTGCGGTAGGATTTTCTGCGCCCAAATCTGCGCACCAATTGTCGGGAAAACCTTGCAAACGAGCGCACTCGGTTGGCGTCAAGCGGCGTATTATGTACCTGCGTTCCGAAAAATCATTTACCACGGGCGGATCCTTGTAATCAGTTGCCATAAGCGCGTTTGCAAGATTTTCTTCCGCCGCCGTGTGATATGAAGCCTTGCTTGTGCTGTACACAAGGGCTTCAGAACCGCCGCCGTACACACCGCCGCTTGCTCTCAAAGAACCGCATTTTGGGTTTTCGGCGTACTTATCGTAAGCCTCCTGCGAAAAAGCCACGGCGTGACGGTCGGCGGCGTTAAGGGTAAAAGATACATCTTCATTGATGCCGCTGCCTTGCGGACCGTTCTTGTCTTTCCTGCCAATCATCGAGCCTTGAACGCAAATCGAAGATTTTCCGCCTTGCGTACAAGCCAAAGTCGAAGAAATATCCTCGCTGACGCTGCAGGAGCTTTTTCCATCGCTTTGATCGATGCAGACCACGGCAACTCCGCCTTGTTTTGAATCGGAAGAATTTCCGCCTGTGTCGATGGTTCTTGAGGTTTCCGTTTCGTAACAATTCTGACGAGCGTTTTTTGTACCCTCGGAGGTAAACCGGACGTCAAAGGTTTTAGGAGTTCCCACAATGGCGATACCGCCTTGATTGCAGGAGGGATTGCCGCCGCTGCCGTCAATTGTTCGCGAGGTTTTGGCTGAATAAAATCCGCTGCGGGGATTGTCAGATTTCATTGAATTGCTGCTCTTGGAGCAAATCCCGTAAGTCTGTGGGGTTTCCACCACAAACGGCTGGTTGTTGCCGCCCGCTCCGTAGGTTGCGGAAACGGTAGGAGCAATGCTTTCAAGTTTCGTGTATCTTGTGTCCTGCGAATGGTTTTCATAAACCGTTGCAGAAACAGTTTCCGTCTTTTTCAAAATACATGGCGGGTGATGAGATTCGGCTCGGAGAGTTGAGGTCTTTTCATTTAAAATATCTATTCGCTGACCGCCTTGGTCGCACATACACATCTCGCCTGACAGCGTAGAGCCTGCTCCAGAATCGGCGGAAGCTTCTTTCCGCGGGCAAAGGCTCTGTTCAGAATACCCCGACACGCCCTCGGACTCAAATAATATTTTGGCGCATTCACTGTCAAAATCTGCGACAAGGTAGATGCGTTTTCTTCTTTGGGGTACTCCCCAAAACTGAGCATCGAGGACACGCCAAGCGACCTAGTATCCGTTTCCCACAATTTCTCCTGCCGGCTTCCATTTTTTAAATTCAGGAATTGAAACGAAGCTGTCCTTGATCTTGCAGATTTGTTCGAGAACGCATCTGAAGTCCTCTCCGCCGTTTGAGGAGAATGCTCCGGGGACGTTCTCCCACATGATAAATCTCGGATATTTTCCATTGGTTTTCTCCCTCATTTCCTTTATAATTCTGACCGCTTCATAAAACAGGTTTGAACGTGAACCGACTAAACCGTCACGTTTCCCCGCAATACTAATATCTTGGCATGGGCTGCCAAACGTTATGATGTCCACAGGCTCTAAATCTGCGCCGTTAAGCCTTATAATATCTCCGTAATGCTTAACATAGGGCAGCCGCTTTTCCGTAACTCTAATAGGGAACGGTTCGATTTCGCTGCTCCAAACGGGAGTGATCCCGCATAAAATTCCTGCAAGAGGAAATCCGCCGCTGCCGTCAAAAAGGCTGCCAAGCGTTAAATTACTCATCTTCCGACACCTCCAGTTCCGAGAACGGAATTTTCCCGCCGTTTCGTAATACAAACACGCCGTCCGAATTGCCGACCTGTTCTATATACCGTTTTACAATAACATCGCAGAATTTTTCGTCAAGCTCTATTGTGTAACAAATGCGATTGGTCTGTTCACAGGCAATAAGCGTACTTCCGCTGCCGCCGAACGGGTCGAGAACGATACAGTTGCTCATGCTTGAATTTTTTATGGGATACGCTATCAGCGGTATGGGCTTCATTGTAGGGTGATCTCCGTTTTTCTTCGGCTTGTCAAACTCCCAGATGGTGGACTCCTTTCTGCCCGTGTACCGTTGATGCTTACCCTTTTTCTTCCATCCGAACAGCACAGGTTCATGCTGCCATTGATAGGGAGAACGTCCCAGAACAAGACTTTGCTTTTTCCAGATACACGTCCCCGAAAGATAAAATCCGGCGTCCGAAAAAGCCTTTCTGAAATTCAGTCCCTCGGTATCTGCATGGAAAACGTAAATACTCGCATCGTCTGCCATAACATTTTCCATATTCATAAATGCGGCAAGCAAAAACTGATAGAATTTACCGTCCTCCATATTATCGTTTTTTATTTTTCCTGCCGAACCCTCATAATTCACGTTGTACGGCGGGTCGGTGATGGTTAGATTAGCCTTTTTGCCGTCCATAAGGCGTGTATATGTATCTTCTTTTGTGCTGTCTCCGCAGATAAGGCGGTGACTGCCGAGAAACCAAAGATCGCCGCTTTGAGTTACGGACGGTTTGTTAAGTTCCCCGTCCACATCGAAGTCATCGTCCGTAACATTATCGCCGCTGTCCGAAAAAAGTTCCGCAATTTCATTGTCATTAAAGCCTGTCAAAGCAATGTCAAAGTCCTCAGCCTGCAGGCTTTCTATTTCGATTTTGAGAAGTTCCTCGTCCCAGCCGGCGTCCATTGCCATTCTGTTGTCGGCAAGAATGTACGCTTTTTTCTGCATCTCCGTAAGGTGGTCGGCAAATACGCAGGGTACTTCCGAAATACTCTCCGCTTTTGCCGCTTCGATCCTGCCGTGTCCCGCAATGACGTTGTAGTTTCTGTCAATGATAACGGGATCGATAAAGCCGAATTCTCTCAGAGAAGAACGCAGCTTGTTTATCTGTTCCGCAGAATGGGTGCGGGCGTTGTTGATATAAGGTATAAGCTTTTCGGTCGGAACAAGCTGCATTTCAGTTGTTGTGTTCATTGCCTTTACCTCCGTTTCTCGCTCTTAAAAGACGTTCCATAACATCGTCCTGCGGTGTGTTTCCCGAAAATTCCACAGAGCAGTTTTCCTTTACGATCTGATAGATCTGCATCCAGCAGTAGTTGGTTTGTTTCATATATGACTGGCTCATAGCAACATACGGACTTGCGATAGCTGCTCCCGTTGTTGGATGCTTTGCCAGAAATCCCGTGGAGGAAACCACCTCTTCGCACTGTATCCACCGCGACACGCTCATAGCGTACTGCTCCACCATCTGCACAGTCACAAGCTTATGGCAGTTACGGGCTTTCAGCCATTTGTATGTTTCGTTGAAAACCTCCTCGGCAACAAGTTCTCGACCGTTTTTCTGCGGTGATCTCAAAAAATTCTTTACGGGAGGAACATCGTCTCCTTTAAGTTCGGCAGGCTGCATAAGCACCTCTGCGGAAACGCCCTCGCTTATTTTTTCGGTAAGCGGCTTTTTTCTGCGTCCGCTGCCGAGCCTTGCTCCGCCCCTTGAAGTACCGTCCTTTGCCATTTCTTGAACCTCCATAAAAGTATAGGGGGTAAATATCCCGTTTGATTTCTGATTTTCGCGCGTGTGAGGGGGCGCCGGTCTTTCAGATAGGGCTGTTCAGAGATTTTGACCGCCCCTGCCGCCGTGTATTTTTTCGTGACAAGAATAACAAAGACTCATCAGATTGATTTCGTCGTGCGTTCCGCCTTGCGACAGAGGCTTTATGTGGTGAACAAGATTTGCCGTAACGCATCTTCCCTCTGCAAAGCAGTGTTCACAAAGAGGGTGACGCTTAATGTAACAATTGCGTATCTTTCTCCAATTGCCGCCGTATCTCTCGCTGCCGTTATACCCTCGCTGAAAGCTGTCGTAGTGACGGTTCATCAGCTTTTTGTGTTCCTCGCAGTACACATCGTCGGTCAGCTTTGAACAGCCTGAATAACGGCAGGAACGTTTTGGTTTGTACGGCATAAAATCACCTCGATGACATAGAAAAAGCCCTGCGGATTTCTCTGCAGGACTTTATTATTTTTGCTATTTTAATGATAACACATATGCTTACTGTAATTCAATGGACGTTACTGTATGTTTTCGGAACATAAACACATTTCAAAGCTTTCTGATGCAGCTTGAACACGTTGTCTATTCCGTAGTGCATTGCCTCGGCTATTTCTTCCCAAGTTTTAAAGCAAAGGTAACGCTGCTCCAGAAGTGTCTGATACTCGGTGTTTTTCACAGCTTTTATTGTCTGCACGATTTCTGCTTTCAAATCCACAAGATTATCTATATCCAGATTTATCTCCTCCTGCAGCCCAATTATTTTTATTATTGTATTTTCAAAGCCCGAAGAACAGCGATTCGGACTTTTCGGCATATCCGACAATGTTGCCGTACATTTCACAGCAAGTGAATTAAGCGTTTCCACCTGCTCGATTTTTGAATTTATTCTTTGGTCAAGACGATATGCTTGATTCAGATATTCTTTCGCTGTCTATGCTCACCTCCAAATTAGCTTTTACAGCGTCAATCAACGCCGACTGTGTTTTGTCATTGCACTGCAAAGCCCTTAAAATCTGCTCATCGATTGTGTTTTCAGCTATGATGTGCTGAATTACAACCGTTTCGGCAGTTTGACCTTGCCGCCATAATCTTGCGTTGTTTCTTTATATCAGCACAGGGAACCGTTCACCACGGTCCGCACCTCGTCCACCGAGCGCACCACCAGTGCAGTGCCGCCCGCCGCGAGGATTTTTCGGATGGTCGCTTCCTGGAGCTTCGTTGGCTTGCCACCCTCGGTCTTTACCTCAAAGCCGAAGAACCGTCCGTTTATGCAGGCAATGATGTCGGGGATGCCCGCCGTCCCGTACATACCGCCATGCTCTTTCCAGCAGAAGCACCCCGGCACGGTCTTAAGGTATTTCATGATTGCTTTTACAATATCCGCTTCTTTCATTTGTTCCAAAAACCTCTGTATTTTCAACACCCGGAACATGAGGAACACGAAAAATCCTATTTTCACATATATTTTTGTGATAAAAATTGGTGTATATAAAAATAGGTATTATATATGGGGAGATAGGATTTTGGTGTTCCAACGTGTTCTCATGTTCCGAATAATATCATGGCAGACACAGCCGGATGCCATTATCCAAGCACCTCCCCAAGCCGTATCCCCAATAAAACGCGCCTTTTGGCCACGCGGTCAATGTCCCTTGTCACATCGGGGAACGCCGCCGTGACCTGCTGCACGAAGTTCTTCTGCGAGTACGGTTTCAGTCCGCGTTCCTCGCAATATCCCTTATACGCATTGAACAGTTCCGTGGACCCGGCGCTATACCCGGCGTCCGGTTCGCAGTAATCCTTCACGAACGACAACACGGAATCCGATTCCTCACGGTACTGCTGCAGCTCATCGACGTTGACCTGCGTTTCCGAGAACATATAGTGGTTGTTCATCAGCCTGCGCAGTCCATCCAAGGCGAACAGGAATATGCCGTCCGACTCCATGCGGAACTTCTCCAAAAGGTCATGATCACGCTTGTCCTGCGGCACGGTATGGTTGAACCGTATGATGATGAGCCTGCGGTAAAATCCCTCCGAGCGGTCGCCGTAATTCTTAGGTATGCTGTTGCAGGAAAACAGGAGCCTCGCGCTCGACTGGAACGAGAACGGATTCTTGTTCTTTTTCTCCACGGTCAGATAATCCTCGCCCACGAGCGCCTTGAATATGCCGTTATCGTCAATGTTTTTCGTGGGCAGGTCAGCGAAGATGTTCGCCAGCTTGCCGAAAAGCTCTGCCGTCTTGAAACGCTCGTTGAGAGCCTGCCACGACACGTTTGACACGTTCTGCTTGCCGAGAAGCACATCATTTAGCACACGGAGCAGCACCGACTTTCCCGCTGATGCCACTCCCACGATGACAAAGCACTTCTGCGCCGAGTTGACCGGGATAAGGAAATAGCCCAACATCTCCTGTATCAGACTGACCTGCGCCATATCGCCGCCCATCGACTCCGCGAGGAACTTCTTAAACAGAGGGCAGTCCGCCTTTTTGTCGTAGGCAACGTTCAGCTGCACCGTAGAGTAATAATCCGGCGTGTGTTCCGTCAGCGTGTCCTCCAGGACGTTGTATAAGCCGTTGCGGACATTGATGATATAGGGATTTGCGTTCAGTTCGCGGATGTCCCTCTGCACAAGGAGCCGCCATTGCTTCTCCGCGTCAACGATCTGCGACATCTTCGTCTCGCGTACCAGCATCTTCTCCTGCACGAGCCGCTGCGCTTCCATCTCGGACATCTCGCAGTAAACGCCTCCCCGGTAACTGAAATGCTGCTCCGCGGCGTAGAACACCTGCTGATTCTTCGACATATCGTTCGCAAGCACACCGGGCAGAAAGCGCAGACCTTTGTCGGTAGGCTCGTACCAGTCTGGTATCGCAGTACCGGCTTTCGCCCGCTTTGCCGCCTTGCTTGCCTGGTACGCTTTACCGACATCTTTGAACATCATGTTCAGCGACTTCAAAAATGATGCCTTCAGCTTGAAGTGGTCGCGGATTTCGGAATTGATAATGACGTCCGCCGTCACCACGTCCTGGTTATACAGATAGTCCGAAACGAACTGCTTTGCCGCCTGCAGGTTTTTTATCGCCTCGCCCGTCACGGGGATACCGTGTAGGATGTCAAGCAGGGCGTCCGAAGGCAGAGGCTGATAGCACCATGCGGCTGGAGACTTGACCGGGCATTCGCCTGCCGCGAACTTTGGACACTTGAAACCTTTCTCATAGATGGTCTTGCAGGTGATGGGATTCGTGCCGCTCTCAAGGAAATGATTGATTTTCTTCTGCGTGTTTCCCTCGCTGTATCCCGGATAAGGAGCGGACAGGTCGTGTATCATCTTCGTGCCGCCCTCAAAGTTAGCGAGGTTCGTTATCATAGCATACCAGTCATGCTCCGACAGGGACGCCGCATCGTCGCGGCAGTGCTGCATGAACACACAGGAGCGGAATACATGGTCTATGCCTTTCTACATCCCGCTTTTGCGTTCCACGGGAACAAGTTCTACCTCAGGCAATACGTCCGACAGCTGATCCTGCGTGTATTTGCGTTCCGGGTGGAAACTGACGCAGGTCACCTCCACGGGAGTATCCGTCTTACAATGCATAAATCCCGGAAGGCGCATGACTCTCGACTCGTTCACGCACATCGGATCGCCGTCAAAATGTTTCACAAGCTGTTTCTGTATCGTGCGGAAACGCTCTACTTTCGCGGTTCCGTCCATAAACCAGTACACATGGTAGGACTTCTGCGTTTTCATGACCATTGACGGCGGGAGAGGGAAAGCATCGATCTTTTTCTGCTGCTCGTCAAAGCTGCCGTTGTCCATCTCCACGAACTGCGCATTGATCCTCGTAATGGAATCATCGTCATGCCCGCCGAAGTTTACCACGAAGAAAATGCCCCGGTTTATTGCGTTGTGGTTCTTAAGCGTATCCTCAATGCTCTTATACTTTCCGCATTCGCAGGAGAGCTTCGATCCCTTGAACACGCCTCCCTTCTTATCGTCAAAAACGCGGAAGCAGACGTTGTCGGTCGGATTATAGAGAGTACCGAGTACATCGCTTACTGTTACATTCATCCACCCCCCTCCTTGATAAATCTCAACCGCTTGTTCAACCGCTTTGCTTCCTCAATTTCCTGCGCCACTCCGGGAGACACCTCGCCGAACATCCACACCTCGTCACAGGCGCGAAGAAGCGCAAGCCCGAACATCAGTCCAAGTTCCCGCTCTTCGGGGACTTTATCGTTAAGTATCTGCGGATACAGAAGGTGGCTTGCTATCGGCATATGCCCCTCGTCTATCACGCGACGGCAATAGCCTATGGCAGCTTTCACGTTCGCGTCCACATCGCCCGCATACCTGGAAGCCACATAAATCTTCCTGCGATTCTTGTCGGCATAACGTTTTTTCTGCCGCTGCCGATATTCTTTCATGATCCGGCTCATTGCCGACCCTGCGGTCGGATCTGCGTAGCCTTCGCTGTTTTTGAACATAGTCAATCCTCCAGTTCTTCCATCATTCCAAAGGTCGGTCCCGCGGACGCTTCCGCAATCAGCGGAAGGTCAAATTCAGGAAAGGGCTGTTCTTCCATGCAGGCACGGATAAAAGCCACCGCCTCTTTCAGCCTGTCCTCCAGGATAATGAAAGTCAGTTCATCGTGTATCTGAAGGATGGGCTTGAGCCATTCCCGTTCCGGCAGTCCGGTAAGTATCCTCGTGATGGCGAGCTTCAGAATATCCGCCGCCGTCCCCTGGATAGGCGTGTTCAGAGCGCACCGCTCCGCAAACGACTTCTGCCCCCAATTGTCCGAGGTGATGCCGGGGAGGTACCTGCGCCGTCCGAGCCGGGTTTCGGAATACATACGCCTTGCGGCATCCGCTTTTGTCTCTTCCTGCCATGCGGTCAGACCCTTGTATCCGTGCTTGAGGTTGAAAAGTATCTCCTCACACTCACTCACGGATTTTTCAACCCCCGCCTTGAACTTCAGCGTCTTTTGCAGCCCCCTTGGGAACAGTCCGTAAAAAGTACCGAAGTTTACGTTCTTCGCAATCGTCCTGTGTTCCTTGTAGTTCTCTGAATGCTTGTCCTGCGCTTCTTCATAGCTCACGCCAAAAATAACGCTGGTCGTGGCGGCGTGGATATCGCCGTTTCTGCGGTAGGTGTCGAGCATCCTCTCATCGCGGCAGTAGAACGCACCCACCCGCAGCTCAATCTGCGAGAAATCAAGCGACAGGATAAGGCAGCCCTCCGGCGATTTGATAAAGTTCCTGACGCCAATGGGATCATTGGTTTTCCTGGGCATATTCTGCGCGTTGGGATTGCGGCAGTTCATCCTGCCCGTATCCGTGGACAGCGCGAACAGTTCAGGATGTATGCAGCCCGTCACGGGATTGAGGTATTTCAAGTACCCGTCGATATAAGTGGACTTGATCTTGCCCCATTTGCAGTACTCCTGCACCAGCGCAAAAAGCCCCGACATTTCCGGCCGGTTCTCATCGCACCATTCCTTTAAAAGCGTCATGGTCATATCGTCCGCCGCCTCGCGGTTGGTTTCCGTTGCCTTTAAGACAGGCAGTCCCAGGTCTTTGTACAGATAATTCTTGAACGCCTGCGTGGAGCAGTTCGCCCCGATGTTCACATCGCCGATGATGAACTCGATTTCCTGACGGATGCGCCCCATCTCGTTTTCAGCCTCGGTCTTCCGCTCCTGCATGAGCGGGAGATTGACCGGGATGCCGTTTGCTTTCATTATGCCGAGATACACGGCAGTGGGACTTTCAATCTCCTCCACGATGCGTCTGTGTTTAGGAAGATAGCGGTCGAACCAGCCGTTGAACTTGTGGTAGAGCCGCAGGGCAAAGTCCGAGTCGGCGGAGCCGTAACGAATGGTTTCCATATCCTGTGCGTCCAACTCGTCAAAGTGCTTTCCGTCCGTAACGCTCAAAAATGAAGGCAGCGGTTCTCCGAACAGTCCCTCAGCCAGCCGTTTCAGTCCGCTTTCGTTCAGCTTTCGGAACTCACATGCGCTTTTAAGGCTCATCTGTGACGCACAGATCGTGTCATACACGGGAGCCTGTATCACGATGCCGCCGGCATACGCTATCGAAGATTCAAAGGCGATGTTATGGGCAATCTTTATGATGTTTTTATCCATGAGGAACGCCGTCAGAAACGCAAAAAAGGCGTCCTTATCTATATTGGTGCCGACACGGTGGGAGACGGGGACATAGATGCCCGTGCCTTCCTTTACGGAAAAGGAGCAGCCGGCGATATGCGTCCTTGCGGGATCGAGCGCCGCCTTCTCCCCCTCACGGTACGGATCATCGGGAGCAGTCTCAAAGTCGAATGCGACAATTCGACTGCCGCCGATATAATCCATTATCCTGTCCACCGTGGTAACACATTTATAACGTAAGTTACAAGGTTCTCCGATTTCGCCCAAATCTTGATTTGGCTGCGAAATCGTGAGGTTCTTATAATCTGTATTCAAGCGTAATCACTCCTATGGGAAATATCCGGAGGAGCCTTGCGCCCCTCCGGGCTTTCATATGTTTTACTTCAAAGGTTCGATAATCTCGCCCGTTTCCGGATCGACCAGCGGCTCATCGTCAATGAGAGATGCGGTCGTAAGGTTTGCGGCATACGCCTTGACCGTTTCCGACACGCCATCCACGGCATTCCTCTCCTCGGCAGTCAGCATACGCTCAAACGAGAATACCGCCTGGGAGAAGGCGATGCCTGATGCGTTGGTGGCCTTCTTCAGCGTGATCTTTGTGACCACCTGGTTCAGCTTGCGCCCGCGGGAAAGTTGGCTCTTCACATAGTTCGTGAAGGACTTGAGCGATCCGATCGGCAGGGAAAGCGTGATAGGGAAAAGTTCTCCTTCGCGCAGGATGTAGAGCATACGCTTGTTCTTGCACAGCTTGCTCTGTCCCTCGCCGCTGCCGAACTTGTTATACGGGCAGTTCTGGCAGTTCCCGCCGGGATTCCCAATGCCCGTCACTCCGTCAAAGCTGCCGCAGTCGGGAGGATTGTTGCTGCCCGTGTACTTGTCGCGGTAATATGCGTAGGCGGGATGGTTGTAGACGATAACGCCGGTGATGTCCTTCGCCATTTCGGATTCATCACTCTCCGCGGAGGGAATCTCGAAAGCCGTACCGCCGCCCACAGGCAGCTTCACGCGGTCGAAGGAAAACTCAAGCCCCTGGCAATCGTCTGCCATAGCCTCGTTCAGTACGTCTCTGCTCGCAAGTACGGCGAAGCCTTCGTTCACTGCGATTTCTGTGTTTTTCTTATCTGACATGGTCAATGTCCTCCTATGAAATGAAATAAGTGGTGGTTTTTGCGTTGTTGCGTTGTTCCGGTGTCCCTATGACTTGCGGATACCAACCGACACTTTTTCGTAAGCGCTGACGGTATCGCCGAGCCATGCCGGGACGTCCTCGCCCGTGGCTTCTCGCTGCTCCTTGATAAAGGATGCGAGTGTGTTTGCGTTGACCGTCTCCACGACCAGGCTGCCATACCCGTTTTCCTTCAGAGCCTGCATCATCTCGTCCTTGCGGCCGGTTGCCGGGGACGCGAACAGTCTGCTCTTTAAGTAGAACGTGCTGCCGTTACGGGAGAAGCGGTCAAGTTCGGCTTCTGTCATGGCGTCGGATAGCTGCTCGTCCAATTCTGTGATCTCCGCGCCCGGAGCCTTGGTCTGTGCTTCGAGGTCCTTTTTCTGTTCCTGCAGAGTTTTGAGCCTGTCAGCCATTTCAAAGATTTTTGTGTTCTCCATCGGTGACTACCTCCTTTCACTTACTGCCGAAGAATTCAACCCCCACTGTGAAAGGTCAGTTTTTAAAGGGATTCTTGCCTTTGCGGTAATCGTCAACGAGCATCTTCGCAAGGTTCAGCTTCTGCCGCAGGGCGTATATCACTTTACGGCCGATCGTACCCCTGCAGACAAGGTAGATGTAGTGGCAGTTTTCCTTCTGCCCGGCTCTGTGGATACGCGCCTTTGCCTGCTCAAAATTGCTCATACTGTAATCAAGGGAATAAAAGACCATCGTGCTTGCCGCAGTGAGCGTGATACCCAAGCCCGCCGCCGCAATCTGCCCCACGAACACACGGCACCTATCGTCATACCGAAAACGGTGGATTTCGCTGTCGCGGTCCTTCACGCCGCCGCGCACAACAGTGTAGCCTATCTTTTTCTTTTCAAGAAGCTCCTGGATATCGTCCAATTCCGGCACGAAGCGAGCCATGATAACAAGCTTCTTATCCTCGGCCATAGCAGAGTCGATAATGTCGGAAAGGGCGTCCAGCTTTGCCCGGCTCACGGTATTGATCACGCCATCGTCATCGGTAAGGTGTCCGCCTGTGATCTGCGACAAGCGCAGGAGCCTTGTGAGGATGTTCGCCGTGGTTACTTCCGACTCGTCCAGTTCGGCATAACTTTCGTCCTCGATGCTGTCGTACAGTTTTATGGCGTCCTTCTCCAAGTCCACGGTGCGGACTTCCTCGGTGACCGCCGGAAGATCAAGGCACTCTGCTTTTGTCACCCGGTACGCCACCGAGTGGAGCTTCTGCAAAAACTCATCCATCATCCATTTACGGAAGATAGGCGTGTGGCTGCCGTAGCCGCCCATATCAAAAAACTGGTTGCGGAAAGCATAAAATGATGTGCCGAAAACTAAAGGATTAAGGAAACGGTACTGTGAGAACACGTCCAGCTCGCGGTTCGTGATTGCCGTACCCGTAAGGAGCAGCTTGTATCTCGCCTTATCTCCGATATGGTGCATCCCCTGGCTCTGCTTGGAGCGGTTCTCCTTCAGCTTGTGCGCCTCGTCCGCAATTACCAGGTCGGCGTTATACGCCAGCAGTTCCTTTTCTAGCCGCCACGCCGATTCGTAATTTACGACCACGACCTGCAAACCCTTGTTCGGTAGCTTGGTTAGCTGTTCTTTCTTCTTTTCTGCCGTACCTTTGAGGATGGTTATGGAATATGGGAAATCGGCGAATTTTTCAAATTCCTCTTCCCAGACTCCGAGGATGGAGAGTGGTGCGACCACCAGTACCCGATTGATTTTACCGTACTGGTACATACAGCCCGCCACGGCGATGCTTACTATCGTTTTTCCTGTACCCATTTCCATCAGCAGAGCCGTGCCGCGGCTTTTGAGTTGCTCATCAAATACACCGAACTTGTCACAGGCAAAGGCAAACGCTTTTTTCTGATGGTCATACGGAGCCGCCTTGATCTCGATACCCTGCACGGTTTCACCCGGCGTCAGCACCAGAACCTCGCAAAATTCTCCGAAGAGAAAGGTGAGCAGCCTTTTCGGAATGCTACTGTGTTCGCTCTGCAGGACTTCCTGCTTATGCCCGTTCCTGTCGGCGATGTTGATTCGTACTTTGTGTTTTAACTTCATAGATTCGTCCTCCTGTTCCTGATCTGTATTGCTGCGGAGGATGGATGTATTTCCTTCCTCACTCACTACCAGGAAATTCAACCCTCCGAAGAGGAGCGGTCGGGGAGGACTTCTGCCGCCGTATCTACCGCCGCTCACGGCTTATCTTTCTTGGAGGGATAGCTGTGACGCTTTACCCGCTCTACGCCGAGGACTTTTGCGACCTTATCAATGATTTTATTTTTTCTGTTGGTGAAAGCAGCGGAGGACGGCAGCTTGCCCGTCTGCTTGGCTTCATCCTGGCGCATCTCCTCAAGCTGCTTACCCTCGCCGAAATGTGCGAAATAGAAATCCTGCTGAGAATCGGTACATTCCTCGTCAATGATGCGGCAGACTTCCACTGTCTGGGGATTCTCCGGCTCCGGCTCGGCGAACAGAGCGTCTTCCGGACTGCCGCTTCTGTCCGGGATCGTGTCCCAGGGATCGACCATATCCTCGTTATCGGAATCGGCTTTGTAGCTGTTCACCTTCGCATCAAACAGGGGATCGCGCAGCTCGCTTTCGTAGCAGTCGTTCAAGTCATGTTCATAGTTGATCTCATCAATCTGAAATGTTAATTCTTCTGTGATGCCGTTTTTCCCAATTTCATAGCGGAGTGTTATTGGTCTTCTGGTTTCCAGATCGGTCGTGTTATAGCAAAGATATTTGCCGTCTGCCGAAATATAGCATTCACGGTCTGGATTATAGTGAGCCTTGTACCTTGTTTCTTTTTTCTTCATTGCAGTGTCCTTTCCGTCCGAGCGGTACGGAGGGGCACAAAAGGAGCCTGCGGAAGAAGATGACCACAGGCTCCGATAGCCGAAAAAGGGCGCACGAAACTACGGTGGGAGCATCTTCGTTCCAAACACAGCCGTTATCGCTGTGTTCCGAACCCTTATGCATCCCTCCGTCCTCATGGCCATCTCGGACTAAGAGATTTTATTTAGAATTTCCCCCGAAGGGGATGGACAGGATGATTGGTAAATCTGTCACTGCCCATCAGATGGTGACCTTACTTTTTCTTCCCTGGCTTGGTCTGAACCAAGGCGCTTCCGGCAACGGACTTAGAGTCTTTGCCATAGCGACCATCCTTCAAAATCCTGCTTGCTTTTGTAGCAACAGCCTTTGAAGTTTGCTTGCTGTTTTTTGACATTTCAATCACCTCACTTCCCTTTTGAAATTGCCCTGTTTCTAAGGCTAATTTCATTTTATACAAAGTCCGCAGTGAATTAAATACGCCCACTTGGGAGGGAGTTGGGGAAGACTTGGGAGAGGATTGGGAAAATGATTTTTTCCGAAAAAAGGCATAAAAAAAGGCCTCCCGCACATGGCAGGAGGCCGTTACGTGGATTTAATCCACGAATAGTTCAGGCATGTTAAATTGTATATCTTGCGCTTCCGTTTCTACGCCGATATTTCCGCATTTGAGAATACTGCGTCTGATTTTTTTCTCACCATCAACCTCGGTCACATATTTATTATAGTTAGATGGCGTTTGTATGAATATTGACGCTTCTCTTGAAAAGCCGTTCTGTTGAAGGAATATCGTGTCCGGGTTTGTCGTTCCGTATTCAACATATTCATACCAGTCGTTGTCAAAATGGTCAACCTGATGGAATGCCTTATACTCCATAGAGACCTTTCTGAAATAATTTGAAATGCTGAATAGCAACACATTTTCGATGACGCTCAATGATTCGGCAATCACGAGGTTTTTATGGTATTTTGACTTTGGATTGTAGCGTTCTGCCACCTTGAACTGCCCTGACCAGACCCCTGTCTCAGGATTGTTCTCCTTGTATCTCACGGCACTCCCAACAAGGGTACGCAGACCATTGCCGCGAATCCAGCGGAGAAGAATTGTAGAATACCATCTGATTACCGAATCCAGTCTTTGCGTTCCAGGTTTTCCTATGGTTTGTTTCTCATAGATGTCCCATTTGAATAGTCTGCGTAATTCCATCATGAATGCAACAACGCTTTCAAAATCCACCTCATCGTCCTCGTTGGTCAATTCAGGGTAAGCGAGTCCGCTGGCGATTGCTTCACGCAGACTCTCCGCTTGGTCATATGAAAGCGTAATATCATCGCTTGTCCGTTCAACAGGGAAGTTGTCCATGATACGCTTCTTCTGCTTATCATCGACATATTTTTCAAAAGTCTCCGTCACGGAAGTAACATCTCCTGTTGCCAGATCTCGCATATAGATGAGACCGAATTTGCGCAGGGCTTCAAAGTCGGTTTACGTTGCAGCATTATGACAGGAACTCATCTCAATATCACCGTCAGCAAGGTCACGGACAAGCGCATCCATAAATTTTGCATTTGATTTTATATCTATGGACAGTTCCTGCGGAGGAACATCTGACTTTAACAATTTTGTGTACTGATCCTCCTTCAATTTATCATCCTCTCGCACGAGGACTACATTGCCATAAAGGTTGTATTTTATACGCCCAACACGCCCAATAAGGTTTTTGAACTCAACCTCATCCATATTGCCGGGACCATTTCTGTAGCTTGTTGTGGCTTGACGCGCAAAATGCAAAAAAGTATAAAAACCTAAAAAAGTCTAAAAAGTGGGTAGAAATGGCTATATAACAATGTTTAATGCCTAAAAAACACTTAACATGGAAAAATGTGGTGTCAAAAAAACAAAGGCATTTTTAGCTGATTTTTTAGAAATCAACTGGAAATGCCTTTTTATTGTTTGGGGCGTTAAAATAGCGTTTTAATAAAAATCATTATGCCGTTCAAATGGCTTGTTTGCGTTGTTTTATAATTAAAACGGTATTAAAACCCAAATTAAATAACGGTAATTTTGCATTATGTAAAATTGGAAATTATTATATGCGAATATGCGAACTAAAAATACATGATATGCGAACTGGTTCGCATTAAATATTTAGTGTGCATTATACCCTAAAAATCGCTAAATGTCAATACACAAAACAGAGAAAATATCGTGAAACATTTGTTTATTATATCTATTGATTTCGCAGAACTATTGTTCTATAATATAAACAATACATGATTTTTGAAATGAGGGAGTGCTATGTATGACAATTCACAACATCCGGATATAACCACTGATGAATTAATAGTCTTATTTAGTCAATTATCTGAATCAGATAAACAAGCAGTTCGAGAATTTATTTTTGCAATAAACTCTTCATCAGAGCACGTACCGCCTCTCGATCCTCTGATTTTAAAGAATTAAGCATAGTTATATCTTCCTCGCTAATATTAGAAAACACTTTAGTAGTATTGTTTTCATTGCCGACCAAATAATCAACAGAGCATTCAAGATATTCAGCAATTTGCTTTATTTTATTTGCAGATGGTTTTTGCATACCTGATTTCCACTGTGAAAAAAGTCCGCTTGAAAATCCTAAATCTTTTGACATTTTAGATGGTTTAATTTTTTTTTCTTCTAATTTTTGTTGTATACGTTCTATAGTAGTCATATTTCCTCCCCCTCCGAATTTTTGCGGAGGATTTTTTATTTAATAACAAATAGCACATTGCACAATTTATTTAACTATAATTTATGCAAACGCACAAATTATTAGTTTTCTAAGAATTTGTATTGACTTTCTTAGAAAACTAATATATAATTTACGTAGTGAATCAAACAGGCGCAGAAATCCCTTGGTTCACGTTGTGAGTACGACATCATTGTACCACAAGAAACTTGAAAAAACAATAGAAAGTGAGGAAAATTTTTGGAAGAATCAAAAGAACTTACCGAAGCCCTCGGAACGATAGATAATATCGTTGACAGGATCAGCAAACTCATAATCAACATTGCTGGCAGCAACGACGATTTTATCTGCACCGAATGTCTGCACACCGCTCACGAGCTTTATGGAATCATGCGGAAATATGCCCGCGAAGAGGACGCTGACCGCATTTATGAGGAATTCAAAGAAATCACAGGGAGGTATATTGATGACTAAAGCTCAGTTTATCAGCATAGTATCCGGGTTTATTGACCCGTGTCTTGCAAATGCTTTTGCAAAGCATGCCGAGAGTAAAGGTTACTTTAACGAAAGCAAATCCGCAGAAAATACATACTCAGCACTGAAAAAGAAAATTGCATACGCAAAAAGCACGCCGTCTCCAATAAGAAACCTGTATGAAGCCAAGGGAGCAATAGATATGGCTCATCAGCTCGGAGCGATCACTTGCGATCAGTATTTCGAGCTCGACCATAAATGTGTATATGAGGGAATAAATAATCCTGAATACATTAAAAAGGAGGACTGAACATGAATGTAGCAAGAGGATTCCGCCGCAAGCGGGAGGAAAACGGAATGGAGCAGCAGGAGCTTGCCAAAAGAGCAAGTGTGAGCAGAGCTCTCATATGCTCAATAGAAAAGGGGCAGCGTATGCCGTCATTGGAGACGGTAATTGCCGTAGCCGAGGTTTTTCACTGTCCAATTGATGAGCTGCTTGACAGAGATATCGAGGAGGTACGCACATGAAGATCATGAACGAACTGCCCGGAAACGTTCGGGCGAACATTATGAATCAGCTTGAAAGGCGCGACCTTGAATCGGTGCATATGGGACACGCTTCGCCGCTTGAGGGCGATAACAAA
Source organism: uncultured Oscillospiraceae bacterium (assembly GCA_910584715.1). GTDB lineage: Bacteria > Bacillota > Clostridia > Oscillospirales > Ruminococcaceae > RGIG8773. The sequence goes on from CAJUAN010000019.1 coordinate 35,000, forward strand.
TACTTTATCGCCATGGCTCATGAGCGCGATCTCGAAACGCCAAACCGCTATTTGCTTTACATTTACGACAGTGAAGCAGATGATCTCACGTGCTATGCCGACTGTCTCACCTACGCCGACGCACTTATCCGCATGGGTGAATATATCAACGAATAGCCGAAACGGAGCATAAAAAATGTTCTCGCTGCCGCTCGAATTTTCCTGCGGAAAACAAGGCATTTTTGCTCCGTCTGCCGAGAATGACCGCTCGGTACTGATGATGGCAGGTCAAGAAAGCTGGTGAGAATATGACAGAAGCGCAGTTCCGCGCAAAAATGCTTGGGTACGCTCTGGGTATGGGCAAGGCTTTATGCGAAAGCATGAGCCTTGACGATACAAAAATAGAGCCGGAACAGGTCAGGAAGAATGTTAACGCCATTCTTGTACTCCTGACCGAGACCGAAGACTTTCTCAAAGCGTTCAATAAAAACGAATGTTCCAACTCTGATTAATAGTATAACAGAGTTGGTGCAAAAATGCAAGACTTTTTTAGAAAAATTTTTCGGGAGGTGTGAATTTGGAATATTTATCCGTAAAAGAAGTCGCGGAGCTTAAAGGTTGTTCCGAACGGTACATACAGAATTGTATCTCTAAGGGCAAGCTTGAAGCCATTGAAAAGCTAAACGCAAAAGGTAAAATAAAGTTTTATGTTCCGATATCCGCCCTCCCCGACGACATCAGGGCGAAGTACAACAAGCAAAAGCAGCGCGAGCTCGGCTTACAGCCCGAACTTAAAGAACATCCGCCTGAAACGGCGTTAAAACAGTGTTCAAACGCTGTTAAAACGCACGTTCCCCAAAAACGTCTTGATGAGTTCACCGAAGCCGAGCGCGAGCAGATCGCCATGTGGTGCGACCTGCTCAAGGAGTGGCAAGCGGCGCGTGCAAAGTTCAAGTGCAAAACCGAGGCAGACCCGCTCTTTTGCGCGAAGGTCAAGCTGGAACGGGGCATTGACATAAGTCCCGACATTCTGTACCGTAAGTACCGCGCCTACTGCGAGAACGACTACAGCGGCATCGTGGATAAGCGGGGCGGGTGGAACAGGGGCAAAAGCTGTATCGACGACACCGTCTGGAGCATTTTCACAAGCTACTATCTTAATACGCGCCAGCTCAAAGTTGAAAACTGTTACAACAAAACCGTTGCCGTTTGCAGGGAATATTATCCCGAACTGGTATGCGGTATCCCCTCGTCGAGGACGTTCCGACGACATATTGATACGATCCCCGACGCAGTTATTGAGTACGGCAGAAAAGGCAAAAAGGCGTTTATGGATAAATATCTCGAATACGCCGAGCGTGACGTGCGGAATCTCAAGGTCAACGATATCTGGATCGCGGACAACCATACGCTGGACTTTTTTATGATCTCCGACGACGGCGAGGTGCACCGTCCGTCCATTACAACCTTTATGGACGCTAAAAGCGGCGTTATAGTTGCGGCGGTGCTGTGCGATCACCCCAACTCGGATACCACGCGTCTTGCTCTGCGCTCCGCTATACTTCAAGGCTTCGGTATCCCAATGGGCGTTTACTTTGACAACGGTTCGGAATTTTTGGCGGGAGACCTTGCGGGGCGCGGACACCGCAAAAAAAGCGACTGGCAAAAGGTCGAGATTCCCGTCCAAATCTTATCCCTGCTGGGAATAGAGATGATAAACGCCCTGCCGAGAAACGCCCGTGCAAAGCCTATAGAACGTTTCTTCTATACTTTTAAGGAACATTATTCCAAATCCGTCGAAAGCTACTGCGGCGGTAAACCCGACGAACGTCCCGAGGAATGCAGCCGTCTTGTGAAAGAGCGGAAGCTCATCACCGATGAGGAACTGCGTGAAATATTGCCTGTATTTATCAAAGGACACAACAGCGAACTTTACGGCGGCAAGGAAAAACGTTACAAAAATATGAAACACATCGACGTATGGAACGAAGCAGTAAGGTCCGGAGATATTGAGTTCCGAACTACCGACGCGGCTAACCTTACGCTGCTGATGAGACGTACCACAAGGGTGCAGAAAATCAAGCGTAACGGCGTGTTTATCGAATGGGCGGGACGGAAAATCTGGTATAAGGACGAAAATACTGTGTTCCATGCCAATGAGGAGGTTTACGTCCGCTTTGACCCCGCCGACCTTCGGGAGGTGCAGGTGTATGAAAAGGATACGGACAGATTTTTGTATACATATTCCTGCGCCGATTACCTCAGCGTGCCGTTTGTAGGCGCGGAAAAAGAGGATATCCAGGCCCTTATGCGTAATCAGAGACAAGCGCGGAAAGCAGTCAAAAGATCGCTTGACGATTACCAAAAATTCGACGCGGTATCCCTGCTCAAGGCAGAGCTTCTCCGCGCGGAACAGAATTCCGCGGGGTACGAGATCGCAAAGCCGGACAGCTTTACTCCCGTTATCGCAAACGAGCTCGAGGCAAGCGGCATGAAAATTACAAATGTTAAGTTTGCAGACCTGAAGCGTCTAAACGACGTTCAGGAAAAATCGAAAGGAGCATAGGTTTGAAAATCAAAGATTTTCAAACTGTGAGTTTTGCTTTTCGGACTGCCGTCCGAAATTTGCTTCGCAAACCGCAAAACTCAGAAAGGGGAATATTTATGAGCATTGATTTGAAACGACTCCGCGGCGGCTACGCCGAGCTTACGGCGGAGTTCGGGGAAAAGGGCGCGGCTATCGTGGCGGGGATACCCCCGAAGTCCGTCGAGGAAACGCTTGACGGAAAGAACGCCTACACGGAGAACCTTGAAAAATTTCTCGGAGCCCGCGCGGCGGCGTACAGCTTTTACCCGGAGGAACATCGGGAACAGCTTTTGAAGCTTGAACATTTTATCGTAGAAAGCGGCAGCGCGGAAAAGGCGGCGAAGGCTCTCGGCGTAAGCAAGGGTACCATTTCATACATACGGAGCTGCAAGTACAAGGGCGATGTGGGAAAGTTTTTCGCCGATTTTGCAAGCTACCTGAAGCTGAAGCAGGAAAAGAGATCGCGCCCCTACAAGGGCACCGGATACATGCCGACCTCGGTATCCGAGTATATGTATCAGGTGATCCGCGGCGTGCATATCGCCGGCGACTGCGAGATCATAACGGGAGATACGGGCGTGGGGAAGTCCCGTACCATAACGAAATATGCCTCGGACTATCCCGAAAGCACTGTTGTGGTGACCCCCACAGTTGCCGACGGTTCCGCTGTAGGCATACTAAAGATGATAGCCGAACAGCTCGGCATAAGCGACGCTGACGGAATGGAGAGGCTTCCGCACCTTACCCGAGCAGTGATGCCGAAGCTTCATGACGGTATGCTGATAATCATTGACGAAGCGCAGCACCTTAAATTCCCGGCCATAGATCATCTGCGGAGCATATCGGACAAGTTTACCGACCGCGGCGAGACAATGGGGGTATGCTTTGTGGGGAATCCCTCGTTTATGCGGCATTTCGACGATAAGAAGCTTCCCGTCACGGGACAGGTTTTCAACCGCGCGAATCTCCGACCCTACATAAAGGCGTCCGATATTAAGATCGAGGATATACGGCTGCTGTTTCCGGAGCTTTCCGCCGAAAAAAATACCGCCGAGATAAAATTTCTGTACGCCGTAGCCCAGACCAACGGCGAGGGCATACGCAGGGCGATAAACTTTTACAGGTCGGCGTACAACATGGACGGCAGCAACGTAACCATAGACAGGCTCGCGGAGCTGGCACAAACGGGATATCTTAAGCTTCCAAACATCGGGAATCTAATCAAGAGACTGAGGGAGGAATCTGCATGAGATACACGGTAAATCTGAGGATCACAGCTCACAATTACGTTGTCGCCGAGCCTTACGAAGTAAGCGCGGGAAACCCAAAGTCCGCGGAATCCATTGCCGCGGCGTTGGCGATGGACAAGCACGGACGTGACAATGTTACCGAGATAACGGTCATATCGGTATCGGAGGTGAGACAAAATGCGTAAACATGAGATCGTCCGCGATGCGATCTTAGTCGTGCTGGGGGCTTGTCTGTACGGCTTTTGCGGAGCGGCTCTTGAAGCATACGGGAGCCGGGCGGCGGGGAATATCGGCGGAGAGGTTTTTGTCCTGCCGCTTATGGCGGGGCTTGTATGGCTTGGGTGGGAGCTGAGGAATTATCATAAATAACTTTGGCGGCGGGGGCTTCCCCGCCCCGCCTTAATGCGGCTCGGTACAAGGCTCAGCCTTGCCGAACGGTGACAAGCCCGTAAGCCTTTAGGGTACGCAGAGTCAAGGAAAAAATCAACCGGGAGGTAATAATATGGCGAAAAAAATTTCGGCGAAAAAACGTCTCGACATGGACAGGATCACCGCTCTGGTTCGGGACATCAAGGAGCGGGAACAGGTGAAGAAGCAACTTGAAGATGAGATCAAGGCGGCGCAGGACGAGATCAAACAGGCAATGACCGACAATCACCTTGAGGAGCTTTTCGCGGACGTATTTACCGTAAGGTACGTACCCGTATCCTCAAGCCGTTTCGACCAGAAAACATTCAAGGCGGACAATCCCAAGCTCTTCGAGATGTATCTCAAAAACCTCGAATCCATGAGATTCACTATTACATAAGCTCGGGCGGGATATCCCGCCCTTGCCTGCAGGAGGCGATACTATGATAAACGTGCTTGAAATACGCCGTCTGCTTTTAGCGGCAACCCGAAGCGAGCTGTTGATCGTGACGGAAACTTCCGAGGAATCAAGAATCATTCGCCGTGAGATCAGGGAATACACGGAATGGTATATGCCGTTCCATGTCCCCGTATGGGAACAGTACAGCCGCATAACGGTCGGCGGATATTATGATATTTACGCGGAGACGCTCAGCGGCTGGAACAAGGAAGTTAGGTACAAGCCGTTTTCGGGAGCAGTCTTTATTACCGACAAATGATTATCGTGTGTTGAAAATATAGCGGAGGGCGTTCCGGTAAAGCTTCTGCCTGTGGAAAGGAGCGGGAAAAATGAATAGCTGTCCCAAATCCGATCGGTGCAGATTTGGCGGAAACTGTCCGCGGGAGTATTTTCCGTCCGTCGGTTATCTGTGCTTTGACAGTGTTGCGAGAAAGCAATTTTTGAACGCGGTGGAAGACGGGTACCGTCCCCGCGGACGGAGAAAAATTTGCAGAAAAATCAGCAAAGAAGGGCTTTGAAATGACAGCTTCCCAGCGCAAAGCAATGTTTGGTATGTGCAAACAGCTCGGCATGAACGAGGACGACCGCCATGCTCTGGTTTTGGGCGTAACTGGCAAAGAATCCACCAGGGAACTGACCGACAGGGAGACCGATGACGTGCTCCGGGAGCTCCGAAAACGGCTCGGAGACGAGACTGTTCCTCCGGAAAAACGGAATCCGAAAGCATACAGACCCGAAGTCCCCGGAATGATAACTAACCGTCAAAAAGATAAAGCTTTTGCATTGCTGTATGACCTGAAAAAGTATGACGAAACGCCATCGGAGATTTCCGACGGTGCGAGAATGGCGGGAATAATCCGGAAGGAGCTTAAAATAACGGCTTATGAGGGCGACTATTTATGGGAATGGGTAAACGCCGAAGCCGCCGGGAAGCTTATCGAAGCTCTCAAGGGTTACGTCCGTACCGCGGAACGGAAAGCGAAAGGAAGGAGCTCCAATGCCTAACCAATACTGCCGCTACTGCGCGAACGCGGAGGATTACAACGGCGACGGAACGGACTTTGTGTGCTTTGCGGACGCTCCATGCGGGGACGGCGGAAACGGGATATTTTACTCCGCCGCAAAAGCGAAATCGGCAAACCGCTGCAAGCATTACGCTTTCTGCGGGATAGATATTTTTACCGCGCGGGAGTATCAGCCCCGCACGCCGCGGGAGAAGCTTCCCGGCGGCGACGATTTTATCCAAACGAGCTTGCTGTAGGAGGTGCTGTTATGAGTCTGCTTGATAAATTAACTCTCGACGATCTGGACGCGGATCAGCGTCAGCTTGCGGAGTGCATCGGGCTGGAGGCGTATAAAAAGCTTTTGAAAAATTATGCAGGCTCAGATATAAGAGTACGTATGCCTAAAAGACTTCTCATACCTGTGAGAGACATAGAAATTCGAGAAAATTTCAACGGCTACAACTATCGCGAGTTGGGACTAAAATACGATTTGTCGGTATCTTCCATACGCAGAATTGTTTCCCCTGTAATTCCCCAAATAAAAGCAGCCCCGTTTCCGGGACAGGAATCCTTTTTTGACGATGATGACGATACAAAAATTTAATTATTATAAAAACCTTCCAAATGGTAATGGACGGTAGAACTTATAATGGTGTATGATTAAATTACAAAATCATACGCCATTAATTTTTTGGGGGAGGTGAAATCATGGGAGAGCAGTTATTGTTTTGGGTCATCTGCACGGTAGTCAGCGGCGCGATCGGAATAATAGGATATTTTTTAAAGCGGACGATCGACCGTCAGGACAAAGTGGAAAACGACGTAAACAGGCTCAAGGAAAACGCTGTGACGGAAGCGGATTTTAAAGAGCTTAAGGATATGGTGTCGGAGCTGCGCGACAAATTTGTATCAAAGGAAGAAATGCGGGAGCTTAAAGATACTATAAAAGATATCAAGGCGAGCATTGACGATATAAAGGAGAATACTGTTCGGGATAAGGATTTTATCCGCAGTATCACACGTCTTGAAAGTATGCTCGATACAAGGCACTGAACGGAGGATAGCTATGGATAATTCGGAAATCAAAAAAAGAATAAAGCAAAACAGATTCGCGGCTAATAACGGAATGGTTCTCAGAACCGTAAATATGCTCGGCGAAAAATATACCGATCTGGAGGATCTGAGGTACGGGCTTGAGCCGTCCATGTCGGAAAGTGAACTTACAGACTGCCTTAATTATTTAGCGCGCAGCGGATACGTTGAACTTCGGGATATCCGGTCGCATGAAGTAAAGCATCTTTCAGACGCGGATTTTGAACAGCTGGAAGTCGTTGTTACTCCTAAAGGGGTGCAGCTTCTCTACGGCAGGAGCTCCGATCCCTGTATTGGCGTTTAGGGAGTGATCGCATGGCAAGCAAGCCTCTTACCGACATTGCATCGCTTGACCCCGCGATCAGAGCGGAAGCCGACCGAATGATTTTATCATACAAATACACATATCGCGAGATCGCAGATTATATATCGGAAAAATCGGGACTGACCGTAAAACATATGATAGTATGCAGATACGCCATAAACCTGTGTAGACGTGAGGAGGAACGGCGGAATGGCAAATCGAAAGCATTCAAAAATTGACAAATTAAAACCCGAATTTAAGGCAGACGTTGAAGAAATGATTGTCTCGGGGCAATTTACATATACCGAAATTGCCGAATATATTTACAGCAATACGGGGCAGACAATTTCTCTCGGAGCAATAAGCAAGCACGCAAGAAGGCTGGCTTTAACGCTTAATACCCTGCGTATGGCGCAGGAAAATTTCAAGGTCGTTATGCAGGAGCTGAATAAATATCCCGATCTGAACAGCACTGACGGTATCATTCAGCTTATGGCGTATAAATTGTTTACTTCTGTGGAACAGGTTACGGAGGACGATCTGAAAAAATCCGATCCGCTCAAGCTTATGAAACAGGCTGCGGAGCTTGTACGGGTCGCAGCGTATAAGAAAAATCTTGATCTTAAAAACAAGGAAATTTCCGAAGCGGGATTTGACGAGATCAAAAGCAAGTTTTTCAGCGGACTTGCAAATGACAAGCCGGAACTGTACAAAGAAATCTCCGATTACATCGACGAAAAGAAAGCAGGCAACAGCCCATGATCTACGTATTGCAGGTACAAACTGGCAAGGAGCTTGCCGTCCGCGGACAGCTTCTCCGCGAGGGAATAGCGGCGGAAGTACCCCGGGAACGGATCATTATCCGCAAGGGCGGCTTGTGGAGCAAGATGATAAAAAATCTTTTCCCCGGCTATGTTTTTGTGGATATTGATTTTACTCCCGAAATGTTCCACAGGATAAATCCCGTTTTCGGCGTGATACGTTTTCTTGGCAATCCAACTCCGCTCCCCGAACATGAGGCGGAAATGATACGGTGGCTTTCCAACGGCGGCGAGGTGATAGAGCCGTCCGGGGTAAGCAGTGACGGAGACGGCGCTGTTTACAAAGGATTTTTGGCGGGACACGAGGACAAAGTCCAATTCCTTAACCTGCGGCAGAAAAAGGCGCGGGTAGAGGTACGGTTCGGCGGGAAAGTCCACCGTGCGAATCTCAGCGTGGAGAAAATATCGGAATGATCGGGCAGGGTTGATACGTTCCCCTGTTCAGATTTTCGGTTACATAATGATGTTTCACGGACAGAAATTTCTCCGAGCCGAATGGCGAAGCGCGCTCAAAATTCCGGGTGCGGCAGGAGATGCCGTTAAACAGCCGTTAAAAGGCGTTATAGCGGCGTTTTAATATTTTTTTCGTGAAACTATACCCCCAAGCGCGGAAACGTCTTAAAATGCATTCTCGCGCGATTCTTACGAAAGGAGCGGTCAGCCCTATGAACCCCGTGGAAAAAAATAGTATAAACGCTTTGGCGGAAGCGATAAAGTCCGCAGAAAATCCCTCAAACGACAACGAGATTGGCGGCTTTACGGCTGCCGATCTTATCAATGCCCTCTTGTCCGAGCCGGACAAAAAAGTCCGCTCAAAAATGATAAAGGAATTTTCAGAACGCCATGAGGACGTTGCAAAATTCCTCGCCGACCATGCCGACCTCATAAACGCGGAGGCAGAGGCTGCTCTCATAGGCGCGGCGGTGGGCGGTACCCATACCGAAAAAGAGGTGTCCTACAAAGGCGGGAAAAAGTCCGTTAAAACCAAGCGTGTAAAGGCTTTGCCCAATGTCACGGCATTGCGGTTCCTGCTTAAAAACAGGCTGCCCGGAAAGTACAGCGACAAGCCTGTGGGCGACGTCGAGATAGAGGACGTTTCCGGAATTGAGGAGGAGCTTTATGGCGATAACAGCTAAAAAAACTATCCCCTACAATTTTTCCGAAAAACACAAGAATTACATACGTCGATGCCGCGACTGTACCTACAACGTTGCGGAGGGCGCGGTCAGAGCGGGAAAAACCGTTGACAACGCTATCGCATTTTGCAAGGAGCTGAGGGACACCCCCGACAAGCTGCACCTTGCTACCGCGTCCACCGCGGCGACCGCGAAGCTTATCATCGGCGACTGCAACGGCTTCGGCGTTGAGCATTATTTCCGCGGGCAGTGCAGATGGGGAAAATTTAAGGGAAACGAGGCACTGATAATCTGCGGAAAATTTACGCATGGCAAAACCAAAATTGTAATGTTCGTGGGCGGAGGAAAGTCCGACAGCTACAAGAAATTCCGCGGTACTTCGATAGGTATGTGGATAGCGACGGAGATCGACCTGCACCACGAAGATACGATCGACGAGGCGTTTAAACGTCAGGCGGCGGCGCGGCGCAGAAAAATTTTCTGGGACCTGAATCCCGGCAGCCCTTTTGCAACAATCTATAAAAAGTACATCGACGAGTTTGCGAGGAAAGCCGCGGAGGGTACTCTCGGCGCGGGGTATAACTACGAGCATTTCACGATTTACGACAACATCAATATTACCGACGAGCAGCGGGAGGCGTTTGTGTCATTGTACGATCCCAAATCGGTACAGTACCGGCGGGCAATAAAGGGTGACCGCTGTGTCGCGGAGGGCTTGGTGTTCCAACAGTTTGCGGATAACCCCGACAGATTTACCGTCTCGAAAAAATACAGCGGCGTGAAATTTATCTCAATCGGCGTTGACTTCGGCGGCAACAAGTCAAAAGTGACCTTTGTCGCCTCGGCTGTCATCGGAAATTATCAGACGCTCGGAGTTATCGCCGATTACAAAATGGGCGAAGGCAAGGGTACTATTGATCCCGACCGCATAAACCGCGAATTGATAACGTTTTACAGGTACATTCACGCGCTCTATCCAAATACACAGATACTTTACATTGACTGCGACAACGCGTCCCAGGAACTCATAAACGGCATACGGCTCGCGTTTATCCGCGCCAATATTCAGGTTGTTGTACGGGATTGTTGGAAAGGCCTGATAAACGACAGAATATACGCTCTCAACGGTCTTATGACCCAGGGACGTTTTTTTGTACACGAGGACTGTCTGAACGTTATCGACAGTTTATCGTCTCAGGCATGGGACGCTAAAGAGAAAACAAAGGACGTGCGGCTTGACGACGGCACGTTTGACATCGACACGTCCGACGCGCTGGAATACAGCTTCAGCCGTTTCATAAATATGTTCAATATTTTTGATAAAAGTTAGGGGGTGATGACTTGAATAAACAGTTAATTGCATGGATAAACGACAAGCTCGGATACAGCATATCCGATAAATACTACGGCAAAATCGACGAATGGCTTTGCTGGTGGCGGGGGTACTTCAAACCGTTTCATCACGTGGCTTTCAGCAACGGAAAGCGCAGGATCGAGCGCGATCTCTACACTCTTAAAATGGGTAAAAAGGTGTGCGAGGACTGGGCTTCTATCCTGCTCAACAGCAAAACTCACATAAAAATTTCCGACGAGCGCACCAATATTTTTGTACAGGGGCGGCGCGAGACCGAGGGTGTACTCGGCGCAAATTCCTTTTGGACGAAATGCAACCGTCTGATAGAAAAGTCCTTCGCTGCGGGGACGGGAGCGGTCACGATCCACGCGTCGGGAGTAAGGCTTTCCGGCAGCGGGGACGATCTGAACGTGGAGATTTCCCCGGACGCGGCTCTTAATTTTAACTATCTTTCCGCGGACTACATCATTCCGCTGACTGTGGATAACGGAAAAATTATCGAAGCCGCGTTCGCCTCCGAGTCCACGGAAAAGGGTAAAAAATATCTGCTTCTGGAAATACATACTCTCGACGGCAACGGCTGCTACATCATTGAAAACCGCCGTTTTCTTGCGGAGAACGGTCAGCTCACCGAGGAAAATCTGCCGTCCAATATGATACGCAGATTCTGCACCGGTTCGCCAGTGCCTTGGTTCGCGATTTTCATGCCTAACATCGAAAATGACGTTCCGGACAACAACGGTCTGGGGGTGTCGATCATTCACGGAGTGGTCGACGCGCTTAAAGCCGTTGACCTTTGTTTTAACAATTTCTGCTCCGATTTTTATCTCGGGCAGAAAAAGGTTTTTATGGAAAAATCGCTTGTTGAGATAACCGAGGACGGAGCGGAGATCGCTCCAGACGACGTTCACCAACAGCTTTTTACTTTTATCAATTTCCCCACAGAAAGTCAGGGCGACGGCAAAAAATTTATTCAGGAATTCAACCCCGCCCTCCGGGTGGACGACAACACAAAGGGCGTGCAGTCCGCGCTGGATTATCTTTCGTTCAAGTGCGGGCTGGGAAACAAGCACTACCAGTTCAACGGCGGGACGGTGGTCACCGCGACACAGT
>CAJUAN010000020.1 GCA_910584715.1 uncultured Oscillospiraceae bacterium
CCCATTGGAGCGTAACGTGTCGGAATTGGGACGTGGTTTCAAATCAGCTTTCGATTATGTTTGCGGACAGAAAATCCACAATTATTCTTGCCTTGCAAGCCGTGTTTTGGTTGATTGGTTTTGTTTTTACACAAAATTTTTGGGAGTGCCATTTAGGAGTTTGACATTATGATAAAAGTTAATCTGCGGAAGCTGCTTTCCGACCGCGGTATGACTCAAGCCGAGCTTGCCTCATGGACAGGTATACGTCCCTCAACAATCTGTGCTATGTGCGGTAATTCCTGCACCTTTTTGAAGCTTGAGCATATTGATGGAATTTGCTCCGTGCTGGGGTGCAAAATAGACGAACTGATTGCTGTTACGCTTAAATAATGCTGTTGGTTCCTTATAATATACCGTTTGTCCGATAACTATTGATATTTGACAAAAGCCTTAAATAACGTCTATTTTAAGAGGTATCCTGTGAATATTTTAAAAATTTTGCCGACAGGAAGTGCGCTTCCTGTCGGCATACACGTTTATCTCTTAATATATATTTGAGAGGTGAAAATTTTGTCTTATCATGAAGAATTCGGAGCAATGGTCCGCAGTTACCGGGAGAAGAAACACTACTCCCGTGAAAAGCTTGCGGAGATATGCGGCATCAGCGACAGGTGTATCAGCAATATCGAGCGCGGAGTTTCAGATCCTAAGTTTGACACGGCTATCAAACTATGCAGCGCCTGCGACATAGACACAGGCTTGCTTAAGACCTTGAAGAACGATGACGTACATAGTGATGACTCCCTGCTCCTGACGCGCTGATCCACTAATTTTTCTTTCCACAAAAATCTCCGCCGCAGGCTTCTCCGGAAGCTTGCGGCGGGAATCATTTTTTTCTGTTTGCTGGTGTTTTAACTACGGTTTTTGTGTTTTGCTTGTCAAATTACAATAGGCACCACTGGAAAATATTTTGAAGATCAAAAAATGTATGATTTCTGTATGCTGTTTACATTTGATCCTGTGACGTACGTCATATCTCTTGTAATTTCCATGCATTGTACGGCAGACGTGGAATGACAGAAGAATAAACTAAAGGAGCTGTTGCGGTGTGCGGCAGCTCCTTTAGTTTATGGCATTAGAATTTATTTTGACAGATCAATATTTCTTACAGCGTCCCGAATTTTCAGTACAAATGACGGAGATACAGACAATTCATCGATTCCCATTCGCAGGAACCTTTCTGTCAGCTCAGTATCCGCGCCCAACTCGCCGCAGATACCTATCCATGCGCCATGCTTGTGAGCGTTCTCAGCGCTTATTTCGATGAGTCTCAGCACAGCCTCGTGGTGAACGTCCACAAACTGTTCTATATCGGGATTCTGCCTGTCACAGGCAAGAGTATACTGGGTAAGGTCGTTAGTACCCACGCTGAAAAAATCCACCATCGGAGCAAGCTTATCGCTTATAACAGCGGCTGCGGGAGTCTCTATCATGATCCCAAGCTCAGTCTTTTCGGAGTACTCAATACCTTCAGCTTTAAGCTCAGCCTTTACTGCATTGCATATTCCGAGAATTTTTTCTACCTCGGAAACGCTCGTTATCATGGGGAACATTATTCCCAAACTGCCGTAAACAGAAGCTCTGTACAATGCCCGAAGCTGAGTTCTGAAAATGTCCGGACGTGTCAGACATATTCGTATCGCACGGTATCCCAAGGCGGGGTTTTCCTCCTTTTTCAAGTTGAAATAATCGCACCTTTTATCTGCTCCTATATCAAGTGTACGGATAATAACCTTTTTGCCCGCCATGCTTTCAAGAACCTTTTTGTACGCGGTAAACTGCTGCTCCTCGGTCGGAAAATCGCTGTTTTCAAGATACAGGAATTCGCTGCGGAAAAGCCCGATCCCTCCGGCGTCGTTGGCGAGGACTTTGCCTATGTCCCCGACGCTGCCGATGTTAGCGTAAATGTTGATTTTACGTCCGTCGAGAGTAATATTTTCCTTGCCTTTGAGTTCCTGCAAAAGGCGCTTTTTTTCCTCGTCGGCCTGCTGCTTTTCAAGGTATTTTTTGCAGATCACGTCGTCGGGCTCCACGAAAATTTCTCCGGTAAATCCGTCCACGATAGCCTTGCAGCCGTCCTTGATATCATTCAGGAAATCATCGCCCGCGCCGATTATCGCAGGGATATTCATATTTCTTGCAAGTATCGCAGTGTGGGAATTGGACGAGCCGTGAGCTGTTACAAACGCCAGAACCCTGTCCTTGTCAAGAGAGACCGTCTCGCTTGGAGCAAGATCGGAAGCGCAGATTATGACCTTTTCATCGGAGAAATTTCCATTTGAGATTTCTCCCGTAAGATTGCCGATGATCCTGTTTGAAATGTCCCGAACGTCAGCGGCGCGGGCTTTCATATAAGCGTCGTCCATAGAGCTGAACATCTCTGCAAAGTTGTCCGCAGTCACGGCAACAGCATACTCCGCATTGACGCTTTGCGTTTCGATTATGTTGTTTATGGAGTCGTTGTAGTCCTCGTCGTCCAGCATCATCTGATGTATCTCGAAAATAGCGGCGTTAGCCTCGCCTACCTCTTTCAAAGCTTTATCGTATATTTCCTGAAGCTGGCTCAGAGATTCGGCTTTGGCCTGTTCAAAGCGGGATTTTTCACCGTCCGTATCATCAACGCGTACGCGCTTTACCGCCGTTTCGGGCTTTTTAAAAAGCGAGATCTTTCCGATAGCTATCGCTCCGTAAACGCCCTTGCCCTGATAACTTTTCATAGTCTGACCTCCTTGATGAATTTTCACAGCCGCCTATCAAAGGTTTGCCTTAAAAAACTCCTCCATTGCCGCAGCGGCAGTTTCCTCGTCGGCGCCCTCTACGGTAACGTTAACGGTGTCGCCGCATTTAACTCCCATTCCCATGATCGCCATAAGCTTGGTTGCGGCGGCGGTCTTGCCGCCCTTTTCAAGAGTGACAACGCTCTGGAATTCCTTTGCCTTTTTCGCGAGCAGACCCGCCGGTCTCGCGTGGATACCTATTTCGTCTTTAATGGTGTAGCTGAAATTTTTCATAATAATTTCCTCCTTAGTTGATTTTTAATATTTCACTGCCTGCGGAAATTTTTCCCTTTGCGGCAGCTGCTATAGCCGAATAGTCGTCAGTGTTCCCGATGATAAGAGGCGTAGTGACCTTATAGCCCTCGGATTTGATAGCTTCAATGTCAAAGGTTATAAGCAGGTCGCCCTTTTTGATCTCCTGACCGTCCGAAACATGGGACTCAAAATGCTTTCCGCCGAGCTTTACGGTATCTATGCCAATATGCAGCAACACCTCCGCTCCGTCAGCCGAAAGGATATTTACCGCGTGCTTCGTATCGAAAACGGAATCCACTTTTCCGTCGCAGGGCGCGTAAAGCTTACCCTCGGAAGGTTCTACAGCAATTCCCTCGCCCAGTATCTTCTGTGAGAAGACGTCGTCCTCCACGTCCTCAAGATCCACGACCGTGCCGTTAAGATGCGAGTACATCATAATTTCGGCAGCTTCCTCATGAGCCGGTTTTTCTTCGGCAGACTCAGGAGACGAATTTCTGAGAACGCTGTCAGGGTCGTCTGACTGAGGAGAATCCATAAACGCTTCAAGATTTGACTTTACAACGGAAACTCTCGGGCCGTAAATAACCTGCACTCCGTTGCCCTTGCGGATAACTCCCGACGCGCCGCTTTCTTTGAGCAGACTGTCGTTCACCTTTTCGACGTCGAGTACAGTGATCCTCAGCCTTGTGGCGCAGCAGTCCACATCGGAAAGATTTTTCTTTCCGCCGAGACCTTTAAGAATAAGAGCGCTTACGGTATCGTCAGAGCTTCCTCCCGCTTTTTCTGATTTCGCGGCTTCAACGTCGCTTCTGCGGTAAAGCTTCGGTTCAATGTCGTCAGCCTCGCGTCCCGGGGTTGCAAGGTTCATTTTTGTTATCATAAAGTAGAATACAAAATAGTACACTACCGCATAGATAAGACCGATTATTACTATCCATATCCAGTTTGTCTTATGATTGCCCTGCAAAATTCCGAAAAGCGTAAGGTCTATTGCGCCGCCGGAAAACGTCATTCCAACGCCGACGTTGAAAATATGCATAAGCATATAGGACAGACCCGCAAGAACGCAGTGTACTCCGTACATAAGGGGAGCAACGAAAATAAACGTAAATTCAAGAGGCTCGGTAATACCCGTAAGCATCGAGGTAAGCGCAGCCGAAAGAAGCAGACCGCCTACTACCTTTTTCTTTTCGGGGCGTGCGGTTTTGTACATTGCAAACGCCGCCGCAGGCAGACCGAAGATCATGAACGGGAATTTGCCCGACATAAATCTTGTTGCCGATACCGAGAATACGTCTGTAGATTTTGAAGCAAGCTCCGCAAAGAAAATATTCTGCGCTCCCGTAACAACGCTGCCGTCAATCATCATAGAGCCGCCAAGCTCAGTCTGCCAGAACGGCATATAGAAAACGTGGTGCAGGCCGAACGGGATAAGCGCGCGCTCCAGTATTCCGTATATCCATGTTCCCGCATAACCGGAATTGAGAACCAGCACGCCGAGCTTTGAAATGCCGAGCTGTACAAACGGCCACAGGTAGAACATTGCAATGCCGACGATAAGATAAACCACCGTACAAACAATAGGTACAAATCTTGTTCCCCCGAAGAATGAAAGCACCTGCGGAAGCTCTGTCTTGTAGAATTTATTGTGCAGCGCGGCGACTCCCAGACCAACTATGATACCTCCGAAAACACCCATTTGCAGGGTGGTTATTCCGAGTACCGAGGTGGTCGAGTTTTCCGCCATTGCCTCAACGCCGCCCTTTGCCATGATAAGGACGCTTATAGCGGTATTCATTACCAGGTACGCAATTGCTCCCGAAAGAGCCGCTACCTCTTTTTCTTTTTTTGCCATACCTATTGCAACGCCCATTGCAAACAGCAGTGCAAGGTTGTCAAAGACTGCGCTGCCTGTCCTGCTCATGATGTCCAGTATCGTGTAAAGTATGCCGCCCTCGTAGATCACTCCGCCAAGATTGTAGGTCTCAATGGTTGTGGGATTTGTAAAAGAACTGCCTATTCCAAGCAGAAGTCCGGCAACCGGCAGCAGCGCGATCGGAAGCATAAAAGAACGTCCTACGCGTTGTAATACGCCAAAAATTTTATCTTTCATAAAGACTCCTCCTTAAATTTATATATTTGATCGCCGCCTGGTACCGGCAGCGGCGGCTCAGCCTTTCCGGTATGTTTATTCGCTTATCTTTCTCAGGTGTATCGCAAGAGTGAGAAGCTCGTCCTCCGTCAGCATTTTTGCATAATTTTTCATAACATAGTCCTGAATGCATTTTGCACATTTGTAGTGCTTTTTGAATTTCAGTTTGACAAGCGTCAATATATCCTCATCGCGGCTGAGGACGTTGGGAAGTTCCTGAGAACTGAACAAACGCTTTGCAAGGAACTTCATATGCACCAAAAAGCGGTCATATGCAATAGACGACTTGTCGATCTTTCCGGAATAAAACGTATCCGCTATCTCCATGCAGTCGTTTATCATCTTTGTAATATTGGGTACCTGTCCCATATTTGTGCCCATTCTTGCGTTAATTATGTGCATTGCGATAAAACCCGCCTCGTCGCCGTTAAGCTCAACGCCAAGTTTTTCTTTTATCTCACCGAGACAGTACCGTCCGAGGGTAAGCTCGTCGGGAAAATAGTCGTGTATTGAATCAATAAGGGGATTGGTAAATTCCATTCCCTGCTTTTTCCGTTCTATCGCAAAAGCGATATGATCCGAAAGAGTTACTATGAGCGAACCGTTCAGCGGGACGTTCACACGTTCCGAAATATAGTTTACAAGGTCGTCAGTTACTTTAATATATTCATACGGTATCTCTGCCATGCACTCAATAAGTTTTTTCCGCAGTACAGAGTCGGTTATTATATACACTTTTTCAATGCGGTCTGTATCTGCCGCTTCACCGCATTTTTTCCCGAAGCCCACGCCTTTGCCCGAAACTATCTGTTCCCTGCCGTTTTCGTCGAGTACGCAGACGGTATTATTATTTATTACCTTAATAATTTTCATATAAGACCCGCCTTTTTCCTATAAATAAAAAAGCCAACTTTTGTACGGCTGCATAATACACCCGCATAAAAGTTGGTCATGCCCAAATCAACAAGGAAAGGTTACACTCCAATAACTATGTATCAATTTGTTGAGTTCATTTTAACATATGGAAATTAATTTGTCAATATTGTTCATGTGATTTTTTATGTTTCTCTTTTTTCTATATATGCCAAAGCATAATTTTGTGCATTTTTAATAAATCTTCTATCTTTGGTATTTGATATGCCTACGGTAAACTCAGACGTATTTCGGACGTAATGTGGGTAATGCGGGTTTCGCTTTTCCGCTGATCTTTTTTAGTATCTGTCACTCTTCTATTGTAATCCTACAAATTTCCTGAAAATTATATCTTGCGGATATTGCAAAATCCCGTTGGAAGTTGTATAATTAATATGTATAGTAATGCAACGTTAAATTGAACGGAGAGTTATAATGGCAATTGAAAAGGTACGCAAATATTTTGAGGAGATGGGCATAGCGGACAGGATAACGGAGTTTTCAGGTTCCAGCGCAACGGTGGAGCTTGCGGCTCGGGAGCTGGGCTGCGCTCCCGAAAGGATAGCGAAGACCATTTCGTTTTACGGTGAGGACGGCGCGGTAATCCTTGTTGTCGCCGCGGGAGACGCAAAGATAGACAACAAACGCTTTAAGGAGCATTTCGGCTTTAAGGCGAAGATGCTTTCCTTTGAGGACGCGGAAAGGCTAATCGGTCACGCTGTTGGAGGGGTCTGTCCCTTTGCGGTGAACGAGGGAGTGCAGGTCTGGCTGGACGAGTCGCTGAGACGGTTCGAAACGGTTTTTCCCGCCTGCGGAAGCTCAAACAGTGCGGCTGAGTTTACCTGCGCGGAGCTGGAACGTTACGCTAAGCCCGCGGGCTGGGCGGACGTTTGCAAGGGCTGGCGCGACGAGGAAAAGCTATGACTTTCATGGCGTACAAGCGTAAAAAATCACTTATATACTTTGAAAGGAATGATAGATATATGATGTTCGATACCAGTGTGCAGGAGCTGAAATATAAAGTCCTGCGCGAAGTGGCAAGACTTGCCTTTGAGGACAGGTTGGAGGAGGGGCTTCTCGGCATTGCGGAGACCATTGTTCCCGGACCTCTGCCTACGATGCGCTGCTGTATTTATAAGGAGCGCGCCATTGTGAACGAGCGTGTCAAGTTCGCCATGAATCAGGGCAAAAGCAGGAATGTTATCGAGGTGCTTCCCATTGCCTGTGACGAGTGTCCCGTTGACGGCATACAGGTGTCACAGGCGTGCCGCGGCTGTATCGCTCACCGCTGCATGAACGCTTGTCCCAAGGACGCTATCAGGATCGAGAACCACAAGGCGGTAATAGACAAATCCAAGTGTGTTGAGTGCGGAAGATGTCTTGCCGCGTGTCCCTACTCGGCTATCGTCAAAAGCGAGCGTCCCTGCGTAAGAGCCTGCAAGCCAAAGGCTATCTCAATTGACGAGAACCGCTGCGCGAAGATAGACGACGAAAAGTGTATCGCCTGCGGAGCCTGCGTTTACCAGTGTCCGTTCGGAGCCATAAGCGATAAATCCTTTATTCTTGACACTATTGAAATGCTGAAAAATTCCGAAAACAATACGAAATATAACGTACATGCGGTAGTCGCTCCCTCTATTTCGGGACAGTTCTCTGTTCCTTTGGGAAAGGTAGTATCGGGTTTGAAGCAGCTTGGCTTCAGAAGCGTTATGGAGGCTGCTCTCGGCGCGGACATGGTGGCGTTCAAGGAGGCGTCCGAACTGGTGGAAAAGGGTTTCCTGACAAGCTCCTGCTGTCCCGCGTTCGTGACGTACATAGAAACACAGTTCCCCGACATGAAGGACAAGATTTCCCACAATCTGTCGCCTATGGCTGAAATTGCCAGATACATGAAAAAGCACGAGCCTAACTGCAAGATAGTCTTTATAGGACCCTGCACCGCCAAGAAAGCGGAGTTCCAGAAGGAAACGGTAAGTCCCTATATCGACAACGTTATCACCTTTGAGGAATTGCAGGCTCTGTTCGACGCGAAGGGTGTTGCGCTGGAGGGTCTGGAGTCCGAGCCTTTGGACAACGCTTCCTACTACGGAAGAATTTTTGCCCGCAGCGGAGGACTTTCCGACGCGGTCGCAAATGCGCTTAAAGAAATGGATATTCCCGAGGACGTGTTCAAGCTTAAAGCCGCGGTATGCGACGGCATCGACAACTGCCGCACTGCTTTGCTCAAAGCTCAAAAGGGCGTAGGAGGAGAAAACTTTATCGAGGGAATGGCGTGCATAGATGGCTGTATCGGCGGCGCGGCGTGCCTTACCCACGGCCCCAAGGATAAGCTTGCCGTTGACAAGTACGGAAAGGAGGCTGCCGAAAAGAGCATTCGGGACGCTATTTTCGTTCTTGAATTATGACCGTATAATTTCGGGCGGGACGTACCGCCTGTAGCAGCCATACAAATTTTTACAGATAAGGGTGTTGAATTATGAATGTATACGTTTGCGTTGGAAGTTCCTGCCATTTGAGGGGCTCCTACAAGATAATTGAGCTGATGAAAGAAAATATTGAGAAAAACCATCTTGAGGACAAGGTGAACTTAGCGGCGGCTTTCTGTCTGGGCAAATGCACCACGGGCGTTACCATAAAGGTTGACGAGGAAGTGGTGTGCGGAGTTTCTCCCGAGAATTTCTCCGAGATATTCAATAAGTATGTTATGGGCAGAGTACAGGCGTAAGGCGCGCTCTCTTGCCTCCTGCTTCTACAATTCTTGTATCTTATAGGAAAGGATATTGAACGCTATGACGGGAAACGTTAATTATCTCCAGTTAAAAACCTCCAATTGCAGGAACTGCTACAAGTGCATAAGGCACTGTCCTGTTAAGTCTATCAAATTTTCAGGCAATCAGGCGCATATCCTGCAAAACGACTGTATCCTCTGCGGTACCTGCTATGTGGTTTGTCCCCAGAACGCCAAGCAGATCAAGAACGATGTTGACAGGGTAAAGAACGCCATTGCCGACGGAAAAAAGGTAATTGCGAGCCTTGCGCCCTCCTTTGCGGCTAATTACGGCGTTGGACTTACCGCTATGACCAGCGCCCTGAAAAAGCTGGGCTTCCACTCCGCTGAGGAGACTTCCATAGGCGCGGAGATCGTCAAAAAGCAGTATGAGAAAATTCTCGCCGAGGGTAAAGCCGACGTGCTTATTTCTTCATGCTGCCACACGGTAAACACGCTTATCCAGAAGTATTACCCCGACCAGCTTGCTCACCTGGCGCACGTTTTGTCCCCTATGCAGGCGCACTGCAAACGCATTAAGGAGGAAAATCCGGACGCCTATACGGTGTTTATAGGTCCATGCATTTCCAAAAAGGAGGAAGCGGACAAGTACAGAGAGCACGTTGACACGGTGCTTACATACGGCGAGCTTTCCGACTGGCTCAAAAGCGAGGGTATAGCAATAGAGAACTGTCCCGACGAGAACGAGCACAACCGCTCCGCTCTGTTCCCCACAACGGGGGGAATTATCCGTTCCATGGATACGGAGGGTCTGCCCTACAGCTTCATCACCGTGGACGGTATGGAAAACTGTATGAAAACGCTTGAAGACATCAGGAGCGGCGATATCAAGGGCTGCTTTGTGGAAATGTCCGCCTGCGCGGGAAGCTGTATAGGCGGCCCCGTAATGGAGAACGAAAAGCCGGAGCCTGTAAGGAATTTCCTTGCAATTGACAGGTACGCGGGTAAAAACGACACCGTTGAGAACGTCCCCGAGACGGAGGATATCAAAAAGGACTTCGACGTGGAGGCGGGCTTCAAGGACTACCCAAGCGAGGCTCAGATCAAGGAGATACTCACGAAAATGGGCAAGACCACTCCCGACCACGAGCTGAACTGCGGAAGCTGCGGCTACAACACCTGCCGCGAAAAGGCGGTCGCCGTATATCAGGGCAAGGCGGACTTTACCATGTGCCTGCCCTACCTTAAAGAGAAAGCGGAGTCCTTCTCGGACAACATCATTAACAACACTCCCAACGGCATTCTCGTTCTCAACGAGGACTTCGAGGTGCAGCTCATCAACAAGGCGGCTTGCAGCATGATGAACATCAAGAACCAGTCCGACGTGCTGGGCTGTCCCGTTATAAGGATACTCAACCCCACCGAGTACATGAACGTTCTGGACAACAACAGGAACGTTTACGAAAAAAAGACCTACCTTGCGGAATATCAGCTCTATGTGGAGGAAACTATCATCTACGACAGGAACTACCACATAATTATGAGCATAATGCGCGATATCACGGGAGAGGAGAACCGCCGCGTCAAAAAGGAAAACACAAATATGCAGGCGGTCGAAATTACCGACAAGGTCATCGACAAGCAGATGCGGGTAGTACAGGAGATAGCGTCCCTGCTGGGCGAGACCACCGCCGAGACCAAGATCGCGCTGACTAAGCTGAAGGAGACTCTTGCAGATGAATAATTTGTGTACGGATATAGGCTTTAAAAGCGTAAACAAAAAAGGCGAGCAGCTCTGCGGCGACCATATCGAGATCGTGGACCAAAACGAAAACAGCCTTGTTCTTGTGCTTGCCGATGGTCTGGGAAGCGGCGTAAAGGCGTGTATTCTGTCCACCCTGACCTCTAAGATAATCTCCACCATGATCGCCAACGACCTTAGCGTTGAAGAATGCGTTTCCACTATCGCGGCGACGCTGCCCGTCTGCGAAAAGCGGGGAGTGGCGTATTCCACGTTTACTATCATACGCATTACCAACAACAGCGAGGCTGAAATAATCCAGTATGACAACCCTCATGTTATAATGCTCCGTGGCGGTGAGAACTGCGAGTACCCCCGCACAAGCATGGAGATAGGCGGGAAAACTATCTACAAATCCAAGCTTCCGCTTGAGGAAAACGACGTCTTCATCGCCATGAGCGACGGCGCCATTTACGCGGGCGTTGGAAAAACTCTCAACTTCGGCTGGCAGCGGGACAGCATTATCGACTTCATGGTGGGGAACTACGATAAAAAGATGTCCGCAAAGGGCATTTCCCAGCTTCTTCTGGACGAGTGCAACGACCTTTACGGAGGGGAACCGGGAGACGACACCACCGTGGCGGCGGTCAAGATACGCCGGAGGATACCCGTCAGCCTTATGATAGGACCTCCCTCAAATCCCGGGGACCTGAAAAAAATGCAGACTCTTTTCTTTGCCAAGGAGGGAAAGCACATAGTCTGCGGAGGAACTACTTCCAAGCTTGCTTCCGAGTATTTGGGCAAGCCTGTTGTTCCTTGTCTTGATTATTTCGATCCTGAAATTCCTCCCATTGCCAAGATAGAGGGTATAGACCTTGTTACAGAGGGCGTTGTGACAATGACGAAAGTTCTGGAATACGCCGGCAGCTACCTTAACGGCAGCATAAGCATAAGCGATCTGAGCATGAAAAAGGACGGCGCGTCAAAGATCGCGCATATGCTTTTTGAGGAAGCCACGGACATAAGCTTCTATGTGGGACGGGCGGTAAATCCCGCGCACCAGAATCCCGCGCTGCCTATCAATTTCAACGTGAAAATGCAGCTTATCGACGAGGTGAGCAAAAAGCTGAAAGCAATGGGCAAAAACATCAGCGTTTCATACTTTTAATAAAAACTGCGGTAAAAAGGCTTAGCGGTCTGTACTCATACCGCCGCCTTATTTGGTTTTTTCTTAATAAGCGCCGCCGCTAAGACTATAAAAATAAGATACGCTACAATCGAAATAACGGACGCCTCCGCGTCGAATTCCCCGCCGGTAATAAGCGGGGAATTTGTTTCCAGAACATAGTTGAAAATGCAGTTTTCCATAGGCTCGTTGCTGATATTAAGTATCCCGCTTGACATGAATATGTTCCATATGCTGTGCATAAACGCTGCGTACCGTATGCTTCCGCTTTCGTATGTTACAAGCGAAAAAAGTATTCCGACAACAGTTCCCGCTGCCGGAAGCGGGGTAATAACGAGCGCAACAATAGCCGAAAAGGCGCAGGCTATCGCTCTTCATACAGATATTTTCTTTTTTCGTTCATATGCTATTGTTCCTTTAGTGTAGTTTATAATATTATAAAAATGCAGGCAAGTTTAGTTTACGTCTTTAGAAAAAATTGCAGCCAAAGGTTGCTAAGTCGATTTTTCAATGTACCTGAAGCGCCGCATAAGACAAGTTCGTATTGACATATAGTTCTCCGTAAGAATCAGTTTTAAAAGGAGAATGTATGGCAAAATTTTCTGTACGGAAAGTTACAGTGCAAACCGAGGACGGCACGGATATGGCGATTATTTACAGCATGATGAGCGAACTGCACGCAGATATTATCGGGCGCAGGCTGAAAGAATCGTGCTTATCCGCAAAACAGCAGGAAAAAGTCGTCAGCCAAATTATACAGAACCTGAAAATGCGTGAAAGAGACGGTATCATTAAGTAAAACAAAGCCGCCGCGATATAAAGTTTCGCGGCGGCTGTTTTCCTAAAAAAGTTGCCTTTTGAACGGTTGCGGAAATCTGCCGTTGCACGGTACAAAGCTGTTGGTAAGTATAGCTATTAGCCTCTCGCGCGGGGAATCTATTATGCGGCAGCCGGTTACGCCTGCGGCATTGCAGCCGAAGCCCATTGCCATTGTAAGAGCCTGTTTTCCGCAAGCCCCCGCCTTTTTGAAATGTCTGTCAAGATTGAAAGCGGCGCGCGGAAGATATCCCACGTCCTCCAGAAGTGTGAACAAAGGAAAAAATATCGCCATTGGCGGAAGCATTACCGACGTTACCCATGCAAGAACACGGTACACGCCGTCTATCAGAAGCTCCCGAAGCCAAACCGGAGTACCGGCTCTTACAAGCAGTGCCGACAGTTTGTCTCCCAGTGAGAAAAGCGCACCGAAAAGCAGATCGGAAGGGTAGTTTGCTCCTTCTATGGTGATCCAGAATATTGTCAGAAGCAGAGCCGCCATAATTGGAACTCCCCACACCTTGTGGGTAAGTATCCTGTCTATCCTCCTGTCACGTTCGTAATAGTCGGATCTTTCAAATGTCATGCACCCGGCAGCATAACGCTCTGCCTGTCTGACTACCGAAGTCACAAGCATATCTTTCAGTGCAGCGCGGTCTATGTCTTTTTCCGCAAGAAGTTCTCCGGCTTTGAATGCGGCGGCGTAAATGTCTTCGTCTTCAGTAATGTCAAAACCCGCGAAGCTGCTTATGGAAGCAAGAAGCTTTTCATCACCCTCAAGAATTTTCAAAGCCGTCCAGCGCGGAGAAAGTTTTCCGCCAAGCTTGGGTTCAAGAGCCGCTGATAATATCCCCACCGCAGCCTCCACTTCTTCCGAATAAACAACGCACGGCTTTTGGGGCGGTTTAGCCGCTATTGCTTCCGGGAGCCGTTCCATCATTTCCTCAATGCCCTTGCCGCTTCTTGCCGCCGCGCCGCAGACAGGTACTCCGAGCATTTTGCTCAGCTTTTCAAGATCAACGGAAATTTTCTTTTTTTCCGCTTCGTCAAGAAGATTTACGCATACAAGGGTGTGCTCCGTGATTTCTATAGTTTGCAGTACAAGATTCAGGTTCCTTTCAAGACAGGTAGCGTCGCATACCACTATAACCGCGTCTGGAACGCCTGTCTCGGGAGATCCGAAACATATAAAATCTCTTGCCACCTCTTCCTCTGCAGAATGTGCAAGCAGCGAGTATGTACCGGGGATATCCACCATAACGTAACTGCTTTCCCCGCAGCTGCACCTTCCCTGCGCATTACAGACGGTTTTTCCCGTCCAGTTTCCCGTGTGCTGCTTCATTCCTGTAAGAGCGTTAAAAACCGTTGATTTTCCTACATTAGGATTTCCTGCTAAAGCAATAACCTTGTCGCCCTCCCGTTTATTTATAACAAACGATTCACCGCAGACGTTTCTGCCCACTGATTCGGCGGTAAGACCCATGCAGATCACTCCTTTGAAAGATTTACTTCTTTTCAGTATATGCACAGTACAGGCACGGCGATTATGTTAACAAAAATAAAAAACACGGATATTGCTTTGATATCCGCGCTTTTTAATACTGATGTAAAGTGCTGCTGCCTTATGAAAAATACTTTTATTATGATATTTTTCAACAATACAGCTAAACCTTCAAAACCACGTCCGTATAGAACTCGCTGCCGCTGCTGCCGAAACGGGACGAACCGCCGTATTTTTCTGCTGCCGCGGCAATTGAGGAAAGTCCCGTGCCCTGCCCGCCGTGCTTTGTGGAGCGGTAATTTCCGTCCGCGCTTTTCAGCACCTTTCCGTCAAAGCTGTTTGTGGAAACAATATAGAGACTGTTCCCGTGCCGTATCTCCGAGGTCAGGCTAAAGTAACGCTGTCCCTCGGGCAGGGCGGCGCAGGCGTAAATCGCGTTCTCCATAATGTTCCCGAACAGAGCCGCCATGTCAAGCTCAGATACCGTCAAAGGCTCGGGGAGCTCTATCCGCCAATCGGTTTTTATTCCCGACGATTCCGCGATATCATGATAGTACCCGAACAGAGCGTTTAACGCGGAATTTGCACAGTAGCTTACGCAGGCGTGCTCGTCAAGACGCTGCCCGTACTCGTCAAGATGCGACCGGACGCCGTCAAGGTCTCCCTTTTCCGCAAGATGAGCAAGAATATGTACGGAATGCTTGAAGTCGTGCCTCAGCCGTTCGGTCTGCTTCATATATTCCTGAAGCTCGCGGAATCGGCTCGCCTGCATTTCAAGCTGGCGGGAACGGTTCTCAAGCTTCACGCGCTCCGCTACACTCATTACTATACTGTAAAACAAAACGTATACCGTTATCAGCAGAGCCAAAGCGCATACCTCGAACATTGGGTATAAAAACCTCAGTCTGCTTCCGCGCACCACGTTATAAGAAGCGGGAGCCGCCAGTACATTAAAAACCAGAAATATCGCCGAGATCACGGCGGTTGAGTACCAGATCTTCGGCATATCAAATTCTTCTGCCGCCTTTGAAAACCGTTTACGTGCGGGGCGGATAAACGCCGCGAGCATAAGGCAGGAGCTGCCCAGCAGAACGGCGCAGCCCTGCAAGGTCATGCCCTCGGTCTCGGATTTGAAATACATATCGGCGATAATGCCGAACTGCACCGGGAACGTCTCTATTGCGCAGACTCCCACGTATATCGCAAGGGCGCGGGGAAAATCAAGCCTCACCGTCCGCAGGTAAAGGAAAAAGGATACCGCCAGGATCGGTATTCCGACAGTGTTGGGGGAAACGCCCCAAACCGTTACCGCGCTTGCCGCCGCAAAGGAAAACAACACCGCCGCCGAACAGCACAGGGCAAAGGTTTTTCTTTCGGAGAACCGCATTCGGTTCTTTACGGGCAGATAACAGGATAACGCCCCGGGGACAAGTATAAGAAATTGCAGCAGTGTGCTGAACCATTCGCCGGAAAACATATTCCCTCCTATCCGCCGCGGGTCAGTTTTACGCGGCTTCGTATTTTTTCAAAATTATAGTCTCTCACCGCCTGCTCAACGGCAAGCCGCTCGCGGACGCGTATCGGGAAACGCGCGCCGTTTTCCAGCAGACAGCAGTTGTTGTCGAAACCCGTCACCATTTCGGCGTTCACGGTTATGCCCTTGTTTACGGAAATGAACCGTCCGTCGCCGGCGGTCTGCTCTGCAAATTCTCCCGCGGTCATTCTGCACCGCAGCTCGGTTCCGTCCGCAAGGGAGATACGGAGATAATGAGCGTCGCTCACCGCGCAGACGATGTCGGAAAGCAGTATGCGCGCGGTTTTCCTGCCGCTGCAAACGTCTATGTATTTCGAGGCGGGAAGCAGCTTCAAAGCGTCGGCGAGAACGCCCTTTACCCGCATGTCGTCAAAGGGCTTTAAAATATACTCAAAGGCGTGGCATGAGAACGCCTCGGGCATACGCTCACCGCAGGAGGTCAGGAATATCACTATACACCCGCTGTCACGTCTGCGGAGCTTTTTCACCGTTTCAACGCCGTCAATGCCGTCCATGAAAATATCCATAAAAACCATGCCGTAACCGGTTTCGTCAAGGGAGGAGAGAAAGCTCTCTCCGTCCGAAAACACGGAAATTTCAGTCTCAACGTCATTTTCGGCGGCAAATTCGCGGCATATACGCGTTATTTCATCAAGATATATCCGCTCGTCGTCAACCAGAGCTATTTTCAACTCCTCACCTCCCGAATCAAGTATAGCACAATTTTTATTGCTTTTCAAGACGGAAATCCGCCGCGGGTCTGACGTTCCTGCCAGAAAACTGACGTTTGTGCCAAAAGCTTGATTTTGCGCCGCCAAAGATGTACAATATTACGGTATTAACGATTTCGTTATACCATAATATTTTAGGAGGATCTCATGAATAAAAAAATCATTTCATTTGTCACGGCGTTTTTTATGATATTTACGCTGTTTGACTTTCCGTCTGCGGTTTATGCCGCCGAAATAATCAACGGCTGTATAATTGAGGGCGATACGCTTACAAATTATTCCGGCACCGGAGGCGACGTGGTCGTACCCGACGGCGTTAAACATATTGCCTACATAGCTTTTGTAAACAACGCTAAGGTTACATCGGTGACTCTGCCGGATGGCATTGAAACAATAGGAATATCTGCATTCAGCGGATGCCATAATATGACGTCAATAAATCTGCCCGACAGTATTACATCTATCGGGGAAAATGCGTTTATTGGTTGTAGTTCTCTTACGGAAATAACGATACCGGCGGGTGTTACGTCAATAGAACCTTTTGCATTTGATAACTGCGAAAGCCTGCAAAAAGTCACTATTCACGGCAATGTTGGATCAATAGGAGATTATGCGTTTCGTCAGTGCCTTGCTCTTACACACATTGATATACCGAGCAGCGTTAAAAGTATCGGCGAAAAAGCTTTCGTGCAATGTCCTATGACTTCGATAACTATACCGGAAAGCGTTGAAACTATCGGCACACAGGCATTCATGTGGTGTAAAAGGCTAAAAACCGTTATTTACCCCGATTCTTTGAATATAGATAATGCAGATGTTTCCGCAGAAGCGGCAAAAATCGCATATCATACAAATAGTGACGGCGGCGTGACTGTTACAAATATTCAGCTTGCCGGCGGTGAAACCGAAGTTCAGCTGCCCGAAAAGATAAACGGCGTTCGCGTGACTTTTGTTGACGAAAGCGTTCGGGATAAGGTGTCGTCAAACGGTCACACTCACAAAACGGAAACGGCGGCTACCTGTACCTCAAAAGCTGTATGCAGTCTTTGCGGAGAGTACGGCGAAACGCTGCCGCATAACTATGTTAACGGTACCTGCACAGTGTGCGGTAAACCCGAACCTCAGTTTGACTACAGCGTCATTAACGAAAACGAAATTCGGATAAACGGTTATATCGGTCACAGTACCGAGGCAGTCATTCCCGAAACGATAGACGGAAAGCCGGTAACGACGATATATGAATTAAACGGCGAAAATATCACAAAGATAACCATACCTCAAAGCGTAAAAATGATCTACGGGGCGGCTTTCAATTACAATAAACCGTCGAGCCTTACCGAGATATGCTTTGACGGCTTCAGCGACGGCTTTGTTACGGTCGGCACCCACGCGTTCCCCGATACGGTAACAAAAATCACGTTCCCCGAGGGTCTGAACGATAATGACGTCAGAAGAAAAATGACGCTTACCGTTTTCCCTGCTAACGCGAAGCTGTTCTCAGGTACAGAGCCTCTGCCGCATGATTATGTTTATGTTCCCGACGGCAGAGTTCATTATCAAAAGTGCGACGCCTGCGGTGATGTAAAAGAAGGCACCTCGGAGGCTCACGCGCCACAGGGAGCATTTATTACGGGTAAGCCCGGCTATAATTATCAGGAATATCATTATCAGGAATGCAAATGCGGAATGGAAATGGGGACTTTCCACGAGTGGGACGACGGAAGCATTACCGTTCCCGCGACCTGTACGTCTGCCGGTGTTATGACCTATATATGCACGGTATGCGAAGCGGAAAAGACCGAGGGAATACCCCTGCTGCCGCATTCCTATGAAAACGGGGAATGTACGTCCTGCGGCGCGAAAGACCCCGACTACAGCCGGCCCACGGACACTACTCCGGACGATACCGAGCCTCCTGTCACTCAGCCTCCCGAGACCGACCCGAGCGGCACCGAGCCCTCTGTTACTCAACCTCCCGAGACAGACCCGAGCGATACGGAACCGCCTGTTACCGCGCCTCCGGTTACAGACCCGAGCGACACCGAGCCTCTTGTCACCGTACCTCCGGTTACAGCTCCTGCGGGAACATATCCCGCTGCAACAGCGCCGAGTAACGGTTATCCCCTTGTAATATCTTACAGCTATACCGCAAGCTCCAACGAAAAGATTTTTGAGGCTCTTGCGGGGGCTTCCGACGGAGACACGGTAGTGATAGACCTTAACGGAAACACATCGGTCGATAAGTCGGTATTCGACGAGATCAAGGGCAGGGACGTAACGGTACGGTTCAGACTGAAAGGCGGCGCGTACTGGACGATAAACGGAAAGGACATAGAGCAGTCCCGAAAGGTCGATTTAGGCGTTCGCATGAACAGAATGTCCGCCCCAAGAGACGAGATAAAGGAGCTTGCTGGAGACAAAAAGACGGTAAAGTTTACCTTGAGCCACAACGGAAAGCTTGGCATCAGCGGCATTCTGAACGTTCCGATAAACGAAAAGTACAACGGCAAATACGCTAATCTGTACTACTACAGCAAGGGATTTGAGTTTGTCGGAAGTTCTCTCATTTCGGACGGATACGCACAGTTCCGCTTTGAACACGCTTCGGAATACATTATCGTGATAGACGACTATCCCCACGGCGAGGATATTTCCGCCGCCGCGGGAGCGCAATGCGACGATACGCCGATAGACGGATCGGGTCATGAGGACAGCGGAAAAGCTCCGGCGTATTTTACTGACGAAAATAAAATCAGGATTACGAACGGAAAGCGCAGATACCGTATTTTAAAAGCTGAACACTGAAACCGGATATAATAAAAAGCCTGCCTCTTAATACGGCAGGCTTTTTGCTTTGAGTTGGTTTGTAACTTGTTATTTGTAAAGCTGCAAATAATTGATCAGGCGCAGTTCATAAAGTGTTGATTTTCCTGCTGAAATATGCTATAATTGTTAAATCAATTTGTTGAGGGTGATTTTTTTGGACGGAGAAAAATCGGAAAAGGCAGTACGCCACGGAAGCTTATGGCATTATTTCCATAATCTTTTCGATATGCGCGGAAATATGATGTCCTACGACGACATCGACAAAATGATGAGAGAGCAGGCTGAGATACACGGCGCTAATATGTGGATATTAATGCTTGCCATACTTATCGCGTCTATCGGTCTGAACGTGAATTCCACTGCCGTTATTATAGGCGCAATGCTGATATCCCCTCTAATGAGCGGTATTATGACTATGGGGTATTCCATTGCCGTAAGAGATATCCCATTGCTTCTTAAAGCCTTGGTAAGGTTTGCCACGCAGGTCGCTATTTGTCTTATAACCTCCACGGTATACTTTAAAATATCTCCGCTGACCGTTCCAACCGAGGAAATAATATCCAGAACAGCTCCCACCGCATGGGACGTTCTCATAGCTCTTTTCGGTGGACTTGCCGGCATGATCGGTCATACCAGAACCAAGCATTCCAATGTAATTCCGGGTGTTGCAATAGCTACCGCACTTATGCCTCCTCTATGCACAGCGGGATACGGCATTGCCACGGGACAGCTTCGCTTCTTCATCGGAGCATTTTATCTTTTCCTTATCAATACCTTGTTCATAGCTATTTCCACAGCTTTGATCGCTCTTGTGCTGAAAATACCGTACCACAAAAGCGTTACCAGAAAATCTCAAAAAAAGGTCAACCTTGCCATTGCGCTTATCGCGGTATTTACCGTTATACCCAGCGTTTTTGTTGGAGCTTACACCGTATATGATTCCGTTGTGGACAATAATATCGCAAGCTATCTCAACGACGAATTTCTGTTTGAAAATACCCAGATAGTCAAATCAAATACCAACAAGCAAAAGAAGATAATATCCGTTTCCCTTGTGGGAGAAACAATTTCCCCCGACGTGATAAACCTGCTGCGAAGCCAGCTTGCGGACTACGGTCTCGAGGAGTACCGCCTGCAAGTCACGCAGAACGTTGTTACCGAAACGGACAACAGCGATAAAGTAACGATAATTTTGCAGGAAAACACTATTTCAGAGCTTAAAGAACAGCTTAACGAAAAGTCGGAGGAACTGTCACGGCTGAACGAAAACATCTCAGGTTATGAAGCGGAACGTTCTGCGGAAGCGGTTTTAAAAGCTATGCCCTCAAAAGCCGAAAGCATTTTTCCGTACCTTTCGGACTGCAAGGTGGGAATCATGTCCGACGGTCGAAACGACATTATAACAATTACAGCCGAAACCGATAAAGAGCTTTCTGATAACGAGCTTGATACCGTTAAAAACTGGCTTTCTGCCGAAAGCGGGATAAACATTGCGGAAACGTACATAGCCTATATACCGCCTGAACCTCCTGAAACGGAAGCTGCCGAAGAGGAGACCGAAGATACCGAAGAATAGCAAACCGCGGCAAAGCGTCACACGTTGCCGCGGTTTTTAATCATAAAGAAATTTATCGTTTCGGGAGGGTATTGTGTGTCCTGGCTATAGACGGAGATACGGGTAAAGGCTCGGCTTTTGGAAAACAGCAGTTGTTTTAATTCTTGTCGTAATTTTGTCGTAAGAGCTTGATTGCGAGAAAATGTAAATATTGCCAATTAAAGCTTTACCCCCTATAAATCCAATTTACAAAAGGATTTATGGGGGGTAATCCTGGCGGAAGCGGTGGGATTCGAACCCACGAGCCCTTGCGGACTACTTGATTTCGAGTCAAGCCCGTTATGACCACTTCGATACGCTTCCATAAAATCCGGCAGAAATAATTATACCATATTCCGCCGGAAAATGCAAGTGCTTTTTCAAAATTTTTACTGACTGCTTTCAGCCTCGCTTACAGGCACCGTACCTTCCCCCTCGGGTACGGGCGCGAACTGGTTCAGTTCCTTGCTGTAGACATAGCCTGTTTTTTCAAGTGCGGCTGAAATTTCCGCAGGATTTTCATTCATATCGTCGCAAAGCTCATCAAAGCTTTTGTAATTATCTCTAAGCTTAGTGTTTACCACGCTGAGAAGCAGGTAAGGATCTTTCGGCAGTGTCATTTCATCTTCCTCCAGTTTCGGTATTTTTATTATGACGGTGTCGCCGCCGTTTTCAGTTTCAAAAACGCTTGCGGAATATTCTGCAAAAAGCAGTGAGAGGTCTCTGAATATCCCGTACTCACGGGAGTCAATTTCCAGCAGGTCAAGATTTGTCATGATAGTTATCAGGTATTTCTTTTCACCGTACACAATTGCCATGTCATGGAAAAAGCCCTCGTACCAGCCGTATTTACGGACTACTTCAGAGCCGTTTCCGCCGTATATCATGGCGTTGCGGCTGTTTGTCATATGGGTAAACATATTTTCCGAATACGGATTTTTCTCTTCAATAAATTCATATATTGCGCGTGAAAAGGTTAAGGCAGATTCACAGCATATCTGAGGACCTCCTTTAGCCTTTGAATCTTCGGCATGAACCGTTCCCAGCGAGGCTGCAAACTGTTCGTAGCCCTCCTCCGGAAAAAGTTCTTTAAGCATTGCAAAAGCTGCATTGTCGCTTTCTTCAAGGCAGAACCCGATAAGTTCCTCCACAGTGTAATCCTTGCCGTACTCTGTATTTTTCAGAACTCCCGTGCCTTCTCGTCTGTATTTTTCCGTATATGTAACAGTCTGCTCAAGATCGGCCTTTCCTGCAAGCGCAAGGCGGTATATGTACAGCATATAGGGAGCCTTTATCACAGACGCGGAATAGTAGTGATTATCGGGATTGAGCATTATTCTGAATCCCGTTTCAAGGTCGCAGTAGGCTAAGGAAATATCATAGTAATCAAAATGTGCAAGACTGCCGGCAATACTATATAGACGGCTGTAAAATTCGGGCGGCATATCATATGTACCAATGACAGGATCGGTAACGGAAATTTCAGTTACTGCGGGAATACCAGTATCCGCAGCAGTTTCGGCTGCGGTTTCGTGTAGAATCGCAGCGTCCGTCAGAGTCGTATAAACACTTTCAATTTGATATGAAGAATTGGTTTGCAGCGGTGAAGCGCTGCGGCTTACGTCCTCGTTGCATCCGCACCAAAAGACTGCCGTCAGACAAAAAGCGCATAAATATTTTCTTTTCGTTATCTGCGCCCCCTTATGACAGTTATTGTTATATTATACCACATATTAATGCAAATGTCCATACCCCGAGGTCTTTCAGACATTGGTCTGTTTTTCGGTTATTCGTTCGGCAAAATTTAATATCAGTCTGCGGCTTGTACGCATTGACATTGACGGTCATTTGTGATAAAATTTATATGTATGATATAGGTATGGACTTCGGCTTTGTTAAGCAGTCCGAATGCTCTGAGCACCGTTAATATAACCGCAGCGGATATTTTTAGATCTGATGCTGAAATAGGAACCAAAAATCCGAAAGGAAGTCTTAAACGTATGAACACCGTTTTTTTCAAGCGTATCGCTTTTACTGCCGCGGTCTTATCGGCGGCTTATTTTTCGGGCTGTCATAAGGTGGAGGAAACAGCGGTCACAGAAACGCTGCCGCCGCCGACTGCAATGACAACTTCCGAAGCCGTACAGGCTATGGCGACAGTTACTGAAACTGAAACCGAGTCCGAAACAACAACTGAAACAGAGACGGAGACTGCTCCGAGAGTTATCGTTCCCAAAATGGAATGGAACAGCCTCGAATGGAACAAGGAGTTTATGGAGGACACCCTTTTCGTGGGAGATTCTGTCTGCCGCGCTCTTTACGTATACAACGATCTGCTCACTACAAAGCAGGTTGCTGCCACGGGCGGAGGGGCTGCCCGAAATATTTACGATTACACATTCAAAATGGAGGACAACGAGTTCACCCTGCGCGAGGCTGCGGAGTACTACAAGCCAAAGGTGTTTTTCCTTTGGATGGGTATAAACGACATTAACATGACCGAAAAGGACGTTTATGCAAACAATCTTAAAGCTATTGCGGAGGATATGCTGTCCATTTCCCCCGAAAGCAAGGTAGTTATACTCAGCATGAGTCCTACGGCGGATTACCACGAATGGAACGCAAACGAGCGTATGCGCGAATACAATGCGGCGGCAAAGGAAATGTGCGAGGCTGTCGAGGGAGAGGAGATATACTATCTTGACATTCAGGATATTCTCTCCGACGAGGACGGCTATTTGCTCCCCGAATGCGACAGCGGCGACGGTATGCATTTATCACAAATGGCGTACACACGTCTTCTGAGTTACATAACGGTTGCAATGGACGAAGCGGCTCCAGTGGATACGGAGCAGCCCGATACAGTCTCCGAGGTATCCTCCGATATAACGGATACGAAGCGATCCTCCGAATAAAATACTATATATTGAAAACTACAGCCTTTCTGGAGGTCATTAATGCATATTTGGGACAGAAAAAAATTTTGTCTGGGACTCACGGCGGCGCTTCTTACCGCGTCGTCGTCGATTTTCGTTTCCTGCCGTAAGATAGATGAAGAAGCGCCCGAACAGATATATTACATAGAAGCTTCGGAACGCTTTTATATTACCGAGGAAATTTCCGAAACGGAACCGGAATTTTTAACAGAAATTTCCGGAACGGGAGAAACAAGCGATACGGAAGAGTCTACAACGGAAACGGAAACGGAAACAGAAACGGATACGGAACCCGAAACCGAATCGGAAACTGAACCGGAAACTGAAACTGAAACTAAAACTGAGACTGAAACTGAAATTGAGACTACAACCGAATCCGCTTCCGAGACCACGGTTGAAATTACAACTGAGACCGAACCTGCAACGGAGATCGTTACCGAGACCCTGTCAGGTACGGAGGAACCTGTAACGGACATTCAGCCTGTCCAATCGGCGCTTTATGAAATGAGCTATCCTGCGGATGATACTTTCGTCAAGCCTCTCGGAAGAACCTTTATGAGGGACAGAGCGCGTATTCTTTCCCACACCTGTTCGGGAGTGGAATTCGCTTTCAGGGGGACGTCTGCGGATATCACCCTTACCAGCAACTGCAAGGCTTCAAAGGCACGGGCGGCGTTCTATGTTGACGGCGAGCTTGTGAAGGATACTATGCTCAACAGCAAGGAGGAGACCTTCAGAATATTTGAAAGCGACGAACCGAGGAACTGCATAATTTCCGTTGTGAAGCTTTCGGAGGCGGCTTATTCCAACATAGGCGTGAAAAGCATAAACGTTACCTCCGAATACGGGATAATTCCAACTCCTGCAAGGAAGCACAAGATAGAGTTTATCGGGGACAGCATTACCTGCGGTTACGGCGTGGACGCCGCAGACCAGTATGAAGCGTTCTCCACAACGAACGAAAACGGTGCAAAAACCTATGCCGCACTTGTGGGGAAACATTTTAAGGCGGATTACAACATTATTTCCTGGAGCGGTATCGGGGTGTATTCCTCCTATACCGAGTCCTCGAAGCCCAATCAAAGCTTTTTGTTGCCGCCTATTTACGGCAAGACCGCTCCCAATGAGCTTTCCAACGATATGTGGGATTTCACTCAATGGCAGCCCGATCTGGTGGTTATTAATCTGGGTACGAACGATAATACATGGACGAAAGGTATTCAGGACCGCGCCGATATTTTTGGGGAAGCGTACTATAAGTTTATTGAGCAGGTGAGGGAGGCTAATCCCAACGC
Organism: uncultured Oscillospiraceae bacterium; assembly: GCA_910584715.1. Classification (GTDB taxonomy): domain Bacteria; phylum Bacillota; class Clostridia; order Oscillospirales; family Ruminococcaceae; genus RGIG8773. The sequence continues at coordinate 25,027 of CAJUAN010000020.1, forward strand.
CTACATAATCTGTTCCCTCGGGGTAATGGGCAGCAAGCTTCTTCCGGAAATAAAAGAGCAGGTGGCGCTGTACTCGGCTAATACGGGGGACTACAGGATAACCACCTTTGAGTTCGATTACCGGGACGGCGTAAACGACGGCTTCGGAGCGGGTTTTCACCCAAGCGCGGTAACTCACCAGAAAATGGCGGATAAACTGATACCGTTTATTTCAGAGCTTCTTGGTTGGTAAATACGGCAGAAACAGACTTTTTAAAGCAACAAGTTTTGTGAAAACTGTACAAAAAACACTAATATTATTCTGCAAGGAAATTTATATAAAATTGTGGACTTTTTAACAAAAATATTGTATACTATATACATAAAAGCGCGGCTTCGGAAATATTCGTATTCCGCGCTTTCCTGTACCGATACGCGGTAAAAGCAATGATAAAGGATTTGCTTAAACGCGGCTCGGTCATATGACGTCACGCTTCGGACAAACAATACTATAATTAAAAAGGAGCAGATGAAAATGAACAGGTTTATTCTCAACGAAACTTCTTACCACGGAGCAGGGGCTGTCGCAGCTATCAAGGATGAAGCCGTCGGCAGAGGCTTTAAAAAGGCTTTGGTTTGTTCCGACCCCGATCTTATCAAGTTCGGCGTTACCAAAAAGGTTACCGATATACTTGACGGAGCAGGTCTTGCTTACGATATTTTTTCCGAGATCAAGCCCAATCCAACCATTGAAAACGTTCAGGCAGGCGTTGCAGCTTTCAAGGCAGCGGGCGCGGACTATATAATTGCTATCGGCGGAGGCTCCTCTATGGACACTGCTAAGGCTGTGGGAATCATCATAAACAATCCCGATTTTGCCGATGTAAGAAGCCTTGAGGGCGTTGCCGATACCAAAAACAAGTGCGTACCTATTTTTGCGGTACCTACAACAGCCGGAACTGCCGCAGAGGTAACGATAAACTATGTTATCACAGACGCTGAAAAGAACCGCAAAATGGTTTGCGTAGACCCCCATGACATTCCTGTGGTTGCATTTGTCGATCCCGACATGATGGAAACAATGCCAAAGAGCCTTACTGCCGCTACCGGTATGGACGCTCTCACACACGCTATCGAGGGCTACATAACTCTCGGGGCATGGGAGCTTTCGGATATGTTCCACCTCAAGGCAATTGAAATTATTTCCAGAAGTCTCCGCGGAGCTGTTGCTAATACCAAGGAGGGCAGATTGGATATGGCTCTCGGTCAGTATGTTGCAGGAATGGGCTTCTCCAATGTTGGACTGGGCATAGTTCACTCCATGGCTCACCCTCTTGGCGCACTGTATGATACTCCCCACGGAGTTGCAAACGCTATAATCCTGCCTACCGTTATGGAGTACAACGCTCCCGCAACAGGCGAAAAGTACCGCGAGATTGCCCGCGCTATGGGCGTAAAGGGCGTTGACGATATGTCCCAGGAGGAGTACCGCAAGGCTGCTATCGACGCTGTTAAGCAGCTTTCGCAGGACGTTGGAATCCCCGCTGACCTGAAAGACATTGTTAAACCCGAAGATATCCCGTTCCTTGCACAGTCTGCATACGACGACGCGTGCCGTCCCGGAAACCCGAGAGATACTTCCGTTGAAGAGATCACGGAGCTTTACAAATCACTTCTGTAAAATATCATATCTCCGCCGTCCGAAAGCGTGCAGCAATTACGTTCCGTATACAGTCTGCCGTGCTGTCGGACGGCGATTTCTATAAAAAATTTACTGCAATAATTTGTGCAAAAAACATATAAAAATTATGCAGCATATTGCTGATTTTATAAAATTTATTCTAAATTAACATATTATTCACAAATAAAACGGTAAAAAAATATATAATTATAATGTATAGTATTTGAATTTTATTTTAATATTTACTGTGATACATAGATAATTATACGATAGGAGGGTTTGCCGCGTTATCTGCTGCGGCAAAGAGGTGAAATGAAAAAGATTGCTGTTGTGTATTCATCAAAATCAGGACATACAAAGCAGTATGCCGACTGGCTCAAGGAAGAGATCGACGATGTTGACGTTATTCCCGCAGCGACTTTCAGTCCGTCCCAGACTATGGCGTATAAGCTGATTATTTTTGCCTGCGGAGTTTACGGCGACAAGCTTTCCATAATGGATTTTGTAAAGAAAAATATTACCGCAATGGCTCCGCAGAAAACGATGATTATGGCGGTAAGCTGGTATACAAACGATTCAGAGGAAGCCCAAAAGAAGCTTATAGAGGAAAATTATCCTGAACAGTTTAAAAATACCGTTCCGCTTTTTGTTCTGAACAGCGGTATTGACAAGAAATCGCTTTCAGCAATGGATAAGATGAAACTTACGGCAGCTCAGGTAATGATAGACAAAAAGGACGGCAGGAGTTCCGATGATATCAACGCGTTGGCAATTATAAAGGGATACTCTGATCAGACCTCAAAGGATAACCTTGCTTCAATAAAGCAGGCAATAGATGTGTTTTTCAACCCGCCCAAAGCAGCGAGTCCTGCTGCTTCGGCAGTGCAGTCGATCAAGCCTGCGGCAACGTCTGCTCCGGCGGCAAGACCTTCCCTCGAGCCTGCTCCGAAACCCGCTTCTGCTCCTAAGCCAATGGACGTTTCGGAAATGAAAAGCGATGCGGACGCGCTCAGTTCGCTGGAGAACGCTTTCAAAGCCCTTAAAGCTCCGAAAGCTCCCGAGCCTAAATCAGGGTCTGTTCAGACTCCTCAGCCAAAGCCTGCCCCGGTTCCTCCTCAGCCTAAAGCGGAACCTAAGCCTGAACCTGCGCCCGCACCGGTTCCACAGCCTAAACCCAAGCCTAAAGTTGACCCGGTCAAGGCTTCTGTGGCTTCTTCAGTAAAAGACGCTATTGCCGCATTAAGCAGCGGTGAAATGAACACCAATTATACACCGGCGCCGACATTTGAGATTGATGATGCTGATGCGGATACATATTCTGAGGCTGTTGCGGACAGCATTATGCTCATTAATCAAACGGTTGCTGCTTCCAAATCCTCAGAGCCCACGTCTTCAAAGCCTCCTGTACAACAGGAAGTCAAACCTATTGAAGCGGCTGCTCCTAAGCCTGTACAGCAGGAAGTCAAACCTATTGAAGCGGCTGCTCCTAAGCCTGTACAGCAGGAAGTCAAACCTATTGAAGCGGTTGCTCCTAAGCCTGTACAGCAGGAAGTTAAATCAGCTGATTCTGCGGCTGAAACGCCTCAGCCGACTCAACGTAAAAACAGTTACATGGAGCTTTTTGCAAAACGCAGACGTAATACAGAAGAATCTTCCGTATCACCTGCCTCTGCTGCTCCTGTTGCTCCCGCAGCTCCTTATGAGACCAAATCGTCTCCTGAAAAAGCAACTTCGGCTCAGACAGTTCCTGCCGCTGATGTTTCCGCTGCCCCTGCATCTCAGACAGTAAGGCAAACGGCAGCTCCTCAGGCTGTAAAACCAGTTTCTTCTGTAGCTTCAACGGCTGCCGCAAAACCTGCGGCTTCACCAAAGCCTGTTGTACAAACTGCTCCGAGAGCTGCTGCACAGTCGTCTGTAAGACCTGCGTCTAAGCCGGCAGCTCCTGTTGCTCCCGCAGCCCCGGGGAAATCAAGCGACGCTGTTATCGATTTCGATTTTATCATGGACGACGGCCCTGTCCCCACTGTTGAAATTCCAAATCCGGAACCGGTTTCCGCTCCTGCGGCCTCAGCTCCGAGCATAGATATGGACGTTTACGACTTTATTTCCGAGGACAACTCAAAGCCTGCGGTAAGCAGCAGAGCTATGAATGCCGTTCAGGATCTTGCAAAAGCTAAGGCTGAAGCAGAAAAGGAAAAGCTTAAAGCCGCTGCAAAAACGGAAGCAAACGACGATATCTTAGAGAAAATGAAACGTGATATTGAAGCTCTTGCTCAGGAAAGCGAGCATGAGATCGAAGTTGTATCGGAAACTCCCGCTGAAACTGTTTCGGATGAGGACGACGAGGGACTTGAAGGTTTTACATTTTCCAATGATATCGAATACGATCTTGAAGCTGAATTTTCTGAACCTGTGGACATGACTTCTCAGAAGAAAGTACAGGAAAAGGAGTCCAAAACAAATTTGGATATCCGAAAGCTTCAAGAGGAGATCAACGCTTCTATCGAACAAAACAAGGCTACCAAAGAAAAAATGGAAAAGCGTTACGGCAAAAGAGAGAAAGAGGAATACCACAATCCGTTTGCCGTTCAGTTTGAGGAGGACGAAAGCAAGAGCAAAAAGAAAAAGAAAACTGTTGAGGTCAAGCGTCTTGCTGATCCGATCGATCCCGATGTTTTCTTTAACAAGGCGGGCAAGGATTATGATTCCACGCCCGGAGCTATGCCGGAGATCAAATTCAGAAACAGATAATATAAAGTTCAGCCCGGAAATATTCCCGGGCTGAACTTTATTTAACTTCACACAGCGAACAAATCGCCGCGGCAAAAATTTTTGCATTTTTTATAAGACTTTCACGGCTGACTGATTCGTCCGCGCCGTGCATATTGTTTTCCTCCCCGGGAAATTCCGCGCCGAAAGCCACGCCGTTTTCCGTTTCGTGGACGTATGTCCCGCCGCCGATAGCAACGCAGTATCCCTTTTTTTCCGTAACAAGCTCGTAGACTTCCAGCAGCTTTTTTATCAGCGGGCTGTCCTCCGGAACATAGTGCGGTTCGGAAATCATATCCGCATTCATTTCAATTCCAGAAGCTGCCGCTTTTTCCGCAAGAGCCGCCAGTATCTCCCCGCTTGTCTTTGTGACAGGGAAGCGCACGTCCTGTTTGGCTTCAAGTATTCCGTCCGAACAGCTTAGCACGCTCAAAACCGTGGTGAGTCCTCCCGAAATTTCGTCGGAGCATTTTATTCCCGCCGCCGCTCCGTCCGTCTTGCCGTAGGGGAACATACCCGACAGCGCGTTCAGAGCCGTGTTCCCGCATATTTCCGAAACTACCGAAATAAGCGCGGTAACGGCGTTTGTTCCGTTTTCGGGTGTGGAAGCGTGTGCGCCCTTTCCTTTTGTGGTAATTTTGGTCGTTCCGTCGGAATATTCGGCGGTGATCGTTACTCCGTTGAATTTTGAGGTGTACTCCGAAATATCCGCATTGGGTATATCAAGCACAGCCTCGGCGTATTCGGGGACAGCGTTTACAGCCTTTCCTCCCGAAAGAGAGATAATTTCAGGACAAACCGCAAGCCTGTAGCTCACGCGAAGCATACCCTTTTCGGCGTTTATCACGGGATACGAACCGTCGGGAGTGAAAAGCATTTCGGGAAGCTTTTCCTTTTTGCGGTAGTACGCCAGATCAGCCGAACCGTTTTCCTCATTGGTACCAAAAATAAGGCGGAAATTTTTCGCAGGCTTGATACCTACGGCTTTCAAAGCCTTTACCGCAAACAGAACCGCCGCCGCGGGACCCTTGTCGTCGATAGCTCCCCTGCCGTAAAGCCTGCCGTTTTTTTCGGTCAGGTCAAAGGGCGGGACGCTCCAGCCGCTTCCCTCGGGGACAACATCTAAATGGCAAAGTATTCCAAGCTCGGGAGTTTTATTGGCGGGATAAAAATCCGCCGTTCCCACATAGTTGTCGATATTGCGGACATGGAGCCCCGCTTCGGAGCACATTTCAAGCATTTCTCCGAGAGCGCGGGCGGGCATTTCCCCGAAAGGAGCGTTCTCGGAGGCTTCACCCATTACCGAGGGAATACGCACAAGTCTGCGCAGGTCGGAGATCATTTCCGACCCGTGGGAGTCGATATATGAAAAAATTTTATCCATAGGCTTGCCCTTTCGGTTAATCTTTTTCATCGGGAACATATTCGAGAATATCCCCGGGCTGGCAGTTAAGCAGCTTGCAAAGCCGAGTGATATTGTCTGTTGATACCATTTCACCGGTTCTGAATTTTTGGAGGGTGCTTTCGCTCATAAGTTTTTCATTTCGGATTCTTGTTGAATTATACCCTCTTTCTTTTAGAGCAGCAAGAATGTTGAATCTATATATCATCGGCATAGCATCACCTCACTATATTATATATTCATTTTTTATTTAAAAACACTGTTATTTCATACAAATTTTTACACCTTGGTTCGTGTAAAGCGCCGATTGACTTACACGAATAATCATGTTATAATATAATCATAATCAACTAAAGCAATCCCTTAAAATAACAACCATTATTTAGTAGGTTTGCTATAATTACAAAGGAGAATCACTATGGAAATGCCAACATTACAAGACATATTTTACTGCATGAACGGCGAGGAGACCTCTTCTCCCGAGCTTGATGACGAAATGAGAGCCATGCTGGGCTATCTTGAACACATGACAGAAAAAAGAAAACTTAAAAAATCCATCGCAAAAAATATCGCCTGCTCAGCGGAAGATATTTCCAGAATCGCTAAATGCGCAGGTTTTGCCCTTGGATTTTCAGTCGCGGTAAGACTTTTTGTCCTGCGGGATTAAGCCAGACTTTCAATTCCTGCCGCCGTATCAGTATCCGCTTCGTAGTCAACGCCCTCAGCGTCAAAGCCGAAAAGCCTGTTGAAATCTGTGCGGTAACCGTCAAGATCGGCGCACTCTCCGATAGTGTCATCGGAAATATTGTTCCATATTTCGGAAATTTTATTCTGAACATCGCCGCGCATTTCCCAGTCGTCCATGCGGATAAGTCCCTCCTCGTCGGTCACAACGCTGCCGCCGTAAAGCTTTTCCGCGAACATTCTGTACATCTGCTCAATGCAGCCCTCGTGGATACCCATTTCTTTCATTATCTTGTAAAGAATGGAAATATACAGAGGAACAATAGGTATAGCCGAGCTTGACTGGGTAACCAGCGCCTTGTTCACCGAAACATAAGCAGACACTCCGCTTATGGACTTGGTTATCTCCTTTGCGGTCTCGGCAAGGTGAGCCTTTGCTCTGCCGATTGAACCGTCCTTGTAGATAGGGTGAGTCAGCTCGGGGCCGATGTAGGAGTACGCAACAGTAACCGCGCCGTCCTCGATAGCGTCGGCTGCTTTGAGTGCGCCTATCCATTCTTTCCAGTCCTCGCCGCCCATTACCTTTACAGTGGCAAAAATTTCCTGCTCCGTGGCAGGAGATATCGTTACCTCTGACACCGCGCCTGTTTTAACGTCAATGGTTTTATTTGTAAATTCCTTGCCGGTGGTTTTCAGCACGGAGCTGTAGACCGTGCCGTCGGAGGTAGTCCTGCGGGGAGCCGCAAGGCTGTAGACCACCATGTCCACCTTGCCCAGGTCTTTTTTGATAAGAGCGATAGTCTCCTCCTTTATTTCGCGGGAGAAAGCGTCGCCGTTTATAGTTTTTGCGTACAGACTGTCCTTATGGGCGAACTCCTCAAACGCGGCGGTGTTGTACCAGCCAGCGGAGGCGGGTTTGCTTTCGCTGCCCTGCTTGTCAAAAATAACGCCTATAGTGGAAGCTCCGCAGCCGTAAGCCGCCGAAATGCGCGAAGCAAGACCGTATCCCATGGACGCTCCGATAACCAATACTTTTTGGGGGCCGCTTATTTTTCCCTTGTTTTTGACATATTCGATCTGTTCCCCGACAATTGCTTTGCAGCCTTCCGGGTGAGCCGTAGTGCAGATAAATCCTCTGATTTTGGGTTTAACAACCATTTATTGTACTCCTCTCGCTGTTAAAATCATATACAAATATTTTACCACAATTTACAGAAAAAATCAAGTGCCGGAATGGCTGAGTTCTCTTTCGCGGCGTGAAAAAACGCAGCCGCAGTAATCCTGGCGGTACAGCCCGTATTTTTCGGAAAGCTCTATGCTGCGCTTATAGCCGTCCTTTTTTTTGAAATCGGAGGGCAGGTGGTCGACTCCGTACTTTGCTGCAAGTTCCTCGCCTATTTCGTTGAGCTTAGCGGCATTTTTATAGGGACTCACAGACAGCGTCGTTGTAAAATAGTCGTACCCGCCCTCAGCGGCAAGACGCGCGGTTTCTTCAAGTCTAAGACGGTAGCAGGAAAAGCAGCGTTCTCCGCCCTCGCGTACGTCCTCCAGACCCTTTACCGCCGCATAGAAACGCTCCTGCTGCCAGCCGTGCTCCTCAAAGGATACAGGATTTTTGCACGGCAGCTCGGCTATAAGTCTTTTTTGTTCGGCAATACGGTGCAGGAACTCCTCCTCGGGATAAATATTCGGATTAAAGTACAGAACCGTTATCAAAAAGTATTCCGAAAGGTATTCCAGCACAGCGCTGGAACAGGGCGCGCAGCAGCCGTGCAGCAGCAGTCGGAGAGGTTTGTCTGCGTCAAGGTTCCTCAGTATCTTTTCCTGTTTTATCCTGTAATTTATTTTCTGTTCCATTTTTTTCATTTTCCTTTTTGTTCTGGCATTTATCTGCAAAAGCGCACCCGGAACACCCCGAACGGCAGCCTCCGCAGCCTTTTTTACCGCGCCTTTTAAGATACAGGACAGCCGAAACTACAGCGGCGGCTATTACCGCAAGAGCAATATAGTCCTGTAAACCAAGCGAAGCGATGATACCGCTCATAAACACCTCCGAAAATTAAATCAATAGCTATGCCTATGCGGTTCGGCGCAAAAATATTCTATCTGTAATCGTGAACATTTTCATCATAATTGTATCTATTTGTAAGAGATGATATATCCATATAGTATTTTTTTCGGTCGTTCGGGTCGGTATAAACTGTAACGGACATTCCCATAAGAGCAGAAATGTCTTCTATTGTATCGTCTGAACTGTACAGGTACCGTTCTCCGCTGTAAGGGTCGATTACCTCGCACTCGGCTCTATAGGGGTGTATGCCGTTAATGGTAACTCTCATATTCATCCTAATAGCGGTGATGACGCCGGTCAGTTGTTCTCCGTTTTCAATCAGCTTTTTTCTTCGGACTGCTTTAAATATCACCCAAAGCAAAAAGACTGCTCCCAGTATCGTAAATAACGCGCCGCAGCCAAGAAATAAAAATCTTGAAACGATATCCGCGGAAACATCAAAAAACATGACTATTCCGACAATCATAACGACTGCGCCAATACCAAAGAAAATCGAACCCATAATAACAAAAACAGTTCCAACGCTGATCTTCAACATGACCGCCTCCTAATTCAATATTATACATTACTGTCTGACAATTTGCAAGTTAAATTGCACGGGTACATTTTTTCAGGTACTCCAATTCATCCCCCTCGAAATGTGGAGAAAGCTTTTCATAAACCGTTTTATGGTATGTGTTAATCCGCTCTCTGTCCTTGCTTTCAAGCAGCGCTGCGTCAACGCAGTCAAGGTCTATGGGAGCGTATGTTATAGTCTCAAATTTCATGACCTGTCCATACTCGCACTTCTCCGCTTTTTTGCAGAGCAGTTCGTTTTCTATCCGTATTCCGTGGCTTCCCTCAGCGTAGACGCCGGGTTCGTCGGTAGTTATCATGCCCTCCTCAAGAACCGCGCTCATGGGTCTGTTCTCGGAAAGCTTGTGTCTGAAGCTGTTTGGACCCTCGTGCACGCTTAAAAGATACCCTACTCCGTGACCTGTTCCGCAGCGGTAATCCAGACCGTTTTCCCACATAATTCCCCGTGCAAGGATATCCAGATTCTCACCGCGGCAGCCGTACATAAACCGTGCCGCCGCAAGATTGAGCATTGCTCTCAAAGTCAGAGTAAAGTGGTACCGAACTTCATCGGATACCTCTCCCAGCGCAAAGGTGCGCGTGATGTCGGTAGTACCCTCAAAATAGTGTCCGCCGCTGTCCACAAGAAGTATGCCTTTAGGTTCGAGAACGGCACAGTTTTCACTGTCCGCGCTGTAGTGCATCATAGCAGCGTTGGCATTATAAGCGCTTATGGTGTCGAAGCTGGGGGCGATAAAATGCTCTCCGCCTACTTTACAGCGCAGACTGTCAATATAGTTTGCCGCGTCTGATTCGGTGATCCTGGTTTTTCCTATGTTTGTTTTAAGCCAATACATAAATTTGGTAACTGCAATGCCGTCCAGCAAATGGGCGTACCGGATATTTTCAATTTCCACCGGATTTTTTACGGCTTTAAGCAGTACCGCAGGGCTCGGTTCGGAAATTGTTCCGCAGTTTTTTACCGAACCTGTGAGACGGAAATTCGCTCTTTTTTCATCAATCCATACGCGTCCGTCCGGTAATTTTTCTGCATAATCATATATCTCATCATATGGACGGAGCGTTACGCCGTTTTTGTCAAGGTACTCCAAAACCTTTTTACCGCAGGCGTTTTTGTCGGCAAAAAGCAGCACGGAGCTTTCGGTAATTACCGCATAGGACAGAACCATCGGACAGCACTTAATGTCGTCCGCACGGATATTGAAAAGCCACGATATTTCGTCTAAAGCAGTGATAATATGAACGTCCGCTTTTTTTTCGGACATTTTTTCACGTACTTCGGAAATCTTATCCGCTGCGCTTTTTCCGCTGTATTTTTCGTCCAGCAGATAAATTTCCGTATGTTCAAGCTGAGGACGGTCAGTCCATATCCTGTCGGCCAAATCAATATCTACAATGGCGCCGTTTTTTTCTTCGGCGTTTTTTTTGTAGTATCTTCCGGTCTCGGCGGTTACGACCTGACCGTCAAAGCCGATATTCCCGTCTTTGGGCAGAATATCGGAAACATATTTACGAACCGTGGGAACGCCCGCTTCTCCCGATTTCATAAGGACGATACCGCTGCCGCGAAGCTGATTTTCAGCCTGGATAAAATAACGTCCGTCGGTAAACAGCGCGGCTTCATTTTCCGAGACAACGAGAGTTCCCGCAGAGCCGGTGAAGCCGCTGAAATATTTTCTGGTCATAAAATAGGGACTGACATATTCGCTGTCGTGAAAATCCGATGTGGGAATAATATAAACGCTTATTTTTTCTTTTTTCATTTCTTCTCTGAGAGCGGCAATTTTTTCTTTAGTATTCATAATAATTCTCCGTTTTCAAAATTATAGCCATTGGATAAAGGCGGTTTTGTCGCTTCGGTTGTAGCCTGCTCGTTCGTAAAATTTCAGGGTGCTTTCCTGCTTAGAGCCTGTCATCAGCATAATTTTGTAGCAGTTTTCTTTTCGGGAAATTTCCCTCGCAAAGTCAAGGCAGGCAGTTGCCAGACCGCGGCAGCGAAAGGCTTCGTCCGTAACGACGTTTTCTATCAGCGCATAGGGACGCTGCCCGTGCGTGAGATTTGGAACAATCACGCAAACGCAGGAGGAGACTATTTTTCCGTCCTCTTCAGCAACAATGATGTGATGGTTTTCATCATTAAGTATTTTACTGCACAGCGCGGAAAGTTCCGCTGTTTCTTCCGGAAGCGGATTTCCGTGGAGCTGGGTATATAGCTCAAAAAGTCCTTTGAGATCTGATTCTTTAATTTCCCGTATCATGACGCAGCCTCCGTTATTTTTTAATATTACAATTAAAATAATGATGTTTTAATTATACCATATTTTCCCGAAAATGTCAAACAGGTATGCCAAAGCAATGTTGGCATACCTGTTATATAACATATATTATATATAGCTCTGTTATATATTACATATGTTATTTATAAAGCTGTTCTTCAATTCTGATAAGTCTGTTGTATTTTGCGGTGCGCTCGCTTCGGCAGGGAGCTCCGGTTTTTATCTGACCGGCGTTTACGGCGACGGCAAGGTCGGCGATAAAGGTATCCTCGGTCTCGCCGCTGCGGTGGGAGATTATCGTTCCGTATCCATTCTCCTTTGCAAGCGCGATAGCCGAAAGGGTCTCGGAGACCGTTCCTATCTGATTAAGCTTGATAAGGATAGAATTTGCGCAGCCGTTCTCGATACCCTTTTTAAGACGTGCGGGATTGGTCACAAAAAGATCGTCGCCCACGAGCTTTACCTTGCTTCCAAGCTGCTCGGTAAGTTTTTTCCAACCGTCCCAGTCCTCTTCGTCAAGGGGATCTTCAATGGAAATTATCGGGTATTTTCCGCATAGCCTTTTCCATTCCTCAATAAGCTCCTCCGCGGTTCGGGACAATTTTTTCTTTGGCAGGAAATATCCCTTGCCGTCAGCTTTCCATTCGCTTGAAGCAGCGTCCAAAGCTATGGCGAAATCCGTTCCCGCTTTGTAGCCCGCCGCTTCCACCGCTTCAAGGATAAGCTCTATGGCTTCTTCCTCTCCGGAAAGATTCGGAGCAAATCCGCCCTCGTCGCCTACGCCTGTGCTAAGGCTTTTTGCCTTGAGAATTTTTGCAAGCCTGTGGTAGACCTCCGCGCATTGTCGCAGTCCCTCGCGGAAGCTTTCCGCGCCCTTGGGGATTATCATGAATTCCTGTACGTCAAGGTTGTTTGCCGCGTGCGCTCCGCCGTTGAGAATGTTCATCATCGGCATGGGAAGCTTTCTGCCGTTTACTCCTCCGAGAAAACGGTAAACAGGCATACGGTAATGATTTGCCGCCGCCTTTGCTGCCGCAAGCGATACCGCAAGCATGGCGTTTGCGCCCAGCTTTGACTTGTCAGGCGTGCCGTCCGCATTCAGTATTGCATTGTCCACGGTGTGAGTGTCTGCTGCGTTTATACCTTTTAATGCTGTATTAAGCGTTGTATTAACGTTGGATACCGCTTTCTGAACGCCTTTTCCGCAGTAACGGTTCTCGTCGCCGTCGCGCAGTTCCAGAGCCTCGTAAATACCGGTGCTTGCTCCGCTGGGAGCCGCACCTCTGCCCGCTGTTCCGTCCGAGAGCCACACCTCCGCTTCGACTGTGGGATTTCCACGGGAATCAATAATTTCCCGACCGATGACCTTTTCTATGACCGCTTTTTGTTCAAACATGATTTACCGTTCCTTTCAACTGCATTTTAGCTTTAGTATTGACTTTTTGTACAATTTTATGCTTTTGTGACAACTATTTCGCGCAGTGTGTACTTCATGCAAAATATACTTGCATAAATCGGGATAATATGCTATAATTCAATAAGAAACTTCATGCTTTGCGGCGGATCATAATTGCTGAGACAGGAGGTTTAAAATGAACGAACTAAAAAACAATTCTCCGCAGGATACAGAACAGGAGCAGACGGGACCCCGCTATTCTTCACCTGCGAAACCGCGGCGCAAAATGCTCCGTATGCCTTTCGGGACGGCAGCGGCGGTTTTCTTTTCAATGCTGGGCGTGATAATAATTCTTGCGGTATCGGTCGCAGTATTGGCTTCAAAGCTCGGAAAAGCCGACGAAGAGCTTGTCATTGAGCCGTATGTTCCCGTTGTAAACGAGCGCGTTTACGACTTCTATTCGGAGGACGACATAATTCTTATGGACGACTACGATTACGGCAGGATATGGTTACAAGCTTTCACCAATGTCCCCAGGCACGGATACGATTACAGCGGTCTGAAGCTTGAGGATAACGGCAGGTATACATACAGTGAAAACGGAGAGCAGATATCAAGGACAGGCATTGACGTATCCTATCACCAGGGAGACGTGGACTGGACTAAAGTCGCCGACGACGGCATAGACTTTGTTATCATGAGGGTAGGATACCGCGGCTATGAAAGCGGTGTACTCAATGTGGACGGACGGTTCCACGAGTACGTAAAAGGCGCGCTGGACGCGGGTCTTGACGTGGGCGTATATTTCTTTTCGCAGGCGGTGGATTCCGAGGAAGCTATTGAGGAAGCCAACTTCGTAATGGAACAGATACGCGGCTACGACATAACCTTTCCCGTTATATTTGACTGGGAATTTATGGACGATGAAAACGCCCGAACTCATGGAATCGAGCCTTATACCGTTACCGAATGCGCCGCGGCTTTCTGTGATACAGTTGCTGACGGAGGATACCGCCCAATGGTTTACAGCAGCCGGAGGTTTGCTTTGCTGAAGCTTAACATGAGCAAGCTTGCGGACTTTGATTTCTGGTTCGCGGAATACAAGGACGGTCACAACGAGCCGTCTTATCCTTACAGTTTCCAGATATGGCAGTACGCCAGCGACGGCAGAGTGGACGGCATTGAGGGCGAAGTCGATATGAATATATGCTTTGCGGATTACGGCAGGGAAGAACGATAATACTATAGAAAGGACAGAGCATTATGCAGGTCACTATTACATCGGATAAGGCGGAGGCTGTTATAGACAGCTTCGGCGCAGAGCTTCATTCACTTAAAGACAATTCCGGAACGGAGTACCTTTGGCAGGCTGACCCGGCTGTCTGGAAACGCCATGCTCCTGTGCTGTTTCCCTTTATCTGCAACACCGATTCAAAAAAATACACCTATGAGGGACAGGTCTACAGCCTTGCAAATCACGGCTTTGCCCGCGACAGCGAGTTTGAACTTCTTGCTTCCGATGGCAGCGGCGCGGAATTTTTGCTCCGGTCGGATACGGAGACTTTGAAGCTGTACCCCTTTGAGTTTGAACTTAGGGTAGGCTATAAGCTGTCGGGAAACAAGCTTGATGTGTCCTACAACGTTAAAAATACCGATACCAAGGATATGTACTTCTTTATCGGAGGACACCCTGCGTTCAACGTGCCTATGGGCGGCGAAAGCTACGGCGATTATTTTGTCGAGTACGAAAAGCCCGAAACCATAGTGCGCGAGTTTAAAGGCAAGACCGAAGTAATTGCGGACAGTACTGCAAAAGTGCCGCTGAGCCACGAAATTTTTGCGGACGACGTTTTCATGAAGGACGCTCCCGATTCCTCTTGGATAGCATTGGTCAGCGAAAAATCTGGAAGAAAAATCAAACTGAATTACGACTCGAAAGGCTGTATAGCTGTATGGTCCTCCTATTTTGAGGACAAGACGCTTACCGAACAGGCAAAATTTGTTTGTCTCGAACCATGGAGCAGCGTTCCGGTCTACTGTGACAAAGATGAGGACATAACTAAAATGTCCCACGCAATAAGGCTTTCTCCTGAAAATGAGTATGTTTTCGCGTACTCTATTGAGATAGGCTGATAACGGAGGGACTGCCGATGTACGAGCTTGAACAGGTTGGCGCAAATACTTACTATATAAACTGTCCCGCCAAAATAGGAGTATATCTTGACGGCGCGGACGCATACCTTATTGACAGCGGAAACGACAAGGACGCCGGACGCAAGATACGCCAGATACTTGACAAAAACGGCTGGAATCTGAAAGCTATTTTCAATACCCACTCTAACGCCGACCATATCGGCGGCAACAAATACCTGCAAGGACAGACGGACTGCAAGATCTACGCCCGAGGTATAGAGCGGGATTTCACGGAGCATCCTATACTGGAGCCGTCCTTTCTTTACGGCGGGTATCCCTGCAAGGACCTGCGGCATAAGTTCCTGCTTGCCCAGGAAAGCAAGGCGGAGTACCTTGACGAAAGCGTACTCCCGGGCGGCATGGAAATGATACCGCTCCCGGGACACTTTTTTGATATGGTCGGTTTCCGCACGCCCGACAACGTTGTTTTTCTTGCGGATTGCCTGTCCTCTGCGGAAACTCTTGAAAAGTATAAGATAGGATTTATTTACGACGTGGGAGCATATCTGAAAACACTTGAAGCCGTCGAAAAAATGCAGGCGGAAATATTTGTACCTGCCCATGCGGAGGCAGCGGAAACCATTGCTCCCCTTGCGCGGCTGAACATTGAAAAGGTTTTGGGAATTGCCGAAAAAATAACCGGGCTTTGCCGTGAGCCTCTTACCTTTGAGGAAATTCTGAAAAAGCTTTTCGATGATTATAGCCTAAAAATGAATTTCGAGCAGTACGTCCTTGTTGGGAGCACTGTGCGGTCTTATCTGGCATGGCTCAAGGATGAGGGAAAGCTGTCAGCCGAATTTGAGGAAAACAGACTTTTGTGGAGAACTGTATAATATAACTGAAAAACCCGCGGACGTGTTGCGTCCGCGGGTTGGTTTTATTTATGGTATTTCCCGCCGTTCAGTATCTGAAACGCGCGGTATATTTGTTCAAGTATCATGACCCTTGCAAGCATATGCGGAAAGGTCATTTCTGACATTGACAGCCTGAGTCCGCACATTTTCTTTATTTCCTCGTCTATTCCGAAAGAGCTTCCGATAATAAAATTCAGTGTGCTTTTCCCCGAAATGGAAACTTCCTCGACCTTTTCCGCAAGCTTTTCGGAGGATAGCCTCGTCCCCTCGATACACAATGCGATATTGAAACAGTCCTTGCCCGAAAGCAGGTTTCGCATTGCTTTGGCTTCGGCGAAAAGAGCGGCTTTTATCTCCTTTTCGGACGGGTCGTCGGGAAGCCTGCTTTCGGCAAGCTCAGTGACAGTCAGCCTGCAAAAAGCTTTCAGACGTTTTGAATACTCTGCGCATGCCTCACGGAAATAACTTTCCTTCAGCTTTCCCACGACTATCAGATTAACGTTAATCATCAGCACGATTCCTCACACGGCCACAAACCCGCCGCTCGTCTCAACGGGAGCCACGGAAAGCAGATAATCCGCGTTCCGATTAAACTCGCTAAGATACGAAACAACGGTGCTTTCGGCAATTTCAGGACGGTTATTCTCCTGGGAAAGATGCCCCAGAATAATTTTTTCCGTGCCGCTCTTCACAAGCTTTGCGGCAAATTTACCGCTGTCTATGTTGGAAAGATGTCCGTCCCCGCTTAAAATACGCATTTTAAGGTAGTACGGATACGCGCCGTTCCTAAGCATTTCCACGTCGTAATTGGACTCTAAAAGCACGCAGCTCGTACCCAGCAAAGCCGCTTCAATTTCTTCAGTGACATGACCAAGATCGGTGCAGACAGCCGCAGTTTTTCCGTCAGAAAAGGATACCTTATAGCCGCAGGATTCCCGCGCGTCATGAGGAGTGCGGAAACACTCTACCGCCATCCCGCATACATCTTCGCCGTTCACCATTTCACGCAATTCACCGTTTACCGAACCCGATTTGAGAAGATATTCCAAGGTAAGACCTCTTGCAAAAACCGGCGCTTTGATTTTTTTTGTAAGTATAGAAAGTCCCTTTATGTGGTCGCTGTGCTCATGGGTAACAAATACGGCTTTTATCGAGTCTGCCGACAGACCGTTGAGCTCCAGCGCGTTTTTCAGCCTGCTGAAGGAAACGCCGTCGTCAATAAGTATTCCTTCGGTTTTGGTGCCTATGTATATGCTGTTCCCCTTGCTTGATGAAAACAGCGGATAGATTCTTGCCAATTCAAAACTCCTCGGTATGCGGCTGCCGTACGCGGCAGTGCGCGCTTTTTAAATAATGTATCTATGCTCTGTTAACATCTGAAAGCTTGAGAAGCTCTTCTTCGTCGACTATAAGTATTTCCAGATTTATTTTATCGTTCTGAACGACTCTTTTAAAGAATCTTGACTGGGACAACAGATTCATGCTTCCGCCGCCGATGACAGGCTCAACCTTGTCGACTGCCAGTACTTCGTCCACAAGGAGACCCAGCATCTGTTTTTCATCGGAAAGAACGACAACGGTTTCACGGTATGTGCTTCTGTACACAGCCTTTACCTCGTCAAGAACAGCAATAACCCTGGGGTAATATTCATTTTTAAGCTTTTTGAAAAGAACCTCTGCCTTCTGATCTTCGCCGCGGTTCATAGCGTTTATGATCGCAGCTGCGGTCTCGTGAAGAAGCTTGTGGGGCTCTTCGATCTTTTTAATGTGAAATGTAATGGTATGTGTGCTCTTGCTGAACTGGTCGTACCACTTGCCGAACGCGCATTTGTGAGGGTCG
Organism: uncultured Oscillospiraceae bacterium; assembly: GCA_910584715.1. Classification (GTDB taxonomy): domain Bacteria; phylum Bacillota; class Clostridia; order Oscillospirales; family Ruminococcaceae; genus RGIG8773. The sequence goes on from CAJUAN010000020.1 coordinate 42,748, forward strand.
ACCGCAAGAGTAAATTTTTCCTTTTTTCTGTAGCAGTTCTCAAAATTTTCGATCCACCTGATATGATCGTTTTTGCGCTGATCAATCATTTTGCCGAACGCCTCCGACTCATCGTCTACAGACGGAAAATGGAATGTTTTGCGCATATTGAGGAGAGGGTACACCTCACCCCTGCGCTCAACAAGTCCGCAATATATGTCGGGCGCGTCGGGAAGCGCAGTGACCGTATCCGGTCTCATTTCGATCCCGTTTACATATTTGCTGTTTACAGCATAAGCCTGTTCGTTCAGCGTAAAGATAAGCCAAGGCAAATCAGCGCGCTCCTCCGCGGCGGGGGTATAATTTTCATTCATAATAATCCTCCTGTAATAACCACGGTATTGCACCGTTTTTAAATCTGCCGCATGGCATATTTCGGAGAGCGGCATTCATTTAAGTAAGCATACTACTCCATAAAACATTATAACACATTTATTTTAACTTTTCAAGATATTTTTTACATTTTTAAAATAATATGGTTTTCGGTAATTAAATTTTGTGCAAAAAGCCGAAATCATAGTAGAGAAAATACTGCCGGCGAACCATTTACAGATTTTTTTCGCTCCACTTTTGCATTTCAAGCAGTATTGGTACAAAGCTTTCTCCGGTTTCGGTCAATGAATATTCCGTCCGCGGCGGCACCTGAGGATAAATCTTACGCGAAATGAACCCGTCCGATTCAAGCTCCCGGAGCTGTTTTGTCAGAGTGGACTGGGTTATTCCGTCAAGCCGCCTTTGCAGTTCGCTGAATCGTTGAACCCTGTACACGGATATATACCATATTATCAGTATTTTCCATTTCCCGCTTATTACCGATTGCAGCTTGCTCATTGATTCGCATCTGGCAAGCTGTTCCTTTTGACTGTGTTTGTTTTCCGGCACCCGAAATCATTCCTTTTTGTTTAATTATAGCACTGCCATGCCTTATCGTCAAGTATACTAAGTATTAAAAATAATAGTACATACTAAAAATAACCCTGATTGCAAAATAATACTAAGCATATTATAATAAAAATGGACGAAAAAGTCCGCATAAAAATATCGGAGGTGTCAATATGCACTTTACGGGAACTATCTGGAGACCGCCCTACGAAGCGTGGTCGGCTTTGATTCAGGTCACGGAGGGCTGCACTCACAACAAATGTAAATTCTGTACGCTTTATAACGACGTTTCGCACTTCAGGGTCTCTCCTGTAACAGAAATTGAAGAAGATTTGCGGGAGCTGTATACAGCCGCACCCGACGTAACAAGGCTGTTTCTTGTCGGAGCAAATCCGTTTGCGTTAAGCGTCGAGAGGCTGAAAGAGATAGCCAATCTTTCAAAGCAATACCTGCAAAGGCTCGATTCTATCGGCTGCTTCGCGCGGGTAACGGACGTGTCCTCAAAAAGCGTCGGCGAACTGAAAGACCTGCGTGCCCTCGGTTTCAACAGGATCACGATAGGGGTTGAGACAGGGGACGACGCTGCGCTTGAATTTATGCGCAAGGGTTACAATACAGAAGATATTATTACCGCGTGCAGGAAACTTGACGCCGCGAATATGGAATATAACTTTTTCTACCTCACAGGCATAAGCGGTTTTGGAAACGGTTTGGCAGGAGCGGAAAAGACCGCGGAGGTATTCAACCGACTGAATCCGAGGATCGTGGGAGCCTCAATGCTGACAATTTTTCCCGAATCCGGCTTGTACGGGGAAATACTGTCAGGAAACTGGCGCGAGGAAAGCGAAACGGAAAAGCTTCTTGAAATGAAAAGACTTATAGAAAAGCTTGAGATACGCACGCACTTTGCCGCTCTCGGAGCCTCAAATATGTTTAATCTTCATGGTGAGCTTCCCTGTGAAAGGGAGGCGCTGACAAAACAAATAGACGATATTTTAAGCGGACTCAGCGAAACGGAACTGAGAAGCTACAGAGTAAATCTGGAGCACTTATAAAAACCAAAACAGCACAATAAACATAAGTATTTTTTCCAAAGCCCTGTATATACTAAATACTAATTCACGATAAAAGTGCAAAAGGCGCGTAAAAATTTTACATTCAAATTTTTGCACGTTTTTTAATAGTGGATCAGTATTATCAAAATTTTTCCGAAAGGATCGCACAAAATGGAAAAAATAGCTTTCTTTGATACAAAGCAGTACGACAAGATATGGTTCAACAAACTTAACACGAATTACGACATAAAGTATATACGCTATAAGCTTACGCCGGACACAGCCGCGGCGGCAAGGGGCTGCAAGGCAGCGGTAGCTTTTGTTAACGATACTATCACCGCCGAGACTATCGATGAGCTTTGCGCTGTAGGAGTAAAAATTCTTGCAATGCGCTGTTCGGGCTACAACAATGTTGACCTGAAATACGCCAAGGACAAGCTCCACGTGGTGAGAGTACCGACTTATTCTCCATATGCCGTTGCGGAGCATACAATGGCTTTGCTTCTGACGCTTAACAGAAAGATACACAAAGCTTTCATCAGGACGCGGGATTTCAATTTCAGCCTCAGCGGACTTACCGGCTTTGACCTTTACGGCAAGACGGCGGGCGTTATCGGTACGGGACAGATCGGCAGGATATTTATTGACATATGCAAGGGCTTCGGAATGAAAGTCATTGCATATGATCCGTACCCTGTCGACGGATACGGCATAGATTACGTTCCCCTCGACAAGCTTTTCGAGGAAAGCGACATAATCTCTCTGCACTGTCCGCTGACCGAGGACACGGAGTATATCGTAAATGAAGCCGCTATCGCAAAAATGAAAGACGGAGCAGTGATACTGAACACCTCCCGCGGAAAGCTCATCGACAGTGACGCTCTTTTGCAGGCGCTGAAGGATAAAAAGCTGGGCGGCGCGTGCCTTGATGTTTACGAGGACGAAAACGCTATTTTTTTCGAGGACTACTCCAGCACCGTTGTAAACGACGACGTTCTTTCTTTGCTGTTGTCGCTGCCGAACGTTATCGTTACCTCGCACCAGGCGTTCCTTACGGACGAAGCATTACAGAAGATCGCAGAGGTTACTCTTTTCAATCTCGACCAGTTCTTCAAAGGGGAATCCCTGAAAAACGCAGTTGTATATCAGGAACAGGAATAAAAATAACCGCCGTTTCGTTAAACGATACGGCGGTTATTTCAGCCTGTCGAAAAAGCCCCTAATCAGAAACCTGATTAGGGGCAAAATCAT
>CAJUAN010000021.1 GCA_910584715.1 uncultured Oscillospiraceae bacterium
TTCTGCGCCTTTGCCTGTTTGACAGCCCGGATTTTCTTTGAGGTGTCGCGGGCGAATAATCCATTGTCAAAAACACAATTAAGAAATAATCTCACAGGAATCAATAATTACGTCGTAAATTCCTATGCTTGGAGCCTTTTTGACCGTGTATAAAATATGAAAACCAAAAGGCACACCATTAAGATAAATGTCGAGAATTTTGTAATCGGGAACAACAATTTGTTTCAGCAGCGACCGATATAATTCCTTACTTTCGGAATTGCAGTCGGACAGCTTCTGCATATACTCAATCGTCTTTTTGATTTCAGCCATTTGAGTATTGTGTCGCGCTGAAATATCCTGATTACGCGCAATTTCCTCGGTAAGCCGAGCAATTTCATTATCGTAAATCTCTGTCTGCTTTTTCAGGTCGTCTTTGGAAATAAGGTCGTCAAGCATAAGGTCAATAGCCTTGTGCTTTTTGTTTTCCAGCTTTGCGATTTCCTCTTTCAGCGGAGTAACGTCAACGTCCTTTTGAACAAGTTGAATGTTTTGAATTTCCTCAAACATTTGCTTTTCAAGAACGGGACGAAGTGTGCTGATTTGCTCAAGAATATTTTTCATTGCCGCCGCAACAATTCTTTCATCAACTGTATGCGCGTCACAGCCGATAACCTCTCCGTTCAATGCAGTATGCTTTTCCTTGCCATAAAGAGCACGGTTTCTACACCTCAAAGAAATATTTGGATTTTTGGACGAACCGCTCATAGTAAAGCTGTATCCGCACTTTCCGCAAACCATTGTGCCGCTCAGCCAAAAACTGTTGGAATGCTTTTTACCCTCACGAGTAAGCCATCCACGCCTTTTACGTTCTTCCTGAACAGCGTCCCAAACCTCGCGGGAAATTATTCCGTCATGGTGATTTGATACGGTAATAAGCGGAGCTTCCAAATTATCACCGTGATTTATAAAAACCTTTTCAGACAAAACATTCGGCTTGTATACTTTCCATTGGGTCAAGTCACCAACATATTTTTCGTTATTGAGAATTTTCAAAACGTGCTGCGGACTCCAAACACGATTTTTCAGCGTAGGTATTCCGCGCTTGTCAAGCTCGTGAGCTATCGCAGAAGAACCTTTACCGTCATATAAGTACATATGAAAAATATCCTTGACGATTTCCGCTTCCTCGGGAACAATTTCAAGCTTTCCGTCAACTACTTTGTAACCATAAATCCGTCCGCAGCCGAGAACAACACCGTTTTCCATTTGCCGCCGCATACTCCACTTTACACGTTCGGAAATCTTGCGGCTTTCCTCCTGCGCCAAACTTGCCATAATTGTCAAGCGAAGTTCCGAGTCCTTGTCACGAGTATCAATTCCATCGTTCATAAAGAAAACATTTACATTTAAATCTTTCAGTTTTCTTGTGTACGACAGCGTGTCAATGGTGTTACGTGCAAATCGCGAAACCTCTTTAGTAAGTATCAAATCAATTTTTCCATTCTCACAATCTAAAATCATTCGATGGAAGCCGTCGCGTTTTTTTGTGGACGTGCCTGTTATACCTTCGTCGTAATAAACCTCAATAAGTTCGTAATCCTCGTGATTACTTATGTACTAGGTGAAATACTTAATTTGCGCCGATAGTGAATGAAGCTGGTCTTCCATATCCGTAGAAACACGGCAGTAAGCCGCTACCTTTATTTTATTCATTTAACCTCCTCTCCCGATTGATCGGGAATGTCAGACATTCCCCCTGCATATATTATTTTACACTTTACCAAGCGAAATTGCAAGTGGCAATATGTACAAATTTGTCCAATAAAAATGGTTATGCAGGGGTAGTCTGAATTTGTTTATGCTGCTGAATTTATGGACTTATCCTTCATAGCAATTAGCAATTCCAACTGCTCAGCAGTAATAAGTCCCTGCTTGTAAAATTCCTTGTAGTAGCCAATTTTCATTGCTTTAATAAAATCATTTTTGCAATTGTCGGGTATTTCAATAACGTCATTTTCATTTGTCAGATTTACATTTTTTCTGTTCAATAAGTACCTCCTGCATTTACACATTTTCATTTTTTGCATTTTCGTTTTCAAAAGTATTTTCCTCGGAATTTTCATTTCGAGAAATCACGACAGGCGGGTTATTCCGCTGGAAACGTTTTTCCTTTTCCTTGGTAACATAATTTTGCACTTCCTCAATAGTAAAAAGGAAATCCAACATCTCCTTAAATTCCTCGGGAGAAATATCATCTCCGAAATATTTGTACACAAGACCTCCAACGCAGCAAAGGTTATGAGTACGCTTTTTTCTTTCCTCCTCGGCAATTTGATTTTGAATTTTTTTGCGCTTATCCTCCAGCTTTTTCAAACCGTCCTCAGCCGATTTTGTACGCTCATTCAGACGCGCAAGCTTGTCCCTCATTTCGTTAATATCATTTTTCTTTGGCATAAACACCGGTCCTTTCTTTTTCTATTTCGCACTCATACGAGCGAGATTACCTTACTGACAACGGAATATTCGGGCGGCGCTACTAACCTCGTTCTCATTGCAAAACTACCGAAATCGTTACGTGTAACTTTATTCTGTCGAGTACAAAGCCGCCCAAATATCCCGTAGGGCGCACTTATACAAACTCTTGAGAGTTTGTTGTGCGCAAGGGGAAGTTTCCCCTTGACCCCTCTGAATGTTTGCTGATGCAAATGGGAAATTACAAAATAATTTAATTTCCCTTACAACAATATAGGAAATACACCCTACTTTTTTCAATGTTCTTTTAAAATTTTTTTATAAAAATTCCCCTGCTTCAATTATGAAGCAGGGGAAGAAAAAATAAATTTACTTAATCTTCTTCAGCTTTTCACGAACGGTTTTTATCCGCTCATATACGGACGTTTTGGAAATATGTAAAATTTTCGAGATGTCTTTTACGGAGTAACTACGAACCCTCATCAGAAGTATCTGCAAGGTTCTTTCGCTGGTCTTTTTAATGATTTTGTACATCGCGGGATTTTCAACCTCGTCCAAAAGCTGCTCAACAGTCGTAATCTCTCGCTGACTGTTGTCCTCAACAATTTCCTCATAGAAGTCGCCAACGTCGTACAGCCTTTTATAAAATCTGTCGTCAGAATTGTATGCAATCCTGTCAAAGTCGTGAATTTCTGCAATAATGTTTTCGTCAACACCTAATTCACGCCACGCCTTTTCTTCTGCTTCCTTTTTTCTGCGCCATATCCAGTACGCTTTTAAACTGTTATATACCATTTTAAAATTCCTCCAATTATTTTTTAGTCTTGAAAAAATAATTGGAGAGGCGGTGAACGGCAATGTACAAAAAGAAAAATCGTAAATACAAAATTGTACTTACGATTATAATAAATATTCTGTTGAAATTTGTCGAGCAAATTTGCAAGTAAATATTTGCTGAAAAAATTTATTTTTTTGAGAAATTATTTTCTGTTTTACATATCATATAAAAGCATTTTATTTTACAGCAGCTTCCCTTTCAAGAACCGCAAAAACCCTTTTGGAGTACAGCGAAACCGCCATAGCCAAAACCGCCGCGCCTATCATTACCAAGTACGGCTTGTCGGAAAAAACGTCAAACAAAACCCCGTAAACCGCCTGCCCCACAGGCTGGGAACAGCTTGACACGGCAATGCTCACAGCCATTATTTTACCGAGAAGATTGGGCGGGGTTTGCTGCTGTACCGCGGTCATCATGGACACGCTGAACATCGTGGACGCGCACATTGCTCCGAAGCTTACGGCGGTTATTATGATATATCCAACGTTTTTCGGTACTGCTTCAAAAACGGAAATTCCCATAAATAACGCCGCCAGCGAGCATATTATTAAAATCACATAGCCGTTTTTCAGACGCATTTTTTCTGCCGCCGCACCCGCGACAATTCCTCCCGCAAGTCCGCCCAGACCCATTGCTCCCTGGGTTATCCCGAGGGCAGTATCGGACATTCCCAAAATCTGCACCACAATTACGGGAATACCAACTATCATCACTGCCGACAAAATAAGATTGAACAGCGCGAGTATACCAAGTACCGAAATAAAAATCGGCTTTTCGTTTTTTATAAATTTAAAGCTGTCCGACAGATCGGAACCCACCGCGCCGAAAACGCTTTTGCCGTCGGTATTTTTTTCAAAAGGGATATGTATGAAAATTTCCATGACCGCCGAAAAAACAAAGCAGCCGACGCTTATAAACAGAATTGGCATTATTCCGAAGGCGCCGAACAGAACGCCGCCGATTATCGGTCCCAATAAACCCGCAAGGGTGCTTACCATATTTATCACCGCGTTGCCCTGCATAAGAAATTCCTTTTCCGCAATAAGCGGTATGCTTGCCTGAACAGCGGGCTGATAAATTCCCGAAATGCCGTACAGTATCATCAGTACCGCTATCATCAGGGGGACAAGGGAAACTTTTCCCAAAGCAAAGCTAAATACCAGAATTACCGCCGCTGTTGTAAAATCAAGCGCAACCATAATATTCCGCTTGTTTTTTCTGTCGGCGATAACTCCGCCGAAAAGGGAAAAAATCGCTAACGGAATAAAGGAGCAGGCTGTTACTGCGCCGAAAAGAGACGAGGAATCCGTCTCACGAAGCAGATAAAGTGGCAGGGCAAACCGCAGTATAGCGTTGCCGAAAAGCGAGATTATCTGACCGATAACAACCATTGTAAAATCGCGTTTAAAAAGCTTGTTCATATTCACACCTCCAGCTTTTCAATGTCTTTTTTGAGAATACCGTACACAAAAGCCGCCGTGACAGCAATAACGGCACAGGCTGCCGCCATAACGGGAAGAATATAATTGTACGCCGCCGAAAAGCATTGCGCCAGCACGCAGCCTATAATAAACGAGCTTACTATCGCGGCAGGCTCGGAGCGTTTTTTCTGACCTATAGTTACCGAAATTATTCCCGCCGCGGAGGAAATAAAACCGACTAAAAGTCCTATACATGGCGCTTTAACCGCAATATCGGCAATTGAGCCGCTTATATCCAGACCGAAAATTCTTGAAACGATAAAGCCTGTCAGCGTGGTCGCCGCATTACTCAAAAATGCGGATATTATTATAAATACGCACATCGCCGTACATTTTGCGTTCAGTATCTTATTACGCTTTATGGGGTAGCAAAGAATTACCGACGCGCTTTTTCCGCTGTATTCTCCGATTATCATTTTTGCGGAAATTACCGCGGCAAGTATACCGAAGCACACAAAATGCAGAACGGATATAAGCATAAGGATCCCGTTCCATTCGGTGAATAATTCCATTCCCATTTCGGTGGGACTGTCGATTTTCGGAATAAACAAAAACAGTATTTCCATTGCCACTATGCCGACAAAAATTCCGACCGCAGCCTTTATGTATGCTTTGAAATTTGTCTTTTTTAATTCAAGCTTAAGTAAATTCATGCCGATTGCCCCCTCATAAGACTTATAATGTATTCTTCAAGCTTTTCGCTGTATTCAAGCTTTTTTTCGTGTACGGAAAATTCTTCGCGGATACTGCCGCCGGAAATTACGCCTATTCTGTCGGAAACGTTCAGCACCTCCGAAATAATATGGCTAGACAGTAAAACGGTAACGCCCTCCGAAGCAAGCCGCAGCAGCAATTCCCGCATTTCAGTTATTGCCACGGGGTCAAGTCCGTTCATCGGCTCGTCAAGTATCAGCAGCTTGGGTTCGTGTACTATCGCTCTCGCAATTCCCAAACGCTGCCTCATACCGAGGGAGTATTGTGAAACGGGCTTCTTTCCCGTCTCCGACAGACCTACCTTTTTAATTATTTCGGAAACGTTTGCTTTTTTCTGCAAATACGCCAAATGAATTTCCAGATTTTCAGCCGCGTCAAGGTGTTCGTAAAAAGACGGAAATTCAATCATGCTTCCCACATCCGATAAGTAGATATCCGTTTCGACAATGTTTTTTCCGAACACAAGAACCGAACCTCCGTCGGGCTTTTGCAGACCCAGCAGTAATTTCATCAGGGTAGTTTTCCCCGCTCCGTTCACTCCGAGTATGCTGTAAACCTCGCCTTTTTGCAGCGTCATGCTGCAATTACGCAATACTTCCGATTGTCCAAAGCTTTTACAAATATTTTGTACGCTTACGATCATTTCCATAATGATCTCCTTTCTTTTAATACTAAACACCTATTAAAAAATGTATAAGACCAATCCAAAATTTTCACATATGATTTTTGCACAGTTATTTATATACGCTTTTATAGATGATCAGTATAGCATGGAAATTATTAAATAGTCCTTAAAACCTGAAATTGTGGAGTAATATAACTTACAGAAAAGAACTATTTATGATACCTACCGTCGGTATGATTAGAGGGCAATTTTTTTCTGTCCCCAAAGGACAGAAAAAAATTTATTTGTTTTTACAGTACATCTCCGTAAGACTGCGAAATCTTTCAAACATACTCTCGTCGCAAATATCCAGCCCGAAGCCCCGCAGCATTTTGTCGTACATAACACATTTCCTGTATATCTTTTCGGGATTATCGTCGAATACCATAGGGTCGAGCCAGACGTTTCCCACAAGCATAATAAGCTCCGCAAGCTCTTCGGGGTATTCGGTCTGAATGGAGCCGTCCTCGATACCCTGCTTTATTATAGGCAGGACGTATTCGGGAGCGACAGTTTCAACAGATTCCATTAAAATACTTGAAACAAGCGCGGGACTTGATTTGATATTAGGGGCGGCGGAAAAAATTTCATCATGAACAGGACGGTTCACCGAGTCCTCCAAAAGCTTTTTAAGTTTTTCTTTTCCTGTCATATCGGGGTTGTTTCTTATCTCAAAAAGCATTTTGTTGGATTCCTCCGACATCTTGCTTGTCACGGCCATGAGTATTTCTTCCTTGGACTTGAAATGGTGATATATCGCGCCCTTGCTCAATCCGCCGAGGTTGTCGATGATGTCCTGTATCGAGGTACGCTCGTAGCCCTTTTGTACAAACAGCCGCGTTGCAGTATCAAGTATAAGATTCACAGTTTCTTCGGGATATTTATTGCGCGCCAAGTTTATCCCTCCATTTACATACTGATGGTATGTTTATATTATACAGTAAGTTTTTCGGTTTGTCAAGTACTTTTTCAATTAAATTGTAAAGCCGCTGCTCAAAATTGGCAGCGGCTTTTGGATTAATTCTTTTATTTGTTTTGATTTTGCAGGGAGAATGTCGATTTATGGGCGTTTGTTTTATTTTGTATTTTTAGGAATAAATAGAAAGCCTTATTAAAAACGGTAAAAAGGTTAATCCCGGTGTGAAAATATTCGACAAGCTGTATGAGGCGTTAAATCTCTCAAAGAACGAAATGCAATTGCTTCCTATATCTGAATGCGAAAAAATAACTGCGTATGCTGCGATCTGACTGACTTTATTATGCAGTCAAAAAATATTTGTACAGTTACCTGACATAAAAGAAATACGTTTTAGCCCACGCCGATTTCCCGATTATTTTTCACCGAGTACAGATAATGCGGCATATCCTCACCACGATAATGCTTTATCATAACGCCCTCCCGTTTTGTCATACCGTTACGCGCGGCGACGTTTTGGGAGGGTATATTTGTGTCCCTGATAATAGAGCAGACTTCTTCTGCGCCAAGCTTTGCAAATGCATAATTCTTACAGGCGGCAGCGGCTTCCGAAGCATAACCCATATGCCAGTATTTACGTTGGAATAAATAACCGACCTCCAGCATCTCAATGCCGTTCCAATCCTGCATTGTCAGACCGCATTGACCTATCATCCGGTCTGTTTCTTTAAGTACAGCCGCCCACAAGCCAAAGCCGTATTTACCGTATCTTGCAAGTTGCTTGTCAAGCCACTCCTGTACCATATTATCGTCAAACGCGCCATTGTAGGCGTACATGGCTTCCTCGTCCTGCAAAATACTGCACAGAGAGTCATAATCAAACTGCGTCATTTCACGAAGATACAGCCGCTTTGTTTCGAGTATTATGATACCATTTTTAAACATTTTCTCCAGCTCCTGTTTTCAATTTTTACATACCGCGTTTTCAGACCTCAGAATTTCCCGAGTGCGTTATATGGCTTGTTTGCCTCATTATAACATAAATTTAACGTAAAATAAATATACAATATGTACAAAAGGAAATACGGAATTTACCGTAAAAAATAATTTGAAAAAACTATTGGCAAATTCGAAAGAATATGCTATACTGTATTTATTATCTTTTTCGGGGGGAATTTTTCCATGTTAACTGATATTGAGATTGCTCAGCAGGCAAAAATGCTTAAAATAGGCAGGATAGCCGAAAATCTCGGCATTTCGGAGGACGATATCGAGCCTTACGGTCACTATAAGGCCAAGCTTTCCGAAGAGCTTTACACCAAAACCGCTTCAAATCCCGACGGCAAGCTTATTCTTGTTACCGCTATCAATCCCACTCCCGCGGGAGAGGGAAAGACCACCATGTCTGTGGGACTTGCGGAGGCAATGGCTAAGATCGGCAAAAACGCGGTGCTGGCTCTCCGTGAACCGTCTCTCGGCCCCGTTTTCGGCATCAAGGGAGGAGCGGCAGGCGGCGGCTACGCCCAGGTCGTACCCATGGAGGACATCAATCTTCACTTTACCGGCGATATGCACGCTATTACAGCGGCGAACAATCTTCTCTGCGCATTGCTTGATAACCATATGCAGCAGGGAAACGCTCTCGGCATAGACCAGCGCAGGATCATGATAGACCGCTGTCTCGACATGAACGACCGCGCTCTCCGTAATGTTGTTGTGGGACTTGGCGGAAAGGTCAACGGAGTGCCCCGTCAGGACGGTTTCAGAATTACTGTAGCCTCCGAGGTAATGGCGATACTGTGCCTTGCCTCTGACTTGACCGACCTGAAAGAACGTCTGGGACGTATCCTTGTCGCCTACACCTATGACGGAAATCCCGTCTATGCCCGCGATCTGGGCGCCCACGGAGCGATGACTGCTCTCTTGAAGGACGCGCTTAAACCCAACCTTGTACAGACGCTGGAAAATACCCCCGCAATAATGCACGGAGGTCCTTTCGCAAATATTGCTCACGGTTGCAATTCTGTAAGAGCAACAAAGCTTGCCCTAAAGCTTGGGGACTACTGCATAACCGAAGCAGGCTTCGGCGCGGATTTGGGCGCGGAAAAATTTTTTGATATAAAGTGCCGTTTTGCGGGACTGAAACCGTCCTGTACGGTTCTGGTGGCTACGATACGCGCTTTGAAGTACAACGGCGGCGTTCCCAAGGCTGAGCTTACGACCGAGAATGTTGAGGCTCTTAAAAAGGGTATCGTAAATCTTAAAACCCATATTGAGAATATTCACAAATTCGGCGTACCCGTTGTTGTGGCGATAAACCGTTTCCATACCGATACGGACGCCGAGATCAAGGTAATAAAGGATTTCTGCGCTGAAATGGGCGTGGAAGTTTCTCTTGCGGAGGTATTCGCAAAGGGCGGCGAGGGCGGTACAGACCTTGCGGAAAAGGTGTGCGCTACCATTGAGAAATGCGACGGCTGTCAGACCAACTTCAAGCCGTTGTACGACGAAAAGCTTCCCATTAAGGAAAAGATCGGTATAATTGCGAAAGAGATATACCGAGCCGACGGCGTGAACTTTACGGCTCAGGCCGAAAAAGCGATAAAGGAAATAGAAAACCTCGGCTTCGGGGAGACTCCCGTTTGCGTGGCAAAGACCCAGTATTCCCTTTCGGACGACCCGACTAAGCTGGGCAAGCCCGAAAACTTTGTGATAACCGTCCGGGACGTTAAGCTTTCCGCAGGAGCGGGATTCGTGGTTGCTCTGACGGGCGATATCATGGTAATGCCGGGACTTCCCAAGGCTCCCGCAGCGCTGAAAATAGACTGCGACAACGACGGAAATATTTCGGGACTTTTCTAAAAAGCTATAAACGCGGTTCATTTGTACCTTCCCGCGTAAAACACCAAGGTGTTTCAAACCAAAACCGGGACTACGCTTGATCATTCGGGCGCGGCTCAGGCTGCGCCTGTTTTTTGTTTTTAGTGGGGGAATTTTTATGTACATTTTAAAAGCCGAAGCCGCTTTCGACAGCGCGCATTTTCTAAGCGGTTATAATGGTAAGTGCGCAAATCTTCATGGGCACCGCTGGGTGATTTCCGCAGAGATAGCTTCCGAAAGCCTTATTTCGGAGGGACAGTGCCGCGGCATGGTAACGGATTTCGGCGACATCAGGCGTGATTTAAAAAACCTCGCGGAGGAGTTCGACCACGCTTTTATTTATGAAAATGGGACTTTAAAAAGCACGACGGTCGCGGCGTTGAACGAGGAAAATTTTCGTCTTATCAAGGTGGATTTCCGTCCCACGGCTGAAAATTTTGCGGAGTATTTTTATAACCGCCTTTCCCAAATGGGCTATAATGTGGGCAGCGTAACGGTTTACGAAACGCCCAATAATTCCGCGACTTTTATGGATTAACGCCGTATCTAAAAATAAACTTTTGTAGGGGCGGGGTCTCCCCGCCCGTGGCATCCAATAATTGCAGCGTAACCACGGGACGGGAAACCCGTCCCCTACAAATTTTGTCAAGATTTTTTTATGTACTGCTATAAAAGGAGAAAATTATGTACACATATAAAATTGCCGAGACCTTTTCCAGCATTAACGGCGAGGGTACTCATGCGGGACAGTTGGCGTTCTTTGTGCGCTTTACGGGGTGCAACCTGAACTGTTCCTACTGCGACACAAAATGGGCGAACGTCCCGGACGCGCCCTATACCGAAATGACAGCCGACGAAATTCTGTCCGCGGTGCGGAAAAGCGGTATCCGGAACGTTACCGTAACGGGCGGCGAACCGCTTATTCAGCCCAACATTATCCCGCTTCTAAAAATGCTCTGCGGGGACGGACGTTACGTTGAGATAGAGACAAACGGCTCTGCGGACGTTTCCGAGGTTGTGAGGATAGGAGAGAACCGTCCTGCCCTGACAATGGACTATAAGCTGCCGTCAAGCGGTATGGAGAGCTTTATGCGTACCGAAAATTTTGCCCTCCTTGACGCGCGTGACACGGTTAAATTTGTCTCGGGCAGCCGCGCCGATCTGGAACGCGCTCTTGAAATTATTCGGGAGTACGGTCTTATCGGAAAATGCGCGGTCTATCTGAGTCCCGTTTTCGGCAGACTGGAGCCTGCTGAAATTGTGGAATTTATGCTTGCCCACAGGCTGAACGGGGTGAACGTCCAGCTGCAAATGCACAAGTTTATCTGGGACCCCAACGCAAGAGGAGTGTAGGCAGTTGACAGTTTATAGTGTACAGTTGACAGTTATTTTGGGAGGGATTTTTTATGCGTAAGAAAATTATTTTGGGTATTGTCGTTTTGGCGGCAATTGTCGGCGCGGTTTATTTTAATATGAATTATGCGATAGTTTATGAAGACCGTGGAACAAAAAAATGTATTGTCAGCGCAGACGTCACGGAAATTATAGATAAAAAATATGATTGGGAGACATTTGTAAAATGTACGCCAAGTCTAAAAAGCTGACAAAGCTTAAAAGCATACAGCTTATAGCGGAAGAAGATATGAATCTGAAATATCTTTCCAAAATGAAAAATTTGAATGAACTTACAATTCTTTATTTTGACAGTTATAATGAATGTAAAGTTAAATTTGAAACGCTGCCCAATTTACCGAATTTAAAGAAATTATTTCTGATGGATCTTAAGTTTGAAGGGTATCAAACGCATTTTACGCTGCCGGACGGTATTGAATATAATTTTGACAGTATAGAGACACTTGTGATATACGGCAACCAATATTTTGATATTGATTGTTTAAAACATTTTAAAAAACTGAAAAACTTAGAAATTGCTACGGATAATCTAAAATTAACCGACGAACAAATTGAGGAATTGCAGTCGCGAGGAATAACCGTGAAATTTTTATAAACGGAGGAACATTATGGATAAAATAAATTACGCCAAAATAGAAAAACATATCCGCGGAATTTTGGAGGCTCTGGGGGACGACCCCGACCGGGAGGGACTGCGTGAGACCCCTGCCCGCGTGGCGAAAATGTACGGCGAGGTTTTCGAGGGAATGAACTACACCAACGCCGAGATCGCGGAGATGTTCGGCAAGTCCTTTGAGACGGGGTACACGGAAAACGACATTGTTATCGTGCGGGACATTGAGGTGTTTTCCTACTGTGAGCACCACCTTGCGCTGATGTACGATATGAAAGTCACGGTCGCGTACATTCCCAAGGGACGGGTTCTGGGACTTTCCAAAATCGCCCGTATCGCGGATATGGCGGCGAAGCGGCTGCAATTGCAGGAGCGTCTTGGCGCGGACATTGCGGAAATAATGACGCTTGCAAGCGGCTCGGAGGACGTGGCTGTTTTCATTGAGGCAAGCCATAGCTGCATGACCGCACGGGGGATAAAAAAGCCTTCCGCCCAAACCTCAACGGTGACCCTGCGGGGACGGTTCAACACAGATGCCGCGCTGCAAAACAGGCTGTTCAATCAGGTGACCGTAAAATGACAAGACGGTATGTTGACGAAATAATCATGAAAAGACCCGTGGATAAAAGCTCCTATTTGGCGGGGCTTCCCGCTGTCAGGTTCTTAGAGGAAAAAGGCTCCCTTGCCATTGATTCGGACGTGACCTTTTTAGTGGGCGAAAACGGTACGGGGAAGTCCACTCTTATCGAAGCTATAGCGGTTGCGTGCGGCTTCAATCCCGAGGGCGGGACAAAAAATTTCAGCTTTTCCACGTCGGGTGAGGGCGAAAATTTTCACTCCGAGCTGTGGGAGCATATCACTGTCTCACGGAGCAGGTACCCCAAGGACGGCTTTTTCCTCCGCGCGGAAAGCTTTTTCAACGCGGCTACCTATATTGACGAGCTGGATAAAATTCCCGCGGCAAGTCCGAAAATCATCGGCGGCTACGGCGGGAAATCGCTGCATGAGCAGTCCCACGGCGAAAGCTTTCTCGCTCTTGTCAGGAACCGTTTTTTCGGCGGCGGTCTATATATTCTGGACGAGCCGGAAGCCGCGCTGTCCCCAATGCGGCTGATGACCCTCATCGCGGAACTAAACAGGCTGGTGAAGCAGGATTCCCAGCTTATCATAGCGACTCATTCGCCCATACTGCTTGCGTTCCCGGGAGCGGCGGTATTACAGCTTTCCGAAAGCGGCATAGAGCGGGTCGGCTACAGAGATACGGAGCACTACCGTGTGACGCGGAGGTTTCTTGAAAATCCCGAAAAAATGATGAAATATCTTACGGAGGACTGATTTGTCCCTCAAAAATAAAAATTACGGAGGATAAGAGGATAATATGAAAGCGCTTGTTTTATTCAGCGGCGGCGTAGACAGCTCAACCTGTCTCGCGCTGGCGGTACAAAAATACGGAACTGAAAATGTCGTTGCTCTCTCCGTTTCCTACGGTCAGAAGCACACTAAAGAAATTATGGCGGCGGACGCTGTTGCGGACTTTTACGGCGTACAGCACATCAAGCTTGATTTGAGTACGATTTTCAAGTACAGCGATTGTTCTCTTTTGGAACAGTCGGACAAAGAGATACCCCACGAAAGCTACGCCGAGCAGCTTGAAAAGACGGACGGTTCGCCTGTCTCCACCTATGTGCCGTTTAGGAACGGTCTTTTTATCGCGGCGGCGGCGAGCGTCGCGCTTTCCAAGGGCTGCGGCGTAATTCTGTACGGAGCACACGCGGACGACTCCGCGGGGAACGCCTATCCCGACTGCTCCCCCGCCTTTAACGAGGCTATGAACAGAGCCGTCTGGGAGGGCAGCGGCGGACAGGTGAAACTAACGGCTCCCTTTGTGGGAATGAATAAATCCCAAGTGGTGAAAACCGGTCTGGAGCTTGGGGTACCTTACGAGCTGACATGGAGCTGCTACGAGGGCGGGGACGTTCCCTGCGGCGTTTGCGGCACCTGCCGCGACAGGCTTGCGGCGTTTAAAGAGAATGGGGTCAAAGACCCGCTTGCGGAGGAAATATGATACCGTTAAATGAATACTTAAAAAATCCCTGCGGAACACTTTCTATCCCTTATTGGAAAAACAAAAATATCATTACTCCCGAACATATTAAAGTTGTTCACCAAATAGATTATTCTGCGGAGGATTTTTCGGACTTTACCGACGAACCCTATTTCAGGCTTATCCACAGGCTTGAAAGTATTGAAACGTTTTTCCTTGACGGTTTTTACGCGAGGACTGCCGAGCCGGAGGATATACCGCTGATAGTCGAGCTGATAAATAAGTCGTACATGGACATATCTGTGTCGCTCGAACAAATTTCGGCTCTTACACAGCTTGACGTTTATGACAAAAATCTTTGGATAATCGTATATGATAAAAAGACTGATTCGGCCGTAGGCTGCGGTATTGCCGATTTTGACGGTGAGGCAAGGGAGGGTGTTCTTGAATGGATACAGATACTTCCCCAATACCGCGGCAGAAAAATAGGTCGGCTCATTGTCAGCGAACTGCTTTGCAGAATGATCGGAAAGGCCGATTTTGCAACGGTTTCGGGAAAGGTCAACAATGCTTCAAAGCCCGAAATTTTATATAGAAAATGCGGATTTACGGGGGACGATGTCTGGCATATTTTATGCAGAAAGGATTGACTGTATGAAGCAGAAAGAACGAATACTCGAAACCGAAAAGTTCTCTCTGCGAAATTTTGCAGGACATGTAAGCTATGTACGCCTACAACGGCGCATTTAGCGATACCGAGGTACGAGAATTATTTTGACAAGCCAGCTTGCCCGCTGCAATATGAGTTGACATGGAGCTGCTGCGAGGGCGGGGACGGTCCCCTGCGGCGTTTGAAGCGAATGGATTTGCTGATCCGTTAAACGACATAAAGTCAAAAGCTTAATTGGCTGTCTTATAAGCCAAACAGTAAAAGTGCGGTAAAACAAAAAGCTTCCCGAACATATAAGAAGTGTTCGGGAAGCTTTGACGTTATGCAAATATTTCCTCAAACCTTACCTTGAAGTCGTCCGGAGTGTTTTCGGAGTAAGTTATATTGCGCACATTAGAAGGTACCCATGGACTTCCGGCAACATTGAACGGAACGTCCAGACTAACATAAAACTCAGCGCCGTCTTTTCCGCATACCGTCAGCTTTGCGTGCTGTAAATAATATCTGTCAAATACCGATTCGCTGTCTAAAAACAATACGGTAAATACAGCGCCGCGTTCATAGGTTACGTCTCCGTCCTCACAGCCGACATATTTATAATCGGAAAATAAACTTTTCATCTGTTCCTCAACAATAGGAATATACAACTCAGCAGGCATACAGCCCTTTTTGTCGGCTTCTTCTTTTAATCTTGCATCCAAGTTCCAATACCTGTCCGTTTGCAGCATATATGCAGATCTGTGATAATCTCCGTTTTTAATATTGTCAAAATAATTTGAGGTCATATTCCGGGGAATAATATTCAATTGAGGAAATCCGCTGTTAAGTTCATAATATATCTTTTGGGAATAATCATTATAATTTTCCATTTCTACCATATTCCCGGCTGCGTAAAGATTGCCGTTATCTCTGCCAAAGCTTCCGCCGCGTAAAAATATCAGCGACTGATATACGGCTGCATCTTCCGAGAAAGACGTATTTTCAAGGTATATTTTGACATAAGCATTGTCGCATCTGCCGTCGTCGGTTTCTATCCTTATTTTCTTTATGGGATACTTTTCAAAATACTGCTTCATGTCTTCGGCATACATATCTTTGAACAAAGAAATTTTTTCTGCGGAATAACTATCCTCATATGCAATTTTTATTACGTCCAAGGCATTGCGGTAATCTCCGCGCTTTATCATGTCGGCAAACCTTTTCAATTCCCGTTCTGCTTTAAATTCCGCCCATGAATATCCCCTGTCGTACTGTTCGTTAACGGTCAATACGAACGCTCCGGCAGCAGGCAGCAGTATTACAGTGCATATCAGCAGAGTTATGGCAATAAGCCGTGTATAGTGCCGCTTTACCTTTTTAAAAGGATTTTCGGGAGACCTTTTTTCATTCTTATCAAAAGTCGTTTCCCCGATGTTCTTTTCTTTAAGCGTTTCGGAAGCCATAGCCTCCAGCTTTTTACGGCATTCCTCGCACTCGGCAGCATGGTGCTCCACAACGGTCTTTGTATCCTCTGAGCATATTCCGTCTGCATACAGCGGAAGCAGATCCTCTATAACATTGCAGGTAAAAATCATTCTATCTCCTCCAGCAGCTTTTTTAGTTTTTCTTTTCCGCGGTAAAACGCAACTCTCGCCCAGCCCTCGGACTTGCCGAAAATCTCGCCTATCTCGGCAAAGCTCATATCGGTGTGCATACGCAGCAGGATTATCTCGCGGTACGGCTCGTCAAGTCGGTGAACGGTTTTGTACAGCTCGCGGCAGTTTTCTCTGTCCAGCATATCGATTTCGACGGGTATATCCGTTTCGTCAATGCTAATACCGCTTCTGCGCTTTTCTTTTTTTAGATAGGAAAAATATGCGTTCTTAGCGATCTGACAAAGCCACGTGGTTACTCTTACGTTTCCGTCGAACCGGTTCGCAGACTTCACTGCGCGGAAAAAAGTTTCCTGAGTAAGCTCCTCTGCAAGGTCCGGATCCCCGCACAGCGCAGTAAGGTATCGAAAAACCATATCGGCGTATCTTTTATACGTCTCGTCAAGCTTCAAACCGTTCGCCTCCTTTCTGTATATTAAACTCCCTTAACTCAAAAACGTTACATAAATTCACAAAAAATTTTTAAGAATATCCGACCGATCGGATATTCCGCCGTGCAATACTGCAATAATCCAAACTTTGGCTTTTGCAGCGTTTTGATAAACTTCTTTACCGTAATTATTGCGGCTTTCCCCCTTGACGTTTTGTATAAAAAGCTGTATAATTATTAAAGAATATTTTGCATTTGGAGGAATTATTATGTCAAAAACTTTTATGGTTGAAACTTCCGCCCGTCACGTTCATGTAACTCAGGAGGATCTTGAGACGCTTTTCGGAAAGGGCGCGTCTCTCACTAAAAAGAAAGATCTTTCCCAGCCCGGTCAGTACGCCTGCGAGGAACGCGTTGAAGTAGTCGGACCCAAAAAATCCCTCGCAAACGTTTCTATCCTGGGACCTGTACGTCCCGCTACCCAGATAGAGCTTTCCGCTACCGACGCCCGCTCTATCGGAATTTCCGCTCCTATACGCGAAAGCGGCGACGTTGCTGGTTCAGCGGGCTGCAAGCTCGTTGGTCCTTGCGGAGAAGTAGAGGTCAAAGAGGGCGTTATCGTAGCCAAAAGACATATCCACCTTACTCCCGCCGACGCTGAGGAGCTGGGCGTTTCCGACAAGGAGGTCGTATGGGTAAAGCTTGACACCGACGGAAGAAAAGCCGTTCTCGGCGATGTTGTGTGCCGCGTTTCGGACAAGTTTGCCCGCGCTATGCATATCGACACCGACGAGGCTAACGCAATTTCTGCAACTCCCGCGCTTCAGGGAGAGATCGTTAAGATCTGAGGTGACCTAATGATTATCTCTCATAACGATCCGAAAGTCCTCTACATGGGCAGAACCGACGTTTATGCTGATGAAACAAAGCTTTACTGGGCAGGCTCCCGGGCGATCGTAAAATTCCGCGGAACAAAGCTTTCCGCGGCTGTTAACTCCACCGCGCTCTGGGGTAATCTGCGGTTCGGAGTTATAACCGACGGCGTAATGAGCGGGGTTCCCATGCTGTACGAAAACAACGGCAGAGATATTACCGTAACGCTTGCCGAGGGGCTTTCCGACGGTATACATACCGTTATTCTCTACAAGCGGCACGCCGCGAATCAGCTTTTGTCGATAAAGTCCTTTGAAACGGACGGAGAGTTCCTTGCTCCGGAACCGCTTCCCGAACTGAAAATTGAGGTTTACGGCGACAGCGTGTGCGCGGGCGAGGTCATAGAAGCCTGCGATTACGTGGGGAAATGCGATCCCGAAAATAACGACAGTTCCTATGACAACGTGTGGAACAGCTTTGTTATGCAGACCGCAAGAAATCTCAGCGCTCAGATACATAATATCTGTCAGGGCGGCATTGCTCTTTTCGAGGGTACGGGATATTTTCATGCACCGGACTATATAGGTCTTGAAAGCGTGTACGACAAAACCTGCTATATTCCCGAGGGGGGAGAACCTACCAATTGGGATTTCAGCAGATATGTACCCGACATAGTGATAATCGCTATCGGTCAGAACGACAAGCATAACGGCAGAACCGACTCGGATGATATAGACATTTCGTCTTCGTCAACAAGAAATCAGTGGAAAACAGGCTATAAAAAGCTTGTACGTGACCTTGCAAACCGTTACGGAGACGTGAAGTTCGTGCTTACCACGACGATCCTTATGCACGATCCTGAATGGGATAATACCATTGAGGAAATAAAAAATGAGCTCTGCGAAGGCGGCATAAAGGCGTACCGCAATGTTTTCAGCCGCAACGGATCAGCTACGCCGGGACACCCGAGACTTCCCGAGCATGACGAAATGGCGCGGGAGCTTACGGAATTTATCAGAGCAAACGTTCTGTAAATTTTTAGCTGTATTAATAAAAAGTGGACGTTCCAAATCGAAACGCCCATTTTTTATTAATAAAATCTTCTCTTGTTTTTGACTATGATGATCACCACTACGATAGCTACTGCAACGACGACTGTTATTATCACAATGGGAATTATCGGAATGCTTCCGCCTCCGCTTTCCGAGGGAGCTTCGGTTTCAGCTGCGGCAGTTGTTGCTGCAGTTGTTTCAGCTGCCGTAGTAGGTTCGGTCACAGCTTCTGTTGTAGTCGCTTCGGTAGTGGTCACTTCAACCTTTTCACAATTGGTAATAACAAACTTTGTGGCTTTCATTACTATGCCGCAGTCGCCGAGACACATATTATCGACGCCGCTGAAATCATCGCTGCCATATGCCGCTACCATGTCTTCGTACTGAAAGGAAGCGGTTGTCTCGTCATACTCAAACGGCTCGACTTTTGCCCATATCTGAGGATCGGCTGTGGAAAAATTCTGAAGAATAAGCTCTACAGGCGCTCCGCTTCCCGTCCACTCACCGTCAAGCTCAAATTCAACATTGATAATTGTTTCTGGAGTAAACCTTGAGCAGTCAAAGGACGTCCTTTGAACAGTAAGGGACTGCCCCCACGCGCCACTGGAATTTTTAGCCATTGTTGTAGGTACCTCAACATCCTCGGTTTCCGCCGAAACACAAACCGACATAAAGACGGCGGTAAGGCACAAAATTACCGCTGAAAGAACGGTTTTTAAAATTTTTTTCATATTCTCTCTTCTCCTTATTTTGTATTCGGAAACACATATTAATTTTACTTCATTTAGTCTTATATGTCAAGAATCTGACAAAATTTCAACACATAGTACAAATCAAAGCTTATCTTAAAGGATTTCGTTCGTTACTTTGCCGATACGGACGAAGTTCAATGTCGCCGTACTGCCGTTGAATAATTTTTCGCGCTGCGGGAAAAATACATATCGAGAATAGGAAAGGAGCCGGAAATATGAACGCGGGAAAAATTATTATAAACGAAATAGACAGCCGTCTCGAACGGCTCGGAAGCCATTACCGCGACAAAAAGGACACGGACGGCAACCCGTTCGGCGAAATGCTTGCCGCCGAATCAAAGCTTCTCAACACCGCCCTGGCGGGCGAGCTTCGCAGTTTAAAGGAATTTGTTCTGGAGAATATCGGAACAGGAAACTAACTCTTATCCTTATACCCCCAGCCGTCCAGCCCCGCCCGGCGCACCGCCCCGAAAATGCGGTCGGAAAAGCCCTTGTCGGCTTTGTTCCGCTCCGCAAGGAACCGTTTGGTCTCCTCGCGGGAGGTGTGCCCGTCGGCGGGACACTTAGATTTGACCACCTCAAGACCGCTTCGTTTCGCGGCGCTCCGGACTTCCTTTTCGGGCGCGAAAACAAGCGGTCTTATCATTGTTATGTCCTTTCTGGAAAGATAGCTTTTCGGTGCGAAGCAGCCCAGTCTGCCCTCGTTGAAAAGGTTCATGACAAATGTCTCAACAGCGTCGTCATAGTTATGTCCCAGTGCTATCTTGTTGCAGCCTGCTTCCTTAGCCGCGTCGTGGAGCGCGCCCCGTCTCATTCGGGCGCAGAGGCTGCACGGGTTTGTTTCCTGCCGCACGTCGAAAACTATCTCTCCGATATGGGTGCGTTTGAGAATAAAGTCAACGCCCAGCCTTTGGCACATTTCCTCGACAGAGGAGTAGTCTCCGTCCGTGCCGCCGAAGCGGGGGTCAAGGGTTATCGCCGTTACTTCGTAGTCAATGCCGATAAAGCGCTTCAGCCTTACCAGACCTTCCAGCAGTACAAGGCTGTCCTTGCCGCCGGACACGCCAACGGCTATTTTGTCGCCGTTTTGGATCAGGTCGAATTCCTGAATTGCCTTTCGCATATATCCTAAAATTTTTTGCATGGCTATTAATACTCCTTTTAAATCAAAGCATAGTTTTTATTAAATGGACGAAAAATTCGGGACGCCAACCGCCGTCCGTATGCACCGGTTTAAACGGGCAGGTTAAGAAGCTTGTTCATAAAGCGATTACACCAATTCTTGTGTGCATGGAAGGCGTTGGATTAGATAATCAGTAAATTTTTATTCCGTATTCCTGAAAGCCGTTGGAGTTATTCCCTCATATCTTTTGAACAGTTTGCAGAAGTAGCTTTCCGAACAAAATCCGGTTTCAAGCGCTATATCTTCAACTGTTTTTGCAGTTCCCGTAAGTATTTCTTTTGCGGCTTGTATACGGCGTTTTGCAATATATTCCGTTGGGCGGCAGGAAAGGATTTTTCTGAAAAGAAGACACAAATACTGTTTTGATACTCCCGATACCGCGCAAAGATCTTCCATTGAAATATGGGACGTATAGTTCAGATTGATGTGATCGACAGCCTTGGTCAATGCATGATTTGGCGAAGCGTATGAGCTGCTGAAAGATATAATGCGGTAAAACTCAATAAGAAAATCATACAAATATCCCGACGCCTTATAGTTCCCGAAAACGCTGTCTGAACGTATGGCTTCGTGCATTTTGCAAAATAGGTTTTCCAGAGTATTTATATTTTTAAATTCAAATACCTGCGGCTTTTCAAGGCCGAAATTAGCAAGTATCTCATTTACGGCAAAACCTGCGGGAACCACCCAATGAATGTCCCAGATGTCTTCTTCCGCATAATATTCATGCGGATAACAAGCAGGCATATAAATAACCGTATAGGGAGAGATCGGTATTCTGTTCCCGTCAAGAATAAGCGTGCCGCTTCCTTTTGTGCAGTATAGTATCTGGTGACACGGGTAGCCTTCCGGTCTTATGATATGATCCTGGCAATGCTGCTGCCCCATGTTCAAAAGAAAGAGCGGAAGCTTTTTTTCGTTTCTTAGTATCGGGTAATCACAGAAAAACAAAAAAATCATCTCCGATGTTCATATTGTTATAAAATGATAATATCATGTATTGACCCGGCTGTCAATACGGTATATAATATTTACATTGAGCAGCTGTAAAATCAAAGTATAAATAAAGGAGGATGATCATGGATATTTCAAAAATTTCCGCAAAGAACAGCCCCAAAAATAAAATGGTCTTTCATGAGGACGAGCAAAGCCTGCACGTCGGTACTCTTGACAAACGCTGCTATTTTATTCCGTTTTCATACGAGCAGGATCCTTTTGCAGACAGGGAGCTTTCCCGCCGTTTCGAGCTTTTGAACGGTGAATGGGATTTTCGCTATTACGAAAGCATTATTGACATGGAGGACGACTTTATTTCCGTTCCTTATGAGAAAAAAATACCGGTGCCGTCGAACTGGCAGCTTCACGGATACGACAAACCGCAGTACACCAACATCTGTTACCCCATACCCTATGACCCGCCGTACGTTCCCGACGATATTCCCGTGGGCGTGTACCGCCGCGGTTACGAGTATGTACCCGACGGAATGAACAGGATACTCGTTTTTGAGGGCGCTGACAGCTGCATTTATCTTTATGTCAACGGTGAATTTGTCGGGTACTCGCAGGTATCGCACAGTACGTCCGAATTTGATGTAACGTCATTTCTCCGTGAGGGTGAGAATATTATTACCGCAGCCGTTCTGAAATGGTGCGACGGCACTTATCTGGAAGATCAGGATAAATTCAGGCTTTCGGGAATTTTTCGGGACGTTTACGTGTTATCCCGTCCGCAAAAAAGACTTGAAAATTATACTGTAAAAACCTTGCTTTCGGGGGACTTTTCCTCTGCTGAATTGCTTTTCACTCCTTTCGGTTCGGACGTTTCCGCGGAGCTTTCCGACAGTTCGGGAAAAATCATTGCAAGCTTTTCCGCAAGGGACGGCGAAGCTGTTTCAGTACATATAAACGCTCCTGTTTTGTGGTCTGCTGAAAAGCCGTATCTGTACAGTCTGACGATAACCGCGGGCGAGGAAAAGATAGGCGAAAAGGTCGGTTTCCGTAAAATAAATATTGAAAACGGCGTTGTAAAAATAAACGGCGTACCCGTAAAATTCAAGGGTGTGAACCGTCACGACAGCTATCCCGACACGGGGTATTACGCTTCTGTTGAACAGATGAAGAAAGATCTTATATTAATGAAAAAGCATAATATCAATGCGGTGCGCACATCACATTATCCCAATTCGCCGCTTTTTTACAGGCTTTGCGACGAGTACGGTTTATACGTTATTGACGAAGCTGATATGGAAACCCACGGCTGCGTGGAAGTCTATAACGATTTTAAATGGAGCAAGGGATATGACGGTATCGCCATGATCGTCTCCGACGAGCGTTTTAAAATGGCTGTAACAGACCGCGCCGAGGCTCTTGTAAAGCGGGATATAAACCGTCCCTGCGTGGTTTTCTGGTCTTTGGGAAACGAAAGCGGCTGGGGCAAAAATATGCTTGCGGCGGGGGAGTTAGTCAAGACTCTCGACGATACAAGACCGCTGCATTACGAAAGTACCCATAAGCTTGACGGTACCCCGAATGACATTCTTGACGTTGTTTCGGGAATGTACTGGGAACCCAATGGTATGCGCGGTTTCCTTGAAAATCCGGAGGAAAAGCGTCCCCTTGTGCTTTGCGAATACTGTCACGCTATGGGCAACGGTCCCGGCGACTTGGAGGACTACCATGAGGTGTTTTATTCCCACGAACGTTTTTGCGGCGGCTTCGTATGGGAGTGGAGCGATCATGCCTGTCCGTTGGGTACAACAGACGATGGCAGGATAAAATACGGCTACGGCGGAGATTTCGGGGAAAAGCACAACGACGGCAATTTCTGCATGGACGCGCTTACGTACCCCGACAGAACTCCCCATACGGGACTGCTTGAATTGAAGCAGGTATACCGCCCGGTTCGCGTTGAAAAGGGAGAAAAGAGCGGAAACTTTATTTTTAAAAGTATGCTTGAATTTGAAGACGCAGGTGATATTCTTGACTGCCGCTATGAGATCGCCTTTGACGGCGGCATTGCGGAGAAGGGAACTCTTGATTTCTCGCTTCAGCCCATGGAAAGTGTTGAAATATGCGTCCCCGCAGCAGCCAAAAGCTTTGACAGAGAAACGTATATCCGTTTTATTTTTATATCGAAAAACGATATGCTTTACTGTGAAAAGGGATATGAGGTATGCTTCGACCAGATAATGCTTTGCGGAGAAGATACAGCTGTACCCGATACCGGTTGTAACGGCGAGACAGAATTTGAGGATACGGCTTTCTTTATAAGCATCGCGGCGGGAGACGCCGAGTATCGGTTCAATAAAAGGCTGTCGGCGTTTGATTCGATAAAATACCGCGGAGCTGAAATTCTTGACAAGCCTTTACAGTTTAATTTTTTCCGTGCGCCTGTTGACAACGATGTTATGAAAGGCGACTGGTACAGGGCGCACCTGAACGAGCACACGGTAAGGAATTACGGAGTGAAAGCTGAAAAGCTTGCGGGCGGCGTTGAAATCTCCCTGCGGCAGTCTTTAGGGTGGAGCATACATCAGCCGTTTGCTTATATGGACGTTAAGTACACGGTTTCCGAGGCGGGGCTTGACATTAAGTGCTCGGCGGAATTTTCCAATAAGGTGACTTTCCTGCCTCGCTTTGGGATAAGAATGTTTTTGCCTGAACGTTTCGGTACGGCGGAATACTTCGGTTACGGTCCCTATGAAAGCTACATCGACAAGCGCAGGGCAAGCTATATGGGTAATTTTTCCGCGCTTATTAAAGATATGCACGAGGACTATATCCGACCGCAGGAGAATTCCTCTCACTTCGGCTGTAAATACATGACGGTATCTGACGGAAATATCCGCGTAAAATTTACCTCGGACGAACGCTTTTCTTTCAGCGCGTCGGAATATACGCAGGAGGAGCTTGCCGCAAAGCGTCATAATTTCGAGCTTGAAAAATGCGGAAGCAGCGTTATCTGTATCGACAGCAAAATGGCAGGCGTAGGCTCAAACGCCTGCGGTCCGGAGCTTGCGGAAAAATACCGTATTCCTCTGCCGATGGTTTCGGCGGATTTACATATTAGAATAACTGATAAAAAGGAGTTTTGAAAATGGTGAAAAAGATATTATCGTTAACACTGTCGGCGGTTATTGCATTGGGCTGTTCCGGCTGCGTAAGCGCTGCCGCGGAAAGTCTGACGGCACAGGAGGTCGCCGCAGGAATGGGTATCGGTCTTAACCTTGGAAACACTATGGAATCGGTAAACGCGGCAAACTGCGAAAAGATAACCTATGAATGGATACCCGTTGTGGGAAACAACACGCCCAAGGATTATGAAAAGTACTGGGGCGCGGTGGAAACGACTCAGGCGGTCATTGACGGTATAAAGGCGGAGGGTTTCAATACCGTTCGCATCCCTGTATTCTGGGGAAATATGATGAAAAATGACGGTACATATACTATAGACCCCGCCTATATCGGAAGGGTAAAGGAGATAGTTGACTACTGTCAGAACGACGGTCTTTACACGGTGGTGAACATTCATCATTTCGACGAGTTTATCATCAGGCGTAATTCCGTTGAGGAATGCGAAAAGATATTCACAAGGCTGTGGACACAGATCGCGGAATATTTCAAGGACTACCCCTACACCCTTGTTTTTGAGGGCTACAACGAATACCTCGGCGGAAATCAGTTTGACGAGAACGGAAAGCTTGTGGAGCTTTCCAAACCGGAGGCTTACAAATTAACAAACGCCCTGAACCAAGCTTTTGTTGACGCGGTGAGGAAAACCGGAGGAAACAATGCCGAGCGGGTACTGATAGTTTCAGGTTACTGGACGAACATCGACAACACTACCTCTCCGGATTTCATTATGCCTGAGGACACGGCAAGCGACAGGCTTATGGTCTCGGTGCATTATGTGGATAACGCTATGTACTGGTCGAAAAAGATCGGAGGACAGGAATGGCTCGACTATACCGATGCTCAGATAGAGCTTCTTGACAAAGCGTTTTTGTCAAAGAATATCCCAGTGTTTATGGGCGAAACGTCGGCAGGCTATCCGGCTGAAAATTTTGCTCAGAATGCTATTCATACGGATACGTCCGAATGCCTTGAGATAGTTCTCGGCAAGCTGACCGATAAGGGTATCATTCCCGTTATATGGGACGTGAACGATGTCTTTTATTCGAGGACGGAATACAGGATAAAATCCGATTCCGACCGAAAGGTAATAAAGGAAATGTCGGAAAAGGTTAAAAAATAACTGTACCAACGGATCGTTTAATGTCACCGACATTATTGTGCCGCTGTACTCAGTTTTTAGTATCAGCAATACCGTGAGGGTATAAGGCGTATTATACGTACCGCTTGCTTTAGCCGTCTGAGTGATTTATAAAGATTTCAATTCTTAATTTATCCAGCGGTTTTGGTGTACCGAAAAATCATAAAAAGGCTCCTTTCCATACACGGAAAAGAGCCTTTTGGTTTACCCTTATAGTCTGCGGCATATTTTTATTATACTGTTTTGTGCGACTTCATAGAGCTTACCGTATCGGCTGCGGATCAGCCCTCTGAGACTTTAGCCTGAAGCTCATCGTTTACTTCGCCCACGAGCATGATAATGGTATCGGCAATAGACTCTCTTGTGGTAGCCCAGTCTGTGCCGTGGAATGCGGCTCTTATGCCGACTTCCGCACCGCCGTCGGTAGTATAGGAAGCAATGTCGGTAGAGCAGCCGGGAGCAAGGTCTACAACAGGATACTGCTTGGCAAGACCGTTGATCTCTTCCAGCCTGTCAACAAGCTCTCTTGACCACTGAGCGTCTTCCATTCTCTTCTGACGGAATATCTCTCTTGCGCTTTCATCGCTGCCGGCAAGAATAGTACACTCTGCAAAACGTGCAACACCCTCGGGGTTTGTAGCGCCCTTACAAAGAACATAACCCTCCATGCCCGCTGCCTGATAAGGATCGGAACCTGCGGGAGACGGCGTGGGAGCGATACCGAGGTTCTCGGGCGGTATCTGGTTAGTCCATGTGGAAGGATCGCCCTCAGCTTCCCAAGAACCGCCGATCCATAACAGCTGTCTTCCCTCGCCCATCATAGCCGGCTGGATAGACCAGTTAAACTGCTCAAGAGGAAAAACAAGACCGCTGTTATAGAGGTCGTACTGGAAGTTCATTGCTTTTTCAAGCGTAGCGTCATTCAGGTTGCAGACAAGCTGACCGTCAACTGACTGAACAACGGGAACGCCTGCAGAATATGTCAGAGCAAGTTCGTTGTACCAGTTGTCAAGACCCCACTGATCGTTCTCCTCGTCAACGAAGTTCTGGAGCATATCCTTAAAGGTATCCCAGTTCCAGTTGCCTTCCTTGTACATATCCCAAGGATCGTCGAGACCGTTTGCTTCAAGAGTAGCGGTGTTGTAGTATACCATATAGTTCGCAACAACATTTGTAACGAACATGAAGTGTTTGTCGCCGAACTTATAGCTGTCCATGGCTGTTTTGGTGTTTGCCCAGATAGCGTCGTTAAGGTCGATATACTCGTCAACTGACTGGAACATTCCGCTGATGATACCCTTGGGAAGATTGCCTGTATCGCCTGCGTAGAAGTCGATTCCCTCGCCGCCCAGAACGTATGTGGAAAGGTCGTTGTAGCGGTTTTCCCATGTGGTCTGATACCACTTGATGGAGCCGCCGTACTTTCTCTCGAACAGTTCAAGCTCAACCTTTTTGGATGCGCCGTTTGTGCTCGGGTTGATGTCGTAGTGCGCAAACCACTTGATTTCCTTGTTTGCCAGTTCAACGTCCTGAAGCTGAGACATTGCGCTGCTCAGAGCGTCAGCCTGTTCCTCGTCAAGCTCCGACTCATTGATAGCCGCCGTAACAGCCGTGGTGGTCTCTGCGGTGGTAGTGGTGGTAGCTTCGTCGCCTGCGTTTCCGCCCTCGTTGGCGGGAGCGTCGTCGCTTGAGCAGGCCGCAAATGCGCTTGTCATAGTAAGCGCAAGGAGTCCTGCCATGATCTTCTTTAAATTCTTCATATTTACCTCCTTTGTGAAACACAAGCCGCAAGCGTTTGTTATGCTCGCGGCGCGGTTTCATCTGTAATTAATTATACCAAAAAAGTCAGTTATCTTCAAGGGACATTTTATAGATATAATTCCTGAAATTTTGTGAATTATTGCTAAAAAAGTCTTGCGAAAACCTTTAAGTTATACAATATTTCAAGAGGTAAATACAGGAAAAGCCAGCTAATTGCCATAGCTTGGAAATTAACTGGCTCAAATTGGAAATTACTGTTTTACAAAATGCACTGTTTTGGATTTGAAATCCCCGTCAAGGCTTACGAAAATTCCCGAATTCATCAAGGCGCAGCCGTTCAGCACCTCTCCGGTTTCCATGTTTTTGTAGGCGGATTTCGGGTCGAGACCTTTCAGCTTTATCCGTCTGCTGCGGTAATTTGGTCTGCCAAGTACCTGAACGAACGTGAACACCGCCTCGGATTTGTCCTTTGCAACGAATATCCACGCGTCCCACATATTGTCCTCAAAAACGTTTCCTATGCGGTACTGGTCGCCGGTGCGGATAATGGGATTATACTTGTTGAACTCCGCTATCTGGGCGGGGATAGCGTCCCTGTCCTCCTGAGGTATGCGTGTCACGTCAAGCTCATAGCCGAAGGTACCTACCATAGCAACGTTACCGCGAGTGGAGAACGGCGTGGAACGTCCCACCGTATGGTTCGGGCAGTCGGAAACGTGAGCTCCCATTGCGCTTGCGGGGTAGCAGATAGTCGTACCGTGCTGTATTTTGAGACGTTCGATAGCGTCTGTATCATCGCTGCACCATATCTGCGGCGAGTAGTACAGCATACCCGGGTCGAACCGCGCACCGCCTCCGGAGCAGTTCTCTAAAAGAATATGGGGGTAATCGGTCGTCAGCCTGTTCATCAGGTCGTAAACGCCTAAAACGTATCTGTGCCAAAGCTCCCTCTGACGTTTTTTCGGCAGACTTGTTGAGCCGACCTCGGTAAGCTGACGGTTCATGTCCCACTTGATGTACTCGATATTCGCGTTGTCAAGTATGTTTTTCATCATTCCGTAAACGCAGTCCCTGACCTCCTTGTTGGAGTAGTCCAGAACGTACTGCTCGCGGGACATTGTCATTTCCCGTCCGCGGACTTGTATCGCCCAGTCGGGGTGCTTTCTGTAAAGCTCGCTGTCTGGAGATATCATCTCCGGTTCAAACCAGATACCGAACTTCATGCCAAGCTTGTTCACCTCGTCAACAAGGTGTTTCAAGCCGCCTTTCAGCTTCTTTTCGTACACGAACCAGTCGCCCAGGGAGCTGTTGTCGGAATCCCTGTGACCGAACCAGCCGTCGTCCATAACAAGCATTTCAATGCCCAGCTTTGAAGCCTGTTCGGCAATGCCGATAAGCTTGTCGGTATCGAAATCGAAGTAGGTAGCCTCCCAGTTGTTGATAAGTATTGGACGGCGCTTGTCCCGATACTCGCCGCGGATAAGGTGCTGCCTGTAAAGGTCGTGGAAGGTGCGGGACATTTTTCCGATACCCTCGTCCGAGTATACCATAACGACTTCGGGAGCAATAAATTCCTCGTTAGGTTCAAGCAGCCAGTTAAAGTCAAAGTGGTTGATACCCATAACCGCGCGGGTGTACTTGTGCTGCGTTACCTCCGCTTGGGCGAAAAAGTTTCCGCTGTAAACGAAGTTGAAGCCGTAAGCCTCGCCGCAGTCCTCGTCGGCATTGTGAGACACAAGAGCCATAAAAGGATTGTTTTGGTGAGAGGACTCGCCCTTTATCGAGTCAATGCCCTGCTTGCCGTGGTGCAGGCGGCAGCGTTCAATGCAGCGTTCCCGCGCCCAGCTTCCGTTGAGAGTGATCATGTCGTAGCCGTCGTTGTCAAAGTCCACGCACATGGAGAGAACACGCTTGACGTTAAGGGGTGCAGTTCCCGTATTTTTAAGTCGGACGCTGCGGGTGATAACGTCCAAATCATTAAAAACGGTGTACACGAGTACCGCTTCAAGTCCTGTGTGTTTGTCAATACAAGTTATCTCCAACGTTTCCGCTTCGTTTTCATTTGCAAATGTGGCGGGAAGTCCCTCCAAAGCAGGCTTGCCCTTATAGACCTTGTGGGACACGTACCGCAGATCTGTGGCGGTCATACCCTCGTCGTCCATAACCATAAGGCATGGTTCGCGGTAGTCCCCCGTACCGTGGCAGGGGTACTCAAACGCCGTGGCGTCCATAAAGGTGCCCTTGTCCCGCATATTAGTTTTGGGTACCCATGGGTTTTCGGTGAGACGGAGCAGGTACGTCAGGTCGTCCCCGCAAATCTTCTTTCCGAAATAGCCGTGGACGAGATAGCCCTCGTCGATAACGCCGAAAATGTAGCTTGTGTCCTTAGCGTCCAGCTGGAACATGGTGATGTCCTCGGGGAAAGTAATGTTGTCGTTTATCTGCCATGCCCATCTTTTGTACTCTTTGTGGTAATTGGTAACTTTAATACTCACTGTAATCAAATCCTTTCCGTAAAATTTTATTTTAAATATTCCTTTATAAGCCTCAAAGCGTGGTACTCTCTTTCATTCCAAGCACGTTCGCAGTTCTTTCGGTACGCCTCGTCAAGGGTGTACCACACGGGCTTAAAGCCGTGCGCCTTTTCATTTTCGGAATAGCCGCACTCCAACTGTTTTTCGCCGACTTCGCAGAAATAATATCTGTTTATCTGATGCCATATTTTATTTTCGTAAAGCGCGAGCCGCTTTTCCTCAATTTCTCCAAACTCCATTACCGTTTCGGGTAAGACCGCGAACCCCGTTTCCTCCAGAGTTTCCCTGATAAGCGTTTCAATGTCGTCCTCATTCTCCTCCATTCCCCCGCCGGGGAATTTCAGTTCGCCGTCCGAGCTTTCGATCATCAGCAGTTTTCCGTCCTTGAAAATAATTCCGCGGACTGCTGTGCGGTACATTTCTTCAAGACTTTCATCGTAATTTTTTTCGTCCAGCACAAGCAGCTTTTTCATATAAAATAAAACTCCGTTCAAAACATCATTCAACTTGTTTGCAGCGCCAAGACCCATGCTCTGTGAAAATCTTCAATGGATTGATATCGTTTTGACCTATCCGGTTCGACCGCTTTTAACGCAGCCTCGTAACACTGTTTGTTTAAATCCCATTTCTCAAACGGGCATGGTGCAAACCGGTTTTGAGCGTATCTGAGCTGTACCTCGCTTTCGGTATAATTACCGAAATAGTTATTAAATAACAATGCTCCGAGCGTATAAACATTTGTGACTTCATCAATAACCGCGTTGAAAATGTATTCCTCCGGAGCCTTCAGTCTTTTGGTTCCCCAATAGTCTTCGCCAATATCATTGAAAGTCGGTTTTTTTCTGAAAAAATCAATATCGCAGATCGTTGTTATATTATTTGAGAAATCATACATTATGCTGCCGTCGTAAAAATCCACAGCAACATATCCGCTTTTGGCAGTTTCGTCTAAGAATGAAAACAAAGTATCTGCCGATTTTATCCTCTGCTCAGCCGGCAGCCGCTTGAATCGTTCAGCAGGGGCAACAATTTGTGAATTGCCGTGATACTTTTCAAAATTCCAGTAATCAAAAAGACAATCACCCTCTGCCCACTTGAAAACAGCAATATAAATATCGTCAACCCGGCAGTGTTTAACAAGTTCAATTAAGTTCGGGTGCTTAATATTTTCATAAATTACGGCGGCCGATCTTAACGTTTCAATCGCTTCGGCAGTTGTTACGGACGATTCTAATGTACTTAATCCCGCTGCTTTGACAAAATATTTTTCCTGTCCATTGTTTACGCCGAAGCTGATATTTCCCGAATCATTTTGTGAAAACACCGTAAAGACCGTCCCAAATGATTTCAGCCACGAAAAATCATGTTCAGCCTTTAAGGAAAAACAAACGCCGTCTAAATTATAATTGACCATAAATCCCTCCTATGGTATTTGAATGCTTCAAAAAACTTTCAACTGTCAACCGTTTTCTCCACGTCTGTTAAGAATCTTTTTCGCCGTACTCAGAACCGCCCCGAAGTTAAGCGCGGTCACAAGCAGGAAAATCAGTATCAGCCACAAATATGTAAGCTTAGGCTCGGTTATGGCGATGTAAGCCATGCCGCACACTATAACGGTGTTTACAACGTTCCTTATATGGTACGCCCTGAATTCAATAAGACGTGTAACATCAAAAATGCGTATGACAAAGCACGCCGCATATGATACCGCAGTAGCTATCGCCGCGCCGTACGCGCCGTATTCGGGTATCAGCAGGAAATTCAGTATCAGGTTGGCAGCCGCCGCGATAATGCTTGTCAGCATTGAATTCATGGACTTTTTCTTTACGTTGTAGACGCTGGACGTGAACTGACAAAGGCACTGAAATATCATGGCAATTACCAGTATAGGAGTGTAGTGGTACGCGAAAATAAAGTTCTTTTCGGGGTCGTTGTCAACGAGAAGATAGGTCAAAGGCTTGACAAGCAGGATTATTCCCGCCGCCGCTATCATCAGCAGGGAGCTGTACGCCCCGTATATTTTGGTGTAAAACTTCGACAGACCGCTGTCGTTCCTGTTTTCTATTGCGGACATCTGCCACGCCTGATAGAACAGCGTTGTGAACATCATCAGCAGGGAGGGTATTTTGTAGGCGACGCTGTAAACACCGTTCACGCCTCCGCCGCAAAGGCTTTTAACGAACCACCTGTCGGAAGCGGAGGTTATCCACCACAGCACGTAGGCGGGGATAAGGGGCGCAGAGTATTTCAGCATATCTCTGAAAAGCTTCTTATCGAAAAAGCTAACGTCCAGGTATTTATGGAGCCCAGCCATAACGGTAAGTCCAACAAAGGAAAGTCCGTCCGACAGGACTATTGACAGCACGTAACCCGTTACACCCGTATCAAAGCATACCAAAAAGAGCACGTTGAATATCACTATCGTCAGGGAGCTGACAATTCCGTCCAGAGCAAAAAGCTTGACGTAACCTTTTGCACGGACAAAGTTAGAGGCTATCTGCCTGAAGCAGGAGCAGTAGCAGCATACATATAGTATAAAACTGTACTGATTATACATATCGAAAAGATTAAAAAGGGGCATGGCGAGGGTCAGCACGGCAAGTCCCATAAGGGTCGAGAAGAGGGCGACGGTGTAGACCTGCCGTCCGTCGGTTTTTTTCTCCATGCCGAAGCGTATTA
Source organism: uncultured Oscillospiraceae bacterium (assembly GCA_910584715.1). Classification (GTDB taxonomy): domain Bacteria; phylum Bacillota; class Clostridia; order Oscillospirales; family Ruminococcaceae; genus RGIG8773. The sequence goes on from CAJUAN010000021.1 coordinate 32,816, forward strand.
CCGCGTCCGCCATGCTTAACGTCACTATTGGGTAAAGCACGTTCACCGTTTGGATAAGCAAATCAGCCATGCCGTACTGCTCGTCGGTCATACAGCCCGTGTAGAGCCGCATCAAAATAAAGCTGAGAAATTTTGCCCCAAAGTTTCCTATGGCAAAAATTATGGTATTTCCTGCCAGTTTCTGATATTTATTCATGGTCAAAAATTACTCCATGTAATTTTGTTTAAGTTTAGTACCTTTTGTATCATACATCAATATATCTTTTGTTGTCTCTGTTGAGTATTTCCAGAGCAATGCGGACGAGAGCAACTCCTCCGAGCGTAACAGCCGCAAGCCAAAGAGCGCGCCACAAAGTTTTCACTTAAATCACCGCCAATTATGGATTTGCCGTAACGGCTTTATAAGACGTAACGGCATTATATACAATTATTATACCACACATTTTACAGAAATGGAATAGCGTTTTAAAATTTCTTTCAATTTTTCGGAAAAGCCGTCGGGCATGACCCGACGGCTTTTGGATAAATGCTTTTAATACCAGGACTGCTTTGTACTGAATTTTCCGTCCAGCATATCTGAAATGCCTGCAAGCAGCATAATCACGCCCTGGACTCTATGCGGGATAATAACATAAATGCCTTTGCTGTTTTCTTCCACAAGATCCGCGGCGATAAGGGCGTTAAGGTGGTGGTACACCTGTCCAGTGGAGTTGAAGCCTCCCTCGCTGACTATTTGCGCCACGGTCATTGGCTTGCGGAGCAGCGCAAGCAGTATGTTCAGCTTGTCACCGCTGCCGATACAGTTCAGTACCTTTTCAGCTGTTCTGTCCTCAATAAGCTTCAGCAGGTTGTCGGTGTTGTACATTCCTATCCAGTTGGACTGCCGTCCTCCCGAAGCGAAAACTCCCGTGTAGACAACTCTGCCGGTGCTGCCGTCCGCTTCGCACTCGCCTTGAATTCTGTCCATAAGCGAAGAAAGCACCGCATCGGAAGTCATATCGCTTATTTTTTCAACAAGCTTGACGTTGCTTTTCCTTTCCGGGGAATTGTCCTCGGAAGTTCCCTCCTCGGTTTTGCTGCCTTTCAGCAATTCCTTGATCTCGGTGATGTCATTTCTTAACGCGTCGATCTCTGCGCCGTAATTTCTTTCCGACATATAATTTCCTCCTTTGTTGGTATTTCGGAATTCCGTAATTATATAATACCATAGTTGCCTCGCTTTGTCAATATGGTTTTACGTAATTACGGAATTGATATATGTAAACTTTTTGTGAATATAAAAAATTATATTTTGATTTATTTATAACTTCACATTGACAAACCTACAGTTTTTAGATTTTTTGTTTTTTAACAATGTACCGTTCACCTACAGCAATTCCGCGAGAAATTTTCGGTAAAACGGAAAAGCAGGGATCGTACAGTTTTGACGATCCCTGCTTTGCTTTAATGCTCCGGCGTTCGTGTTTTAGCGGTACTTTTAATGATATGAACGCAAATAATACATTGTGAACGTTTTGGTTTTACCAATGCCGTACCGAATGCCGAGGGCATTTATAATAGAATATTAAAAATGAAAGAAAACAACAGCGAAAGATTATTCCTCGAATTTCTCGAAGTTATAATCGACAGTTACTTCGCCTGTGCTTCCGTTTTCGCTGAGGATAACGGTAAGATACTGCTGACCTTCGTAGTCGATAGCAACCGGTCTCTTGGAAATAGTAGCCGCGTCAAAGAAAGGATCCTTGATCTCAAAATCGCTGAGAGCCACGTATATCTTGGGGTGAATGGAAAAGCTTACTTTAAAGCCGGGGCGCACGTCGCACCTGAAAAGCGGCTTGCCGTTCTTTGCTACGACCGCGGAGCTGGTGCGGACGTCCTTGTTGTGTATCTCGATAGTGTTTTCTCCGGGAGCGGGTTCGTCGCTCTTTCTCACATCGAGAGCTTTATTGTTGTTGTAGATGTCCCATGCGGTATTGTATTCTACAGGGAGAAGCTTGGTCATGATCGTTCCGTCGTGGCCTATGCTTTCAACCGAACCCATGGTTATCTCCATAGGAAGCAGAGCTCTCATCTGAGCTCCCGGGGCAAGATAGCGGTGTTCCCAGGCAGCTGTTTTAAAGTTCTTGACATTAAGGGTAACAGCCTCCTGATAAAGAAGCACCTGCTGAGTTGTTATGAGATTGCTCTTCACTCTGATATGAAGATCGGTATTTGAAACCGGCATGATTATTACCTCCGTTTTAAATTAAAATATAAATTTTGATATATGCGGAGCCGCCGCATGGACTGCGCGCGCTTTAAGCCGAAGCGGCGGTCTCCTGATAAACCGTAAAAACGGCTTATTTCATGGTATTTACAGTATTGCCTCAGCTCTTGTTACAGCGGGTATTACTTCCGACAAATACTTTTCCGTGCAAAAACGGCTGCTTCCGTCCGGAAAAAACATTTCGGAATTTTTTACTGCTCTGACGGCGGAAAGATTTACGATCGTTGAAGCGCGTGCAAGCCTGAAGCGAACGTCAAGCTCGCCGATAAGCTTTGAAATTTCGGCGCGTATCTCGTCCCTGCCGTTTTTATGCACAATGCTGCACATATGGGTCTGCTTAATAGTTTCTATGTAGTAAATATCGCAGTAGGGGATTATTTTTTCCACGCTGCTGTATCTTGTTACAGCAATTCCTCCGCAGATAGTTCTGAGTTTTCTGCAAAGGCGGTCTATGACCTCGGCGTACATCTCGGGAAGCTTCTCCTCGCGCACATATCCGCACAGGGAGGAAAGACTGTTTATAGCTTCAACGGCTTCACAGTCGCTTTCCGAAACAAGGCATATCTTTATTCCTTTTACAGCTTTTTCAAGCTCTTCCGCAATACTCTGCCAGTCCCCGAAGGAACCGACGTCGATTATTACGATGACTGACCCCGAGGTTCCGTATTTTCTTACTGCTTTCAGCAGAGCGGGGCGGTTTGCGAAAAGATTGGTATTTACCGACATATATCTGTTTTTCTTTCTGCATAAAAGCTTGTCCGTCAAAGCGAACAGCCTTTTCCACAGCGGCTTCCTTGCCGAGCAGATCAGCACTTCCATTGTTATTCTCCTTTTCATTTGTTTCTTTTGTTCGGTACGCCTGTATTATATATCTTTCTGCGTACTACCGGTCAATTTTGTCACCGAAACACATATATCCGTCACGCGTATACGGACATACTGAAATCGCACAAACTGATATCGGATATATTTATTATAAGTTATTGCACAAATTAATTCAACAATATTTTAAAATATTGTTTAAATTTATAATATATTTAGTCATATTATGTACAATTTGCTGTTATTTGGTTTTTGTGCAAACTGTTGTATGTGCTTCGTAGTGTTTTGTTTCTGTGATTTTGTCCGTATTAGGAAAGCGGTTTTTATTTGTACGAAGGAATAAAATTTGAATTTGTAAATTTATGTTTATCGCACTAATGTTGTTAATCTTTGGCAGGGTAATAACACTTGTGCGTTAAACAAAAATTTATTTCATTAAAATTGATTCCCGTGGATTTTGCCGTATTTGCTTGCATTGAAAAGTAAAATGTGGTATAATGTTAATATCTTATACTTAATGAAACGAGGTCTTTTAAAATGTCGCATTGGATAGAACAAACAAATATTTACCATATTTATCCGCTGGGCTTCTGCGGCTGCGAAAAATTCCGCTCCGAATTTTCAGGAAACGGCGAAAGAGGCAGGATATTGAAAGTCATAGAGTGGATACCCCACCTGAAAAAAATGAACTTCAACGCCGTTTATTTCGGACCGGTTTTCGAGTCCTTCGAGCACGGCTACGATACTACCGACTACTATACTATAGATAAGCGTCTCGGTTCCAACGAGGATTTTGCCGAGGTTTGCGCTGCTCTCCATAAAAACGGTATCCGCGTTATTTTGGACGGCGTTTTCAACCATGTGGGCAGAGATCACGCTGCTTTTAAGGATTTGCAGCAGAACGGCGGGAATTCCCGCTATAAGGACTGGTTCGCAGGCGTGAACTTCGGCGGACGTTCCCCCTACGGCGACAATTTTTCCTACGAGGGCTGGAACGGTCACTACAACCTTGTAAAGCTGAATCTCTATAACAACGAGGTAGTGGAGCATCTTTTCGGTGCTGTAAAAATGTGGATAGAAAAATGGGGAATAGACGGTATCCGCTTCGACGCCGCCGACTGTCTCACCGAAGACTTTATCAGGCGCATACACCGCTTTACGCGGGAGCTGAGACCCGATTTCTGGCTCATGGGCGAGATAATCCACGGTCAGTACAACCGCTGGGCGAACGGAGATATGTTCGACTGCGTGACCAACTACCAGTGCTACAAGGGCATATATTCCTCACACAACGACCGCAATTACTTTGAGATAGCTCACTCCATAGAGTACCAGCATGGTCAGTACGGTAATATCTATATGTACAATTTCCTCGACAACCATGACGTTGTACGTCTTATGTCGGTGCTGAAAAACCCCGACCACGCCGAGTGCTGCTATACCATGATGTACGGTATGTACGGCGTTCCTTCCGTGTACTACGGAAGCGAGTTCGGAATACGCGGCGAAAAGGGAAGGGGAGAGGACGCTGATAGAGCTATCCGTCCATGTCTTGATCTTGACGATATTCCCGACATGAACGATAAGCTCATGCTCCATATCTCGGAGCTGGGCGCGATACGTCTTTCGCTTCCTGCGGTTCAGTCGGGCTCTTACGCTAAAATGGAACTGAAGAACCAGACCTTCCTTTTCAAGCGCGAGCTTAACGGGGAGATAGTTTACTTCGCTCTCAACATCAGCGACGGAGACTATACTTTCAGATTCAGCACTTCATACGGAAAGCTTGCCGACCGTCTCAGCGGCAGACAGTTCACAGTAAACGGAGGAAACGCCGAGATAACCGTACCCAAAAACAAATCCATGATACTTGTGGACGGTTCGGCGGTACAGCCCGTTCCCGAGCAAAAGGAAATAATTTCCTCACCGAAGAACGAGCCGGTTAAGGAAGCGCCCGAAGCGGTACAGCCCGCTGCGGAACCTGCTGCTCCCGCTGTTCCTCTCGTTCCCGATAAAAACAACGGCATAAGGGGACTTGGTGTCCCCGAGGGCAGAAAGATAGTCATAGGAGGACATTACAGGCATTTCAAGGGCGGAGAGTATGTTGTGCTGAACGTTGCAAAGGATCACGAGACCTGTGCGGAGCAGGCGGTCTATATGCAGATACATGACAAGCCCATGGTATGGGTGCGCCCGCTGGATATGTTCCTGGAGGACGTTGACGACCACGGCAATGTAAAGCCCAGATTTGAGCTTCTGAACGACTGATATTAAAAAAATCAAGGGACGCTTTTAAAGCGTCCCTTTAGACGAATAATAATACAGAGGTATCTTTCGTCTCGGAAGAGCATTACCTTTACCGTAAAATTACGGCGGAAAAGGTAAAGGCTCAGCTTTAGACGAATAGTAATACAGAGGTATCTTTCGTCTCGGAAGAGCATTCCCCTTACCGTAAAATTACGGCGGAAAGGGTAAAGGCTCAGCCTTTTAGGCAGGAGATAAAAGGTTTTCAGCAGTCCATATTAGTAAAGACGCTTTCCAAGGCAGAATCAAGCGGCTTCTAAAAAGCTTCGCTTTATGCCTTTCGGTCTTTCATGCTCACCCTATATACTTGATTTTTCATAGGGAGCGGCATTGATAAGGGTACTGCCTTTTTAGCCGCAACAGCTCTTTTTGGTGAAAGAGAGACAGTCGGTGCATTCGGGAACAGAGGGGTTCTTTTCATGAGTACCCACCTGAATGCAGTCCAGTGTGCAGTAATGCTCGGTGTCCATGTTGTGCTTGCAGCTTGTTACATCGCATTTAATTGAAGGGTTTTTCATTTTCAATTCTCCTTTTCGGACAGACCCTGAACCGTTTTTTAAATACCAATATCCGATCCTGTTTTTTGCTTTTGACATTAAACTTTCTGTCGGAGCTTGGTATTACAGACGCGGAGTATTCCCCGCGTCCGAATTTTACGGTTTATCCGCTTTCAGCGGTTTGTACGCATTTTTGCGGTTCGTTTCGGTCCTTTTGGTTTTGCCGTTTTTCTTCCGGCACAAGTATTATATGCGGAACGTCTTTTAGGATTCGTTGAAATTTCTGACGTTCAGAACGGAAAAATCAAACATTTTTTGATCTTAAAAATTTTATGAAGTTAAGGAGCTCACGCCATGCTTTACGGAGCGAAAGAATCAGCTTTAGAAATAAACGCGTCTGGATCGCGGCGCATAAAAATAAAATACATAAGCTTCGGCATAGGCGAAAGACCGCTTGTTATAATTCCCGGATTGAGTCTGAGGAGCATAAGTGGAATGGCTGTTCCGCTGGCGTATATGTACCGCGTGTTTGCAAAGGATTTTAAGGTTTTCATTTTTGACAGGCGGGACGACGTTCCCGAGGGCTTTACGGTAAGCGATATTGCCGATGATACCGCGGAGTCAATGAGGGCTCTCAGCATAGAAAGCGCGGACATTATCGGCATTTCCCAGGGAGGAATGGCTGCACAGTATCTTGCTGTCCGTTACCCGGAGCTTGTGCGTACGCTTACTCTCGGAGTAACGCTTTCACGCATGAACGATACTGTAACAGCCGTCGTGAACGGCTGGGTGAAAAGCGCCGAAAGCGGAGATACCGGAGCTGTCGTTAATGATATGGTACCCAGGATGTACTCGGACAGCTATGTTAAAAAGTATAAACGGCTTTTGCCGCTGATATCAAAATTCACAAAGCTTGAAGATTCCGAAAGGTTTGTAAGACTTGCTAAAGCTTGTTTTACCTGCGATATTTACGTAGAACTTGAAAAAATAAAATGTCCGGTTTTCGTTATCGGCGGAAAACAGGATAAAATAGTTACCGGAGAAGCTTCGGAGGAGATTGCAGAAAAGCTGATTTCCTCCGGCTGCAAATGCAGGCTGTTCCTGTATGACGGACTGGGACACGCCGCCTATGAGGAAGCAAAGGATTTCAACCTGAAAATTCTGGAGTTTATTTCGGAGCAGGTCTCCGATTAAAAATTTTAACCGTACGGACATAAGGAGGGACTTTCAAATGGTTATCAGTATGCCGAAAAATGTAAAAACTGTTATTGATATCCTTGAAAAAAACGGACACGAGGCGTATATCGTGGGAGGCTGCGTCCGGGACGAGCTTCTGGGCAGAACGCCCAAGGACTACGATGTGGCAACGTCGGCTGTCCCCGAAGAGACAAAGCAGTGTTTCCGTAGTTTCAAGGTTGTTGAAACTGGGCTGAAGCACGGAACCGTTACCGTTATTATGAACGGAGAAAGCTTTGAGGTAACGACCTTCAGAAAGGACGGCTCCTATTCCGACCGTCGCCGCCCGGACAGCGTTTCTTTTTCCTCAAAGCTTGAGGACGACCTTTCCAGACGGGATTTTACGGTAAACGCAATGGCGTATAATTCACGCAGGGGGCTTGTTGATCTGTACGGCGGTCAGAAAGACCTTTTCCGCCGCCGTATAGTCTGCGTGGGCGACCCGGAAAAACGCTTCGGCGAAGACGCTCTCAGGATAATGCGCGCTCTCCGCTTTGCTTCAGAGCTTGGATTCAGTCCCGAAAAAAGCACTGCGGAAGCCGCTCACAAAATGAAAGACCTGCTTGAGGATATTTCAGCGGAAAGAGTTGCAAAGGAGCTTCTGCTGCTTTTATGCGGAACCTCGCCTTTTGAAGTGCTTACCGAATTTTCGGACATAATAGCCGAGATCGTTCCCGAAATAGAGCCGTGCATAGACTTTGACCAGCACAGCAGGTACCATATATATGACGTCTGGACGCATACAGCCTCCGCTGTGGAACGCTCCGAAGCCGATCCAGACGTGCGCCTTGCGCTTATGCTGCACGACATAGGCAAGCCGTTCTGCCTTAAAACCGACGACGAGGGAAACGGACATTTCTACGGTCACGAAAAACTCAGCGCGGATATTGCGGAAAACGTTATGCGCCGCCTGCGGTTCCCGATAGACACTATAAAGAGGGTATCAAAGCTTATCAGGTATCACTATGTTACTCCGGTGAACGACGACAAGGTTGTAAAGCGTTTGCTGTCAACGCTGGGAAACGAGGATTATTTCCTGCTTATGGAGGTAATGAAAGGCGATAACAGAGCAAAGCACCGCTTCTGTATGGAGCGCGTCCAGGTGATCGAAGCCATGCAGAAGCGTGCGGAGAGGATAATTGCAGAGGATCCGTGCTTGCAGATATCCGACTTGAAAGTAAACGGCGGCGATATGCTGGAGCTTGGCTTTACAGGCGAAGCCATAGGAACTGTCTTAGACGATATGCTGGAAGCCGTCATAGACGAAAGGATACCCAACGAGCGGGACGCTTTGCTGAGATTCGCCCGCGTACGGTTTATGCAGCGGTAATAAGTAATCAATAATGCAAAAATTGATTTCCGCGGAAATTTCCGATTACCCATTGACTTTAAACGAAAAAAGAGGTATTATTAAAAGGTATACTTTTTTACAATAAATTTTTGATTGGAGTGATTGGATTGATCAAAGCCGCTGAAGCAATGGTAAAATGTCTTGAAAACGAGGGCGTTAAGGTCGTCTTTGGTTATCCTGGCGCTGCGATCTGCCCGTTTTACGACGAGCTTACACATTCGGATATACGCCACGTTCTCGTAAGACGCGAGGACAACGCAGGACACGCCGCAAACGGTTACGCCAGAATTTCCGGCAAGCCTGCCGTTTGCATAGCTACCTCCGGTCCCGGCGCGACCAACCTGCTTACCGCTATAGCCACAGCCTATGCTGACAGCGTTCCCCTTATATGTATTACCGGACAGGTCTCAACCGACCAGATAGGCTGCGACGTTTTTCAGGAGGTGGATATCACCGGCGCGGCTGAGCCTTTTGTCAAGAACAGCTACCTTATCAAGGACGCTTCACAGCTTCCCCGTATATTCAAGGAAGCTTTCTATATAGCCGGTTCGGGACGTAACGGTCCCGTGCTTATCGACGTGCCTGTTGATATTCAGCAGACTATGATAGATTTTTCCTATCCCGAAAAGGTGGAACTGCGTACCTATAAACCTACCGTCAAGGGCAACAGCTTCCAGATCAAAAAGGTCTGCGAGGCTCTCAAAACTTCAGAAAGACCCCTTATCTGCGCGGGCGGAGGCGTAATTTCCGCAAAAGCCTGCGGCGAGCTTCGGGATCTTGCGGAGAAAACGAGGATACCCGTGGTCTCCACAATGATGGGGTTGGGAATTTTCCCCACGGAACACCCCCTCTACATGGGTATGCTGGGTATGCACGGAGTAAAGACTGCAAACGAAGCGGTTTCCAAGTGCGATACAATGATACTCATAGGCGCGAGAGTTGGCGACAGAGCCGTCCGCTCCCCGAAATTCCTTGCAGAGACTACCAAAATTATCCACATAGATGTTGATCCCGCTGAAATCGGTAAGAATATCCCCGCTCACATTCCTCTCGTCGGTGACTGCAAGCATATATTGAAAGAACTTACAGAAAAGCTTGGCAGCGCGGAACGGGCGGACTGGCTTGCAGAGCTGTCCGAGGTAAAGAACGCTGTCCCCGAAGAGGACGAGACCGAGGGATATGTTAATCCGAAAATGTTTATCCGCAAGCTTTCAGCAAAGCTTCCCGACGATACAATATGCGTTGCGGACGTAGGTCAGAATCAGATATGGACCTGCAACAACTTTCGGTTCAAGAGAGGGCGGTTCCTTACCAGCGGCGGCATGGGCACTATGGGGTACTCCATACCTGCGGCGGTGGGAGCAAAGTTTGCCTCTCCCGATTCTGAGGTAGTTGCGGTCTGCGGAGACGGTTCTTTCCAGATGCAGATGATGGAGCTTGCTACTATCGTTCAGGAGAAAATTCCCGTAAAGATAATTCTAATGAGAAACAACCGTCTCGGAATGGTTCGTGAATTGCAGACAAATCTCTATAAAGACAACCAGACCGCAGTCCATATTGCCGATGGAAATCCCGATTTTGTGGCTCTTGCAAAGTCCTACGGCATAAGAGCGGAGAGGGTATGCACTATGGCTGAAGCGGAGGCTGCAATAGAGAATTTATGCAGCGCGAAAGAACCGTACCTGCTGGAATGCAACGTGTGGAGAAACGAATCTACGCTTTGACGGCACGCTGCTCCGAACAAATCGGAGAAAAGCGCTCAGGTATAACGCAGAGTTATACTGCTTATGAAAAATATATACTTTACGCATAGCTTAAAATATGGTAAACTATTACCGTAAAGCTCAACGACCGATGCAAAGGAGCTGTTTCATGAAACATACGATTTCCATTCTTGTAGAGAACCACGCGGGTGTGCTGTCAAGGATATCGGGACTTTTCTCCCGCCGCGGCTTCAATATCGACAGCCTTGCAGTGGGGGAAACAGACGATCCCGAGACCTCACGCGTTACCATAGTCGCCGACGGAGACGAGCATACCGTCGAGCAGCTTGAAAAGCAGCTCAACAAGCTGATAGACACGATAAAGGTCAAGACCCTCGCTCCCGAAGAGCTGCTTCCGCGGGAGCTTCAGCTTATCAAAATAAACGCCAATCCCCAGCAGAGAGGCGAAATACTTACAGTCTGCGAGATAATGGGCGCGAAGATAGTGGATATTTCCGCAAACACAATGACTTTGGAAATTTCTGACACTCCCGCTCATCTGGTAAGATTTGAAGAGCTTATCCGTCCCTACGGCATAAAGGAAATAGTACGCACAGGCGTTATCGCGATACAAAAGGGCGCGGACACCATAAACAAAAAGTAACGGAACTGTTATTATCCTAATTCACGATAAAAATGCAGACAAAAAATCTGCACAGGAATCCTATATGCAAATTCTTGCTTGATTTTTTGTACACTTTTTAATCGTGAATTAGTGTTAGCTGCGTTATGAAAAAATTCATATATAAATAAAACGGAGGTTTTTAAAATGGCAAACAAAATTTATTATCAGCAGGACTGCGATCTGGGCAGACTTGACGGAAAGACCGTAGCCATCATCGGATACGGCTCGCAGGGTCATGCTCACGCGCTTAACCTCAAGGACAGCGGAGTAAACGTTGTTGTGGGACTTTACGAGGGCTCCAAGTCAAAGGCTAAGGCTGAGTCCCAGGGACTCAAGGTTCTGTCCGTTTCCGAAGCTGCAAAGACTGCGGACGTTATCATGATACTTATCCCCGACGAGAAGCAGGCTAAGCTCTACAAGGAGGACGTCGCTCCCTACCTTACAGAGGGCAAGACCATTGCTTTTGCGCACGGATTCAACATTCACTTCGGCTGTATCGTTCCTCCTAAGAACGTTAACGTTATTATGATCGCGCCCAAGGGTCCCGGTCATACCGTAAGAAGCGAGTATCAGGCGGGCAAGGGCGTTCCATGCCTTATCGCTGTTGAGCAGGACGCTACCGGCGACGCTACCGATATCGGTCTTGCATACGCTCTCGGTATCGGCGGCGCAAGAGCGGGCGTTCTTGAAACAACGTTCCGCACGGAAACAGAGACCGACCTCTTCGGCGAGCAGGCTGTACTTTGCGGCGGCGTATGCGCCCTTATGCAGGCAGGCTTTGAGACTCTCTGTGAGGCGGGCTACGACCCCAGAAACGCTTACTTTGAGTGTATCCATGAGATGAAGCTTATCGTTGACCTTATCTACCAGTCGGGCTTTGCGGGAATGAGATACTCCATTTCAAACACCGCCGAGTACGGCGACTATGTAACAGGTCCCAAGATAATCACCGAGGAGACCAAGAAGGCTATGAAAAAGGTATTGGCCGACATTCAGGACGGCTCCTTTGCAAAGGAATTCCTGCTTGATATGTCCGACGCGGGTTCTCAGGTACACTTTAAGGCTATGAGAAAGCTTGCTTCCGAGCACGAGTCCGAAAAGGTTGGCGCGGAGATCAGAAAGCTCTACAGCTGGAGCGACGAGGACAAGCTCATCAACAATTAATTTCCGGCATTTGTCTGTTTGACAATTTGCAATCATTTTATGCTGCTAAAGGTACGCGTCTGGAAAGAGGCGTACCTTTTATTTATTTACATCTTTTTTATCGGTACGGTTCAGCAGATAGTCCACCGAAACGCTGAAAAGATCGGCTATACGCACAAGTATTTCTGTTGGAATATCATGTCCTCCCGATTCATAATAGCTGTACGTCCGTTGGCTTATAAACAATTTCTTAGCTATGTCTGTCTGGGTCAGATCCATGTCTTCACGAAGATTTCTAATCCTGATGTACTGCATAATATCATTCCTTTCGCTGATAAATATTATTTTACCGTAGAACAAATTATTCTATTGACATTTAGAACAAAACATGCTATACTATAGCAGTACCGTTTTTCTGTACATTGTCATCTTAAGAAACGGTATAAAAAAGTTAATGGAGGTCTTTTAAATGGCATATTTGGAAAAAAATCTTGGCAGAGAAGAAAAAATAATCTCTAAGGGAGACGTAAGCTTTCTCCCTATAATTCCCAACGCAGTTATCGGAGGACTGATACTTATCGGCGGCATATGCAGCGGTTTAGGAGGATTTATTTTCACCCTCTTTATCGCCGCAATAATAATATTGCCGAAATTTTTCGGAATAAAAAATACCGAACTTGGACTGACCAATAAAAAGGTCATGGGCAAGTACGGTATTATAAACACCAAGGTAATGGACTCTCCCTTAAATAAGGTAAACAGCGTTACTGTGGAGCAGGGACTTGGCGGAAAGATCTTCGGCTACGGAAAGATAGTTATTTCCACATCGTCAGGTGGGTACAACTTCAACTATATAAAATCCGCCGATTCGTTCAGAAGCTCGGTAATGAACCAGATAGACGCCGCGGAGGAGGAGAAGCTCCGTAAGCAGGCAGAACAGCTTGCGGGAGCAATGAAATAAAACACTAAAGACAAAATAATACCGCCCGTCCGAACTGAAGTGCCCCCGAAAGTTTAGACAAAATAAAATATTAAATTGAATGAGAATGAGTTCGGTATTGCACTGGACTCATTCCTTTTAGTTTGACGGAAATT
>CAJUAN010000022.1 GCA_910584715.1 uncultured Oscillospiraceae bacterium
GCTAACCTCTGGCGGGGTTATTACATTTGTGCGCTAAACAAAAATTTATCTTGATTTCTTGATATACAAATTGAAATTATTTATATTAATTATACAAAAAGGAGTGTTAGTATGTCCGATTATCCATTCCGAGACAGCTCCCTGCCAATGAGGGAACGCGTCGCCGACCTGCTCGGCAGACTCACAAAAGAGGAAAAGCTTAATATGCTTTCCACTTTCATGGAAGCAGTGCCCCGTCTCGGCGTAGGCGAATGGCACGTGGGAACCGAAGTCGCCCGAGGCTACGTCGGAAGAGACAAGGAGGAATATTCCACGGTATTGCCCCAGCCTGTGGGAATGGCTTCCATGTTCGACCCCGAGCTGATGTATAAGCTTGGCGGGATCGCGGGAAACGAAGCCCGTTACTACTATCAGAAAAATCCCGACGGAAAGCTCATGCTCTGGGGTCCCACGGTGGATATGGAGCGCGACCCACGCTGGGGCAGAACGGAGGAAGCCTACGGCGAAGACCCGTTCCTGACGGGCGAAATGTCAAAGGCGTACACCAAAGGCATGGCGGGAGAAGACCCCGTCTACCTTAAAACTATACCTACTTTAAAGCATTTCTGCGCCGACAACAACGAAAAGGACAGGGACAGATGCTCCGCAAACGTTGATATGAGAACCCTCCACGAGTACTACTACCGCGCCTTCAAAGCGGCAATAACCGAGGGCGGAGCGCGTTCGGTCATGGCGGCGTACAACGAGCTTTCGGGAGTACCGGCGGTCATGAACCCCGATCTTCAAAAGCTTCTTAAAGACGAGTGGGGACTTGATTTCGTTGTAACCGACGGCGGCGATTTCTCCCAGAACGTGCTTGCCCACAAGTGCGTAAAGACCCATGCCGAGGCAATGTCTGTCTGTCTCAAAAACGGTACGGACAGTATGACCGACGTTTCCGACATGGTAACCGCAGCCGCTGCTGACGCGCTTGAAAAGGGTCTTATAACTATGGAGGATATTGACAAAGCGGTAGGAAACGTTCTCTACGGCAGATTCCGTCTCGGCGAATTTGACGAGGATCACCCCTACAAGAATATGGACGTTACCCCCGAAAGCGAGGAAAGCCGTGCCCTGAACCGCCGCGCCGCCATGGAACAGGTCTGCCTGCTTAAAAACAGCGGTCTGCTTCCCCTTGAAAAGGGTACTAAAATAGCCCTGACAGGTCCCGTTGCGGACGAAAATTACGCCGACTGGTACACCGGAAAATCAAGTTATGCGGTAAGCATAAGGCAGGGTCTCGAAAAGGAATTCGGCGCGGAGAACATACTGTTTGACAACGGATACGACATAGTTGCAATAAAATCGGTAAGCAGCGGCAAATACCTGTCCGTTTCGGACGACGGCTCGGTACGCGCTGAAGCGGACGGAATCGGCGAAAGCTGTCTTTTCGAGCTTCACGACTGGGACTTCGGCTCGATGAATTTCAAGTCCAAACTGAACGGAAAATATCTTACCGAGGACGGCGGAATCTATAAAGCGGTAAGCCATACGCCCTACGAGTGGTTCATAAAGGAATGGTTCAAGCCCACGGTCTACGAGGGACTGTACTGCTTCAAGAGCTGGCACGAAAAGGCTATGGATATTTACGTAAACGAAAAGGGCGAGCTTGCAATGCGTAAGGCTGCGGGAATAACTCCTGACAAGCAGTTTGAGATAACCGTTGTTTCAAGCGGAGCGGAAAGAGCCGCGAAGCTTGCGGAGCAGGCGGATATCGCCATAGTCTGCGCGGGAAATCACCCAATGCAGGTGGCAAGAGAATGCTACGACAGACCGGATATCGTCCTGCCCAAACACCAGAGCGGACTTATCAGAGCGGCGTTTGAAGCCAATCCGAAAACAATGCTGCTTATCGCGGCAAGCTATCCCTTTGCCGTTAAGTGGGAAAAGGAAAATCTTCCCGCTATTGTCTACACCTCCCACGCCGGCCCCGAGTTGGGAACAGCGATTTCGGCTGTACTGAGCGGCAGCTTCAACCCTGCGGCAAGATGTCCGCTGACATGGTATGAATCCGTCCACGAGCTGCCCGATATAATGGACTACGACATTATCGGCAACGATATGACCTATATGTACTACAAGGGTAAGCCACTTTTCCCCTTCGGGCACGGGCTTTCCTACTCGTCATTCGAGTATAGGGACTTCAAAACCGTTCAGTGCGGCGAATCGGTGCGCGTTTCGCTGACAGTCAAAAACGTTTCGGAGCGTGACGGAGACGAGGTAGTGCAGATATATTTCAAAGCAAACGCCCCTCGTGTTAAGCGTCCCTTAAAGCAGCTCTGCGGCTTTAAGCGCGTTAACGTCAAGGCGGGAGAAACGGTTGCCGTTGAAATAGAGGTACCGTTCTCCGCGCTGGAATTTTACGACGTTACCCGCGAAAAGCTCTGCGTTGAAAGCGGTCCCTATACGTTCTGGGCGGCTGCTTCCTCGGAGGATATCCGCTGCGCCGCCGAGCTTGATATTTCTGCGGAAACCGTCCCTCCCCGCGACATGACCTTCGTCAAAGCAAAGAATATCGACGGCTGCTACAACGCGTCCCTTGCTTTCAGCTTTGACGTGAACGACCACTATATGCTGTCGGGAGACTGGGGCGGCGGACTCATTTTCAACAGCGCGGACATGAAAGGCTTTACCGCCGCGGAGGTAGTATGCTCCGCTCCCTGCAAGGGAGGCACGCTGGAAATAAACGCGGACGAAAAGCTTATCGGCAAAGCCGATATTCTTTCGTCTCCTTGTCCCGACGGTTTCGGTACATACAGAATACCCCTGGAGCCTGTAAACGGCGTTATGAACGTCAGAGTCGCCCTTAACGGTCAGCTTGGGGTTTACAGCCTGAAATTCATGCAATAATATGAAAATCGCTTTTTCGCTTGCTTTTGACTCCGGACTGATGTATAATATAAGGTACGATACTGTATGATACGGAGGTTTTTAAAAGATCCCGATGATTATAAATAAAAGGTCACTGAAAAGAACGGCGGCGTTTTTATTCTCATGCTGCGTGTGCGCGGCTCTTGTAAGCCTGCCGTTTGCAAACGCGGCAAGCGTCTCGGCAATGTTCAGTTCCAGCTACAGGGACACGGACAGCATTTCCGTGGAGATAGACGTTTCCGCGGAACACAAAGCCATAAGCCCCTACATATACGGCATAAACGCCGAAACAAGCCTGTCGGGGCTTACGGTAAACGCATTGAAACAGTCCGACCCGAGACTGTCCTCCTATAACTGGGAGACAAATTTTTCCAACAGTGCGGAAGGCAAAAACGGCAGCAATAATAACGATCTTGTTAAGTCATACCCTGCCGACAGACAGCGCGAACCCGCTCTCTATACGGACAATCTTGTCTCAAAAGCCAAGCGGTACGAGATACCTTCAAGATACGTTACCCTCCAGATGATGGGCGCAGCAGCCGCAGATTCTGCGGGAGCGGTCTATCCGTCCGACGGCGCGGTCAGGTGGAAAAGGGTGCTTTTTCAGAAGCACGACAGCTTTTTCTCGGAGCCCGATATTACCGACGATTCGGTCTATATGGACGAATACGTCAGCTTTCTCGCCAATAAATACGGCTACGCTGTCGACGGAGGCATAAACGGCTATTTCCTCGACAACGAGCCTGAAAACTGGTTCGAGCTTTATCCTTACGCGGTAACGCGGCAGATAACCTCAGACGAGCTTATAGCGCGCTCCGCCGAGCTTGCCGGAGCGGTAAAGCGGATAGACCCCACCGCCCTCGTGTACGGCCCGTCAATAAGCGGGATCGAAGCGTTCATCAATCTAAAAAATCCCGACGACTGGGATAAGCACGCTCAGGACTACAGCTGGTTCATAGACTATTACCTCAACGGGATGCGCGAGGCGTCCGAGGCGGCGGGAACAAGGCTTCTCGACGTTCTGGATATCCATTACCATACTGAAGCAACAAACGGTCTGCTTGAGCCTATCATTAACGGCTCCGACAATTTTTCCAACAACACAAGGCTTCAGGCTCCCCGCATACTCTGGGACAGCACCTATACCGAAAACAGCGTTATCGCCATTATGCACAATCAGCACATACCGCTTATTCCTACGCTTGAAGCTTCTGTAAATATGTATTATCCCGGCACTAAGATATCATTTTCGGAATACAATTTCGGCGGCGGCGGTCATATCAGCGGAGGCATAGCAGTTGCGGACGCTTTGGGCATTTTTGCCGAATACGGAGTGCATATGGCGTGCTTAAAGCCCAATTCAAGTGAAACGGAATATCAGAAATCCGGAATAAATATCTACACAAACTATGACGGAAACGGAGGAAGCTTCGGCGATACTCTCGTAAAATCGGACAACAGCGGAGATATCATGAGTTCTGTTTATGCCGCTATAAACGGCGGAGACGAAAAAACTCTAAAGGCTCTGATGATCAACAAAAATCAGGACAGTGTCAAAACCGCTGATATAACGATAAAATCAGACGCAGTGTTTGAAAGCGCGGCAGTTTACAGCTTTAATGAGGACAGCCCGAAGATCGTCCTTTCAGACGAAGAGATAACCGTAAAGGATAACCGTTTCAGCTTTGATATGGAGCCGCTTGCCGTTTATATGCTCGTTTTTAACGGTGAAGATGAGATCATTTCCGTAAGCGAACCTGAAGAGACCACTTCGGCTGAGGTAAGCGATATTGATACAGAACAGGATACCATGTCTGAGACTTCCGTATCCGAAACGGAAGCATCAGCAACCGCGTCTGTTCCCGAGCACGTAGCAGCCGATACTTATTCAACTGCCGGCGCCTCTGTTTCGGAAACAGCGGTTCCCCCTGCGCCTGAAAGCTCCGGCATATCCGAAAGCGCTGCGACGGAACCTCCCGAACAGGACAGCAGCGCAGAAGAAAGATCGTACGAGGCCTCCGCGCCGGATGAAAGCAGTCCTTCTGACGAGATAATTGAAAAAGAAAAAAAAGGAAAAACCGTGCCAAAGGCAATAAAAACCGCTGTGATCGTTCTTACTTCCGCAGTTGTGCTGGCAATGGCATACGTTATTGTTCAGGACAGAGTGCTGTCTAAAAAATCCCGAAAGTAAATGTGCATAAAATTACAAAAAAATATTGTGTTTTATCAACAAAAATCTATATAATCTGTTTACAAATCCATGAAAAAATATTAAAATAAGTATAACAGCATTGATACTGTGCGCCTGTCGGAAGGCGGGATTTATCAATGTCCTGCGGCGGACGCTGCGTTTGCCGTAAATATTGACATTTTATTAAAGGGGGGATTCCGTGAACGTCAAATTTAAGCTGCTTGTATTTATTTGCCTGCTTGCTGTGGTTCCGATCGTTATCGTAAATGTTTTTGCTTCGTCAAGAATAAGCGAAAACTCAATGGAGCTTGCGTCAGCCGCTACTGCGGGAATCATTTCAAACCAGGCAGAAAATGTCAGTTTTTACTTTGAGGAGGCTGTCGCTTCCGCCAAAAATCTGGCTTCATCAGAGAATGTGAGAGACTATACGAAGGAAAGCAACGAATCGGATTTCGAGATCCCCGAAACATCGGAACAGTATAAAAGGATCACAAGCGGCTTTTCTGCGATCGTATCAAACGATCCCGCCCTTCAGAAGATAATGATAATCAACAATACGGGCATGATAATTGCTTCCACCGACGAGTCTGACACGGGAAAGCGTATGTCCAACTACAAGGGACTGTTTACCCTTGCTCAGAACAACAACGGAGTGTCTTCTTTCTTTATGAGCGGCGACGAAAGCGATATCCCCGTATTTATTGTGGCAAAGTCGGTTTTTTCCTACGATAACGTTTGTCAGGGAATTGTTTACCAGCTTTACAATACAAGCCGCCTACAGGAAGTGATAGATTCAGCGAAGCTTGACAAGTACACCACCTCAGCTCTTATGGACGCCGGAGGGAACCTTTTGGAATACCCGTACAAAACGCTCAGAAGCTATACCGAAAGCGATAACTACAAGCAGGCGGGCGATAAGCTTGTCAAGGTGATAAATCCAACTGACAGCGATCCTTCTGAATTTGTATCGGAATTTGGATCCGGACGCAGTTCACGGATATTATATGTTTCTTCCGTTTCATCATGCCACTGGGCTATGCTTGCGCTGACTGACAAGTCAAGTCTCCAGAGTACTGCAAGCAAATCGGGTCAGCCTATACGCAACATTTCCGTTATAGTGCTTATCATCTCGTGTATTTTGACCGTAGCGTTCGTTTACTGGTTCGCAAGACCGATAAACGAGATCATACGTATACTCCAGAAAAAGAAAAAAGGCGATATGTACGCAAGGTTCGACATAAGGAGCACCGACGAATTCCGCCAAATAGGAAACGCCTTTAATACTTTGTTTGACGACGTTTTTGAAAGCGAACAGCGCTATAAGACCATCGTTGAGATCACCAACAACATCGTTTTCGAGGTAAGCTTTAAAAAGGGCACGGTGTTTGTTTCCAAGAACTTCAACAAGAAATTCAGCTACCGCCCCAAGGACGACAGCATGAAGGAAAGCTTTTTCTATAAGATACACGTCCATAAGGACGACAAAGAACGCTATATGAACGACCTTGAGCGTATTCTCGGTCCCGCAAACTTCATGCAGGGAGAGTACCGCGTAAAGTCAATTTACGGCGACTTTATCTGGATAATGATCAAGGCGACGAAGTTCTATAACCGCGACGAGATACCCACGAAAATCGTCGGAGTTATAATGGATATCGACAAGGAAAAGAAGAGCGAGATGCATCTTATCCAGCGCGCCAGCAACGACGCTCTTACGCAGCTTTTCAACCGCGAGGCGTTTATCAAGTCCCTTACCGCGGCAATTGACGAATCCGCCGCCAAGAAGTCCCTTGACGCGATGATGTTCATTGACCTTGATGACTTCAAGTTCTTTAACGATCAGTACGGTCACGCCTGCGGCGACGAGGTGCTTAAATTCGTAGCGGACACCTTAAAGGAGATAAGCTTCGAGCGCGGCTTTGCAGGACGCTTCGGCGGCGACGAATTTGTTATCTGCCTGACCAATCTTACGCTCTACGGCGATTCGGGCAAGATTGCCCAGGAGATTATCGACATTCTCGGAAACGGTTTTACTTCCGAGTCTACGGGACTAAAGCTGAACGTCCACTGTTCTGTTGGTATTGCTTTCCTGCGTGAAAGCGGCAAGAACGCCGAGGAGGTTATTGCCGCAGCCGACGAAGCAATGTACAACATCAAGAAGCACGGCAAATCGGCGTACGCCTACGCCAAGTCCCCCCAGAAGCAGCCCGAAAGTTCCTCCGCAAAATCGGAGGGCGGCTACGTTAACGAACTCAGCGGGCTTATATGACAGCAATAAAAATGGTCTCCGGAAAATCCGGAGACCATTTCATTTTATATGGTTATTCGTTTGTATCGCCGCTTTGCTCCGCTGAGGTCTGCGTTACAGGAGCAGTCTGCCGGTACGAAGCCGTACCTCCCGACGTGCCGCCTATTTCCTCCAGAAGCTTTGAAAGGTCGATCATCATTGTTCCGCCGTCGCCCGAAACAACTGTCGGAAGCTTTCCGTCCCACTTTTCAATGTAGTTGCTTATGAGTATCTCAGGCGTGATCTGCTCGGATTTCAGCTTGTAGGCTTCCGCCTCAGCCTGAGCCTGAGCTATCTTCTGTTCAGCCTCAACTTTGATTCTCTGGAGATCCTGCTCCGCCTTGAGAGCGTTCTGCTGAGCGGTCTGTTTTGCTTCGATAGCAGCGTTGTACTCGTCCGTAAAATCAAACGCCGTGATGTTGAATATCTGTATCTCGATGCCGTATGTACCAATCTTGTCTTTCAGAAGCTCCATCATCTGATCGCCGATTGACTGACGGTTGGTGATAAGCTCCTCGGCTGTAAACTTCGCCGTGACCGCTTTTACGCACTCCTGAATGGAGGGCGTGATGATCACCGATTCGTAGTCGAGACCGATGTCCTTGTAGACCCTCGCGGAGTAGCTGTTCAGCACCTTGTAGTTTACCGCAATGGTGGAGGAAACCGTCTGCAAGTCCTTTGAAGCGGCGGTGCAGGCAGCCTCCGCTTTTTTTACGCGGTTGTCGATCAGAACGATGTCCTGAATAAAGGGTATCTTGAAGTGAAGACCCTCTGCCAGCACCCCGTCCGAGACCTTGCCGAAAGTAGTCACAACGCCCGTATGACCCGCCTTTACGGTTGTAAAAGAGTTCATCACCACTACCGCAGCCGCCAGCAGTACGATAAAGGTTATTACAATCTTCTTTACCACTCCGCTGCTTACGTTTACAACATTGTTATTGTTTGCCATTTAGTATCTCCTTTCAAATTGTGCGGCTCAGAAAGCCAGCGTGTCGCTGCCGAGGCTGTCCTCGTCGCTGTTATCGCCGTTTTCATCGTCTTCGCTGTTTTCGGGCGGAATAAAGCTGTTGTACTCCGCCGCTGTAACGCGGTTTCCGGCGCAGCTCTTAACAAGCGCGATAATGCCGGTGGCAAGCGCGGCAGCGGACATTACCATCGCCATTATTGCCAGCACAAGCGCAGCCGAAGCGGCAGGGCAGTTTTTCTGTACCCTAACGTATTCTTTCGTTTTCATAGGCTATTTGTCCTCCAGTTCTTTCAGAGCTTTAAGCTCGTCCTTGTCGATCTTGATCTTTCCGTCGCGGATAATGGTCACGTCCTCCTTATTGAAAATGACCGCCGCGTCCTCGGATTTTTCGGGCTTGACTTTCAGCTTGCCCGTCAGCAGATTGACCTCTTCAACGTACCCCTTGAAATCGGGAGTTTTAACGTAAGCCCCAACCTTGGGAGTATTTTTTTGCAGAAACTCATAGGAATCCTGCTCATATTTAAGACAGCACATAAGTCTGCCGCAGGTGCCGGAAATTTTTGTGGGATTCAAAGAAAGTCCCTGCTCCTTAGCCATTTTAATGGACACCGGCTGGAACTCGCCTAAAAAGCCCTTGCAGCAGAATTCCCTGCCGCATATGCCCAGACCCCCGAGAATTTTCGCTTCGTCACGGACTCCTATCTGTCGAAGCTCTATGCGCGTCCTGAATACAGAGGCAAGGTCTTTGACAAGCTCGCGGAAGTCCACCCGCGTTTCCGCCGTAAAGTAAAACAACAGCTTGTTGTTGTCGAAAGTGCACTCAACGTCCACAAGGCTCATATCAAGCTTGTGGGCGAGGATTTTCTCCTCGCATATCTTAAAAGCGTTCTTTTCCTTGATCCTGTTCTGTTCCAGTATTTTCATATCCTGAGGCGTGACTATCCTGATTATTTCTTTCAGCGGAGCGGTTATCTGGGAATCCTCAATGCTCCTGTTGGGCATGACCACCTCGCCGCACTCAACGCCGCGGGCGGTCTCCACAATAACGAGAGTACCCTCCTCCGCCTTTATTCCCGCAGGGGAAAAATAATAAATTTTGCCGGTCTTTTTGAACCGTACTCCAATAATTTCGGTCATACAGACTGTATTCCTTTCTATCCCATAATGGCGCAGACAAACGCCGATAATTCCGACGGCACGTTCATGTTCATTCCGCAGTGTATTGAGACCCGTCCTATCGCCTCATGAATAAGCTCCGCCCGTCTCATGCTTATTTTGCGGGAAAGCAGCTCTGCGCCCCGAGGGTCGCAGCCTATGGACGGAGCGGTACCCAGCCTCAGCACGCAGGCGTCCCGCACGGTCTTGTCCGCAAGCTCCAGTACAAGCTTGATCCTGTTCCTGTTTTCGCCGATACGGTGCAGCGCGGTCAGCAGACCATATTCGTCCCCCGCGGCAATTGCGGAAATAATACTCCTGCATATTTCCGCATTTTCAGCAGTCTCTCCGCCTTTTAGGTAATCGAGACAGTTCCCGATGTTTCCGTGAAAACGTTCCACCGCGCCGTCTATAGCCTCCCCGGAGAATCCCATGTCCGCCAGAGCCGCTCGGCAGTCCTCCTCGGTACATTCGGGTATGCCAATGGTTATCACTCTCGAAAGTATGGTCGGCAGGAACACGCTCCTGCTGACGGCGGTAAAAATAAAGTACGCCGTGTCGGGAGGCTCCTCTATAAGTTTCAGCATAAGGTTCTGGGTACCCTCCTCAACGCTTTCGCAGTCGGTAAAGATGTAGACCTTTGCGTCACAGTCGTTTGGCTTCACATAAGCGTCCGAGCAGGTACCGCGAATTGTCTCACGGTTATAGATCTGCTTTTTGCCGCTTTTTTCGGGACGTATAACGTCCGGGTGAGTATTTTCAAGTATCCTTTTGCAGTGTCGGCACTCTCCGCAGGGAACGTCCCCGCCCCTTTCGCAGAGCAGCGTCATGGCGACGTAGTCCGCCGCGGTTTTCTTTCCCACGCCCTTTTCGCCCGTAAGCAGAAACGCGTGAGCCATTCTGCCGTTCCGCTTCATGGATTCAAGCGCCGAAACAAAGGAGTCCTTTGACCAAAGCTTTATCATACCTTTTCAAACCGTTCCACGTCGGTGACAAAAATGGTCGCTCCGCCCACGGATACCTCCACGGGAAAAGTCGCGCCGTGCATTTCCGAACCGACAATATTGCCTGCAGGCATATACTGCTTTCTCCTGCGGGAACGCTCCGTGATAATTCCGATTATCTCGTCCACCTTGTCGTCCTCGGCGCAGATAAGGAACGTGGTGTTTCCCGCCATAAGGAAGCCGCCTGTTGAAGCGAGCTTAGTGGCGAAAAATCCCGCCCTCGTAAGCGTAGAGGAAACGTCGTGGCTGTCGTCGTTATTTACAATTGCATAGATAAGTTTCATGCCGAACCTCCGTTGATCCCAATTTTTAATCAATGTAAAAATCAGTATAAGCTCATAAGTATACATTTTTATTGTACCACATTTACATGAAAAATGCTATACATTTTCAAAATTTTTATAATATTTTCGTCAATAATTTCTCCCGCCGCCGCTATCGGTATGCACGGGGGACACACAGTTACGCTTTCGGCTGCGATTCGCCCCGCCGCTTCTTCTGTCTGTACCGTCTCCCGCGCCGCGAAAAAAGCTTCCCTCGGGGACATCGCCCTGACCGCTTCGGTTATCCCGAACTGCGGCGGTCTTAAAAGTATTCTGGGACACATCAGCCTTTCCGCGGCAAAGGCGGTCCTGGAAAAATCCTCCTCGGTACTTGAAGCCGAAAACATCAGCACTGCATGGGTCTCGTCGGCGTACTCGGTCTCTATGCCGTTCCTCCGAAGCTGTTCCGCGAGCTGGTACCCACGCAGTCCGCAGGGGTAGGCGTAAAATGTGACCTTCAGCGGTTCGGTATCGGGCATGGCAAGATGAGCAAGCCGCTCCTTTAAATCCGAGACACGCTTCACCGTTTCCGCAAGGTCGCTTCGGAAGCCCTCCGCAAGATATCTGTTGCAAAGGTCCACGCTCGCCATAATGAGGTAGCTTGGACTTGTGCTGCCCCAAAGAGCCATGTCACGCTTTATATCGGTTACAAATCTTTCGTTTCCAACGTGAAGATAAGCGCCTCCGGTAAGAACAGGCAGGGTCTTGTGAGCCGAATCGCAGCACATATCCGCTCCCAGAGCGATAGGGTGGAGGCTGTTCTCCAGGAAAGCAAGATACGCGCCGTGAGCGTTGTCGACCAAAAGCGGAAGACCGTTTCTGTGACACACCTCCGCTATCTTCGCAACGGGAGCCAGCCGCCCCAGATAGTCGGGAGATGTTATGAACACGCAGGCGGGATTTTTCCCGCGGTACCGCTCTATAGCCTTTTCCACAGAAGCGGCTGTAAAAGCTCCCGAGACGGCAGAGCCGTCCTCATAGTCGGGATAGAGCCAAAGCGGGTCAAGGTCAAGCAGAACGCAGGAGTTCAGCACAGAGCGGTGGGCGTTCCTGCCGCAGATAAAGGAGCCGCCTTTCCCGCATACCGCCGTGAGCATAGCCTGTATGCAAAGGGTAGAACCTCCCGCGGAGTAAAAGGTAGCCGCCGTGCCGAAAAGAGCGGAGGCGTTTCTTTCGCTTTCCGCAATGATCCCCTCCGCTTCGTAGAGAGAATCCGCGCCCTTTATTTCGGTTATATCATAGGGAAAAGCCGCGCCGAATCCGCAGCCGTCAGGACTTTTCCCCTTGTGTCCCGGCATATGCGCGCGCACCGTTCCGCTTGCCGCGTAACGTTCCAGAAAATCATAAACGGGAGTATTCATTTTTCATTCCTCGCATTCGTCAAACAAAGTATTTCATTTTTTCCATAATATTTCTTCTGCCGCGGGAGATCGTCCGCGATACGGTGGAGCGGTTCACTCCCAGCTTTTCCGCTATCTCGGGGATATTCATGCGGCTGAAATAGTAAAGACCTATCATCTGCCGCTGACGTTCCGAAAGCTCGTTCTCGATAATATTTCTGAGAATTTTTATCATCAGACTACGCTTGCCTTCGCCCGGTCCGTTTTCTCCGATAAGCGCGGCGATACGCTTGTCCGCGCAGAATTCCGCTTCGCCGGGAAAACCGTTTTTCAGGCGTTTCTGCATCTTTCGTTCACCCCGCAGCCGGCGTAGCCGTAAAGACTGTAAATAACATCAAGCAGGTCGTAAAGCTCCTGTTCGAGCGTCAGCTTCCGTCTTGTTATATCATCGCGCTCAATGGTCTCCAAATTACCTTTAAGCGTTTCGTTCAGTTCCGCTATACGCCTTCTGAGAGCAGCCTCCGAGCGCTTATATTCAACGATCATTTTCATGTATTCCTTCATAGTGAACAAACCTCCGTTTCAGCAACGTGTACGACGTTTATGGCTTTTAGTTATCATTTCCCGCAGGCAGTACTTCCGATGGTCGGTCGGAACTCTGTCAAATTCCCTACTTTTAATTATAGCCATAAAACGTATGTTCGTCAAGCATAAATCGAAAATTTGTTTCATTTTGTTGAATCTACACAAAAAGAAAATGCAAAAATCTGCGTAAAAATCATTCGGTATTATACAAAAGCCGCAGACCTCAGTGAGCGCGCCGCAGCGCAGACTCACTCACTGCAAAGGGTTATTCTTCTTTTAATCCTATCTCCTTTAAAAAGCTGAGAGTATCGCCGTCAAGCTGCTCGATATCCTTAAAATAGTCCGAAAGCCTGCCTCCTTTAAAATAGAAATAAATAGTTACAGTATACATACAGTCGTCTTCTCCGTGGTACGAGCAGCCGTCGGTTATTATTTTTCCGCCCGACATTTGTGAAGCCCTGTCCATTACGTCGAGCATTTCGCCTGCGTCAGAAAAACATTTCATTACCTCGTCGTAGACCCCCTTGTCCGAAAGCCGTACAGTAACGGAATTCTTTCCTTTTTTTGCGGCTTTGGCAATCTTGTCCGCAAAAATATTTTTCGCTTCGCTAAGAGTGTCCGCATAGAATCCGTACTTATGATAATAGTCCGCGCTGTCGGAATCTGCTTTCGGGATATAGAAACCGTTATCGGTCTGAACGTGGGTATTTCCGATAGCCTCGTCGCTCACCATAAAATATTTGTAGGATAGGTTGTTTTTGAGATTGGTTTCAGGGTCGTCCCAGGTTACGTCTACGTTATACCATTTTTTGCCGCAGTAAACTTTATTCCATGCGTGATATTCGCTTTCGTCCGAGCGGTTCCTTGCGTATCCCGATACTGTCATGGAACGTATCCCCGCTTTTGCGCACAGATAATCGAAAGCGTGCGCATAGCCGTCGCATTTTGCTTCGCCGAGGACAAGCACGTCATAAGCGCTGTTGTTGCTGTCATTTATGACATAGCTTGTCTCATTTACAATGTAGTCGTGAATGTATTTTATTTTTTCGTAATCTGAGGTATCGTCGGTAAATTCCGAAATGATCTCCATTGCAGCCTTGTCCGATTTTTTGATTATTCTGTCATAGTCCTCCTTGCTGTAAACGTAATTAAATCTGACCATGCTTGTCTTTTGCGTGCTTTCGTTATAATAGTACTGCATAACATTTTTGCCCACGGGAAAATCGAAGCTTGTCATAGCGTCGGCATACATCATGATATTTGTAAGTTTTTCTATGGTCTCAACAGGAATACTTATCAGCATAAATTCTCTGTGGTCTATAAAAGCGGTGCGCATTTTAAGATATGCAAGCTTTTCCTCATCGGTAAGCTTTTTGTAGCAGTAGGGCAGCATTGTTTTGTTGTATTCGGACGCTTCCGAAGTTATTGAAAAGTCGAAGGGGCTGTCCGCAAAGAAAGTTCCGCTCAAAACGGAAAAGATCATAGCGGCGCACAGAATAAACGAAGCAAGTTTTTTCATATTATGGGACTCCTTCCATGTTGCTGTCTTTTTGCTTTGAAAGCATTTACTTTTTTAGCAGCGATAAGCGGTACAAGATCATATTATTAATTGTATCACAGTATGTTAACAAATGCAATGTTTTTTCGTAAGAAAGTACAGAAGTTGGTTTTTGATTATGTAAATTTATGTTTAACTCACAAACAAAAATTTACTAAGCAGAATTGACTTATGCGCTAAGGTGGGCATAATTTGCCTTACGGTAACTGCCGACGGAAAGCGCCGTAAAATCGTTTGCAAAAAGTAAAACGAAAGTTAAGAATCAGAGAGAAATAGAGCATTTGGCAGAGATTCAAAGAGATATAAGGATATATTTTAAAAATTCGGCAATTTGACTATTGACTTTGGTTTTTTATTCATGTATAATTGACAATGTTGCGTCGGACGGACGTATGTCCGTATGTCCGCACCGATATTCCCGTATCCGATGCGTGCTTCCGCTGTGAACGGCATATGCGGGAGAAAAAATTATCAAAAGGAGAATGATTATGTCAACTTATATGCCTAAGGCAAACGAAATCAGCCGTAAATGGTATGTGCTTGACGCTGCGGATAAGTCTCTCGGACGCGTTGCCGCCGAAGCTGCTTCCATACTCCGCGGTAAAAACAAGCCCACTTTCGCTCCCCATGCGGACTGCGGCGACCATGTTATCATCATTAACTGCGCAAAGGCTAAGCTTACAGGCAAGAAGCTTGAGAAGAAAACCTACAAGTGGCACACCGGTTGGATCGGCGGTCTTAAAGAGATCAAATACAGCGATATGATGAAGAATCAGCCCGAAAGAGCTATGATGATCGCAGTAAACGGAATGCTCCCCAACAATACGCTTGGCAGAGCGGCTCTTAAGCGTCTGAGAACATATGCAGGCGCAGAGCACGGTCATGAAGCTCAGAAACCCGAAAATTACGAAATATAAGGAGGCGGAGTAAATGTACGAATCTAAACAGCCTTATTTTTACGGCACAGGCAGAAGAAAAAGCTCCGTTGCAAGAGTAAGAGTTTACGCGGGCAGCGGTAATATCACGATCAACGGCAGAAATATTGACGACTACTTCGGTCTTGAGACGCTCAAGCTGATCGTTAAGCAGCCCCTTATCCTTACCGAAAATTCCGATAAGTTTGATATTGTCTGCACGGTTGCGGGCGGCGGTGTTACAGGTCAGGCAGGCGCTATTCGCCACGGTCTGTCCAGAGCGCTTCTTCAGGTAAACGAGGAGCTTCGTCCCGTTCTGAAGAAAGCAGGTTTCCTCACTCGTGACCCCAGAATGAAGGAAAGAAAGAAGTACGGTCTCAAAGCTGCGAGACGTGCTCCGCAGTTCTCGAAGAGATAGTCTTATCGCATACAGAGAATTTTCAAACCCCCGAAAACCTTGTGTTTTCGGGGGTTTTCAATGCAATTCAAAAGATAAAACACTGTAAAGACTTGTGGAATTTGATAAGGTATGATACAAGTATGGCACACGTAATTATAAAAATCAGTATCAGATTAAACTCGCTACTGACCAGTGTTATTGAGCCTTTATATTATGTAGGGCTTTCCATATCGCAGGTTCTGCTTGACAAACTGAAAAAAATAATGTATAATGCTTATAATGTTTATTTATAATTTGCGGGTGTGGCGGAATTGGCAGACGCGCCGGACTTAGGATCCGGTGTCACCGACGTGCAGGTTCAAGTCCTGTCACCCGCACCAAGTAAGACAAATTTGAACTTCCCAAAATGTTCGGATTTGTTTTTATTTTATCTGAATAAACCATTTGGGAATTTATGGTGCGGCTTTAAAAAGACCGCCTCCCTTTGCGGCTGAACCAGCTTAAGTTCAGTTTGAGAATATCCTGCTATTATCCGCAAATTACAAATTTTCAGGCGACTTTTTAATTTATAGTGCGTATATCAGGATTTTTTCAGTAATTCCCATAATCTTATTAAGATGAGCTTCACGGATACCCTTTATTTTTCTGTATGGTTCCCTGTTCAGCCTTAATTTATTAGCCGCTGCATTTCTTTTTCAGCCTTTCCCGCAACATTTCATATCTAAGCTTCTTTTCCTCTTTCGCAAAATGAACCTCTCTGAACTGTTCGGGATTATTCTCATAAACAAGATCCTTTGCTTTCTCCCCGAACTGCTCGCTTGTCAGGTCGAAGCAGCAGTCGCCTATAACATTGTAGCAATGAAAGTTCCCGCCCTCCATAGGAATCCCGTAAACCTTGCCGCCGAAAATATCCTGCGCTAAAAAAGCAGTTATGGAGCATTGTCCCTTTGTCATATTTTCCTTAGTCCACTCGCTGCGAAGTCTTGGGGCGCAGGTGTCGGCAGACCATATTTCCGACAAAGCATTGTACAGATCAATGGGTGAGGTTATAGACGGATAAATGTTGTTTATCGGTTTGGCATTTGCATTTTCCCAGCCGTAAAAATTATAATTCATATCATACTAACTCACAATAAAAAGCGCACAAAAAATCAAGTGAAAATTTGAAAGGTTTTAACTTTTTTATATGATTTTTCTCCTGTACATTTTGCAAATTTATTGTGAATTAGGATCATCACCTCGCAAAATATTTTTGTTTCTAATTGTACCATACTTTTACTAACAAGTCAACCTCCCTATAAAATACGGTAATATTTGTGGGAATAACGGTTTTGCTTTGCTATTTTTACCGATAGATTTTTGCTGTGAAAATTGGTATAATATTTTTAGAAACTGTGCGGAAAGGAACGGCTTTGGCTTCTCCTGCGTTTTGTTTTTATGCATGTTTTTAACTAATTATATGATTTTACAACTACACCGTTCGAATCAGTGTGGATTTGACAAGCAGGCAAATGTTCCTTTGCATCTGTAAATTTTTTGGCGTTGAACCAAAAGATTTTTCAAGTAAAACGTCATAGGTCCGACTGTATTGAATGACGCTATAACAGTTTTCAAGTTCCTTTATCCGAATAAGCTTGAATTATTGACATCCCTTGCAAAGGAAATGAAATAAGGCGGTTCGTGCGGAGCCGTCTTTTCTTTATACGAAACAACGCATAAAAACGTGTCGAAGAATTGACTAATCATGCAAATTATGGTACAATAAAACAAATAATATTACACAAATATCTGCGCGGAGGGTGCAAAATGATCACGGGTGCAATTAAAAATAAAATAGATAAAATCTGGACGGACATATGGGCGGGTGGCATTACAGAGCCGCTTACTGTTATTAAACAGCTTTCATACCTTATGTTCATTCGCTCGCTTGACGAAAAGGAGCTTGAAAGTGAAGAATTTGCAAATGTGACAGGCGGAACAGCCGGTCATATTTTCCCGCAGTCGGAGGCGGGGCAGTCTATGCGATGGAGCAAGTTCAAAAACAGGGATTCCAGAGAAATATTTGAAATAATCTCTCTGCGGGCGTTTCCCGCTGTCAGGAAAATGAAGTATGGCAGGATTCCCGACTTTAACGAAAAAGGCGAGCTTATTGAGATACCCGACCGAGACGGCGTCGAAACCGCACAGACTGCCTTTACCCGATATATGGAGAACGCGACGTTCGTTATCCCAAGCCCGCAGGTACTGCAAAAAATTATTACGGGACTGGACGAATTGTACGAACAGGATATTTCCGACCTTGATATGCAGGGCGATCTGTACGAATATATGTTGGGTAAGCTTTCGACGGCGGGTCAGAACGGTCAGTTTCGTACGCCTAAGCACATACGCGAAATGATGGTGGAGCTTATCGCTCCCGCTCCCGACGACCTTATCTGTGACCCTGCCTGCGGTACGGCGGGATTTTTGGTGTCGGCCGCGGAGTACATAAGAAAACATTATGAGGACGCTATGACCCCCGAACAATGGCAGAATTTCGGTACAAAAACATTTACGGGCTATGACACGGATCATAATATGCTGCAAATATCGGCTATGAATCTTATGCTGCACTCTATCACAAACCCCGATATAAATTATAAGGACAGTCTTTCGAAAGAAAACGGCGTAAGCGGCAGATACACGGTATGCCTTGCAAATCCGCCGTTTAAGGGCACTGTTGACGCGGAAAGCATTAACGATAACCTCAAAGCCGTTACCAACACCAAAAAAACAGAGCTGCTTTTTATTGCTCTGTTTCTGCGGTTGCTCCAAAAGGGCGGACGGTGCGCCTGTATCGTTCCCGACGGGGTACTTTTCGGCGCGTCAAAGGCGCACACGGCTATCCGGAAGGAGCTTATTGAAAATCACAAGCTGCAAGCCGTTATTTCTATGCCCAGCGGCGTATTCAAGCCATATGCGGGAGTTTCCACGGCTGTGCTGGTTTTCGTAAAAACCGACGCGGGCGGTACGGATAATGTATGGTTTTACGATATGAGGGCGGACGGCTTTTCCCTTGACGACAAGCGGAACGAAGTCCCGGAGAACGATATTCCCGATATTATTGCGCGTTTCCGCAATCCAGAGGGTGAAACGGACAGAAAGCGCACCGAGCAAAGCTTTTTTGTACCTAAGTCCGAGATCGCGGAAAACGGCTATGACCTTTCAATAAATAAGTATAAGCAGACCGAATACGAGGCTGTGGAATACCCGCCGGCAAGCGAGATTTTGGCTGATATTGAGGGGCTTTATAAGGAACTTGGCGGGGTGTTGGAGGAGTTGGGGGGATTGTTGAATGAGTAAAGTTCAACTTAAGGATATTGCTTCATTTTCAAAGGGAAGTCAAATAAACGGAGATAAACTTATTAAAAATGGAGCATATGACTACTTAAATGGTGGCATTAGCCCGTCGGGAAAATGGAATGAATATAACGTTTTAGGAGATTCAATAACAATTAGTGAAGGAGGTAATTCCTGTGGTTATGTAAATTATATGGTTAATCCTTTTTGGTGTGGTGCACATTGCTATTATCTTTTTGATTTAAAATGCAATAAAAAATATTTGTATTATGCCTTGAAAAGTCAACAAGAAAAGATAATGAAACTTCGTTCAGGTGCATGTATGCCAAATATAAAAAAGTCAGATATAGGAAATTTTGTTTTTGAATTTGACGGGGATATAAATTTTCAAAAGCAAATTGCCGAAAACCTTGACAAAGTAACCCGCACAATAGAACTATGCAACGCTATCCTTGAAAAGCTGGATCTGCTTGTTAAGGCGAGGTTTGTGGAGATGTTTGGGGATATTATTTATAATACTAAACAATGGGATGTATATGTTTTTTCTGACATTACTACATCAAGGCTTGGTAAAATGCTTGATACCAAACACCAAACAGGTAATTCATCGTTTCCATATTTAGCAAATTTTAATGTTCAGTGGTTCAGGTTTGAACTGAATAATTTGAATAAAATGGACTTTGATAAAAAAGAACAAAAAGAATTTGATTTAAAAGATGGCGATTTGCTTGTATGTGAGGGGGGTGAAATAGGTCGTTGTGCAATTTGGCATAATAATATTAAACCTTGTTATTTTCAAAAGGCATTACATCGTGTGCGTTGCAAAAAAGAATATGTACTACCTATATACTTGGCGTGGTGGTTTAAATTTAATTGCGATAATAATGGATTTGGGGAGATAGAGGGTGCAAAAGCAACAATTGCTCACTTGCCTGGAGCAAAGCTAAAAAAACTTAACGTTGTTGTTCCCCCACTTCAAATTCAAAATCAATTCGCCGACTTCGTAACCCAAATCGAGAAAACAAAATCAAAAGTAAAACAAACCCTTGAAAAAGCTGAAACGCTGAAAAAGGCGTTGATGCAGAAGTATTTTGGCTGAAAATTGCACGAAAATTGTATTTTTATTTTATTGCTGTGCGAGCTTGACTGTGATATAATAAATTTTAGAGGAGTGTTTTAAATGGATAATTTTGAATGGAAGATAACTGTTGACCCAAAAGACAAATATAATAAAGCCAAAAAGGATATACTTCAAGCACAAAAATCTTTTAATGACTTGGATTATGCACAACAACAGCAGCTTGTATACGAATTAATTGGTGCAGAAAAGTTAAATTGGCTTATTAATTCTATACAACAATTACAAAAATAAAACAGCAATTGTAAGGAGGGTGAAATTATGCCAAACTTTGATTCCCTAAAAAGCATTTCCTCCGCTGCGGACTTATCCGAATTTCAAACAAGAAAAATTTATATTGACGCTAGTCTGAAGCTTATGGGCTGGCGGTTTGACGGCGTTCAGGCGGACGTCCGCGAGGAATACGAGGTAACCGATATGAACGGCGTGCAGGGGCAAAAAGGCTATGCGGACTATGTGCTTTTCGGACGCGACGGTCTCCCTCTTGCCGTTATAGAAGCCAAGCGCACAAGCAAAGACCCCAACAGCGGCAGGAAACAGGCTATGCTGTATGCCGACTGCTTGGAGCGCAAATTCGGGCGCAGACCTATGATGTTCACCTCCAACGGCTTTGAGACATATTTCTGGGACGACCTTTCCTCTCCCCAAAGAAAGGTCAGCGGTTTTTTTACCAAGTCCGACCTTGAAAAGCTTATGAACCGCAGGGAGACCCGCAAAAAGCTGAATACGGTTCCAATAAGCGACAAGATTACAGACCGGTACTATCAGAAAGAAGCTATACGCGCGGTTTGCGGACATATTGAACAGGGATTCCGCAAGGCTCTGCTTGTTATGGCGACGGGTACGGGCAAAACGCGGACGGCTTCCAGTCTTACAGACGTGCTCAGCCGCGGCGGGTATATCACTAATGTCCTTTTTCTTGCGGACAGAACCGCTCTCGTAAAACAGGCTAAAGGCGATTTCAAAAATTATCTTCCCGATATGTCCCTGTGCAACCTGTGCAGCAACAAGGACGACAAAAATGCGCGGATTGTTTTCTCCACATACCCGACTATACTGAACGCTATTAATACCGCTAAAACAGAGGACGGCGTCCCGCTGTTTTCTCCCGCCCACTTTGATATGATAATCGTTGATGAAAGTCACAGAAGCATATTTAAAAAATACCGGGCTATTTTTGAGTATTTCGACGCAATTACGGTAGGTCTTACCGCAACGCCCAAAACCGATGTTGACCGTAATACATACGACTTTTTTGAAATGGAAAGCGGCATACCTACATATGCCTACGATTATGAAACGGCGGTGTACTCAGATCATGTACTTGTGCCGTACTATAACTATGAGGTAACAACAAAATTTCTCGAAGATGGTATCGCGTATGACGAGCTTTCCGACGAGGATAAGGAGCGTTACGAGGAGGACTTTACAGAGGACGACGCTATGCCTGATTTTGTGCCGTCAGATGCAATGAACGAATTTGTTTTTAACGAAGATACGGTGGACACGGTTCTTCAAGACCTTATGGAACGGGGGATCAAAACCGAGGGCGGCGACAGGATCGGAAAAACGATCATTTTTGCCGTGAAAAGAGAACACGCCGAATTTATTATTAAGAGATTCAACAAGCTTTATCCGCAGCATAAGGGTACGTTTGTGCAGCGTGTTACCTGCGAGGACAGTTACGCGCAAAGCATTATAGACGATTTTAAAATATCGAATAAGCCCCCGTATATTGCCGTTTCCGTGGATATGCTGGATACGGGAATAGACGTCCCCGAGTGCGTTAATCTTGTATTTTTCAAGAAAGTGCGTTCAAAGACAAAATTCTGGCAAATGATAGGCAGGGGTACAAGACTTTGCAAAGGTCTGAACTGTACTGACCGGATCGACGGAGAATACACCGATAAGCGCCGGTTTTTGATATTTGACTACTGTGGGAATTTTGAATTTTTCAGGGAAAATAAAAACGGTTACGAAGGTGCGGAAGCAAAGTCCCTTACCGAGAATATTTTCTGCAAACAGGTGAGACTGATATTCGGATTGCAGGAGAGCGCATTTTCCGATACAGCATACCGGGACTTCCGTACAGCTTTGGCTGATAAATGTCATAACGATATTTCGGCGTTATCATATGATTTGGTATCGGTGCGTCTGAAAAAAGAATATGTGGAAAAATTCAATAAAGAGGACAGTTTTGCAGTACTGTCCGAAACGGATAAATACGAACTGACAACGCATATCGCGCCTTTGATCACCACTGAGGATACCGACGAATCTGCAAAGCGTTTTGATAATTTTATGTACGGAATTATGCTGGCAAATATGGAACATCTCCCCGCAATGAACCATATGAAAAAGCAGCTCTGCAATACAGCCTTGCTCCTTGAAAAAAAAGCAAATATTCCTCAGATACAGCAAAAAATACAGCTTATCAGGGATATCCGTACAGATGATTTTTGGCGGGATATAAGTATCCTTACCCTTGAAAAAATAAGATGCGAGCTACGTGATTTAATGCAGTTCCTTAATGACGGAAACAGTGTCCATAAAATTTTTACCGATCTTTTTGACCCTGTAATTGTGCAAAATGAGGGAGAAATTCTCGGGGAAGCGTACGATTTTGAGGATTATCGCAAAAAGGTAAACCGATACGTGGAAGAGCACAAAAACGACGAGGTTATATTCAAATTAAATCACAATATTCCACTTTCAAACAATGATTTTGAAGAGCTTGAAAGGATATTTACTCAAGAGCTTGGCGGTACCGACGATTACAAGCGCGAATACGGCGACACGCCATTTGGTCTGCTTATACGCAAAATAGCAAAGCTCGACCACGAAAGCGCTATGGCGGCATTTTCGGATTTTATCAACGACGGTTCTCTTAATCAACAGCAGATAGCGTTTATACATAAAATAATTACTCACATTGAAAATAACGGATATATTGAAGATGTGAAGATACTTATGCAGCCGCCATTTGATAAGCCGTACAGCTTTATTAAAATGTTTGACCGTGAAACACAAATGGCTATAATTCGGACAATTGAAAGCATTAAGAATAACGCCTTGCAGGCTGCGGTGTAATACCAAATACAATATAAAAATAATTCAAAACACAATAAAGGCGGTATCTTTTGCGATTCCGCCTCTTCGTTTTAGGCGCTTATATTTGCAGGAGTTTCAAGATCACGTTTCATTAAGGCAAATCAGAGAACCGTCTTTAGCGCCGTTTGCAAGATTGCTCCTTTCCGCGGATATCAGAGCGGCGGCTATATTAAGCAAATATGTTATTGTATATTTTATGCCGGTCAGGTATAAAAATGAGAAAACACATCAGCCTTTCTAAAGCTGTTAAGAGGCGTTCTCAGACAAACTGTATAATCCATAAAAACAATTATGGCAGCAAAAAGTACAACGCTAAAAAAATTATTCTATATCTTAATACGCGCGTTTAGCCTCGGTTCGGAGGACTTAAATCCCGGGTTTTACAAAAATATATAAAAAAATTTGTAAAACCACTTGACAAATGACAAGTATTAATGTACAATTGTATTAAGATAATAATACAGAAGGAGGGAGACTTAATGCCTTGGAATTTTAATTCAACTACGCCGATATATATCCAGATAATAGAGCACATAAAAATGAGCGTTGCAGTCGGCGACTACAGGGCAGGAGATAAGCTTTTGTCCGTGCGGGAGCTTGCCGCCGAAGCGGAGGTAAATCCCAATACCATGCAGAAAGCGCTTTCCGAGCTTGAACGGGAGGGACTGCTTTACACCCAGCGAACGTCTGGAAGATTTATTACCGAGGATACGGAAGTGATAGCAAGCCTGCGTGAACAGCTTGCCGCGGAGCATCTGGACGCGTTCCTGAAAAAAATGAACAGGCTGGGTTATACGCCCGACGAAGCCGTGGAGCTTCTGGGCAGGTATATTTCGGAAACAAGCAGCGAAAGAGGGGGAAAATAATGCTTATAGAGTGCAGAAATCTTAACAAGAATTTCGGCGGCAAAACCGCTCTCAAGGACGTAACTCTTAATGTGGAGAGCGGAAAAATAATCGGACTTTTAGGTCCCAACGGAAGCGGCAAGACCACGCTGATAAAGATACTCAGCGGGATACTTACTCCAAGCGGCGGCGAGGCGTTGATTTCGGGGAAGTCCATCGGTATCGAGACCAAGAAGATAGTTTCCTATCTTCCCGAAAGGACTTATCTTAACGAGTGGATGAGCGTAAGACAGGCAGTAAGCTTCTTTTCGGACTTCTATGCCGACTTCAGCAGCGAGACCGCTTACGATATGCTTGAGCGTCTTAACATAAATCCTGCCGAGAGACTTAAAACAATGTCCAAGGGTACCCGTGAAAAGGTGCAGCTTATACTTGTCATGAGCCGCAAAGCTGAGCTTTATCTGCTTGACGAACCGATCGGCGGCGTAGACCCCGCGGCGCGGGACTATATCCTGAAAACCATTCTCAGCAACTACAGCGAGAACGCCTCCGTGGTCATATCCACTCACCTTATAAGCGATATCGAGCACGTCCTTGACGACGTTATCTTCATCAAATACGGCTCCGTAACGCTTCATTCCACCGTAGACGAAATAAGGGAGCAGCACGGGAAATCCGTGGACGCGCTTTTCAGGGAGGTGTTCGCATGTTAGGAAAGCTTATCAAATGGGATCTTATGGCGGATTGGAAAAAATATTCCGTTCTTTACGCGGCTACCTTGATTGTGAGCGTTATGCTCGTCGCCACCGGCAAGATAAAGGAGAAGATAATCAATAACAGAATGCTTGAAATAATCGAAGTAATGTTCGGCACGCTGTTCATGACGCTGATAGTTTCTATCGTGATAGTGGTCGTCGGGTTTACCGTGACCCGTTTCTACAAAAACGTTATGCGGGACGAGGGATATCTCACCCACACGCTGCCCGTCCCGACATGGCAGATACTGGTATCGAAGCTTATCGTATCCTATATCTGGTTCCTGTCGGCGGCAATAGTCGGAGCGGTGTGTCTGGGCATAGCTATGGGCGAACCGTTATGGCTTTTTGACGCGATCGGGGATTTTGAGGAGTTCATGTCCGAAATACCATCCTCGCAGGAAAAAAGCACAGTGGTATTTCTCACCGCAACAATAATAATATCAGTAGTTTTGTCGCCGTTTTTCCTTATGTCCCACGCCTATTTCTGCTTCGCTCTCGGTAATCTTTCAAGCAGCCATAAGCTGGGCTTAGCGGTTCTGGCGTTCTTTGGGCTAAACATTGCGGAAAATATCCTTGCTACGGCGGTAATGGGATTTTTAACCCCGGATTCCGTCGACGTCGTTTGGACAGATGAAACTATACCGCCTGTTCAAGTTTATGAAATGGTAAACAAAACCACGCTTACAATTCTTATACTGTCCGTTTTGATATCTGTCGGTCTGTTTATCGCAGCCGAAAGAATTTTTACAAAAAAGCTTAATCTGGAATAAAGACTGAAATTCTGCCCTTATCGCCGGGTCTCGGCGGTAAGGGCATTTTTACGGCGTATAATGCGCCTTTTTAAATTTTTCTTTTGACTAAACAATAGTTACCCCAAGGTAACTATGTCACTCAAAAGTGCGTACTTTACAAAATCGGCGGGCTGTGCTACTATATAGTCAGAAAAGGCGGTGTGAGAAAATGACAAACAGCGAAAAGCTGATTTATCTGATAAAATATCTTCTTTCGGAAAGACCCGATCTCGGAGCGGCGGACATACCGTGCGGAAAAGAGGAACGGTTCCGGCTGTTCCGCGGTCTGGTGAATATACGTCCCCCCAAGCCTGTTTCTCCGGAGTTTTTACGGGTGCAGGACGAATTTCTGCAGGAGGAGCTGCTGTCAAGGGGAATTACCGACGTCAGGGACATGACCCGGGCAGAACGCGGGATATACCTGTGGAAAGGCGATATAACTACCCTGAGGTGCGGCGCTATAGTCAACGCGGCAAATTCGGCTATGCTGGGGTGCTTTCAGCCGTGCCACGGGTGCATCGACAATGCGATACACACCTTTGCGGGAGTGCAGCTCCGCCTTGAGTGCGCGGAGATAATGCGCAGGCAGGGACATGAAGAGCCGACAGGATCGGCGAAAATAACCTCCGCGTATAATCTGCCCTGCGGCAATATTATCCACACCGTAGGACCGATAGTGAACGGCGGGCTTTCCGAGGCGCACCGCATACAGCTTGAAAGCTGTTACAGAGCCTGCCTTGAAACGGCTTGGGAAAACGGTATAAGAAGCACCGCGTTCTGCTGCATATCGACGGGCGTTTTCGGCTTCCCGCAAAAGGCCGCCGCGGAGACCGCCGTTTCCGCAGTAAGAAATTTTATTAAGACTCATGATATTGAGGTGATATTCAATGTATTTAAGCAGGACGACTTCGATATATACAAAAGACTGCTCGGCTGAGACCGAAAGGCTCGGGGAAGCTCTTGAAGCCGCCGAAGCCGTTGTTATCGGCGCAGGAGCAGGTCTTTCAGCGGCGGCAGGCTTTGCCTATTCCGGGGAACGCTTTGAAAGGAGCTTTCCCGATTTTATAGAAAAGTACGGCTTCACGGATATGTACTCCGCAGGCTTCTATCCTTTTGAAACGCCCGAGGAATTTTGGGCGTACTGGTCGAGGTACATTTTTATCAACCGCTACGAGGATAAGGAAAACGGAGTCTACAGTAAGCTTTTTGAGCTTGTCCGCGGCAGGGAATATTTTGTGCTGACCACCAATGTTGACCACCAGTTCCAAAAGGCGGGCTTCGATAAAAACAGGCTGTTCTACACCCAGGGGGACTACGGCTTGTTTCAGTGCAGCGTGCCCTGCCGCCGGGAGACGTACGGTAACGAGACCGTTATTCGCCGAATGGCCGCGGAACAGAAAAATATGCGCGTGCCCTCGGAGCTTATCCCCCTGTGTCCGAACTGCGGCAGGCCCATGACCCTGAACCTGCGCTCGGACGGCAAATTCGTACAGGACGAGGGCTGGTACAGGGCAAGCGAAAGGTACTGCGGTTTTATCCGCCGCTGTGAGAATAAACGCGTGCTGTTCCTTGAGCTGGGCGTGGGCTTTAATACTCCCGCCATAATAAAGCTTCCGTTTATAGAAATGACTGCCGCCAACCCTAATGCCGTCTATGCCTGCGTGAATAAGGGCGAGGCTCTTTGTCCCAATGAGATCGCAAGCCGCTCAATATGTATTGACGCGGATATAGCGGCGGTCATCGGTTCGCTGCTGAAGTAAAAAAGGTACGGGAACGTTTTGCCGTTCCCGTACCTTTTTATAAAATCAGACGATCAGCTCCAGTCCCGCCGCCGAACGGCTGTAATCCTCCGGCAGGGCAAGGTGCTTATCCCAGCCGTACCAGTAAAGACAGCCCAGAATCTTGAAAAACATACGCATATCCCAATGCAGGAAATTGCCGACCATATCCTTGCGGACGTAGGGCATGAGCCGCTTTTCGACTTCACCGCCAATAGCTTCCGCGTACTCTTTGGCAAGGTCTTCTATCGCCGTGCGTACAATTTCAAAAAACTCGTCGCGGACTGCTCTGCTGAAAATCGGCAGTTGGACGATAAGCCCGTCATCCTCCTTTTCAAGCAGACCCTTTTTCAGAAAGTTCGCCGCCATTTCCTCCTCGTACTCGGTAAGCCTTTTGGCGGGGTCTTTCGCAAGGTCTATCAGCAGGGAGATGTTATTTCCGTCTACCCATCTGTCCCGACCGACAAGGCAGTCGTCGGGACGTCTGTCCTCGTTGGGAAACGGCGGCGCTTCAAAGCCGTTTATAAAGCCAACGTGACCGTAGTCAGCCGTATCAAAAAATTGGTGCAGACAAGACCAATGCGTCGCCTTTATTTCATTGAATACAGAGCCGTCAAAGCTTTCGTCCGGCAGGATATACAGGACGGTAAGCTGATAGTCGCGTCCGTCGTTTGGATACTTTCCGTTATACTTTTTCAGGTACTCGTCCAGTCCCACCGTGCCGAAGCTGTCCTCCGCAGCGGCGTACAGAAGCCACATAAGATAGCGGTAATCAAAATGATTTCCGTAAAAGTCGAGGGACGTGATTTTGTCCTTGACCGCAAAAAGTCTCTCATTTATTTTTTCGGGAAAGCCGCCGTCGTGGAAAATTTTATTTGCGTACAGCTTAGCTTCATAGTATGCCTGCTTGGGGAACACGCAGCAGTTAGAAAGATATTTCCCTTTCGCGGGAGTTATCAAAAGCTTTTCCGCTGTCATTTTTTCAAGAATGTCCTCAAGGTAGACGGGGGCTACGCCCATTTCGTCCGCAATGTCGTTTACGGACTTTTGCTCCATGCGGCATATTACCATTATCTGCGGTACGATTTTGGAGCTGCCCATAAGCTTCTCAGCCCGAGACATACTGCCGCCCCAGAACCGGTCAACCTGCGCGGGAGCGTACGCCGATGTACCTATATTATTCATATTATCAAACCTTTCCTTTAATTTTTTCTCGCGTCGAAAAGCCTGCGCTTTACCGTACCCAAAGGGATTTTCAAGTCGTCGGCAATGGACTGCACCGGCTGTTCGCGGAGATAAAAGCGTATCATTATTTCGCGGTACGAGGAGGCGAGCCGTGAAAGCGAATAGTTAAGAGCGGAAATATCTTCCTCCGCGATAAGCCGTTCAATGGGCGCGGGGACGTCAGCCGCGATTCCTCCCGCCGACTCGATAGGCAGGTCGGGACTGCGCTTGTGCCTGATATAGTCGGCGTATTTGTTCCGCGCCATTTTCCAGTACCAGGAATAAAACGCGGTTATCTCACGTCCGCCCGACAAAGCCCGAACAGCCTCGTACAGAATATCCTGAGCAAGGTCTTTCGCCGCCTCGCTGTCGGAAACGCGCTTCACGCAGAACAAATAGGTATTTTCAATAAGCTCGCCGTTAATATATTCGTTCACTTTCTCACCTCCCCCGAAAGACTGTAAACCGATTTACGCTTAATAGGTCGGAAAGATTTTAAAAAGGTTCGGTAAAAATTAAAAAAATCCTGCACTGTCAGCTACCAACTGTCAGAGCGCTTCCGCGGCGTTGTCGTTTTTGGTGAAAAGCCTGTCCACCTCGTCCCTGAGAGCGGGGTACTTTTTCAGGTCTGGACTTTCCGCAAGCAGTTCCTTTGCGGCTCTCTGGCAGTCGGCGAGAAGCTCCCTGTCGGCGGCGATATCCGCAAGCTTTAAGTCGGGCAGACCGTGCTGACGGCTGCCGAAAAAGTCCCCCGCGCCCCGCATTTTCAAATCGTACTCCGATATCTCAAAGCCGTCGGAGGTTTTCGTCATTATCTCCAGCCGCTGCCTTGATTCGTCGGTAACGTTCCCCGCGATAAGCACGCAGTAGCTTTTGCATTTGCCTCTGCCCACCCGTCCGCGGAGCTGGTGAAGCTGTGACAGACCGAACCTGTCCGCGTTCTCGATAACGATAATGTTGGCGTTTGGTACGTCCACGCCCACCTCCACCACCGTGGTAGCCACGAGAATGTCAAGCTCGTGCTCCTTGAAAGCCGCCATTACCCTGTCCTTTTCGGCGGCGGACATCTTTCCGTGGAGAAGCCCCGCCCGGTAATTCGCAAGGACTGTCTTTTTCAGCCCCTCGGCGTACCCCTTTGCCGCCGCAAGCTCGTTTTCGTTTTCCTCTATCATGGGGCAGACGATGTATGCCTGTCCCCCCTCGTCAAGCTGTTTTTTGACGAAGCCCAGCGCCCGCTCCCGGAGCTTTGCGGTAACGGCGTAGGTCTCGATTTTCTGTCTGCCCTTGGGCAGCTCGTTCAGCACGGAAACGTCCAGATCGCCGTAAATTATCAGCGCAAGTGTGCGGGGTATGGGGGTTGCGGACATTACCAGCTTGTGGGGGTTAA
Organism: uncultured Oscillospiraceae bacterium; assembly: GCA_910584715.1. Lineage (GTDB taxonomy): Bacteria > Bacillota > Clostridia > Oscillospirales > Ruminococcaceae > RGIG8773. The sequence goes on from CAJUAN010000022.1 coordinate 30,006, forward strand.
CGCCCTTTCCCGCAAGAGCGGAACGCTGTCCCACGCCGAAGCGGTGCTGTTCGTCGGTAATGACAAGTCCCAGATTTTTAAATTCCGTGCTTCCCGAAATCAGGGCGTGAGTGCCCACGGCGACCATGCATTCTCCCGATGAAATTTTTTCGGCAGCTTCGGTGCGCTGCTTTTTTGTCATGGAGCCCATGACGCGGCAGACGGATATACCCATAGGCTCCAGCATTTCCGAAAGGGTGGCGAAGTGCTGCGCCGCCAGAATTTCCGTGGGAGCCATAAGAGCCGTCTGGAAACCGTTCTTTGCCGCGAATAAAGCCGCCGCGGCAGCGACCGCCGTCTTTCCGGAGCCCACGTCCCCCTGCAAAAGCCTGTTCATGGGGGACGTGCCCTGCATATCGGCGATAATGTCCTTCACCGCCCGCTTCTGGGCGTTTGTCATCTCAAAGGGCAGTGACTTCCCGAAAGCCGCCATGTCCCCGTTTCGGGGGAACATTTTGCAGGCATTTTCGGTGCGGGTGCGGTTCTTTATCAGTATCATTCCCAATTGCAGACGGAGCAGCTCGTCAAAGGCAAGCCGTCTGCGGGCGACCTCGGCGGCATGGGAGTCCTTGGGAAAGTGTATGTTTTTCAGCGCGTATTCAAGGGTGGAAAGGGAATACTCCAGCCTGACGCCGTCGGGCAGGGAATCGGCGAAAAAGCTGTCGTCCGCGCTGTTTAAAACCTCGGAAACGTTGGTAGTTACCATAGCGGCGGTAAGCCCCTCGGTGAGGGGATAAACGGGACGGAGCAGGTTTTCCTCGCCGGCTTTCAGAACGGTGGGAGAATTCATTTCCTTTCGCGTAAGATTTCCCGATATCTTCCCGCTGAAAAGGTATTCCTCACCCTCGTGAAGAGCGTCGGAGGCGAAGCGGTTGTTGTAGTATACTACAGTAAAGCGGTCGCCGTCGTCGTCCTCGGCAAAAATTTTATACAGCACAAGTCCCTGCCTTATCCGTGCGGCGGGGCTTTTTTTCACTACCGCTGCCTTGATAACGGCGTGCTCACCGATCTGAGCGGAGCCGGCGGGAACAGGCTCGGAGTAGTCGGTATACCGCCTGGGAAAGTGGAGCAGCAAGTCTTCCACAGTGTTTATCCCTATTTTTGAGTAAAGCTCCGCGCGCTTTGTACCCACGCCTTTAAGCTCGCGGACGGATGTATTTTTAGTCATAGCTTTTCTCCTCGAACAATGTTGATATTACTTAAAGCATATCAGTGTTTCGGAAGATTGTCAATAGCTTTTGCGGCAAAACCGCAGGGGAAAGATATCTGTTTGTCAGCTTTTTTTCATGCCTGCGCTGTCCTCTCTCGCACCGCACTGCACAGCTTTTTATCGGATCGTTCAATTATAGCTTGACGGCGGCGTGTTATATGTGTTATAGTATTCATGGCGGATAGGCTGACTTAACGCTGACGGTACTTCTCGCAGACAAAATGCGCACGTTCTGACCGGCTTGCTCCGCTGTATTTTTATTTTCCGCGCAGCTGCTGCGGTCAATAAAGATGAAACCGTTTTTTGTATGTGCGGCTTGCTCTTAATGAAAAGCTGTGTTATAATATCAATGACCGCATCTGTATGATTTGAAAGGATCTGATATAAATGTCCGTTTATCTTGATAATGCCGCAACCACACGTCCGTGCGAGCCGGCGGTATCCGCAGTATTTCAGTGTATGGTCGAGGACTACGGCAACCCGTCTTCACTGCATAAGCTGGGGCTGAACGCCGAGCAACGCGTTGAGGATGCGCGCAAGGCTATAGCAGCCGCGCTCGTTTGTGATCCCCAATGTATAACTTTTACTTCGGGAGCAACCGAGTGCAACAATACGGCAGTGTTCGGAGCTGCGCAAAATTACGGAAAACGCAAAAAAAAGATCGTTGTCTCCGCTATAGAGCACCCGTCGCTCGCCGAGCCTATAAAATATCTTGAGGAAAAAAGCGGATTTGAGGTCGTGCGTATAAAGCCGTCGCGGAACGGAGAAATTTCAGAGGAGGACTTTATGTCTGCTGTGGACGAGGACACTTTTTTTGCGTCATGTATGCTGGTAAACAACGAAACAGGATCCATACAGCCCGTGAGGAAAGTATTTTCCTATATAAAGCGGAATTTTCCTGAATGTATCACTCACTGTGACGCTGTACAGGGCTTTATGAAAATCCCTATAAGATCCGCAGATATTTTTGCCGACATTATTGTTGTCTCGGGACACAAGGTTCATGCGGTAAAGGGCGTCGGAGCAATGTTCGTAAAGAAGGGAATAAGAATACCCCCTATGCTTATGGGAGGCGGTCAGGAACGCGGAAAACGTTCAGGAACAGAGTCCGTTCCGCTGATATCCGGCTTTGGAGCCGCAGTCCGCGCACTGATGCCTACAATGTCCGTGGCGCATGAAAACGCGGAAAAAATAACCGCATATCTGTTGAAAAAGCTTTCCAGGCTTGATTATGTTACTGTAAATTCCATAGCGGAAAACCGTTCTCCCTACATAACCAACTTTTCGGTTGAGGGTATAAGGTCAGAGATAATGCTGCATTTTCTGGAAACTCAGAACGTGTATGTGTCCAGCGGTTCGGCGTGCTCCAAAGGGGCTCACAGTTCGGTACTGACTGCGCTGGGTATTCCGGATAGGCTTGCCGATTCGGCTATAAGAGTATCTATCGGACGCACCACAACCATGGGCGAAATAGACGCGCTTATAAACGCGGTGCAGGAAGGCTACGGCAAACTGGCGAAAAAATAGCTGCGGTCAGGAAAGTGCTGCGTCAATATACTATAGCGTATGGAACAAAGTGTTCTTGCAGAACGAAAGGACGGCTTTGAACAGATATCACACAATAGGCTGAGGCTTTCCCCTGCCATAAACGGCAGCGCGGATAAAGCTTCAGCCTATTTTGGTATTTTTATTTCTAAGCATGTCATTTGCTTCGGAAGATCGCCGATTTTTCCCACCGTAAAAGCGGCAATGGTTAAGGCTCAGACATTCAGATCATCAAGCCACAGTTTTACGCAGGCGTCCGAGGGCATTCGCCAATCGCCCCGAGGCGAAAGGGTAACGCTTCCCACCTTTGGACCGTCCGGCAGACATGAACGCTTGAACTGCTGTGAGAAAAAGCGTTTCAGGAAAACAGTCAGCCATTTTTTTACTGTATCGCGGTCAAACCGTCCCGCAAAGGACTGCTCTGCTATCCGAAGTATCTTTTGCGGAGGAAAACCGCACCGCACCATATAGTACAGGAAAAAGTCGTGCAGCTCATAGGGACCCACAATATCCTCGGTTTTCTGGGATATCTCACCCTCTGTCGGCGGCAGGAGTTCGGGGGAAACAGGGGTTGCGAGTATGTCGTTCAGAACCTCCGAAAGCTGCTTGTCCTCGGTATTTGCGCTCTCGTAGGAAACCAGATGCCTCACCAGCGTTTTCGGTACGCCCGCGTTTACGCCGTACATGGACATATGGTCGCCGTTGTAGGTCGCCCACCCAAGCGCAAGCTCGGACAGATCACCGGTACCTATTACGATACCGCCGGTCTTGTTGGCAATATCCATTATCACTTGTGTACGCTCCCGCGCCTGACCGTTTTCAAATGTAACGTCGGTAACGCTTTCGTCCTGCCCTATGTCGGCAAAATGCAGACGTACAGAGGCGGTTATGTCTATTTCTTTCAGGACAACGCCATATGCCCCTGCAAGGCTCATGGCGTTGCTTTTGGTGCGCTTTGTGGTACCGAAGCAGGGCATTGTGACGGTCAGAATTCCCTTGCGGTCAAGTCCCAGCATATCGAAAGCGTGTACCGCAACGATAAGGGCGAGAGTGCTGTCAAGTCCTCCCGAAAGACCGATAACCGCGTCCTTGCAGCCGATATGCCGCAGGCGGGTGGCAAGTCCCACAGCCTGCATGGTGAGTATCTCCTCGCAGCGGCTGTTGAGGTCGTCCTTATTAGTCGGCACAAAGGGCATTGGCGGGAAGCTGCGTTTTAACTCGATATCTTTCGGAGTAACTGAGAATTCGCAGGAGTCGTAACCGTTCCTTTTCAAGTCGGGAGAATTACCCGCCCCAAAGGTGTTCATTCTTCTGCGTTCGGAAATGATACGGTGCAGGTCTATCTCCCCAAATGTCAGACCGGTGGTAAACTTTCGGCTTTCGCCTATTATCGTACCGTTTTCCGCGATAAGATTGTGACCGCTGAAAATCAGGTCTTGCGTGGACTCTCCCATTCCCGCGTCGGCGTAGATGTATCCGCACACACACCGCGCGGACTGGCTTTTCACAAGCTGTTCACGGTACTCGCTTTTCCCGATAACTTCATCGGAAGCGGAAAGATTGCATATAACTGTTGCGCCTGCCGTTGCAAGCCCCCCGGAGGGAGGTTCGGGTATCCAAAAATCCTCGCAGATCTCTACGCCTATAACAAGTTCGGGAATCTCGCCGCACCAAAAAAGCATATCTCCGAAGCACGTATACGACCTGTATCTCTCATCATCGTCGGTTGTATCAACATCTTTAACGGCAATATTTCCCTCACGCCAGGGTGTAAAATGCCTTGTCTCATAAAATTCCGAATAGGCGGGAATATTTTTTTTGGGAACAAATCCGATTATATTTCCATTATTTATAGCGGCGGCACAGTTGTAAAGCTTGCCGTCGACCTCAAAGGGAAGCCCCACAAAAGCCAGCAGTCCGCAGTCCGCGGTCTCCTGCGCTATGCGGACGAGAGCCTTTTTCGCGCCGTCCAAAAGCACCTTTTGCAGGAACAGGTCGCCGCAGGTGTAGCCGGTAATACAAAGCTCGGGGAACACAACGATAGAAACGTCCTCCTCAGCAGCCTGCCTGATAAGCTCGATTATCCTGTCAGCGTTATAGTTACAGTCCGCAACCTTTATATTGGGAGTCGCGGCGGCGACCCTAATAAATCCGTCCTTCATAAAAACAGTCCTTTCGGAAAAATATATATTTATTATACCGTATTTTGACGGAATAAGCAACGCCTGGCTGAAAAAATTTTTTCATACCGCCCCGAAAAAATAACCTCGGTTTATTTTGGGAGCGATAAATTTTACATTTTTTAAAGTATACTCTCTGTATAATTTTTTTAAAATATAAGGAAATTTAACTTTAATTTCACTAAAGCATACTTTAGCGAAAGCCAAAAAAAGGCATGGAAAGGATTTCCTGCCAACAATTTACAGGAGGTAACTATTATGGTAGTACAGCACAATTTAACCGCAATGAACGCGAACAGATACTTAGGTATCAACAATTCTAAGCTTTCCAAGTCCTTGGAAAAACTTTCTTCCGGTTACGCAATCAACCGTGCAGGCGATAACGCTGCCGGTCTCGCAGTTTCCGAGAAAATGAGATCTCAGATCGCTGGTATGACTCAGGCTGTTAAGAACGCTCAGGACGGTATCTCTATGGTACAGACTTTTGAGGGCGCTCTCACAGAGACAGACTCCATTCTCCAGAGAATGAAGACTCTCGCAGATCAGATGGCTAACGGTTCTTACGATGATCCTATCGACCGTACAGCTGCTCAGCAGGAGTTTCTCCAGCTGAACGACGAGCTCGATCAGATCGCTGATACAGACTTCAACGGCGTTGTTGTACTTAACGGCGGCAGAATGGCTGACGGCGCGGTTGCTGACAAGAATGGTCTTATCGACTATGCTAATCAGCCTCCGAGAGCTGCTGCACAGTGGGGTAACGCAGACGTTAACACTATAGACAGCAAGGGCTACAACGGCACAAAGGTTGCTGCTGATTCTCTTTGGGATAACCTCGGTCTCGGTAAAGATGTTGAGTCTGTTGATATTACATTCAAGTATGATAAAGAGTCCGACACATGGTCTGCTGTAGATGCTGACGATGCTACCGCCCTCAAGAACATAGCTAATATTGCTGTTATCAAAGGCGGCGCAGGCGGAACAGATATTGCTGACAATGGCGCTACAGCAGCCGGAAACAACGGCGGTTTCTCTGTAGTTTCTACTGCTACTGCTGGAAATACAGGCGCTGCTCAGTTAGGCGCTGCTGCTCCTGCAAAGTATGATGCAGCAGGCGCTGGTGTTGAGTACGCTAACGTTGTACTTGACAGCACAAAGCTTGTAAACGGCGATACTGTTACAATTAAATTTACAAGACCTGAAGTTGCCAACACAGCTCCTGAAAATGCGGGTGTCGTTGAGAATTCTATTAAGACTGAATTCACTCCCGGCGCTACAGCGAGCAGCATAGACAAACCTGCAATCGTTGTTAACAAGCTTGGTATTGCCGGTCAGTATGAGTCAACAAATCAAGCTAATGCCGACAAGCCCATGACAGAGGAAGTTGCTAAGGCTTTCAATAACTTTAACGGCGCTAAGTTTGATGTAACTTATAAGAATACTTCCGCTACTGCGGGTGCTGTTGAATCTATCAAGATCACTCTTGCTGACGGAAGTGAAAAGACATTTGCTAAGAATGCAAATGCAGAGGGCTTTGCAGCTGAAGACGGTACAAAGTATGCTGTTACTGTTAAAGACGGAGTAATGACAATTGCTGATAACGCCGGTGTTGAACTCTTCGAGATCACACTTGACAACGCTCTCTCGGGTGTTGGAATGGGTACAACAGCTACTTCCAAGTATTCTTTTGAAATGGCAGTAGATACCGCTGTTTACGAGCCCGCTTCCGAGCCTAAGGCTACAATCGTTGATCCTGCTGATGACTACTCTGTTTCCAAGTCCAACGCGTTCAACAATTCTGAAGCTCAGCTGACCTATAAGGACAGCATTACTCTCCAGACAGGCGCAAGAACTAAGGACGCTGTTAACTTCACATTCAAGTATGCTTCCACAGCTATCGGCGATCTTAAGGCTGACCTCAACTGCACAGCAGAGGGTCTCGGCACAAGCAAGCTCAACCTGAACACTCAGGAAGCAGCTAACTACGCTATCGACAAGATCGACCAGGCTATCAACAAGGTATCCCTCGTTCGTGGTACATTCGGTGCTATCCAGAACCGTCTGGAACACAAGATCGACAACCTGAACGTATCCGTTGAGAACCTCACTTCTGCTGAGTCTCAGATCCGCGATACAAATATGCCTCAGGAAATGATGAACTTCACAAAGCAGCAGATCCTTGCACAGGCTTCTCAGTCTATGCTTGCTCAGGCAAATCAGCTGCCCCAGGGCGTTCTCTCGCTCCTCCAGTAAGTTCTCAAAAAGCTTTTACAGCAAGTCTCCTGTTCATACGATTAATTTTGACCGCTCCAATCGGGGCGGTCTTTTTTATGGGTTCTTTCAATATCAACGCAACTGGTAAAAGTAAATATTTATTTGGTTCTAAATTTTTTTGATTTTTACTTGACATATGCTGATTTTCATGATATAATATTTATACTATTTGGGGCATTAGCGCAGTTGGGAGCGCACCACACTGGCAGTGTGGGGGTCAGGGGTTCAAGTCCCCTATGCTCCACCATTACCATATCCCGCAAATCCTTTTGTAGACTGGGTTTGCGGGATTTGATTTTTTAAAAATCATGGATTTTGGCGTTTTTGTCCATTAACTGTCCTTTATTTTTCAATTCTGTCCTTTGTCGTATCTTATGCTCCTTGTTTTTTCTTTGAGGAAAAGTCAAGAACCGAGGCAATAGCGTCACCCGCTTTAGCTTGTGCCTGTTGAAATACGTGACAATAAATGGAAGTCGTTGTGCTGATAACCGAATGTCCTAACGCTCCCGAAACAGCAGCCGCGTCCACACCCTCATTAATAAGTGCGGAAGCATAAAAATGACGTAGGGAGTGCAGGTCGCAAAAGCGAATATTATTGTTGTTGCAAAACTTCCTAAACCACGAATAAGGCGTACAGTTGCCCATTGGTGAGCCGTCCCATTTAGTGAACAACCTATCTGTATTTACCCACTTGCTGCCAGCTTTCTCCGCCTCTGTTTCCTGTTCAGCTTTGAGCTCACGGAGCAGTTCCATAACAAAGTTAGGGAACTTTAACGTCCTTTGGGACATTTTTGTTTTTGTGGTATCGGTATAATTGCCTTTCTCAACGGTGTAGTTGGAAGTCCGCCTAACGCTGATAAGGTTACTTTCCCAGTTGATGTCTTTCCACTCCAAGCCAAGCAGCTCACCACGTCGAAAACCGCTGTATACCGCAAGTTTAATAAATACACGAAATTTTGTCGGCACATCCTCTCCGTCCAAAAGCTCAAAGATTTGGGCAATTTCTTCAAGAGTGTAAATCTGCTTCTCCTTTTTCTCACCTTTGGGAACGGTTACGTTTCGGCAGGGATTGTCATTCAGCATACTTAGCTTTATTGCATAGCCGAACACGTCAGAAATGAAATTCAAATGGTGAATAACAGTTTTTCGTGATAAAGGCTTGCCGTTTTTCTTGTTCCTGCCGTTTAAGGCAAGGTCGTTGATGAACTGCTGAATGTGCCGTCCCGTAATTTTGTCAATACGCAAATGTCCGATTGCAGGATATACCCTCGGCGGTAGCTGCTTCATTTTCTCGTAAGACGTGTTACGCAGGTTTAGCTTTGCATATTCTTGAAACCATTGCTCCGCAAATTCTTCAAACTTCACGTTCGTCGTGACCTGTCCTTTAAGGCACTTGTCCTCAAAAAGCATTGCCTGCCGCTGGACTTCCTTTTCAGCCTGTCGAGCGGTCATATTCGGTTCGGGCTTCCAAGAAGTGGTCTGAATAACTTGGTTTCCTTTGCTGTCATAACCGCAGCTTACCCTAATTTGATATGTATTTCCTCTTTTTCTGATTGTAGCCATAATCTGAATACCTCCTATTTTCAGACTTATGACATACCTCTGCTTCTTTATTATATCATTTTCACGTGGTAAAGTCAAGAAGTTTTTCAGGGATATGTCAACAAATTATCTCGACCTATGCTGAACAACAGGCTTTAAAAATTCCCGCAGCTTCTCTTTAAGTCCAAGCTGTTCAATGAAATCCATAACCTTTTGATATTTATTTTTCCAATCGGAAAGCTCCCGCAATGCAGAATTAAGCTTATCCCGAAGCGAATTGACCGACTGCAATTCTTTTTTTAGAGATATATTTTTATTGGCAAGCGCAGCATTATCTTTTTCAAGCCGAGTAACCTTTTCGGTAAGTTCCTCCATATTATTTTCAGCGGCAATTTGCTTTTTAGCAAGTTCGGAGAGATTATTATAGTCCTCCTGCGAAACAGTAACATTATCACCAAATAAGGTTTTTCTTGCCTGAATATCGTCAATATTTTTTATCTTGCTGACCTTATCCGCGCTTGCTTCAATCAGAGAATTATTTGCAGAGATAATGGAAATAGTTTCGGCAAGAGTATTTTCTTTTTCGGTAATCTCATTATCAAGCTGACCGACTGCCGCTTTTTTCTCTTGATATTCCCCGTCCAACTCGTCAATAATTCTTTCGGTATCGTCAAGTAATTCTCGACGGCTTTTTAAAATATTATCCGTACATTCAATTTTATTTTCAAGGCGGGCAATTTCTTTTTTCCGCTCCTGCTTCTTAAAATCCAAAACAGAAAGATGATTATTATGCGTACCAAGCTTTTTCCATTCGATACCGTACTGCTGCATAATTTCTGAAAGACATTCTTTTTCGCTGTCAATCCACAATTTGGACGATGTATCGAATTTCCCTTTTGCAATAAACCCTTGCTGTTCAAGAGCTTTTGTGAGTGCATTTCGCGTAGATAATCCCCGCTTCTGATTTGTAGCGAACGGTACAAAATCAATATGTAAATGCGGCGTATGCTCGTCCATATGAAGTACAGAATTGAAAACTCTAATATGCGGATTTCGTTTCTGAAAGTCCTTTTCAAACTCAATCAAAATTTGTGCCGCCAATTTTCCCTCATCGGAATTGCAAGGAGTATCGTCCTTATTCCCGACTTGAATTATCAGTTCGTAAAACAGCTTTTCCTGTTTGCTGTGAAAAATATGGTCGTAATAATCTTTTATAATTCTGTCTTTGCGCTTCTGTTTTGCATTGTATTCCGCAAGAGCAGCACCGAACAATTCACGGTAAATCTTTTTAATATTTTCCTTATGAAAAATGATATTATTTTGTGAACGGTTACTGTCAATATTATCGGCGTAGAAGTCACGATTGTTGTGACCGATACTGCCTTTGCCTATGGTTATGCTTAACGTTTTCTGCATAGCGTTCCTCCTTTGTTCCACTATTATTCTTTGAGGGCGGCAACCTAAGCCTTTGTTACTTTCGCGAAAGTAACGCAAAGACACTTTTGACATTCGTACCTCATATCAAAAGCGTCATTGCGCTCTCCGAGGGGCAGCCGTTCCCTCTGCACTCCCTTTTAATGGCGTACTTGCGTACGCCACACGGACGGCACATTATAAAATTTATAATAAATTTCCAAAAATGCCGTCCACCCGTCCGAATGGCTTAAATACGCGGTTTAAGCCGTCCGCAAAATATGTCCCAAAGCCGTACTCGGACGGGGCGTACGCCTCGTACGCCGTTTTTTAAGTTCATTACAAAATAATATTTCTGAACCGCGAACGAATACCTTTATACCCGCGAACCTCCCTATTATCGGTCTTGATATGGGTAGAAAATCTTATGTTGTACTTCTCGGAATTAACTTTCAGCCAACTGCTGAACGTGTCCTTTTTCAATTCCGTCAAAAGATTTTTATGACACCAGTCAATATATCCCGAATAGAGATTAGTGGTACTTTCCTGAAAATCCACACCAAATTCTATGTAGCCTTTATCGGAAAGAAATTCGATAATGTTGCAATTATCCGCCATAGCTTCGGAAACATTCCTGCGCGTCTTTTCTGAAATCGTAAAGTGAAAATTATTATTTATCAACCTTTTCAATCCGTCGAATATCCAGCAAAATATTTTTTCTTTCTCCAAAATAAACTTTTCCGCAAGATACGGATTATCAATTCTATTAGGAGGTTTTTGCTTCGTAGTAAGAATTAAAAGCCGCCTTGCAAATCCGTCGGACTTATCATAAAGCGCTT
>CAJUAN010000023.1 GCA_910584715.1 uncultured Oscillospiraceae bacterium
CCATTGCGGTGGAAATAAGAAGCGCGGGTATCTGTGAGCAGAGACCGTCGCCTACGGTGGCAATGGTGTAGGTGGACAAAACGTCCATAAATTCCATTCCGTCGAAAACAAGACCTACCACCGCGCCGCCCAGCAAGTTAACTATGGCGGCTACAATAGAGAACGTAGCGTCTCCCTTTACGAATTTTGAAGCACCGTCCATAGCTCCGAAGAAATCCGATTCGCGCTGTATCTTGGCGCGGCGGAGCTTGGCTTCGTCCTCGTTGATGATACCGGAGTTAAGATCGGCGTCGATGGCCATTTGCTTACCGGGCATAGCGTCCAGAGTAAATCTTGCGGTTACCTCAGCAACACGCTCCGCACCCTTTGTTACTACCAGCATCTGCACCACGGTTATCAGTATGAAAACTATAAAACCGATAAGCGCGTTGCCTTTCATAACGAACTGCCCGAACGCCTTTACTATCTGTCCCGCATAGCCCTGCTGGAACAGGATAAGTCGGGTCGATGAAATATTAAGACCCAAACGGAATATTGTGGTTATAAGGAGCATGGAGGGAAATATAGAAAATTCCAGAGGCTCCTTGATATACATCGTAATAAGCAGAATAACAAGCGAAAGCGCGATATTCACAACAAACAGCATATCCAGCAGCCAGGTGGGCAGCGGGATAATTATGAGGAAGATCGCCAGGATAACGAATACCGTTACCATGTTATTCAATATTTTTTTCACGGTATAACGTAACCTGCCCTTCTTAGAAATTAGAGGTTAGAGAATAAAGTATAGAAATTTGGCTCCGCCCCTAACGGCGGTCAGTAATTCGGATAATTCTTGATGTTCTCAGGCTCCATACCCTTGGGAGCCTTGCCCTTTATGCCATATACAAATACCAGAACTTCGGCAACGGCATGATAAAAGTCTAACGGTATCTCACGCCCCACATCTACAGCCTTATAGAGACCTCTTGCCAGCGGAACGTTTTCAACAACCGACACGCCGTTTTCCTCGGCTTTTTCTATGATCCTGAACGCCAAATTGTCCGCGCCCTTGGCTACCACTACGGGAGCTCTGTCGGAGGTTTCGTTGTATCTTACCGCTACCGCAAAGTGAGTAGGGTTCCTTATAACCACGTCCGCGCTCGGAACGTCCTGCATCATACGGCTCATAGCCATCTGCTGCTGCTTCTGACGTCTCTTGCCCTTGATCTGGGGGTCGCCCTCCATTTGCTTGTACTCTTCCTTGACCTCCTGTTTGGTCATCTTCATGTCCTTTTCCCATTTGTACTTCTGGAACAGGAAGTCCACCGCGGCCACCGCCACAAAGACCATTGCGATCTTCATGCATATGGCGAATATAGCTTCGGCGACGTACAGCAGACCGGATATAAGGTCGAGCTGCATGAGCCTCGCAAAATCCACCACGCGGCTCTGGATCTCGCTGTAGACCACAGCCATAAGGATTATCATTTTTATCAGGGATTTTGCAAGCTCGAAAAGAGAGCTTACAGAAAACATTTTTTTGATCCCCTGCATTGGGTTGAGCTTGCTGAGCTTGAACTGAAAGGATTTTTTCGAAAAAATAAATTTTGTCTGTATGCCTGTGACTATAACCGGGATAAGCAGCGAAGCCAGCAGAAGAGGTCCCGCAGTAAAGAGCAGCACCTTTCCTATCTCCAGTATCAGCTTGGGTGCTACCTCCATTCCGTCAATACGTGTGCCGTTATCGTCCATGCCGCCTCCCGCAAGCGTGAACCAATAGGTCATGCTGTTTGTCGTGAAGCCGTACATGAGCTTTGCCGTCAGTCTCAAAATGAAGAACGCCAGCATTATAAACGCGGCGGTGACCACGTCCTTGCTCTGCATAACGTTGCCCTCTTTACGCTGTTCACGACGTTTATGAGGGGTAGCTTCCTCGGTTTTCTCACCGGTTGTACCTTCAGCCATAGGATTCTTCCTTTATTTATAGGTATTTCCGGCTGACGCGGACGGTATCAGCTCCGCGCCGCCGAAAGAGTCGTCTCATTTATTTTTTGTCGTCTGCGACACGCTTCCGCGCCCTGTTCCCCCAAACGGAACTAAACCGCGGGAATAGCCGCCATAAAAGTCTCCAGTGCCTCAAGCCATTTTTCCAGGTATCCGTCAATAAAGTCCGACAGCGGAACAGCCATTAAAAACAGCATCGCAAAGCCGAACGCCACCTTAAGCTGGATATTGACTACCATTATCTGTATCTGGGGAACCGATTTCATCAGTACGCCCATGCAGAATTCGAGGATAAATTCCGCCGCCATTATAGGCATTGCAAGCTTTATTACCAAAGCCAGTACAACGGAAAAATAGGACGCCGCAAGGTACCCCAGCTCGGGATTGAAGCCTCCGCTGCCTATAGGAATTATGTCGTAGGACATAACGAAAAGTCTTATCAGTGTCAGATGAGCGTCCGTGGCGAAGAAGTAAAGATACATCATAAAGCTGATGAACGAACCCATTACCGACATCTGTACGTTTGATTCGGGGTCAAAAACCTTTGCCATGCCGAGACCCGACTGCATATCCATGACCTCTCCCGCCACCTGAACGGTATAGAAGAAAAGGTCTGTGATAAAGCCGAAAATAAGTCCTATAACGGTTTCGCGGCATATCATCATAAGATAGACCCATGTTTGGGTACCCGTGTCAACAGGTTCGGGCTGTACCACAAGTATGGCAATATATGTAATAAAAATTGTAACTGTTACCTTTGCAATCGTGGGAATGTTCCGCCTCGACAGGATCGGGTTAAAGATGAATATTCCCAGCATCCGGGCGAAGACCAGCAGATTGGTCTCAAAGCTCCGGAACAAAACCGTAAAGAAATCCACGCGCGCTCCTTTCCGCCGCGGACTACGTAAGTCTCTGGCTGCTGATCTGCGTTATAAGCTCGAATATACGCATAAGAAATTCATTGCAGGAGCTTATCATCATAGGAGCCAGCAGAAGCAGAAGCACTACGATCGTAAGGGCTTTCGGCACAAAAGTAAGCGTCTGCTCGTGAACCTGAGTCGCCGCCTGGAGTATTGCAATAACAAGACCCACAAGCATACTTATCAGCAGCAGCGGCCCGGCAAGCTTTATCGCCAGTATCAGCGCCTCGCGGAATATTTCCAGGATTACCGATTCCGTAAGCATAACCGCACCTCCTAAGCGTTAAAGCCTCTGACAAGCGATTCGATCAGGAGCGTCCAGCCGTCGCACATAATAAACAGCAGCAGTTTGAACGGGATCGAGACCGTCGTCGGCGGCAGCATCATCATACCCATCGACATCAGTATCGTGGAAACTATAATATCAATTATAAGAAAAGGAATATAGAGCAGGAAACCGATCTCGAAACCTATCTTGATCTCGCTGAGGATAAAGGCGGGAACCACCACCACAAAGCTTATTTCCTCGGTAAACTCTTCTTCTGTCTGAGCTTCGACCTCCGTTCCCGTCAGTCCCATAAAGAAGCTCATGGAATCGTTGCTGGTATGCCCTAACATCCATTTTTTAAGCGGAACTGAAGCTGCCTGCACTGCCTCAACCGACGTATACTCGCCGTTCTTGTAGGGTACATAAGCAACCTCGTTCATCTCCGAAATGACCGGATTCATAATAAATAGGGTTAAAAACAGCGCAAGACCGATCATTATCTGATTAGGAGGCGTTTGCTGAACTCCCATTGCGTTTCTCAGCAGCGAAAACGAAATAATGATGCGCGTAAAGCAGGTCATCATTATCAGTATCGACGGCGCGAGAGAAAGTATCGTGATCAGGATAATGAGGTCGATCGTCGTAGAGCTTTCATTTATGCCGAACTGATCCAGCAGATTGTCCGCTGTGCCGCGGTCGTCCGTAACGGGCTCGTCGTAGGGAAGTTCGCCTGTAACGGCTGTTCCCTCCACGGGCTGACCGTTTTGGTCTGTCTGGACGGTCTGAGCGGTCTGCTCGGGCTGGGTCTGTTCTGTCTGTGGTACGCTGGTCTCAACGTTCGGTATGGTCGTCACATAGCCTGTACCTTCCTCCGGACCGGGTACTGCGTAAGCTGTCACGGCAGGAAACGAAACAACCATAGCCGCGGCGCACACTATGCCTGCGGACGCTGCGGCAAATCTTCTAAAAATCATTTTTTTCATTCCGCCCGTCCTTTTCACTTTCAGGGTTTTCAGCCTCGGCTCCGGCGGTGTTCCTTTCGGCGAAAGCCTTTTTCAGACTTTGAAAAAATCCGCTCTCGGAGGAACCGTCCGCAGCTTCGTAAGCCGCGATATCCGACTCGTCAAGATCGCATATCCTGCTTACGGAATTTACCGTTACGCCTATCAGCATTGTTTTGCTGCCGACGGTAATTATCATAAGCTGCTTATCCGCGGCAATACTGACGCATTCGCGTATCCTGACAGCGTTCCCCATATTTCCGAAGCTTCCGCCGTGAAGACGCTTTTTAAGCCACCCCACAGCGTAAAGCGAAAGGAAGATCAGTCCGATAATGCCGAGAAGAGCGCATATAACGGTAAAGGCTTCTCCAAACATTTATCAGCCCAGAACCTTCTGAACTGTCTGGAGGATTCTGTCAGCCTTAAAGGGCTTAACGATAAAGTCGAGAGCGCCGAGCTTGATAGCTTCAACAACCATGGATTCCTGACCCATAGCGGAGCACATAACTATCTTTGCGCCGGGATCGGACGCCTTGATGTCTCTGAGAGCCTCAATACCGGTCTTGTTGGGCATTGTGATGTCCATGATGATGAGGTCGGGCTTTTCAGCCGCATATGTAGCGCAGGCAGCCTCGCCGTCGGCAGCCTCAAGAATATTTGTATATCCGTTTTTGGTGAGCGCGTCCTTGATCATCATTCGCATGAAAGCGGCGTCGTCCACGAGCAAAATTTTCTTATCCATAATAAAACTCCGTTTCTCCGCCTCGGAAGTATTTTGTCGTTTCCCACGGGAACGTCGGGCGGTTCCGTTTCCCTGAATATAATATTGATCTATGGTACAGCCACGCGGCCTGCCGGAAGCTGTTATTCCCATGACTTTCTGCGCTATGCCGCACAGAAAAACTTATCAGCGCCTATTCCTTGCCGCCAAGCGACTCCAGGAATTTCGACTTGATTATTTCCGTGATCCTCACCGCGAAATTATCGTCGATAACCACCACGTCGCCTTTGGCGATAAGGTTCCCGTTCACGATAATGTCAACGGGAGCGCCTGCCTGACGTTCAAGCTCGATAATGGTACCCTGCGAAAAATCAAGTATCTCCTTGACCTTTTTGACAGCCGAACCGATCTCTACCGTAACGTTCAGCGGAACGTTCATCAGAAGCTTAAGATTGTCGTTCTGATCCTGATTAAGGTTAGCGTTCTGGTACGCCGCAAAGTTCTGAAGCTGTATGGGCTGTACGTTCATAGGAGGCATAGCGGGCTGCATAGGCATCTGAGGATACATTCCCTGGGGAGGGTATCCGCCGTACATAGCCGCCATGTTCGGATCCACAGGCTGACCGTATGGCATCTGGGGCATTGCGCCGGCAGCTGGAGCACCCGGCATAGGCATAGCTCCCATAGGCTGCTGCGGCATCTGAGGCGCCGCAGGCTGTGGTGCAGCTCCTCCGCCCATCATAGCCTCTATCTGTTCCTGGGACATTGAAGCGCCTCCGCCCGCCGGAGCTGCAGGAGCCGCCGGTGCAGGTGCGGGAGCAGGCTCAGCCTCCTCAACGCTGTCCATAATATTATTGTAGCCCGTCATCATTTTATCAGCCATTTCCTTTGCAAGGCTGATAGTAAGCACTGAGATAAACTCCGACTTTATAACTCCGTCTATTGTAAGATCGAACTTAACGGTACAGACGAAATCTTGACCCGTAAGATCGTATATTTCCTGTCTTACCGCGTCGGCGCCGCCCTCCTGGACTACCGCCTCGGGTGTGGAGATATCGACCGTCGTTTCGATGATCTCGGAAAGCGCCGTAGCCGACGCACCCATCATCTGGTTCATGACCTCGCACACTGCGGAAATATTCATTTCATCAAACTGGAAATCGTCGCTGATCTCCAGCGGCAGACCCATAAGCTGATTAAGAATGAGCTGAACGTCGTTCTGCTTGAGGACGAGCACGTTTTCGCCCGAAACTCCTTGGGTATATTTGATTTTGACCATAATAGACGGCTCCAGCTCAGGAAACGACAACTCGTCGGATCTGATGACCTTCACCTGCGGGGTAGTGATCCATACCTTGGCTGAAAGCATATTTGAAACAGCGGTAGCCGCCGACCCCATGGTTATATTCATTATTTCGCCGATGGCGTCCATTTCCACATCGCCAAAGCCGTCAATGGTAAGCTTTTCCTCGCTCATATATGTAACCTTCCTTTCCGTTCTGCGTTTTTCAGGCGCTGCATTTGCTTTTCAGATTTTGCGCAGTTTATTTCCCCAGGTCTTTGAATATGTGGTCTATTTTAACAGCTTTTTTCTTGTTCTTTATACCCAGCTTACCGTCGAACCAGATATTGCTTCCGATCTTAACGGTAACATTGCTGTCAATAGGCATATTAAGAGGGATCACGTCGCCCGCCTGCATAGTAAGAACATCGAACAGGTCAAGCTTCGTTTCACACAGAACGGTGTCAATTTTAAGCTCCGAATCCTTAATGGCTTCAAGAAGCGAGACACGCCTTTCTTTTTCCTTTTTCGGGTCAAGCTTTTTGGTAGTCCTTGACCATCTGTCGCCGAACTTCGCCATAATGGATTCCAGGTTAAGCGCCGGGATACAGAACGTCATGGTATTCTTAACGTCCTTTATCTCCATTTCAAGCACCACCAGAATAACCACCTCGTCGGGCGATATCGACTGCATAACTCTTGCGTTTGTTTCTATAGTAGTGATCGTAGGATTGATGTCTATGTATGTGCCCCACGGTTCTTTCAGAAGCCCTGCCATTTTACCCATAACGCTTGCGAACAGCCCTACCTCTATCTCGGTAAAGTCCCTGTTCTGCTCGACGTACGCTCCGCTTCCGCCCATCAGGCGATCCATCATTGAAAAAGCGATCGGGTTGGAAATTTCCATAATGCAGTTTGTTTCCATTACGTCGTCGTCGGTGATCCCCATATTGATCATTGACATCATAACATAGTCAGGAAGCGCGTTATTGAACTCGTAGTAAACCTGCTCCTCGATCGAAAGCACCTCGACCTTGCAGTAGATTCTCATAAGACCGGTAAGATAAGAGGACAAAACTCTGGAGTAGTTTTCAAAGATACCGTCGATGACCTTGAGCTGTTCCTTGGTAAACTTTTTCGGCATCTTGAAGTCGTAATTTTTTATTTTCTGCTCCTTGGACTGTTCCTCTATCTCGTCAAAGGCCTTTGTTCCTTCGGACGAGAAGCTGTTCAACAGCGCGTCAATCTGGCTTTGCGACAATACGTCAGCCATATTTTTGCAGCCATCCTTTCCGGAATGGAAATATTCCGTTTATACCGTTATCCGACCGGAGATGTGCGGGATATCCCGCGCGCCCCCGGATACGGCTTATTCCTCTCTCATTCTGGTGAGAGCGTCATCCTTTGAGATATAGACCCTGTCAGGGTCGCTGCGTCCGTCGTCAACATCGGGGATATCCTCCTCGATATCGTCCCCGCCCTGAACGGAGCCGTCCTCGTCGGAGTACTGCACGAAGTTCGCGCCGTATTCAAGATTGAAGAGCTCCTGAATGACTTCGGGATCGGTAAAGTCCACGTCGTTTCTTATAAAGACTATCTCAACGCGCCTGTTCTGCCGTCTGCCCTCTTCGGTATCATTATCCTCAACGGGACGGTACTTTCCGTAGCCCGCCGAAGAAAATCTGTCAGGCTCGCAGGCGTCAAGACTTATCATATAGTTAATGACCGAATCCGCACGTCCGGAGGAAAGCCTCCACTCGTTTACCGTGGAGTTTGCCGAGCCTGCGGTATGACCGCCTACCCTGACGGCTTTTATCCTCTCGTTGATGCTTCTGATGCCGTCCGAGATGATCTCAAGTATGTATTTGCCCTCGTCGAGAAGAACGTCGCTGTCCCCCGCGAAGAAGATGTTATCCCTGAAGCGCATATAGACGCCCGTTTTGGACATTTCAACGCTTACGCTGTCCTGAAGCTTGTTTGAAACTATGACCTGCTTAAGGTACATATAGAAGTCCTCGAAGTCAACAATATCCGCCTCGTCCTGAACCTCGGGCACCTCATTGTCATAGATCGCACTGGGGTCGTTTTCGGGATTGGGTTCGAGAAGAACCTGAACGTTATCCTGCTGGGTGTCTGCCTTTGACAAAGCTCCGGCTATGTACTGCCACTTGCTTTGATCCATGGAGGACATTGAATACAGCAGAACGAAAAACGTAAGAACAAGCGTTATCATGTCGCCGTAGGTGTCCATCCAGCTTCCGCCTTCTTCTTCCTGCGACTGCCTCTTCTTAGCCAAAGTACCCCCTCCTTTTATCGGAAGTTGAATTTTGATTTAATAATTATACCATATTTTTTCCGAAAATTAAAGCGTATTTCTTAAAAACGGCAACAATTTCGCGACAGATTTTTCGCTGCAATTTTAGTAATTTTGCACAATAATATGCCGGAAACAATTATTCTCCGTCTCCCGAAGACGCTGAAGACATCTTTTTGGGCTTATGAGTACCGGGAAGCATCATTCTCAGTTTTTCCTCAACGTAACGCGGGTTAGCGCCCGAAATAATAGCGAGAGTACCCTCTTCAATTATCTGAAGACAAAGTATTTCCTTGTTATGGTTATACTTACAAAGGTTTCCTATAGGAGTAAAAATAAGGTGCGCCAGGATACAGCCGTAGAACGTTGTGATAAGGGCTGTTGACATACCTTGACCAAGGGACGACGCCGAGTTCGGGTCGCTTGGGTCAAGGCTGGCAAGCATGTTGATCAGACCGATAAGGGTACCGATCATACCCATGGCGGGAGCGATAGCCGAACCTCTTACCCAAAGTGCGAAATTGCTTTCGTGACGTTCGCATATGAAGTTTATGGAGTCGTCAAGCATGCTCTGAACCTTGTCGGAATCGTTTGCGTCTACGATAAGCATAAGAGCCGATTTCATAAACGGATCGGGACAGGCGTTCGCCGACTCTTCAAGGGCAAGGATACCTTTCATACGGGCTGTCTTACAATACTCGACCATATCGTTTATGTACTTGTCGGGGTCGTACTTGGTCGGCAAAAAAGCTTCTTTAAGCATTTTCGGTACCTTTGTCAGAACCGACACCGGGTAAATAAACACCAATGCGCCTATTGTACCGCCCAGAACGATAGCGACCGAAGCGGGATCCCAGAAGCCGCTGAGCTCACCGCCTGTTGTAATACCCCATACTATAAGTCCAATAGCAAGGGCAAAGCCTATAATACCGGAAATATTCATATAAACTTCCTCCAAAAATTATTTTATATAGAAAGGCAGATTACCTATAAGGTACGCCGTTGCTGTCTCATTTAACGGAGTCGGGAAAGCATTCGCGGCTGTAGTTTCTCGCTTTGCCGATGATCTCCTCTATGGACTCCCTGACAAGATACCTGTGACCGTTCTGCATGGTTATCACCGTATCGGGAGTCTGCTCGGCTATTTCAATGAACTGTTCGTTCACAAGAAGCTCCGTTCCGTTTATCCTGGTAAGCTGTATCATAATTATTCCTTTCGGTATATTTTACCATTAATGTACTCTCCGTATCGGAAAAATTAAAATATAAGCTATGACCGGACGGGACAGCCGCAGCCGTCCCGCGGGTCAAGCTGAGAGAGATTTGATTTACAGTTCAGTAATTACAAATGGGATCCGGGGTCAACTGTCATTATCTCTTGAGGTTTACAAGTTCCTCAAGCATTGAGTCGGAAGTGGTTATCATTCTTGCGTTAGCCTGATAGCCTCTCTGGGTAACGATCATATCCGAGAATTCGTTCGCCAGGTTTACGTTGGACATTTCAAGGAACTTGTTCTTGACCTGACCGGCGCCCTCCGAGTCGGGGTTCTTAATTCCCGCCTCGCCGGAAGCCGTGGAAAGCTCAAAGTTCGTGCCGCCCGCCTCGTTAAGACCGTCGGGGTTGTCAAATACCGCAAGCTCGATCCTTGCGAGGTACTTGAGGTCGCCGTTGTATGTAACCGAGATCGTACCGTCTTTTCCGACTGTTACGGCTCCAACGTCCTTATAGGCAAGCGTTCCCTGAAGCGCGCCGGCCGTATTCGCGGTAGCCTTTGCCGCCGTTAAGGCTGCGTCGTCGGTTGCGGCAACCATAGCCGCGTACGGCGTCGCATATGATATCCTTGCGCCGGTTGCATCCTTGATCTCAGCGCCGGTCTTATCGCAGTAATATCTGTAGTTTGCCGCAGCTACTGTAGCCGCGTCGTCGTTAAGGTTCCTGATGGTATCCTGAAGGTTAACGTACTCCATTTTCTGTTCAACCGTCAGAGCGCCCCATTCGGCGTCGGTTCCGTCGAAATCATAAACTACGTGTGTGTTTCCCGTCCGATTGCCTTCCGCAGTCACAATAGCGTTCCAGTCATAACCGTACATATAGCCGTACTCGTCTGTAAATACATTATAGGCTGTCTGGATCAGCTCGTTCATATTGATAGTGTTACGGAAAGTAACATCGCTGGAATTTATACGTCCATCGCCGTTTCTGTCCTTGATCTGAACGTCCGCCATGGCGTTTTCACTTATAGTACCCACGTTGCGCAGACCCATAAGGGAATTGCGCGAACCGATAACAAAACGGTTGTCGGCGGTAGCGAGGTTGCCGTAGCTGTCTATGGTGAAATTACCCATACGCGTGAACAGGAGCTCGCGTGTCCTGAGGTCTGCGCTGATGTTCTCGCCGTTGAACGTAGCCGTCATGAAGAAGCCGTCGCCGTTGATCATCATGTCGTACGTTCTGTTGGTGCTCTGTCCGTTCGACTGGGACATATCCTTGTCAATAGAACCGAGCTGAACGCCGTAACCTACCTCGGAGGGGTTGTTACCTGCATAAGCCGCTTTACCGCTTGTAGGGCTTACAGCCGTCTGATAGTAAATATCGCGGAAAGTAGCTCTCATGGTCTTGTAGCCATAGGTATTTACGTTAGCGATATTGTTACCGATAACGTCCATTCTCGTCTGGTGGGTAGTAAGTCCGGAAACACCGGAATAAAGAGATCTAATCATTTCTAATCAAGCGCTCCTTTAAATAATTTTCACGCCGGCCGAAGCTCCGTCCGTCAAGTCGTTCGGGACGGAACGATTTCCTTTCGGTCCAATCGTTTTGACCGCCGCCGGCATATATTCTTTTTGTACGGATAAGCTATGCGCCGTCCGCACTTCCGTTACATTATAACTGTCGAATCAATGTTTGTAAAAATGTTTCCCCGCATATCGTCCGCGTTAAGAGTCGTTATGACCTTGTTGTTCCTTACGCTTACCAGAAACGCCGTGGAGTCGATAATTACAAGCGTATCGTCGGAACCCTTTTCGCCCGCAAGCTCTACCGCCTTGTTCAGTCTGTCCAGCCTTCCGCTTTCGGAAAGATCTATGTTCCTTTCGGAAATTCTTTCCATAGCGTGCTTTGAAAACCTTACGCCGCTGCCGCTCTGGGCTTCAAGCTGTTTTTTCAGCTCTTCGGCAAATCCGCCGCTGTCCGCTGTACCCTTTACATCGGTACGCTGACCCGCAGCCTGGCTGCCCGTGGTTACCGACACGCCCCGGAGACTTAAATACTCGCTTATAAGCATAGCCGGTATCATTCCTTTTCGGTTTAATCAAGCCTTGTTTGTACGGAGAAATCTGTTAAAGCTTACTCTGAGCGTCTGATCCAATTCAGACATAGGATCGGAAAAATGTCTTATTGCGCTTTCCTCGGGTGTAAGCTTTCCGGTAAGTGAACCGGGTTCGATCTTCTTGGAACATATTTCGTCAAGAGTAAGTCTGCCGGACGTGGTAAGCCAGCCCGAATGACCGCTTTGCAGAAGTATTTCGACTCTCTGTGTTCCGTCAGCGAACGTAACCACCTCGCCGAGCTGTCCCACGCCGCTGTAGCCTATTTCCGTAACGGGCTTTCCGCTGCTGGAATGACCTATTACCTCGTCGGTCTTGATCCTTGAGGTTATCGCACGGTTATGAATGAATCTTATGTCGTACATTCTCGTACCCAGACTGTCCGCCAAAGCAGCCTCTTCCGGATATGCCTCGACCGATATCCTGTGCGGTATGCAGTCTCCCGTGGAAACGCCTTTGCTCGTGGTAACTCCCTTATAGCCGCCGTAATTGTTATAGCTGTTATAATTGCTGTAATTTGCGTTGTAGTTGTTGGAACTGCTTGCATTTTTTGACTCGGAACCTCTGGAAAGAGTACCGCTTCCGCTGCCAAGCGTTCTGTCGGAATTCGAGGATACCGTGCCTGTGATTATGCTGTCGTCCGCATAGATGCCCGCGCTGTAATCCGGAACCTCAAGCTCCATGATCTCAACATAGTATTCCTCTGTGACATTTCCGGCAAACTGTGCCGCAGATGTTTTCTCGACCGCGGTAACCCCGCCGGCGTCGTCAAGCTCTTTCATAAAGGTATCGATAAGCGATTCCGATTTTGCCATATAACCCATAACAGCCGAAGTTTCAGCCTCCGCGGTTTCTGTAACGGTTCCGCCGCTGCTTTCCTCGCCCTTTGAACCCTCTGTGCCTTCAGTACCGCCTGTGTTTTCAGAACCTTCAGATCCTTCCGTTTTATCGGAATCCTCTTCGCCGGGCTTTTCAACCAGTTCAATCTTGTCTACCCGAATAAGCTTATCGTTTACGACAACATAGCCGGTTCCGTTCTGATAAAGAATGTTTGTTACAACACCGGTAATTTCGGCGTCGGAATCTTCAAGCTTGCCCTTTACCGTTTTTCCGATAAGATCCATAAGACCTTTGAAAGTGTAGATATCAACAACATCGGTTACCTTGTCGCTCTTATAGGACATTCCGTCGATCATGAGCCAAGGCTCGCCGTTTTTAACGTTGACCGATTCAACCATACCCGTATAAGCGCCGCTTCCGTCGTCAACTGTGACCACCTGACCTACCAGGGACGTAGCATAGCTGATGTTGGATTGCTGGGTCATGTTCTTGATACCCTCAAGCATAGAGTACTGAGCCATCTGAGCAAGAACCTCTGAATCGTCCATAGGATTGTTGAAGTCCTGGTTCTTCATTTGAGAGACAAGAAGCTGAAGATAGCTGTCAAAGCTCATATAGTTGTTGCTGTCATTTTTTTCCACTGTGTTTTTGTCCGGGTCTATGTAGGTGCTGGAGTACTTGCTGTACACTCCGTTGCCTACCTTTAAGCTGTCGTCCATAGTTTCGCCTCCCTGAATCTGATATCGCCGCGATCGGCGCCGATCTCTTCTATTCCGTCAATTTCTCCGTAACCGTCGTTTTCCCCGCGGTAGCCGCGTCCGCTGTCCGCGTCGTTGGAACCGCCCTGATTCCGCGCAAAGCTGAATCCGTGATCCGTAAAGTTGAGTCCCATCTGTTCAGCCGCGTTTCCCGGCTCAACTACCTGAATGTCCTTCACGTCGTAATCCCTGCCCGCCAGGCTTTCGCCCAGATAAGCCGCGCGCTGAGTCATGAGCTTGCCGACTTCTTCATACTGAGCCGACATGATAACCGAGACCGCATTTGCGTCTTTGACAAGTTTTACCGCAATCTGACCAAGTTCCCTCGGCCTGAGGATAAGCACCAGTTCTTTAACGCCGTCCTTGTCGCCGAATTCGGCGATCTCGTCCGTCACAACGTCCTTTACCTGATTTTCCACTGAAAACGCCGTATCCGCGCTCAGCTTTGTTTCGGTATTTTCCGCCGCGATCTCATCGCGTACAAATATTGTTTGATTTTCTGTTGACGCGCCTGCTGCCATTTCTGCTGCCGTTCCGCTCTCGCTGTCCGACCTGCTTTCTGAACCGCTGTCCTTATTCGCGTCCGGATTTTCCTCGATACCGGAGCGATCCCCGGCAATTGCCTGCACCGGAATCTCTTCCGTTTCAGTCTCCGGTTCGGAGTACAGCTTTCTCTCAATGTTGCTTACCTGTTCGGAAGCGTTGTTGATCTTCAGAGCCGTAAAACCCGATCTTGAAGCTATCTTCGGAACCTCCTCGGTTTCGGAAACGACCTCCGCAGCAAATTCGCTGTAAAGCTTTTCCGCTTCGGGAAGCTTTTCGAGAGCCTCCTGCTCTACTGCCTTTATCGGAGCCTTCATAGCCTCTGCAGCATTTTCCACAGCCTCGGTCTTTGCGCTGCCGTCCTCAAAAGCAAAGCTTTCAATTTCCTCGGGAGCGATATTCAGCAGAGCCGCCAGAGCGTCCGCCGCCGTTGTTTCGTCGGTATCCTCATCGCTGACTCCGAGTATCTGCTCAACGATCTTTTCAAGCTCGCCGAGAAGCAGGTCGGGATCGGTCTCCTTTTCCACCTCGGAATCAATCATAAGACCCAGCCTGTTCATGATCTCCGCGCCGAGAAGCATATCTTCGGACATATCGTCCTCGTCGGAAAAGCCCGCACTTCCGTCGGTAAGGATCATAAACATATCTGTTTTTCTTTCCTCGCCGTCGCTTGAACCTCTCAAAGCGTTAAGAACGGTTTTCAGCAAAAGCTCCAGAGCTTTTTTCACTCCGTCGTCGGCGTTTTCGATCAGCTTCAGCGCGTCGGAAAATATTCCTTTATCCATTTCCTCATCTGAAGCGTTTTCAACGGTGATATCCGTTCCGTCGGTATTTTCGGCTGCGTCCGTCTGTGCGTTATGCACATTCTGCACATTCTGTGCGTTAAACACATTCTGCGAAGCAAGTACGTCCGAAAAGTTCATGCCATCGGGAATATCCTCCCCGTTTGGGAGCTTCCTGCCCGGATTTGCCGAATTAGCCGCAGCAGCCATTGCAGCCGCCTGCAAGTCAAACAAAACCGTATTCGTCACATTTTTCCCTCCTTTGCAATAAAATATTTATTTAAAGTGCGAATGCTCCGAAATGAAACGCCCGCGCCTTAAACCGAATTAATTTCTGTAGGTGCTGTTCGTAACATATTCCGCGATAAACTGTTCCTCGGCCTTAGCCGCCTTGAAGTTATATTCCTCAAGCTGCTTGCCCTCCAGCTTTTCCAGCGAAGAGACCTCCTTGGTCGCCTCGATGACCACCGAGAGCTGCCTTTGGACTTTGGTTTCCATTGTCTGTATTGAAGCCTCCAGTTCCTTTATCTGAGCCGAAAGGGTCTGGTGATAGCCCTTAAAGACGTTGACCTGCATAAT
The DNA here is from genome assembly GCA_910584715.1 of uncultured Oscillospiraceae bacterium. Classification (GTDB taxonomy): domain Bacteria; phylum Bacillota; class Clostridia; order Oscillospirales; family Ruminococcaceae; genus RGIG8773. Next base: position 15,322 of record CAJUAN010000023.1, read on the forward strand.
GGTCATGCCCTGCGCCGATTTAAGGCAGAACTCCCTGTTGGAACTGCGCAGCTTTTCCTCAAGGGCGCGCTTTTCGTCTATGTACTGCTGCTGCTGCCGTCTCAGGTGAGCAAGGTTGTTTTTTTCCCTGTCCAGCACCTGCTGCTTGTAGCCCATGAGCTTGTTCAGTGAAAATTCAAATCTTTTCAAGCTAAACCCTCCGGATATAATGTATAGGACTTCTAAATTTTACCCGCGTCCTGTGCTGTACTATTTTATTTTATAGCGTTCTTCATCATCTGAACCGTCTCCTCATAGGAGAATGCCTCGTCTGTCGCCTGCTGCAAAAAGGCGTTTATCTTGTCTATCTTACGCAGAGCCTCGTCCAGCGCCGGATTGGTGCCCTTCTTATAGGCGCCTATGGAAACGAGGTCGAAGTTGGCGTAGTAGACCGAGAGCAGGTTCCTCATCTTTGAAGCCACGTCTCTCTGCTCTTTATCGGTTATCTCCGTCATCAGACGGGACACCGACTCCAGTATCTCAATGGCGGGGTAATGGTTCCTCGCCGCTACCTTTCTTGAAAGAATAATGTGTCCGTCGATGATTCCGCGGACAGTGTCGGAAATAGGCTCGTTGGTATCGTCGCCCTCCACAAGCACCGTGTAGATGCCCGTAATGGAACCGTTTTCAAAGTTTCCCGCACGCTCCAGAAGCTTGGGCATTGCCGTGTAAATGGACGGCGTGTAGCCTCTCGCGATAGGAGCCTCTCCCGTGGCGAGACCTATCTCTCTCTGCGCCATGGCATAACGGGTAAGCGAGTCCATCATCAGCAGGACGTTCTTGCCCTGATCCTTGAAGTACTCCGCGATAGCCGTAGCCGTCATGGGACATTTATTTCTCATCATAGAGGGCTGATCCGATGTGGCGACCACAAGCACGGAACGCGCCATACCCTTTTCGCCCAAGTCCCTCTCGATAAACTCCAGTACCTCTCTGCCGCGCTCTCCCACAAGAGCGATGACGTTTATGTCCGCCTCGACTTCTCTTGCGATCATGCCCAGCAGCGTGGATTTGCCGACGCCCGAACCCGCGAAAATACCCATTCTCTGACCTCTGCCGATCGTCAGCAGACCGTCTATAGCCTTTACGCCGAACGGTATTATCTCGTCTATCCTGGGTCTTGTCAGGGGGTTAACGGGCTCTCCCGCAATGGAGTAGCTTTCCGTCGTCTCTATAGGAGGACCCCCGTCTATTGGCTGACCGATAGCGTTTATGATCCTGCCCACAAGGGCGTCTCCCACGCCCACCTGAAGCTGTCTGCCCGTGTTGTCAACGATAGAACCGGGACCGATTCCCTCTATATCGGTATAGGGCATCAGCATTACTTTGCCGTTGTTGAAGCCCACGACCTCTCCGTAAATGAACCTGTCCAAGACCCTGCCGCCCTCTCCCTTGCGGTAAATGCGGCACACGTCCCCGATGTTCGCTTCGGGACCCGACGCTTCAATGGTCATGCCTATTATCTTTTCAATTTTGCCTTGATATCTGAACAGATCCGCCTGTTTGACGGCTTCGCGCACAGCTGCAAAATTCATATCGGTTACTCCGTGTTTTCCGCCGCGTTATTCCGCGGCTTGCTTTTTCTTGCGGCTTTTCGCCGGCTTGGGAACTTCCTCCGCAGCAGTTTCGGCAGTTTCGGAAGCTTCCGCCCCGTCGGTCTGAATGCCCGCCGCCTTGGCTTCGTTCATCAGCTCAGCCATAAGAGCCGCGGCTTCGTCCTCGGTCATTTCCGAAGCTTCATCCTGTACCGCTTTTTCAGGCACACCTGCCGGTTCTGCCGCTTCCTCCGCTCTGCCCGACATAACGTCAGCCATAACGTCGGCAAAGTTTACCTGCGGGGATTCTTCATCTGCTTCAACCAATGCGTCCTCGGGTACCGCCGCGCTTTCCTCAGTCATAGCCGCTGTCTCCGCCGCGTCTGCCGCTTCGGATGTCTCCGACTCTGCTGCTGATTCTGCCGCCTTTGTCACCGCTACCGCACCTGTCACTTCTGCCGCGAAATCTTCGCCGCCCTTTGCAGCCGACTCCTCAAGGCTTTCGCCCTGTACCGAATCGGAGGCTATCTCAAAGGCTTCGCTTCCGCTGTCCCCGCCCCGCGTCGTCCTCATAATCTCCTTAAGGAACTCAAGCTGCGTGGGAACTCCCGCGTCAACTATCTCGGAGCCGTTGTCAACTATTACAGTGCCCTCTTCGGCGTCCTCGTCAAGCTCAATCTCCACCTCGGGAATAAAAGGAATGATATCCTTAACAAGCTTCTCGTCTGTCCTGAATCTTTCGGTAATGCCGTCCTCGGCAAGAGTTATTTTGATGTAATCCGAATTGCGGAAGTTTTTTGCAGCCTCGGCAATAAGACCCTCAACGACCTGCGGATTTATTTTCAGCTCGGTGCGGACGATCTTGTTCACCAGTTCAAAAACGGTCTGCCGCATTTCCTCCTCGGCGGAAACATAATACGCCTCCTTGCGGGAGTTTATCTCGGACAGCAGTCTGCCCGAAGCGTCGATGTATTTTTCGTATTTGTCCAGCGAATCCTTTTTACCCTCGGCAAAGCCCTCGTCGTAGCCCTCTTTCCTCGCCTGCTCTTTAAGCATGGCGCATTCTCTCTTGGCTTTTTCCATGACTGCCATAGTGGCCGCCTTAGCCTCCGCGGTAATTGTCGCAGCCTCGTTTCTGCCGTCCTCAAGGATCTTTGCCCGCTCCTGTTCAAGAGCGGCGGAATGCTCCGCAAGCACTTTGGAAAACCTTGTTTCCACAGCTTCGTTTATGCGGCGTTCCTCCTCGGCCTTTTCCTCCTCGGCGCGCCTGCGCTGCTCCTCAGCGGAAATGACCTCGCCTGTCTCCTCGTCCTCGCCTGGCATGTATACCGTGTTGTCAATTTTTACCGGCTCGCCCACGCTGTAGGCGGGAACGTAGCCATAGCCGTAGCCTTTAACGATTTTAAGCAATGATCTCGTCCTCTCCGCCCTTGCCTATTACAAGCTCGCCTTCTTCTTCCAGGTGTCTTATGATGCCGACAATTCTCTGCTGAGCCTCGTCAACGTCACGCATACGAACGTTATGCAGGTATTCGATCTCCTGCTGTATGGACTCCTGCATTCTTTGGGGCATATTCGCGTAAAGTGTGGCCGCAACCTCTGCATTGGAGCCCTTGATAGCCACCGCCAGGTCTTTCGTCTCCACGTCTCTGATGAAACGCTGAATGGACATGGAGTCGAGGGAAAGAATGTCCTCGAATACGAACATCTTCTTTTTGATCTCGTCTACCAGAGCAGGATCCCTCGCGGACAGCTCGTCGAAGATGTACTTCTCCGTACCGCGATCCACCTTGTTGAGGACGTCCGCCACGTAGTTGATACCGCCGACCTCCGTGAGATCCATAGAAACAACCGCCGCAAACTTTCTCTCCAGCGTGGATTCGATAGCCTTGATAGTTTCCGGCGAAGCGGATTCCATCTTGGCGATCCTCTCTACGACCTCGACCCGCTTTTCCTTGGGAAGTTCCTGAAGAACAAGCGAAGCCTGATCCGAGTTTACATATGAGAGCACCAGCGCGATGGTCTGAGGGTGCTCGTTCTGTATAATTGCAAGCAGATTCTTGTAGTCCGACTTTCTGACGAACTCGAACGCCTTTGTCTGCATGGACTTGGAAACCTTGTCCATGAGCCTCTGAGCCATTTCGGGACCGTAAGCCTTTTCCAAAACGGAACGTGCGTAGTCTATACCGCCCTCGGTGATGACCTTCTGGGTAAGACAAAGCTCGTAGAATTCGTTCAGTACCTCGTCTATCGCGGCAATATCCATATAGGGCAGACTGGATACCTCGTAGGTAAGCTTCTCCACTTCGTCGTCGTTTAGACGCTTATAGACTCCCGCGGCGTTCTCCGCGCCTATAGAGGTAATGACAATCGCAGCCTTCTGCAAATAGGAAAGCTCTTCAACATCAGCCATCAGTTGTCACCCTCCTCTTTCATCCAGTTTTTAAGCAGCTGAGCAACGATCTCGGGGCTGTACTTGGCAAAATCGCTGATCTCTCTTCTGATAACGACTTCCTTCGTCTCGATCTGATCGTCGGTAAGACTGGGAACCTCCACAGGCTCGCCCGCCTCGCTGAATGTGAACGTATCCACAGGCTCCTCTCCGTCCGCAGCCACAAGACCGCTGGTCTCGATAATCTGCTGCTCGAAAGCTTTTCTCTTCTTCTTCGCGTTTCCGGAAAGAATAGCCATGATGATAAGTATAACAAGAATGAGTATAAGTACGATAGCGCCCACAAGGATAAGCTGGTTAAAGGTAAGACCGAACAGGTATCTGACTTCAGCACCGGGCTCGGGAAGATTGGGATCGTACTTGGGAAAGTTGCCCACAGTAACAACTCTGTCAAAGTCGTCGGGGTTTACCGTACCCGAATTTCCAACCAGTCTCACAAGGGTCTCTCTGTCGTATTCGGACAGATAGTCACGGAAAACCGCTACCGAAATGGAAAGACCGTCGATAGTGTAGCCTACCTTCTGACCCTGCTCCTTATAGGTGTCTACCAGATATGTATTGGAAACGGATTCATCCGTCCATGCGCCGGCGCCGTTAGTATTGCCGGTCGGATATGTGTCGTCCGCATTGCCCTCAAGACCTACAACGCCGCCGTCAACCGTGGTGTTTCCAGAAGCGTTTTCGGCGTCCGCATGCTGAAGAACGCCGGTGTTGCCGTTGCCCTCGGGTCTGTAGTCGGTGTCCTCGTAGACCTTGCTGTCAAAGTTGAGCACCATATTTACCGCAACAGAAACGCCGTCCTCACCGTAAACGGGGATAAGCATTTCGAGTATCTTGTTTTTGATGCTGTTTTCAAGATTTGTCTTGAAAGCAAACTTCTTGGTCTCCTCAAGCACAAGGTCAAATTCGTCCTGAGCGTTTTCAAGCTGGGGTATGCCCTGATTATCCACGATCATGATATTATCGTCGGTAAGACCCGACCAGCCGAACTTAACAATATGCTTTATGCCGACTATCTGCTTATTGGAAAGCTTTTCGATGCCGTCCAGCGTTACCTTTACCGACGCCGTAGGCGGCTGCCTGAGCGAGGGTATAACAACGTTCTGGAGCTCCGGCTCTGTCAGCGTGACTACCGCGCTGCTGATATTATCCATAGCCCCTATTATTGCGCCGAGCCTGTTCTCCGTGTCCATCTTTTCGTAAAGCTCCAGCTCCGACTTGGTGGTGGTCATGCCCATTTTGTTTATAAGATTGGGGTAGCCGTAACCGCTTTTAGGGTACTCCTGCAAAGCAAGCTGCATGGCTATCGTATTTTCCGTACCGCTTAGGACGGTGATGCTGCCGCCCGAAAGTTTCGCCTCATAGCCCATTCCCTCGATGAGGGTGACCATTTCGGCTGCCTCCTGAGTTTCAAGACCCTCATAAAGGACGACATAATCCTTTTTGTTCAGGATCGCCGTTATAATAACCGCAGCCAGGATAATGCAGACGATTATCGCTATGTACGCGAATCTTCTCTTTTTATCCTGAGCCTCCCAGAACTGGGTAAAAGACTTTACAAGCTTATCAGCCTGATCTTTCATCGCCATTGTCCGAATTTTCCTTCCTTAATCGTAATACGCGCCGTACTCCGCCGGCTGCCGGCCTGACCGGTCTTTAGATTACATCGACATCTGGATAATTCTGTCGTAAGCGTTCACTACCGCGTCCTTGACAGCCACGAAAGTGTCCACCGCAACGGAAGCCTTGGTCATGTTGTTGTAAATGGTATGCAGATCGTCGATCTCGCCCATGGCAAGACGGAGGGAATCCTCCTGAAGTGTTTTCTGAGTCTCCTGAACTTCCGTGAATATCTCCTTGAAAACGTCGGAGAACTGGGGGTTGTCAAGCTCATTGGCTCCCTGTGCCGAATTATCCTCAAAAAGCGACTCGATCGGTCTCATGGAGCTGTTGATAGGTACTATAAACATATTAAGAACTCCTTTATTTTATGTAAGCGCAATTATCTTCCGTTAAGGGTCATAGCCTTTGTGAGCATTGCCTTTACAGCCTTGTAGGCGGAAATGTTCGCCTCGTAGGAACGCTGCGCCGCCATCAGATCCATTTGCTCCTTGGCGTTGTTTACGTTGCTCCTGTAGATGTAGCCGTCCTCGTCCGCAAGGGGATTGTCGGGATCGTAAACGGGAACGAAAGGAGCGTCGTCGTCAATTACCTCCGCAACGGTAACGCCCGCGTTCTTGAAGCGGTTCAGCCTGTTAAGGTAGTAGGTGCCGCGGTAATGCTTTATACCGGTGTTGTTCTCGGACATTCTTGTGTACTGGTCAAGCACGTCGCTGAAGCGTTTTTTCTCAGAAAAAACAACAAGCTGGCGGCAGTATGGATCGCCGTCAGGCGAGGTGTTGTATGTATTCTGATTTGCAATATTCTGCTGGATAATATCAGACCTGAGTCTCTGCGCGGAAAGCGCCGACGCGCTTATATCAAGAGAGCTTATAAAAGCCATACCGAACCTTCCTTTCAAAAATCAACATAATGTGTCCTGCAAGCCGCACGGACTATTTAGAAACCGCTTTTCTGATCATCATATAGTTGTTGTTCATATAGTCCATCAGCGCGCTGTACTGGTACTGAGCGTCCGCCAGAGCCGTCTGCTCCTTTTCCATGTCAACGTTGTTGCCGTCCAGTATCTGATTGGTATTGGTCTCATATCCGGTAGTCACGGTAAGGTGGAGCTTGCCGTCCTCGCCCAGAGGGGAATCGTCCCCGTGGAAAATGCCGTCCTTAATGCCCTTGTGATAGCGGCACTTGCATTTTTCCTTGAGAATAAGCCCGAACTCGACCGTTTTCGCCTTATAGTCGGGAGTATCGCTGTTGGATATATTATGCGAGATCACCTGCTGCTTGTACCATGTAGCGTCCAGCGCCTGTTCAGCGAGGTTGTGAGTAACGCTGTCGAAAAGACCCATATATGTACCAATCCTTTCCTGCCGTAAAACGGCCCGAATCTGAAAATGGAGACACTTATCCATACTTATTTAATATTAGTATATAACATTTCCGAAAAAAAAACAAGTATTAAGCAAAAATTTTCCCGTCCAAACCGTAAAAATTTTAATGATATTTCTATTAATTTTTCCTAAACATCACAAACATTCTGCCCACACAACGAAAATATGTGAATTTTAGGCGCCGCCGTTATGCACATTGCACAATAATATTAAATTATACATCTTGGAGTAACGCAAAATATTTTATACAAATTGTTAATAAACCAAATTTTATTATACAAAAAAGGAACTTATTTCCTGATAAAATTTTCTGTTTTTTAATAAATCCGCGTACTGAAATGCAAATAATCAGCCTCCCGGCAAACAGCCGGAAGACTGACACAAATCAAACAATCGAAACGCACACGCTTTTCCCGCTCAGTAACCGCGGTAAGCGTCGGGGGATATCTCGCGGATATCAATGATTCCCCTTGCAGCCGCGTCCGCCTTTATCTCCTCATAGGCAAACGCCTGAGCTGCGAAAAAGTACGGAAAAACGTAAACTATCCCCAAAATATTGTACGTAACCGCCGAAAGCAGCAGCCAACCCAAAAAGCTGAGGCGCAGATAAAACAGATCGCCCTTGCGGCCGTCGGTCATGATCCTGCTCAGCTCAATGGCGCGCGACGGGGAGATATTGGGGTTCTCAGCCTTTATGTACATAGTCATGGAGTAGCTGTACACCTTAACTATTCCCGGTACCCAAAACAGCAGGCTCCACAGGAAAATGTAAAGCCACATGAGAGCGCAGGTACCCAGACTGCTCCAGAACCTGCCCCTGCCGAACGGACGGAATATCTCCGTTAACGAGACCTTTCCGTAAATCGACCGCCTGAACCAGTCCATAACGCCCATTACAAAAACGCATAAGCACAACGCGAAGACAATCATTCCGATCCAGAAAAACACCACCGCGGCCTCTACCAAAATATGCTCATAGCTACTGTACCAGCCAATACCTATGGACAGGAGGGAAACAATAAAGAACAAAATACCCAGGACAAAGCCTGCGGCATACGGTATAACCGCAAGCATAAGCGAGACAAGTATCGAGTTCCCCGTATTGTATTTGTAAAAAAGCCTTGCGTTGCTTTTTATCCTGAGATGATCGTACCCCATAGCATTTACCCCCTATAAACGTTTTTACTTCAGTACGGCTCCCCTGACGGCTTATGCCATAAGCTTTACCATGACCGCCTTCTGCGCGTGGAGACGGTTCTCCGCCTCTTCAAAAATCTCATTCGCGTGAGCCTCGAACACCTTTTCGGTGATCTCCTCCTCACGGTGAGCAGGCAGACAGTGCTGCACCATTGCGTCGGACTTAGCCGCCGCCATAATCTCGTCGTTTATCTGATAACCCTTGAAAGCAAGCTTCCTCTTTTCCGCTTCGCCCTCCTGACCCATGGACGCCCACACGTCGGTAATGAGCACGTCCGCGTTCTCCGCGGCCTTTATCGGAGAATCCGTCAGCTCGAAGCAGTCGTAATCCTTTGCAAATTCCAGCACCTCGGGGGCGGGACGGTACCCCTCGGGACAAGCCGCCGAAACAGCCATGCCCGCCTTAAGGCAGCCCACTATCAGGGAATTGGCCATGTTGTTGCCGTCGCCGATAAAGCACATTTTAAGGTCATCGAACTGACCCTTGAACTCGCGGATAGTCATAAGGTCAGCAAGCACCTGACAGGGGTGACTGAAATCCGTAAGACCGTTTATTACGGGAATGCTTCCGTATTCCGCAAGGTTCTCCACTTCCTCCTGTTTGTAGGTACGGATCATGATGCCGTCAAGGTAGCGGGAAAGAACGCGGGCGGTATCCTGCACCGGCTCACCCCTGCCTATCTGGAGGTCGGAGGCCGACAAAAACAGCGCGTGTCCGCCGAGCTGGTACATACCCGTCTCAAAGGAGACCCTTGTGCGGGTGGACGCCTTCTGGAAGATCATTCCCAGCGAACGCCCCTTCAGGTGGGGGTGGGGAATGCTGTGCTTCAGCTCGTATTTGAGCTGGTCCGCAAGGTTAAGAATGTCGATGATCTCTTCCTTTGAAAGGTCGAGCATTTTGAGTAAATGTTTCATTTGTATCTCCTCCTGAAAAATTCTATTTGATTTTATCCATAAATTCCTCAACGGTCTTGTTGAATCTCTGTGCGTACTTAAAGGGGATATTGTGCGCCGCGCCGTCCCACATATCGTACTCGCAGTTGGGGTTGCGCCTTGCAAGGTCGCGGACGGATTTTCTTATATCCAGCGTTTCCTTTATGCCGCACAGGGCGAGCATGGGTATCTCCACCTCCGCATAGGAGGGGTAGTCGTCAAGCTGCAGGCCGTTGTCGATAGCGGCGAGGATCGAATTCATCGAAACGTTTTTGCAGTACTCCTCGTGCTCCTGACGTTCTCCCTTGTCAAGACCCATGACAAAGCTGTCCAGACCTATTTTCAGCTTGTTCTTGGACAGCTTTTCATTGTCCGACTGCTGCTTCATGAATTTTTCCACTTCCTGCATGGACTTTATCAGCCAGGGGCTTACCATTACAGCCCCATTGAAAAGATCCTCATGGTCGCAGATCAGGGGGAGACAAAGCTGCGCTCCCAGAGAAAATCCCATAAGCGTGACCTTTTTACCGAGGCTTTCGGCAAATTCCGCAAGCTGCGAGATCGCAAGCTCCGCCGAAAACGTGACCTGGCTGTTCCGTCCGAAGCCGGGCAGATGCGGTATTATCAGGCAGTAATTCCTTGAAAGCTGGTCGTACTGCTTTGAAAAGCTGTGCACAAAATTTGAGCCGTGCAGGCACAGTATGATCGGGTTCAAGTCGTTGCCGTATTTTTCGTAATAAATCATAGCGACCTCCTGAGAATTTCAATTCCCGTATCAATTTCATCGTAGGTTATGTTAAGGGGAGGAAGAAGCCTCAGCTTATCCTTTGCCGTCAGGACGAGCAGACCGTTTTCAAAACACCTGCCGCAGACCTCCGCGGCGGATTTCCCTTTCAGCCGTATACCCAGCATAAGCCCCAGACCGTCAACGCCCTCCACATCGGGTATCTCCGAAAGCTTTTTGCGGAAATATTCTCCCTTGGCGCGGACCTCCTCAAGAAAGCCCTCAGCGGAAACTTTAGTCACGACTGCAAGTCCCCCCGCGCAGGCAAGGGGATTCCCCCCGAAAGTAGAACCGTGAGTGCCCTTTGTAAGCACGTCCCCGCACTTTTCGTCCGCAAGGCACACGCCTATAGGCACGCCTCCCGCAACGCCTTTTGCAAGAGTGGTGACGTTGGGCTTAACGCCGTACTGCTCCGACGCGAGGAACGTGCCCGTCCTGCCCGCGCCCGTCTGCACCTCGTCGGCTATAACAAGTATGTCCTTCTCGGCGCATATGCGGAAAAGCTCTTCAACAAAGCTTTTGTCAAGAGGATTTACTCCTCCCTCGCCCTGAACGAATTCTATCATTACAGCGCAGACTGTATCATCTATTTTATTCAGCAAGTCGGCGGTATTATTCGCCTCCGCGTTCAAAAATCCCTCGGTAAAAGGGAAAAAGTAGTTGTGGAAGACTTCCTGCCCCGTTGCGGAAAGAGTGGTGAGCGTTCTGCCGTGAAAGCTGTTTGTAAGGGTTATGATATTATACCGCTTCGCGTCCTTTCCGTACTTGTCAAAGGAATACTTACGGGCGATTTTTATGGCGCACTCGTTGGCCTCCGCACCGCTGTTCCCGAAAAACATTTTTGGGTAGCCGGCGACCTCAGAAAGCTTCGCGGCGAAGTCCGCCTGAATTTTTGTATAGTAGTAGTTGGACGTGTGCTGCACCGCCCGCACCTGTCTGCAAACCGCCTCCGCCCAGTCCTCGTCGCAGTAGCCAAGAGAGTTTGTGCCTATTCCGCTGCCGAAGTCTATGTAGCTTTTTCCGTCCTCACCGAACGCGGAACGTCCCTCTCCCTTTTCAAGAACAAGGGGGTAACGTCCGTATGTTCCCATGACGTGTTCGTTGAATTTTTCTATAGTATTCATGCCGTTTCAATGACCCCTTCAATATTTCGATCAATGTAATTTTTAATTATATCATTTTTATGTGAATATTTCAAGTTATTTCTCAAAGTAAACTTGCTTTGGCGAATTTATCTCAAATAAACTGCGTACCGATACCCTCGTTTGAAAGAAGCTCAATCAAAATGGAGTGCGGTATCCTGCCGTCGATAATACAAGTCTTTTTAACGCCTCGGCGTACAGCCTCCACGCAGCAGTCTATCTTGGGTATCATGCCGCCGCTGATTATACCCTGCCGCTTCATAAAGGGCACCTCGCTGACCTGAACCGCCGGGATAAGCGTGTTCACATCGTCCTTGTCCCTGAGCAGTCCCGAAATGTCGGTCATAAGGATAAGATTTTCCGCGCCAAGCTCCGCGGCGATACGGGCGGCGGCGGTATCCGCGTTGATGTTGTAGGTCTGACCGTCCTCTCCGCAGGCTACCGTTGCGATAACGGGAACATAGCCGTTCTCCAGCGCGTCGGTGATAGGAGTGGTGTTTATGCTGTCAATTTCGCCCACGAAGCCGAGATCAACGTCCCCCTCCATTTTGTGCGCCATTATCATCTGACCGTCAATGCCGCAAAGCCCCACTGCTCTGCCCTTGTGCCGCGTCAGGTGAGAGACAAGCTCCTTGTTGACCTTGCCCGCCAGCACCATTTTTACGATATCTACGGTAGCCTCGTCGGTGTACCGCAAGCCGTTGATAAACTTGCTCTCAATGCCGACTTTTTTCAGCATATCGTTTATCTCGGGGCCGCCGCCGTGTACAAGCACAACCTTTACCCCGACCAGCGAGAGGAGTACGATGTCGCTCATTACAGCGTTTTTCAGCTCCTCGTTTGTCATGGCGTTGCCGCCGTACTTGACCACGACTATCTTGCCGTTATAGCGCTGTATGTAAGGCAGCGCGTCGATAAGAATTTTTGAGCGTATTTCGTTTGAGACTTTTATATTTTCCATTTTGATGTTTCCCTCTTTTCAGTTGTTTTTGGTACTGTCAAAATCTATCCCGTCAATGCACTCTCTGTACACAAAATCGGCGATAACGTCCATATTTCCCGTCTCATAAAATTCAACCAACAGCTTTGTAAAATCCCGCTGCTTTTCTATGGGTACGGAGATTATTCCACAGCCGTTCATTATCATTTCGTGATTTGCCGCAAGCATAGCGGTGCGCTTGTTGCCGTCCAGAAACATCTGACTCCGCATACAGTACAGCATAAGGGTTATCGCTCTTTCGGTGGGGTTTTCTATATGAGAAATTTTCTCCAAGTCCTGCCGCATTTTATCCTCGTCTGGCATATCGGGTTTCCATGACGTACCGCCCATTGAAACGGAAACGTTACGCAGGTACCCCGCGCGGATAATGAGATTGTCTCCCCCCACAAGGCGGTTAAGCTGACAGATATATTTGAAGTCGGTGGGACAGTCCAGCGTGTCCAGCAAAAACTGCCACGAGTGCTTTAAATTGTTTACCGCAACTATCTCCGAGACCTTGACGTCGGGCGCGCTCATGCCGTTGTATATCGCCTCGGTGTCGGGGTAAGTAACGCCCAGACCCTCCAGCCGCGCGCTTTTCCAGATGTAGTCGATGATGTTCCGTTTCGCGGTAAAAACATTCTCCTCAACGGTCATTTTAAATTTATTTTCCATAAAAATCTCTTGCCTCTTGCTTCTTGAATTCTTGCTTCTAACTGCGGTAATCTCCGTTAATTTTAACGTAATCATAGGTAAGGTCGCAGCCCCAAGCGGTCGCGGAAGCCGTACCGCTGTTAAGCTCAATAAGAATTTCTATCTCGTCCTCTTTTAGAATTTCCGCAGCCTTTTCCTCGGAGAAATTCAGGTTAAGACCGCCCTTATAGGTCTGTATCTTCCCCGCTCTCGAAGCAAGGTAAATATCAAGCTTGCTCACGTCAATGTCCGTCTCGGAGTAGCCCACCGCGCAGACGATACGTCCGCAGTTAGCGTCCTCGCCGTATATCATAGTCTTCACAAGTGGGGAGCGTATAACGCTTTTCGCGGCGGTAATTGCCGTGTCCCAATCGGGGGCGGAGCCGCACACGCAGGTAATAAGCTTTGTAGCCCCCTCGCCGTCCTTTGCAAGCATTATCGTAAGATTTTTCATGACCTGATAAAGGGCATTTTTGAACGTCTCAAAATCGGCGTTTTCGGAGGTAATCTCGGTATTCCCCGCAAGTCCCGAAGCCATAAGCATACAGGTGTCGTTTGTGGACTGGTCGCCGTCCACGCTTAAACAGTTGTATGTAACCTTGACGATTTCCGAAAGAGCCTTTTTCAGCATTTCGGGGGACAGGTTGCAGTCCGTAGTAATAAAATTCAGCGTGGTAGCCATGTTGGGGTGTATCATTCCACTGCCCTTTGCCATACCGCCGAGACGGCACTCTTTGCCGTCCACGGTAAATTTTACGGCGTACTCCTTGCGTACCGTGTCCGTCGTCATAATGGCGGTTGCCGCCTCAATATTTCCCTCGTATGAAAGCTTTTCCGCAAGCAGGGGGACGGCGTACCTTATCGGCTCTATGGGCAAAGTCAGCCCGATAACTCCCGTGGAAGCAACGATGACCTGCTCCGTGGGTATGCCAAGCTGTTCCGCCGTGAGACGGCACATTTCAAGAGCCTTTTCCTCTCCGTCGGCGTTGCAGGTGTTGGCGTTTCCGGAATTTACGATAACCGCGCGAGCCTTTCCGCCAGATTTGGCAAGGTTGTTTTTGGTGACGACAACAGGCGCGCCCTTGACCTTGTTTGAGGTGTACACTCCCGCGGCGTTACACTCCACGTCCGCGAATATCATGGCGATGTCGTTCTTTTTGCCTGTCGCAGACTCGTTTCCGTTTGGTAAGCCATGCTTTATGCCGCAGTACAGACCGCTTGCCTTAAAGCCCTTTGCGGCGCATATGCCGCCGTTTATTGTTTCAAAGTTTTCCATAATGATTTCTCCATATTAATTTTTATTATTAAAATATTTTTCCGAAAAGACCTTTCGATTTTTTCCCTTGTTCCCTGTCGTTTTCGGGACGGCTTGCCCCGCAGCTCCTGCAAGACTTGCCGCCTTTGTTTTTATAGTCGCATTTAGAGCAGAACCATGTGTCCTGCGGTGAAGCTTCGTCCGTTTCCTCGGCTAATGCGGACAGCGCGGAGCCGCCCTGTGCTTTTCCCTTAGGCGCGGAACAGTTGCGGCACGTTGAGCTTGAAGCGGGGTTCCTATAACAACACTCGGTACACAGCCACGGCTCCAAAGCAGTACCCGACGCTTTGGAAGCGGATCCCGAAGCCAAATCGGCTTTAAGCGGAGCGTTTCCCGCGCCCCATTTTTCCGTAAGCTCAAAAGCCTCTTCCGAAGGCGGCAGAAGCATTACCTGCCTAAGTATTCCGCAGACCAATTCCGCATCGCCGAGAAATATCCCGCTCAAAGGCTCGATACGCACCAGCGGGTACCTGACGTTTGAAGTGGTTATATGTATCGACATACTCTCGATATTCTGCTTTTCGACCCTTTTTGCGGTTGCGCCTCCTACTATTGCCGCCCCGGGCGAAAACAGAGACCCTACCGCCGCGCGCCCTATCATAGAACCCGTACTTGTTCTGGATACGCCCTCATATGTGCATTTGACTTCCGCGCCGGTAATTTCGGAATATCTCAGATATATGACCGAACCCGCGCCGTCCGTTATATCCCTGTCCCTGCCGACCGCGGCGATTTGGTGCACGTCGTCAAACTGCACCCTGACATTATTATACCGGCGCGTCGCCCTGAATTTCGTAAACGATACAGGCTTTCTGCACACCTCCGGCTTAGCCGCCCTGTTGCCGACAGGCATACTGTTTTCCCGCTGCGGCAGCTCCTGCTCCGTTTCGGGCTTATATAATTTTGCTCCGCAGTTCCAGCAATATTCGCCCTCCGCCTGCTTTCCGCACCGGCTGCAAAACATAAGCGATCCCTCCAAGCTTCATCGTTCGTTAATTATTGCCCGACGGCAAATTGTATAGATCAACGGAAAATCCTGCTGCTATTCATATGTAAGTTCCTCACCCCAAAAATATTCTTTTATATCGTCATCATCAAAATATTTAAAATAATAACGCGCCGCCGATCTTGAATCGGAAAACGGCGTACCTCCGCCGCAAATATATTCCCCGCCGACGGAATATACAGTCACCGTGTCACAGCCGTCCATAGCAATGGCATAACGGTTATTTCCTATTTCAAAGCCTATATTGAAATCAAAGGGACACTTGCCGTCCCTGCCTCTCCAATATTCGTTTCTTAGTATGTAAACAACATTTTTCGCGTCCTCGCGGGAAAGCAATATTTTTTCATCGCCCAGAACAGCATAAACCTCCGAGCCCACCGGAGCGGGCAAACCAACAGGGATAAATTCCGTCAGGTACGCCGTGAAAACAGCCATAACCAAAAGCATTGAAACATAAAAAAATCTTTTCATCTTATCGTCCTCCCCCTACTCGCCCTCCAGCTCCCTCTGCACTTTCTTTGCAAGCTTTCCAACAACGTACCTGTAAGACCCGTCTATCATACGCAGAAGCTCCTCGTCTGGGACGTTCCCGTCCAGCCTCACCGTGTTGAAGTATGGCTGCTGCACGGGAGGACAGTGATACCCTCTCGTGACCGAATTTGGGTACGCGGTACGGTAAAAATCCCCCGTCATAGCGTCCCCGTTAAAGGTGAGCATAGGTACTCCCTTAAGGTGAAAAAGCTGGGCGAAAATCCGCTTTTTCACCTTTACGCAGACCGTGCCGTCCCCAAAGGGACAGTCCTCATAGGCTCCCTTTTTCGTCAGGCAGTATTCAAGAATTTTTTCGTGGGTCATAATATCACCACCGCAAATTTTTACGCGAAAGCCAATTTGCCTTTCGGCGCGGGAATTTCCCGTCCCGTAAGCTTTGCGGTCTCTATCCACTCCTCGATAACGGCGTGGACGTTTTCAAGCGCCGCCTGCATTGTGTCGCCGTCAGCCGCGCAGCCCGCAAGCTCGGGGACTTCCGCAATATAGCTGTTATCCTCGCTGCTCCAGTAGAGAATTATTTCGTATTTATACATCGAAGCATCCTTTTAGAAATTAGAAATTAGAAGTTAGAAGATAGAATTTTTGCTGTACAACTATCAACTGTACACTGTCAACTATACAAGTCCCGTTGTCTCGTCAATACCCATCATAATATTCATACATTGAACCGCCGCGCCGCTTGCGCCCTTGCCCAGATTGTCCAGCCGCGAGCAGAGCAGAACATGGTCCTCGTTGCCGAAAACAAATATCTGCATAAGGTTCGTATCTTTAAGAGTATTCGCCGCCAAAAAGCCGTCAGCCAATACTCCCTCTCCCTGAAAGGGCATTACCTTAACGAAATTCTGTCCCTCATAGTGCTCCGCCATGACCTCCCAAACGTGCTGCGCGGATGTCTTTTTCGCCATGGCTCTAAGGTGCAGAGGAATAGTCACAACCATTCCGTTATAGTAGTCGTCCACTATGGGATTGAAAATAGGCGGATAGGACAGCCCGCTGACCGCCATCATTTCCTTGATGTGCTTGTGGTGCTTGCCCATTGAGTACTGCCTCGGAGAGTTATACTCCTCCGGCTTATCAGCGCCCTCGTATACCGCAATGGTTTTCTTTCCCGCGCCGCTGTAGCCCGATACCGCATGGCAGATTATCGGGTGATAGGGAGCAACCAGCCCCTCCTTAACGACCGGGTACAGAGCCGCGTTGAAGCCGCTGGCATAACAGCCGGGAACAGCCACTCTCTTTGAGGAAGCTATCTTCTCCCTGTGCTGCGCCGAAAGCTCCGGCAGACCGTATGCCCATGCGGGATTTATCCTGTGCGCCGTTGAAGCGTCTATTATTTTCGTATTCTTGTTTTCGCAGAGAGACACCGACTCCATTGCTGCCGCATCGGGCAGACATAAAAACGTGTAGTCCGATTCGTTTATCAGACGCTTTCTTTCGGCGGGGTCCTTCCGCAGCTCCTCGTCTATGGTAAGCAGCTCCACGTCCGTTCTGTCCCTGAACCTTTCAACTATCCTCAGACCGGTAGTGCCCTCCTGTCCGTCAATAAAAACCTTGTAAGCCATATCAGTAAATCCTTTCTCGCTTCCCGCTGTCCGTCCGCAGCACAGCCAACCGGTACCGCAAACGCCGCCGTCATTAATATTCGTATGTACTTCCCGTTCGCCTGTACCGTCAGCCTATCGTCTGTCTTATAAATGCGATCTGATCGCGCACCGCTTCGGGAGCCGGACCTCCCGGAACCTTTCTGCCCGCTACGCAGCTTTCAAGCCTTATCGCCTCGTAAACGTCCTCCTCAAATGTGACGCAGAGCCTTCTGTACTCCTCTAAGGGAAGCTCCTCAAGAGTAGTTCCTCTCTCGATACAAATTGCCACAAGAGTACCCGTTATCTTGTAGGCGTCGCGGAAGGGCAGTCCCTTTTTAACAAGATAGTCGGCGCAGTCGGTGGCGTTTATGAAGCCCTTTGCCGCGGCTGCTCTCATGTTTTCCCTGTTGACCCTCATTGTCGCAAGCATCGGTATGAACGTCCTTATGCAGAGCTTTACCGTGTCAACAGCGTCGAATATGGCTTCCTTGTCCTCCTGCATATCCTTGTTGTAGGCAAGGGGAAGCCCTTTCATCATCACAAGCAGGGTGTTCAGGTCACCGTAGACCCGTCCCGTCTTGCCGCGGATAAGCTCGGTGATATCGGGGTTTTTCTTTTGCGGCATTATGGACGAGCCTGTAGAGTACGCGTCGTCAAGCTCAATGAATTTGAACTCCCAGGAGCACCACATAACTATCTCCTCGGAAAACCTTGAAAGGTGCATCATCAGTATTGACAGCGCGGAGCCCAGCTCAATGCAGAAATCTCTGTCGGAAACTCCGTCCAGACTGTTCTGGGTGATATCGTCAAACCCAAGCATTGCGGACACCTGCCTGCGGTCTATGGGGTATGTGGTCGAAGCCAGCGCGCCGCTGCCAAGGGGCATAACGTTCATTCTCTTGTAGGTATCCGCAAGCCTGCCCAAATCGCGGACAAGCATATTCGCGTACGCCATAAGGTGGTGGGCAAAGGTTATAGGCTGAGCCCTCTGAAGATGAGTATAGCCCGGCATTACCGTATCAAGATTATCTTCGGCAATGGAGCAGAGCGTTTCGGTCAGCTCCCTTGTCATTGAGATTATCTCCAATATCTCGTCCCGCAGGTACATTCTGATATCCAGAGCCACCTGATCGTTTCTGCTTCTCGCGGTATGGAGACGTTTTCCCGTGTCCCCCAAGCGCTCCGTGAGAACCTGCTCCACAAACATATGAATGTCCTCCGCATTGGGATCGATAAGAAGCGTGCCTCCGTCAATATCGTTGAGTATACCTGTGAGACCCTCAACTATTTTTTCACTTTCTCCCTTGTCGATAATGCCCGTATCGCCCAGCATTTTCGCATGAGCGATAGAGCCCCGTATGTCCTGCTTGTACATTCTCGCGTCAAAGGACACCGACGAATTAAAATCGTTGACCCGCTCGTCCAGCTCCTTTGAAAAGCGTCCCGCCCACATTTTATTTGCCATAATAAAAACCTCCAACTAAATAAACCTTCCCCTGTCTCACTGTATCAGCAAAAAGAAACAGAGGATATCAAGCATCCGTATCAGAATCCCCGGCGGCCGTACTTCCCGCTGCGGGAGCCTCCGTACCCGAACTGCTCTCCGAACCATTTTCCGCAAAAGACTCTGTAACAAGCTCTCCGTTTTCGTCAGTCACCCACGCCTCCGGACTGTATTCCGGAATTCCAAAGCTTGCTGCGTCCTCCTTGCTGAGCCTGAGATATGAGTCTGTTTTTTCGTCTGTATACCACTGCATTGCCTGACCGTCGTCGCTTACCGACAGCCGCGCATATGACGGCACTCCGTCTGTCACTACCTTGAACTTCTGATCCTCAAAGGAATACGCCACAGGCGGATATGTCAGGGCATAGCCCTCGTTCAAAAGGCATTTATGAAGCAAATAGTGAAAATCGTCCGTAAATTCGACTACCGTCATAAGCGTGAGCGTGCCGTCCTCGTCAAACTCGTTGTAGCCGGTGCTCGAATCAGCGACCCAATATCCCTCAATAGATTTCTGTACCGCCAGATCCTCCTCGGTCATAACATAGTCCGAACAACCGGACAGACATATCAGCATTGCCGCCGCTGCAATAAGCGCAAAAATTTTCTTAAGCATTATTTTCCTCCGTAGTTTTTTAGTTCTGTAATTATTATAACCGATTTCTGCCGGCTAATCAGTATTACCGTATTTTTAAAAAGCGCCCTGTCCTCATCGGTGATAAGCCCAGAAAGATCCCGCAGGACGCAGCGGCTTTATCGCCGTCATAATACACAAAAAACCCGCATAAACCCCGACAGTTTTCGGCACGTCTCCGTCTCTTAAAAACGAACAAAGGGGCGGGGCGCAGACGCGCGGAAAAATTCCCCGAGCCTGCACCGTTCGCCCCGCATATTCTGTTTAAGCTTACTTGTTATCGCGCTTTGAATCCAGCATTGCCTTTACCTTGATAGGCAGTCCGAACAAATTGATAAAGCCAGCGGAATCCTTCTGATCGTAAACGTGATCCTCGTCAAAGGTAGCGACCTCCTCGTCGTACAAAGTGTACGGCGAAGTAACGCCCGCGTTAATGATGTTGCCCTTATAGAGCTTCAGCTTAACGTCGCCGGTAACGGTCTCCTGGGTCTTGTCAACGAAAGCGGACAGGGCCTCGCGGAGAGGAGTGTACCACTGACCGTTGTAAACGATGTCCGCAAAATCTATGGCAAGCTTCTGCTTCATGCGCTGGGTAGCCTTGTCAAGAGTAATTGTTTCAAGAACATCGTGCGCATGGTAAAGGATAGTTCCGCCGGGAGTCTCGTAAACGCCCCTGGACTTCATTCCCACCAGACGGTTCTCAACGATATCCGCAAGACCTATGCCGTTCGCGCCGCCAAGCTCGTTGAGTTTTTTAACGACGGAAACGCCGTCCATATCAACGCCGTCGATAGCCGTGGGGATACCCTTTTCAAAGTGGATAGTAACATAAGTAGGCTTGTCGGGAGCCTGAATGGGAGACACGCCCAGCTCCAAAAAGCCCTCCTTTTCGTACTGAGGCTCGTTGGCGGGGTTTTCCAGATCGAGACCCTCATGGGAAAGGTGCCACAGGTTCTTGTCCTTTGAGTAGTTAGTTTCCCTGTTTATTTTAAGAGGAATGTTATGCGCTTCCGCGTAGTCGATCTCCTCGTCTCTGGACTTGATGTCCCAGATACGCCAGGGAGCGATTATCTCCATTTCGGGAGCGAAAGCCTTGATAGTCAGCTCGAATCTTACCTGGTCGTTGCCCTTGCCCGTGCAGCCATGGCAAATAGCGTCCGCGCCCTCTTTTTTGGCGATCTCCACAATTCTCTTTGCGATGACCGGTCTTGCAAAGGAAGTTCCCAACAGGTACCTGCCCTCGTAAACAGCACCCGCCTTAACGGTGGGGAACACGAAATCCTCAACGAATTCCTTGTTCAGATCCTCAATGTAGAGCTTGCTTGCGCCTGTTTTTATCGCTTTTTCCTCCAGACCGTCAAGCTCTGTGCCCTGTCCCACGTCGCCGGAAACCGCAATTACTTCGCAGTTATTGTAATTTTCCTTGAGCCACGGGATAATGATAGAAGTATCGAGACCGCCCGAATAAGCGAGAACTACCTTTTTGATTTCTTTAGCCATATTGAATTCCTCCGAAAAACATAATAAATAAAGTACAAGAATAATTATACACCATATAAAAGCTTTGTCAAGTATTTTTGCATATTTTTATAAAAAAATTTATCATTATGCAGTAATTAATGCATAAATTTAAAAATATGCATTAGTTTGTGTATATTTTTAATATCCGTACTTCTTTGACCGAAAATGTCAGGGCTTTTTCATTTCCGCAAGAGCCTTGTCTATGTCGATGTCGATGTCGATAACAGCTTCTCCGCTTCTGTAATAGTCTTTGAACCTCAGCCTTACGTTTGAGTTTTCGACCCGTTCAAATTTTCCGTCAAAGGTAAAGACCGCCTCGGTAATGTCCCTGCCGTAAAGTACGCAGTAATATTTGCCGCCCACAAGCCCCCAAAAACGAGCCGCGTCTTCGTCCCCCTCATAATAATCCGCAAGAGCGCCGTCCTTGTCCATTGCTTTTATTTCGTCAAGCGTAACCTCAACGCCCGCTATTGGAACGTAGTCATCAGCCGCGGTGTCGTAGTACATAAAATCTCCGACGTTCATATGACCGTGTGTCGTCAAAAAGCAGTTTTCCTTGCGGAACGCGAACCTCCCGCTGTAAAGCGGTTTTGCCTGACCGTCTGTTACGCCGTATATACAGGTGTTTTCGTCCGCGCCGCAGGTGCCGAAGCCTCCCCAAATTATCTGCTTGAATCTGCCGTAATCCAGCAGGATCGTATCGTAAAGGTTCGACTCGTCCCAAAGAATGGTCATATTTCCGCCGCTGTCCGCGAAAATTAAAAAGCTTCTGACAAGCGGCTGTTTGCCTTGAAGTATCGGCATATCCGCAACTATAAACGTCTCGGTCTTTCCGTCGCCGTTGTAGTCCTCGGGATACGCCGTGCTGAATTGCGGTACAATCTTACCGTCCTTTATGTATGGCGCAAATTTCTCGTCCGTAAATTCGTCAATATGCTCCATGCTTTCGGCGTATTCCTCAGTGGTAGTAAGGAACTCAACCGCCTTGTCCGCAAGGTCACCTATGTCGTCGGTGCCTTGATAATCCTCAATAAAGTCAAAATCTATGAACTCGTTGCCGGGAGAGACTTTTACAAAAGGTTCGGCGGGCTTTTTCATTTCCGAAAGGGCTTTATTGATGTCGATATCAATAACCTTTGACAGGTCTTCATAATGGCTGTCGCGTACGTATTGGCAGTCCTCAGTTTGGATAAATTTCCCGTTTTCGTACAGATAAACCGTTCCCGTGTCCATAGCGCCGCGTATTATTACATAGTACCTGCCGCCGATCAGCTCGGCGTAAAGCTGTCCCTGTTCGTCCAGCCATTCGTAAAATTCCGACAGCTCGTCGGTTGAATCCATTTCTTTTATTTTGTCAATGGCAATATCTTCTCCAGCAATGGCTCTGTATTCGCACGCGGCTGTGTCGTAGTACATGAACGCTCCCGAACCCTGCGCACCGAACGCGCTGAGGAAACAGTCTTTTTTATGAAACTCACCTCGGATACTGTAAAGCAGGTCTGCCTTGCCGTCCTTAACACCGTAAAGGTTGGTATGATCCTCGATACCGACAGTCCCGCTGCCGCCGAAGGTTATCTGCTTGACGGAGCCGTAGTTAAGAAACACCGTATCGTATACGCCGCTGATATGGTCAAGCAGGGTCATATTGCCCTCGCTGTCGGCGTATAGGAAAAAGCGCGTGAGTACGCTGTAGTCAACGCGGAAAGGCATTGCAACGGTAATAAAAGTCTCGGTCCTTCCGTCCCCGTCATAGTCGTTCGGGTAAGCTATTTCAAACTGCGGAATAATTTTTCCGTCCGCTATGTAGGGATCGCCGAATTCCTCGTCTATTTCGTCAAAATGCGACATAGCTTCGGTGTACTCCTCGGTGGTCATAAGGAACTCAACCGCCTTGTCCGCAAGCTCGCCGATATCTGTCGTACCCCGATAATCCTCAATAAAATCAAAATCTATAAACTCGTTGCCGGGAGAGACCTCAACATACTCGGGCTCGTCATTCTCCGGGACTTCCGTTTCCTCTCCCGCGAAGCAGGATATTTCGGGGATAGTCACCGTTTCCGCCGTCGCCGCCTCAAAAGTCTGTACCGACGTATCCGCAGGGGAGACGTTCGCTTCGCCGCCTGCGCACCCCGATAAAATTACAGACGCGGCTAACCCCGCCGCCAAAAAATTTCTTAAACGCCCAAGCTTCATTGACAATTCCCCCATTTTAAAATATACATAAATTATATCAAAAATGCACAAAAATGTCAACATTAAAGAATATCTATTGTACTAAATGCATATAACATCAACGCATATTTTGTTAAATCGCTGTATTTACTTGTAGACAAATTTAGTGTATAATTATTGTAAGTATCGTGTAAATAACTATAAAGTGATGCTTTTACCTCTTAACTTCTATTTTCTGTTTTCTAACTTCTAAATTTCTAAAAGGAGTTGTCTTGTTTGTTTAAGCATATTGATGAAAAATACGCCTATGACGGAGAATTAGGGGCGTTATATACCGAGGAACAGACCGAGTTCAGGGTGTGGGCTCCCGAAGCGGACAACGCGAGAGTGCACCTTTACAAAACCTGCCGTGACGAAAAGCCTTACCGCAGACTGCCCATGACCAAGGGCAGGAACGGCGTATGGACGAAAACCGCTTTCGGCGACCTTGACGGTGTTTACTACACCTACGTAATGACCTACGACGGCATCGAACAGGAGACCGTTGACATCTACGCCCGCTCCGTGGGAGTGAACGGCGCAATGGGAATGATACTGGACACGGCGTCCTGTAATCCCGCGGGCTGGAACAAGCAGGATTATGTTCCCCTTGAACGCTATACAGACGCCTGCGTTTACGAGCTCCATGTCCGGGACTTCTCCATCGACAAGAGCGGGAACTTCTGCTATAAGGGACGGTTTCTCGCGTTCATAGAAAACGGTCTTGTGAACGCGGCGGGTGACTCAATAGGCATAGACCACATAAAGGAGCTTGGGGTCACCCACGTTCAGCTTATGCCCATATTCGACTATGAGCGTGTTGACGAGACGGATCTCCTCAAGCCCCAGTTCAACTGGGGCTACGACCCGCGGAACTTCAACGCTCCCGAGGGTTCCTACTCCACTAATCCGTACGACGGACGAACCCGCGTCGCCGAGCTGAAAAGGCTGGTCTACGCTCTCCACAAGGCGGGCATAGGCGTTATTATGGACGTGGTCTACAACCACACCTTTGCCACGGCGGACTCCTGCTTCAATAAAACGTATCCCAAATACTACTACCGCCTCTGGGGAGAGAACGGCGAATTTTTCAGCAACGGCAGCGGCTGCGGAAACGAGTTTGCCACAGAACGGAAAATGGCGAGAAAATTCATTGTCGATAGCCTTTGCTATTGGGCTTCCGAATATAAGATAGACGGTTTCAGGTTCGACCTTATGGGACTTTATGACATTGAGACCCTTAACGAGATACACAAAAAACTCAAGGAAATAAACCCGAACGTTATCCTTTACGGCGAGGGCTGGACAGGCGGAGACTCCCCTCTCGGCTGGGGAAGCAGGGCAATGAAGCTCAACGCAAGAAACACCCCGGGCTACGGATTTTTCAGCGACGATTTCCGCGACACCGTAAAAGGAAACAACTTTGAGAACAAGGACAGGGGCTATGTAAACGGCGCGAGCGGAAACGAGGACTACGTCCGCGAGGTGATCTGCGGAAGAGTCCCGCACCCTCAGATACCTAATCTGGAAAAGTACGCATGGACAAACGACCCGCGCCAGAGCGTGAACTATGTAGAGGCTCACGACAATCTTACCCTCTGGGATAAGCTTTACTACACCAACAGCACCGACAGCTTTGAAAAGCGTATCAAAATGGATAAGCTTGCGGCGGCTATGGTTTTTCTCGCGCAGGGGATACCCTTTATTCAGGCGGGACAGGAGTTCCTGCGGTCGAAGCCTTTCCCCGGCGGAACCGCGTTCGACCATAACAGCTACCGTTCCCCCGACGCGATAAACAGTCTTAAGTGGGACAGAAAATCTGAATTCAAGGACGTTGTGGACTACTACAGGGGACTTATCGCTTTCAGAAAGGCGCACAGCGCGTTCAGAATGGATAAGGGTACGGACGTGCGCGAGCATATGTATTTTATAGATAAGCTGCCCCAGCACGTTGTGGGATTTGTGCTGTCCGGAGACAACGAATTCGAGGAGATAGTGGTTTTCTTCAATCCTAACGATTACCCGGTTACGCTTCATGCTTTCGGCAAATACGAGGTATACGTTGAGGGAGGCAAGGCGGGTACTCAGGTTCTCAGAACGGTTGAAGACGATTACACCGTCAAGGAGATAAGCGCGATAGTTCTTGCAAGAAAAAGACAGGAGCCGGAGGAGGAAGTCTATGATTCCTTCGGTACGGACTGACCGGCGAGGCGGGGGATTTTCCCCTGCCTTTTTTGTGATGTCATGTAAATTTTTGTTTAACGCACTAACATTATAATCCTGCCAAAGATTAGCTGGTCAAGCTGAGCACAGCTTGCGGGGGTCAAGGGGGCA
>CAJUAN010000024.1 GCA_910584715.1 uncultured Oscillospiraceae bacterium
GTGTCCCATTGGAGCGTAACGTGTCGGAATTGGGACGTGGTTTCAAATCAGCTTTTAATTATGTTTGCGGACAGAAAATCCACAATTATGCTTGCCTTGCAAGCCGTGTTTTGGTTGATTGGTTTTGTTTTTACACAAAATTTTTGGGAGTGCCTAATTTGTAATTGACACAGTTATTTAATACTTAAAAGGACATGAATGCTCCTTAATTATGGTGCAATCCTGTCCTTCTTATATCGAATTATGGCTGACTTGGGTGTTACCATACGGAAGATAAATTATTATCTCAATATATTCGCCCGTTTTGAGGTAGTCACGTCCCAATCGGGGCAAGTCCTTTGTGATAACAGTACCGACCTTGCCGGCTTCAATATCGGACATCATAGCCTTAAAACCTTCACGCTCAAAAGTCGTACCCGACACACCGTCGTCAACGTAAAATTGCGGATTAGGAAATCCATTATCTTGCGAATACTTCAGAATAATATTTTTTTGATTCGTAATCGAGTTGCTCTCCTCAAGCCCGTCGTCCTGCGAAAGACGGCAATATAAGGCTGTAATTTTGTCTTTTAACATATAATTCTCACTTCCCGACAAATACAGCGGATTATGTGTTAATTATACCATACATTTTACAAAAGTTAAATGTGGTAAATCAATAAATTTTATTTAACTTTTTTGACATAATCCGCCGAATTGCCGATTATATCAAATTTATGCTGCTGTTTGAACCTCCTTTTTTATCAGTCGAGAGAGAATTCTGCTTCGAAATTGAATTTTGTAA
This sequence comes from uncultured Oscillospiraceae bacterium, assembly GCA_910584715.1. Taxonomy (GTDB): domain Bacteria; phylum Bacillota; class Clostridia; order Oscillospirales; family Ruminococcaceae; genus RGIG8773. The sequence goes on from CAJUAN010000024.1 coordinate 785, forward strand.
CGACCTTGTAAACTGTGTTTCCGATTTTGTACTCGGAAGTTATCTCATTGTTTCTCAATAAAACTCCTTTCTGTCTTCTGCGTGGTGTAAACTTAATTCTTTATCAATCCTCCTTTATATTTTAAAATCCGCTATATGGCATACGGTGTATTGCAAATATAATTATATTCATTATAATAAATTTTGCCAAGCTTTTGGAAACAAGTTTACAAACTATTAATATTTGTTTTCTAAAGCCGTTTTGCGACACGTAAACACTATGAAATAGTTCTAACTAACTCACTAGGACTATTTGACAAGCAAATAGTCCGTGGGACAGGCTTTCCCCCTGCACTCCCTAACATAATTATGTTCATTGCAGTGAATATAATAAAAATCCTACCGTACTTCACGATAGGATTTAATATATATTCAAAGAGCGGTCTTAGGTGTATCCTAATTGTAAAGGCATAAGCACTTTACAAAGCGAAAGTGTACGTACATTTTCTATGACTTGCCGAAATATGACAATTGACAATCCCCCAACGTTATGATATTATAATTCTATCTTGGCTTTACACCTTGTTGGAATATTACCGTTTTTCGGATTTAAGGATTATTTAATAATTTCCATGCTATACTGAAATTACCGAAATGAAAGGAGCATAGGAAATGTACCTGAACATACTTAAAAAAGACCTTAAACGCAAGAGGGCAATGAACATTATCCTGCTGGTATTTATTATACTGGCGTCGATGTTCGTGTCCTCGGGCGTAAGCAACATCATGACCGTGACCACCGCGCTGGACAGATATTTTGAAATGGCTAACGTGCCCGATTACTTAGCTATATACCAGAAAAAAGCGTCAGACAAGGACGTTTATAAGGTCCTTGAAAACGCCTCTGCGATAGACGAGTTCCGTATCGAAGAGGGCATCACGATAACCCAGTCGAATATTACGCGGAAAGGCGAACCGCTTGACGCTTCCAACACAAGTCAGACATTAGCACTGCAGAGCGACAGAGTTATGGGAATAAATTATTTTCTTGACGACGGAAGTATCCTGAAAAGCGTACCGAAAGGAAAGATCTATACCGCCGCTTTCACGGAAAAAAACATGGGGCTTAAAGTCGGCGACATAATTACCGTCGAAGTAGAGGGCGTAAGCCGTGAATTTACCTTTGCGGGCGGCTTCAAGGACGCTGTCCTCGGTTCGGAACTGACGGGCGTTAAAAGGTTTATAATAAACGGCGAGGACTTTGACGAATATATGTCCAACGAAACGATAAAAACTATGTACAGCGCAAAATTATTGTACATACAAACCGCAGACATTGACAGGACAAGATCCCAGATAGCGGATATATCCGACGGCTGTACTTTTGAGGGCGGCAGCGATATGTTAAGTTCCGCCTATATTTTTGATATGATAATCACGGGTCTTATCCTTGTGGTGAGCCTTATTCTTATCATCATATCTTTTGTGGTGCTGCGTTTCACCATAGCCTTTACCCTCTCCGAGGAGTTCCGCGAGATAGGCGTTATGAAAGCCATAGGCATACGGAACATAAAGATACGCGGTTTGTACCTTGTAAAATACTCCGCTATTTCAGTTGCGGGCGCGGCAGTAGGTCTGGTACTCAGCTACCCCTTTGGGGAAATGCTTATGGGTCTTTCCACGGATTCTATAATAATAGACAGCAGCAGTAACGCTTTTGTCAACATTCTCTGCGCGGTTCTGGTAGCGGCTGTGATTCTGCTGTTCTGTCTGGGCTGTACCGGCAGGGTGAGCAAAATGTCCCCTATCGACGCCGTGAGAAACGGACAGACGGGAGAACGCTTCCGCAAAAAGAGTATTATGATCCTTGGAAAGTCAAAGCTGGGTACGACGGCTTTCCTTGCCGCAAACGACATTGTAAGCAGTCCAAAACGCTACAGTATCATTATCCTTACGTTTTTTCTGTGTACGTCGCTGCTGATAATACTTTCAAATGCCGCGGCGTCCCTTAAAAGCGGAAAGCTGCTGAAATATTTCAGTCAGGCGGACTGCCACGTAGTTACGAACGTCGGCGATGAAGCTATGGAATTTATGACTGAGGACGGACATGAAAAGGTCAAAAAATATCTTGAGGATATGGAGCGGACCCTTGCGGAAAACGGTATGCCCGCAAAATGTATGACGGAATATTTTATGTATCCGATGATAAAACACGGCGAATATGAAAGCAGGACGGCTTTGCTTCAGGGTACGGGGACAACAACGGATATGTACGAATATTCGGAGGGCACCCCTCCCCAAAACAGCGGCGAGATCGCGATAACGACAATTTTGGCAAAGAAGCTTAAAGCGGCTGTCGGCGATACCGTTACCGTGTCCTACCCGACAGGCGAAAGGTCGGACTTCATTATAACCGCTCTGTACCAGGCAATGGTCAATCAGGGTACTTCCGCAAGAGTCCATAACGACTGCGATATAAACTATCTCGCGTCAGTCGGCTCCCCCGGTACGCAGATAAAATTTACCGACGACCCCGACGACAAGGAGGTACTGCGCAGAATTGAAAAGATAAAGGAGCTTTACCCCAAATTTTCAAGCGTTAAAACGGCGGGCGAAACCGTAAAGGACACCACCGGAGTAGGCGGCGCCATAGACGCGGTGAAAAAGCTGTCCGCCGTACTGACGGTAATTTTAGCCGCGCTTGTGACCGTGCTTATGGAGCGTTCCTTTATCGCAAAGGAGCAGGGTGAGATAGCCCTCATGAAAGCCATAGGCATAAGAAATTCCACAATATACGGGCAGTACACGCTAAGATTTTTTATTGCGGTATCGGTTGCTGTCATTATCGCGGAGCTTCTGGGCATGACCCTTACAAAGCTTTGCTTCGACCCTATTTTCGGAACAATGGGGCTTGAAATGGGCGTGGAATATGTACAAAACCCCGTGGAGATATACGCGGTATTCCCTGCTATCGTACTTGCCGCCACAGCCGCAAGCGCGTTCTTTACGTCGCTGTACACAAATAAGATAAAGTCCTCGGACACCGCTAATATCGAATAATTACAGCGGTACATAAAAATATTCTGACAAAATCCGTAGGGGCGGGGTCTCCCCGCCCGCGATACAAAATATATCGGTACAACGGGACGGGAAACCCGTCCCCTACAAACCGTAATTTTATAATAAAAGGAGAAAAATAATTATGAACATTCTCGAAGTAAACGACCTTTGTAAAACCTATATAGTAAACAAACGTCAGAACAACGTCCTGAAAAACGTGAATTTCACCGTCAGCGAGGGCGAAATGGTAGCCGTTATGGGACCCTCAGGTTCGGGCAAGTCTACCCTGCTGTACTCGGTTTCGGGTATGGACGGCATCACCGCGGGAGAGGCACGGTTTTGCGGAAAAAACATCGCAAAAATGGGCGAAAGGGAGCTTGCCGACCTCCGTCTTGACGAAATGGGATTTATCTTCCAACAGATGTATATGCTGAAAAATCTTACCGTTCTGGACAACATAATCCTCCCCGCGGTGCAGTCCAAAAAGAACGGCGAATCCCGAAAAGATACGGTAAGGCGCGGCCTTGACCTTATGCGCAAGCTTGGCATAACGGACATTGCCGACAACGATATCAACGAGGTGTCGGGAGGACAGCTCCAGCGCGCCTGCATATGCCGCAGTATGATAAACAAGCCAAAAATGATTTTCGCCGATGAGCCTACGGGAGCCTTGAACCGCACCTCCTCCAACGAGGTCATGGAGGAGCTTGCCAAGCTGAACGGCGAGGGTACTACCATTATGCTTGTTACCCACGACGTAAAAGTGGCGGCAAGATGCACAAGAACGCTCTACATAGTTGACGGGAACATAAAAGGGGAGTATAATTTAGACAGGTGCGAAAGTCCCTCCCAAATGAGAGAGAGGGAGCGCGCACTGAATAACTGGCTTCTGGAATTGGGCTGGTAATACTTCCAAAGGGGGATCGCTATGGGCGCGGACAATTTACAGAAAAAGCTTCACCTTATAAACTTTACAGTCAGGGCGCTGATGATCGCTTTTTTTCTGTTCTGGGCGGCGCAGCTGTTCGCACTTTATTTCGGCGGCGGTATCCGTGACACCGAGGTGCAGCCCGACAGCTCGGGCTTTTACGGTCACAACTACTGCGGAACTTTTTTCATCAATATGACACGGGATAATTCCTTTGCTGACGAGGAAAGCTATCTCAATGCGCTTCAGCCTGCCGATACCCCCATTGTACAGGATATTCTGCTTAATACGGCTGCCGCGGCAACGGTGATCTCGCTGCTGATCTTTCTTAACCGTGCCGACAAGCAGACCGTACATAAAAAACGTACGGCATGGCTGCTTCTGCTTTCGGGCAGTTTGTATGCGGCGGGAAACACCTTTGTTGAATCGGAAAGGCTTACCCCGCAAACGGAAGGCTTCAAGGGCATTATGGCGACACAAAGCTATTACCCCCAGCTTTACGCCGTTTACGGAACTGCACTTACGATGATTGTTTACGGACTTATCCTGCTTTATTATGAGCAGTCTTCACGGGGCAGAAGCGTTGCCGGAGTACAGCGCGCCCTTAAATTCGGTGCTTGGATAACGGGAATAGCGGCTTTCGGTTTTATGCTTTGGAGATTTGCCGAACGGTGTTGCGAGCTTTTCAGCGAAGATAATGCGCGTCTTCCGTTTTACTCCGTATTCCTTGACCTGCCGAGGTCGGAGGCTGTTTCTGACAGCGCCTACACGAAAGTGCTTGTGTTCAGATTTGTCAAGGACCTGCCTGTATTTGCGGCATCGGCAATTGCGGTGACCGCGTTGATAAAGCTTATGTATTCCGCCGCTGACGGACAGATAAACACAGCCGAAAACCGACGCAGACTGAAACTGTCGGCGTTTGCGTTGGCTGTATCCTCTGTTATATTCAATCTTCTTGGACTTGTTGAAGTGAATATGCTGAATGAGAGCTTTACGGGGATCTACGGTGATGTGACCTATACCATAGGGATACGTTCGGGCTGCGAGCCTATGCTGTACGCGTTCCTGCTGATAATCATTGAGCTTTATATCAGGGTGATGCCGCAAACCGAGAAAAGCGGGTAATATTTATGATAGATATTCTTATTGTTGAGGACAACAAGGAGCTGGCGGGACTGCTGTGCGATTTTCTCCGCGGGGAGAATTACACGGTGTCCGCCGCCGAGAACGGCGAAAAAGCCTTGTCGCTGTACGAAAGGTACGGCGCAAGGCTTATCGTGCTTGATATAATGCTGCCCGGTACGGACGGCTTCGGGGTATGCAAGAAAATTCGGGAGGAAAGCAACGTCCCCATACTTATGGTAAGCGCGAAAACCGCCAAGGAGGACAAGCTTTGCGGTCTCGATTTAGGCGCGGACGATTACATCGAAAAGCCCTACGACATCGACATAATGCTTGCGAAAATAAACGGTATTTTCAAGCGGCGGTACGGCTCGGACGAGATTTCCGACGGCGATATCCGCATAAACAAAGTCAGCCGAACAGCGTACAAAAACGGCGTTCCACTTGAAATGACTGCAAAGGAATTCGACCTGCTCCTGCTTCTTATGGAAAACAAGGGCAGGACGCTGAGCAAGGAATATATTTTCAATCAGATATGGGGCAGCGACAGCTTTTCCGAGCAGCAGACCCTGACGGTACACATAAAATGGCTTCGTCAAAAAATCGAGGACGACCCCAAGTCCCCGAAAAAGATACTGACCGTGTGGGGAGTTGGCTACAAATATGAGAGCGTTTAACAGGATTTTCGCGGCGGTGATTTTGGTACTGGCGGTACTTTGCGCCGCGGCGAATATTATTCTTTCGGGGGACGTTTCGGACGGCAGACCCTACCGCGTGGAGGTAAGCCGTCTCGTCCGACAAATTGAAACAGAGGGTCACGTCGACCTTTCGGGCTGCCAATATGTAACGAATATAGAAAGGTACGGAGAAAATTTTTACAACAGCGAGAGCGACTATGACGTCCGCGAAATAAACGGGGAGCTGTACCGCTTTGATTACACCGCTGAAGCCGGCGGTAGCAGGACGCGGATCGCTGTTACCGTGAATGTTATTCTTGGGGTTACGGCAGTTTTGGTAATTTTCGTTTTAGTGTACGTAAAATTTAAAATTCTCGCGCCCTTTGAAAAGCTGACGGACGTCCCCTACGAGTTGTCAAAGGGAAATCTTACCTCTCCCGTAAAGGAAACGAAAAACCGCTTTTTCGGGCGTTTCATATGGGGAGTGGATATGCTCCGCGAAAATATCGAACAGCAAAAAAGCCGGGAGCTTGATTTGCAGCGGGAGAAGAAAATGCTACTGCTTTCTCTGTCCCACGACATAAAAACGCCGCTTTCGGTGATAAAGCTGTACTCAAAGGCGTTTTCAAAGGGACTCTATAAAAGCGCCGAAAGACAGCGTCAGATCGTGGAAAGCATATACGCCAAAGCCGGCGAGATAGAGGGCTATGTTTCCCAAATAATCGCCGCGTCCCGAGAGGATTTTTTGAGCCTGGAGGTGACTGTCGGGGAGTTTTATCTTTCCGAGCTTGTGACGAAAATAAAGGGGTACTATGGGGAAAAGCTGTCCCTTACGGGGACGGAATTTTCGGTATCAAAGTATGCCGACTGCATTTTAAGCGGAGATTTTGACCGCAGTATTGAAGTGCTGCAAAACGTTATGGAAAACGCCGTCAAGTATGGGGACGGGAGAAGCGTTTCAATAGATTTTTCCGAGGAGGACGGCTGTATACTCGTGACAGTCAGAAACAGCGGCTGCACCCTTGCGGACGCCTGTATCCCGCACATTTTTGAAAGCTTCTGGCGGGGAGAGAACGCGGAAAATATTCCCGGCAGCGGCTTGGGACTTTACATCAGCCGCAAGCTTATGCGGAAAATGAACGGAGAAATTTTCGCAGAGATACGGGACGGCTTTATGTATGTTACCGCGGTGTTTCCAAAGGTATAGTAAAAGCAGGCTTTTGCCGATGACGCAAACCTGCTTTTATAATCCACTGTATTTGTCTTTATAACGATATTTTGGAAAACTTCTATATCGCTATCACCCTAAAGCCATGCCGACGTCTGTAGTAATGGCAACAAATTGTTGCTTCCGAGACGGCAGAAAGCTTCTATATTGAGCTTGTACGAAAGTCAGAGCCGTTACCCATGCCGTCGAAATTTGACAGTAATAATAATGCTCTCCCGAGACGAAAAATATTTCTATATTGTTGTTAGTCTAAAGCCGTCCCCGCTGACTGTTATATTATGAAAACAACAGTTACTTCAGTAAGAATGAAACCGCGGCGTCGAACCACTGAGGGAACTGGTCGCCGTAAATCTCATAAAGCTGCTCGTACTGGTCGGGGGAAATCTCCTTCAGGTACTGCATAAGCTCCGCGCCGTGAGTCAGAAGCATAACGATCACAAACGCAAGCAAGGCGAGCGGTATGGCAAGTCCTATAGACGAAGTGATTATTCCCGCAGTAGACATTCCTTTTCCCACGGGAAGCTTTTTGCACTTGAAAACTATACCCAGTATTATTCCTATAATAGGAAGAAGAAAAAGAAACGGCACATTGAACATGAAAAGACCCGTGCAGATAGAAAGTATTCCCAGCACAAGAGAAGCTACCGCCATACCTGTGGACTGCTGCGGCTGCTGATATGGAGCGTTGTAACCGTATCCCTGATTTGCGTAATACCCCTGCGGAGGAACATAACCGCCCTGAGGGATATTCTGCTGGTTATAATTAAAGCCGTCCTGTGCGCCGTAAGGATTCTGACCGTTCTGACCATTCTGAGGAGGCAGATCATACTGCTGTTGATTCTGAGCATATTGCTGCCCCTGAGCAGGCTGTTGATTGTAGGGATCATAGTTCAGCGGCTGTTGGTACTGCTGAGGCTGCTCCTGCTGTCCTTGCTGCGCATACGGATCTGCGGGGCTTACGCCGCTTTTTTCCTCATTGAAAGGATTATTGTTAAATTCGTCCATAAAAATATGCTCCTTTGTAAAAAATATATTAATTTAATTATACATAAATATTTTACAAATTGCAAGTCTTTTTGTAAAAAAATCTCCTATAATTTTGAAACAACCAATCCCGCCTTGCACTTTTCATAAAGATATTCCGTTGCAAACTGTATCTTTGTGGCATTAAAGCCTTTCTCGAGCGGATATATAAAATAGGTGTTGTCAAGTGTAGACAGGGTAATACACTGTCCCTTTCCTCGATAGTCGTACTCGGTATGGACAGAAGTCATGGTAAGCGGCGCAAAAGAAAGCGTTTTTTCATCCGTATCGCCGTAATCTTTGAATATCAGCTTGAAGCCGCTTTCATTGTGTATAAGCTTTCCCTCGCCAAGGTCAATGAAATTCACCGCATTGGGCAGCGACTCTATTTTCACACGTATATTAAGCTCGTACGCGCCGCAGTCTATCTCCTTTTTCACGCATTTCCGCTCCCATTCGTACCAGTCGGGAATATGTGAAAAGCCGTCCTCGGAGCCGTCGGGACGCACCATTCTGCCATACTCCGTCATAATGCGTTTTGCTCCGCATTTCCCGCAGGATATCTCCGCGCCGCTCGTTCTCATCTCAAACTCCGCGCCGCAGCCGGGACACCTGTAGAGCGGCATTTCAATGCCCTCTGCCCGCTTGGGATAGGTTATTGCCATTTTCATTTTGTACTGGTACTCATATTCGTCATAGTTTAAAAATTCTGCTATTTTAGCGTTTATTTCATCAACAGAAGCTTTTTTCAGCTCCTCGCGGGTGTACAGCTGAGTTATTGTGGCGTCCAGGAGGACTTCCTTACGCTTTGTCAGGTTCCATATGGGGGACTGCAAATAGTTCCCGCGCATATTGAGGGTAACGAGAGGAACGTCAAGGTATTTGGCAAGCTTTCCCACCGATTCCGGCAGCACGGAGCTTGTTCCCACGTTTGCATAGCGGGCTTCGGGGTACAGAACCAAAATCCCCTTGCGTTCCATTACCTTTTTGATATTTTTTATAAGAGCTATGTCGTTGACGAATTTACGCGTACCCAGACAACCCGCCTGGCGGTAAAGCCACTCGCCGTAGTTTTCAAAGCCCTCCAGCTCGGATACATAGTTCGCCCTGTAGGGGAATACCGCCAGCGGGGACACGATAAAGTCCATAAAGGCGTGGTGAGTACCCAGAACCAGAAACGGCGGTTTCAGACCTTTCATATTAGCGCGGTTTATCCGCAGCTTCGACCGCGCGGTTATCGCTTTGCACAAAAGCCATATGGCGGGCATAAAGAAAAGATTCTGCTTAGGCGGCACGCGGTAACGGTCAAATGGCGTAAGTACGGGTTTTTTGTTTTTCATTTCAAGCACCTGCTTTCATCAGACCGTTATCTCGTCCCGATCCGCAAGAAGATATTTTCTTACGGGAGGGACAAGGCTTAGGAGCAGGTACAGCAGACCCGTTCCAAGAAAGGAAAATCCTGTTGGGGTGAGCCTGAAAAGGGGCATGCAGTGTATCTCTCCCGTTACGGGGTTGTACACCAGCAGGGACATTGCCACTCCCGCGGCAACGCAGAGCAGACCTATCCAGTTTATACCATGAGTATAATTATAGGCGTTATATCCATTAAGTCCAAACGCGGAGCGCAAGGCAAGCTTTTGTTTTCTTACGAAGAAAAAGTCCGTGAAAAGCAAAGCTGCAAGCGGAGCGTAAATACACGCGCTTATGGTCAGGAATGAACCGAAGTACTCCACTATCTTTCCCCATACGCAAAGCAGTCCTGCATACAGTGCAAGAATTATTATCAGCGTGCGGTAGTCGGCGCGCTTGAACGAGGATTTGAGCATTACTCCGTATATGTAGGAACCAACGGCCTGAGTACCGATATTCGCAAACGCCACCAGCAGCAGCGAGCTTAAAGCAAGCGCCGGAACGGAAAGCGCCGCAAGCATAAGCGTGGGGTCGTCGATCATTTCTCCGGTGACGTACTGCATTGCTATCGCCATTACAGCTCCCACAACAACGAAAAACGAGCCGGAAACTCCCTGTCCGATAACGCTCGCCCAGAAGCCCGCGTTTTCTTTTTTGGCAAGCCTTGGGACTTCTCCCATTCCGCCCACAAGGGTTATTACAAAGGCGAAGTTTGCTTCTATTGAGATTATGTAAGGCACAATGCTGTCGGGGTATCCGCTCACATCGGGCTTGTAGTTCCATATAACGTCAAAAGGTACTTTTGTAAAGCCGACTATCACCACAAGTCCGCCCAAAGCAAGCAGCAGCGGAACAAGTATCCTTGTGGTGTGAGTTATCGCTCCTATACCCTTGTAAGCGATAGCCGTACCTATCGCAACACAGAGCAGCCTTAAAGCAAGCAGTGCAAAATCGGGAAGAGTCACTCCGAAAAGAGCGGCAAGATTACCCATAGAGGAGGCGAAAAGATCGGCGCAGACTGCGTACCACGGAAAATTTATAAGGATTATCACAACGGTCATTACAGTAACGCCCCTGTGTCCGAAAACGGCTTTGAGCCATATCCAGATGTCTATGCCGTAGCGCACCGAAAGTATTACGGGAAGCTGGTATATGGCAAGCATAAGGATAGCTCCCGCGAACGCTCCGATGAGAAGCTGTTTGAAGCCTACCAGAGTGGCAAGATAAGAACCCTGAGTGTAGCTCCATGTCGCAATGCAGTACCCGGACAGTATCAGTACCGCGTCAAGAAAACCGTAAAGCTTTTCCTTTCCAAGCACAGGCGCAACTCCGAACAGGGCTTCCTTTTCTATCTGTTCGTTAACGTTATTAACGTTATTATTTTCTTTCATTGCAGACAGCCTCCCGCTATTATCAGTATCAGGCATACCGCGCATACCGCCGCGAGAACTATATAGTCCCTTTTCCCAAAACGCTTTGGGAATTTATAGTCCCCGGATTCCATTTCCGATATACGTTTTTCGATCTCCACGGCAAGCTTCCGGTCGTATTCGTTTGATTTTGGCATAGTAAAGTCCCCCTTTAACATATATTGTATATTATATAATATTGCTTGTCAATAGCCTTGTTATATTTTTGCACAGTACTTTTTCAAAATGTATGTGATGAAATGATATGACCTAATAAAAGAAAGAAATTCCAACCGAGGTATGGTAAAATAAGTTAACCACAACCAAAATACGACTCGGAGAAATTTCTCATAAATATTATAAGTAATCAAAGAAACGTCAAGAGGCAATAAGTCCCGCACTCAGAAAAGGAAAAGGTTTTGAGGTGTCGGCTTGTCAGGAGTGAAACGGCGGTACAAGAGATTCTTTCGGCAATAGCCTAAGGCTGAAGCTTTTTTCTGTTCCGCAGCGCTCCACTCCAAAGTACTCCAGAATTCATTGTCCCATATTTGGAGAATTTAATTATTGGCAATCATATCTATTGACAATGCAGATTCTTAAAAAAAATTATCTTCGTCGGCTCTTGTCATATGTACTTGAAATATCTCCATAAATATGGTATAATTTGTACAATAACTATGTAAGGACTGATCTTATGGAAGAAAAGGCGTTTAATATCCCCGAATTTGAGTACTTTGAAATGGGCGGGAAATACAGCGGCAACAAACGCGGAGCCGCGCAGGACGACTTCAATTTCCGCTTTACCCCCAAGGAAAAGCTGCTTGCCCAGATATGGTACGGCATAAACTGCTTCGATAAATCGGAGCTTGTGACCGAAGCCGAGTTCGATATCACCCGCGAGGGCTACCGTGCTGCCTGCGATTGGGTCGAGGAACAGGTTCGTGTCTGGCTGAAGGAGCATAAAATGCTGTCCCCCGATTTGGGGATATGGAGCGAACCGCCCGAAAAAAATCCCTGGGACAAATAGTCGGCAAAACCGTAAGTCCGGCTAAAAACAAAAAGGAGAAATAATTATGAAAAACAAAATCGTTTTATTAACTTTATGCGCAGTTATGGCAGTTATGGCATTAACGGGCTGCAAAAATGAAAATATTGAGGCAGCGGACACAGGGTCAGTCGATTCTGCGGCAGAAGACAGCAATGGAACGTTTGATATTGAAACTGCTCGAAAGAATATTATCATTAAAGGTCAGCCGTTTGAGGTTCCCATAGTATTAAAGGATTTGTCCAATGGGTGGACGTGGAAAGAAAATGAAAATTCCAAATTGTGTGATGAAGGACTCGGATTAGCATCTATTTATTATAATGAAGAAGAGATGTTTATAGCAGGTGTTGAAAATTATTACGAAGGAACTGAAGAAAAGGGAATAATATATAACTTAACTATTGAAACAGATGACAGTTCGATTGATGGGCTAATTCCGCTAAAGTCCACCAAACAAGAAGTAATTGAAAAGTATGGACAACCGGATAAAGTAAAACAAATGGAAGAACCTTTTATTGACGGTTATTATTATGGTACTACAAACGATGACAATACTATTGGAGGGAGAATAAACGAACAGAGAATAAATATTAAATTTACAGAAGAGGGCATAGTAAAAATTATAAGTATAACATATGCAGATTTAGAAAAAAATTATTAATGGAAGAAAAGGCGTTTAATATCCCCGAATTTGAGTACTTTGAAATGGGCGGGAAATACAGCGGCAACAAACGCGGAGCCGCGCAGGACGACTTCAATTTCCGCTTTACCCCCAAGGAAAAGCTGCTTGCCCAGATATGGTACGGCATAAACTGCTTCGAAACCGCCCGAAAAAAATCCGTGGGACAAATAGGCGGCAAAACCGTAAGTCCGGCTAAAAACAAAAAGGAGAAATAATTATGAAAAATAAAATCGTTTTATTAACTTTATGCGCAGTTATGGCAGTTATGGCATTAACGGGCTGCAAAAATGAAAATATTGAGGCAGCGGACACGGGGGCAGCAGATTCTGCAGCAGAAGACAGCAATGGAACGTTTGATATTGAGACTGTTCGGAAAAATATTGTCATTAAAGGTCAGCCGTTTGAGATTCCTACTGTATTAAAGGATTTGTCAAATGGATGGACGTGGAAAGAAAGTGAAACCACTAAATGGCTTGATGAGGGACTTGGCTTTGCTCATATTTATTACAATGAGGAGGAAGTGTTTGTAGCAGGTGTTGAAAATTATTACGAGGGAACTGAAGAAAAGGGAATAATATATCATTTTACTATTGAAGCAGATGACAGCTCTATAGATGGACTAACACCTTTAAAATCTACTAAACAAGATGTAATAGAAAAATATGGTGAACCCGATGAAGTATGGCAAATGGAAGAACCTTTTATTGACGGTTATTATTATGGTATTGTAAATGGTTGGGATACTGTATTGGGCAGAACAAATGATCAATCGCTGTTTTGTAGTTTTACAGAGGAAGGATTAATAGATGAGATTACTATAACCTATGCAGATTTAGAAAAATAATTATTAATGGAATACATTAAGCAGCGAAAAGGAGATGTTTCTATGTCAAAAACTATTAACTGGGGTATCATGGCAACAGGAAAGATCGCACACACCTTTGCAAAAGCTGTGCAGTTTGCCGAGGGCGCAAAGCTGTACGCCTGCGCTTCAAGGTCTGCCGAAAAAGCCGCCGAGTTCGGAAAGCTTTACGGCGCGGAGAAATCCTATGGCTCCTACGAGGAGCTTGCCGACGACCCAAACGTTGATATAGTGTACGTTGCGTCCCCCATGAGCTGCCACTATGAAAATGTGAAGCTTTGCTTCAAGCACAGCAAAAACGTGCTCTGCGAAAAAAGCATAACCATGAACACCTCCCAGCTTGAGGAACTGACAGCCGAAGCGCGGGAGAAAAATCTCTTTTTCATGGAGGCAATGTGGACAAAGTGTCTGCCCTCGTTTTTGAAAGCAAAAGAGTGGTTCGCAGACGGCAGGATAGGTGATATAAAAGCAATTCGGGCGGATTTTTCCAATCCCGTGGAGTACGACCCCAACGACAGGCTTTTCCGCGCGGACTTAGGCGGCGGTGCGCTGCTTGACTTGGGCGTGTATCCCATAACCTTAGTAACCGCGTTTTTGGGATATGAGCCGACGGACATTTCCGCGGCAGTCAACGTCGGTCACGGCGTGGATATGGACGAGTCGGTAATTTTCCGCTACGGGGATTCCTACGCAAGCATGGTTGCTGGCTTCGATATTGAGAACGACAACCGCGCCGTTATCGTTGGTACTAAGGGAAGAATAGCTTTTGACCCATGGTATTTCTGTACGGATACCGTCCGTCTCTATGATGAAAACGGAAAGCTTGCCGAGGAAAGCGTTACTCCGCACCTTTGCAACGGCTATGAGTACGAGATACTGGAGGCGCAGAGGTGCCTTGCGGAGGGCTTGAAGGAAAGTCCGCTGAATCCGCTGTCCGACACGCTTGGAGTAATGAAGCTAATGGACAGAGTACGCGCGGAGGGTAACTTTCCGGTATAAGCTTTTGAGTTTGAAATGCATAATATTTATTTTAAAATTGCAAAACAAAGCGTCTGCTAAACTTAGCGGACGCTTTGCCCGTTCAGGGGAATATGATGCTCATAATTCTTTATATTGCAACTTACAAGAAATAAAATTGCAATATTTACCGTTATAATAACTAAATTAGATTAAATATGCAGGATTAATATTTAAATATTGCATAAAGTTATAAAAAAGGCTTGACAAAATCTTCACGATGATATATAATAAGACCATAGAAAACAGCAAGGGCGCTGTAAGTGAATTGCAATGGGGCAGTCCGCTTACAGCGTTTTTGCATTTCCTTTAATAATTTCAGGAGGGGATCAAAATGGACGCAAATATTCTTGACACGATTTCGGGCGCAGTAACAAGCGAAGTTTTCGCGGTATGGTTTCTGATCGGAGCTGCGCTGGTATTCTTTATGCAGGCGGGCTTCGCAATGGTGGAGACGGGCTTCACCCGCGCGAAAAACGCGGCTAACATCATCATGAAAAACCTCATGGACTTCTGTATCGGCGTGCCGATGTTCATTCTTATCGGCTTCGGGCTCCTTTTCGGAGAAGATCTGGTCGGACTCATCGGCAAGCCGGGATTTGACATTTTCACGGCGTATGAAAATTTCGACTGGTCGGCGTTTGTTTTCAACATGGTTTTCTGCGCTACCACGGCGACTATAGTTTCCGGTGCAATGGCTGAGAGGACGAAGTTCCTGTCCTACTGTATCTATTCGGGAGTTATCAGTGCGCTGATATACCCCATTGAAGCGCATTGGATATGGGGCGGCGGCTGGCTCGCGCAGCTTGGATTCCACGACTTTGCGGGTTCCTGCGCTATACATATGGTAGGCGGTATTTCCGCTCTTATCGGCGCGAAAATCCTCGGGCCCCGTATCGGCAAATTCGTTACCGACAAGAAAACAGGCAAGGTCACAAAGGTAAACGCTATCCCCGGACACTCCCTGACGCTTGGCGCACTGGGCTGCTTTATCCTCTGGTTCGGCTGGTACGGCTTTAACGGCGCGGCGGCGACTTCTCTTCCGCAGCTCGGTTCCATATTCCTTACCACGACGGTAGCTCCCGCGGTTGCGACTGTTGTCTGCATGATCTTCACATGGCTAAAGTACGGCAAGCCCGACGTTTCAATGTGTCTTAACGCTTCACTGGCGGGACTTGTTGGTATCACCGCGGGCTGCGACGTTATGGACTGCTTCGGCTCCGCAATGGTTGGCGTTGTTTCGGGACTTCTGGTAGTGTTCGGCGTATGGCTTCTTGACAACGTTCTGCACATCGACGACCCTGTGGGCGCGGTTGCGGTACACATGATGAACGGCATCTGGGGTACTCTTGCGGTGGGACTTTTCGCAACGAAAACCGCTCCCGCCTGCGAAATAAACGGACTTTTCTACGGCGGCGGCTTCGGTCAGCTTGGCTTGCAGGCTCTTGCGGTACTTGCGGTAGCTGCATGGACGGCTGTTACAATTACAATTACTTTCTTTGTTATCAAAAAGACTATCGGTCTCCGCGCTTCCGTTGAGGAGGAAACCCGGGGTCTGGACGTTACCGAACACGGTCTTGCGTCGTCTTACGCGGACTTTATGCCCGTACTCAACACAAACGCTATTTCCGTATTTACGGGCGAGACCACCGAGGAGACCGCTCCCATACCCGCTGCGGCTGAGCTTACCGTTTCGGAAAGACCGCACATCGAACGCAGCAGTACCGAGAAAAACAAGTACACAAGGATTTCCGTTGTGTGCAAGCAGAACAAATTCGAGGAACTTAAACGTGAGCTGAGCGCCGTGGGCGTAACAGGATTTACCGTAACTCAGGTGCTTGGCTGCGGAACCCAGAAGGGTGCGGGAGAAAGATACCGCGGAGTACCCGTTGAAGCCACTCTTCTGCCGAAGGTAAAGGTAGAGGTGGTAGTATCAAAAGTTCCTGTTGAGACGGTAGTCGAGGCTGCAAGAAAGGCTCTCTATACCGGACATATAGGCGATGGAAAGATTTTTGTCACCGACATTGAGGACGTTGTAAGAGTACGCACGGGAGAAAGCGGTTACGACGCTTTGCAGGACGCGGAATAAAGCGTAAAAAGGAAAGACTGCGGTTATGCAGCCTTTCCTTTTTATTATAATTCCCGCAGTCGGTGATTGCCGTTCAGAACAATCTTTGTATGAGTTTATTTAGTGCTGTTAAAGCATTGAACACTTTAATTCATATTCAGCGGAAAAACTGCGGTTTACCTATGTCGCTAACGCAGGTAACCGCTAAAGCCCATGTATGGCAGAGTGTTTTTGGGAGTAGGAAACTCAACTCACAGCTGCGCAGCTGTACATATGCTCTATGGAATCATAGGACATCAGGAGGATATATTTTGTTTGGTAACAATGTTGCGTTACACGCATGAAGTACGTGTTTTGCTTTGATTTTTTGTTTAATTTACTGCGGAAATTATCCTGTCAGCAATTTCCTCCGGGGAGCCGCTGCCGCTTATTGTTAATGCAGCGTTTCCGCTGTATACGGGAGCCCTGCCGTCATAAATTATTTCAAGCTCCTCTTTGGTGTTGTTCATAACTATAGGCCGGTTCTTGTCTCCGGAAATGCGTGAATAGCAGGTCTCGAAAGGAACGTCTATATAGACAACTGTTCCAGCTGCGGAAGCGATAGCTGCATTTTCCTTTTTCAACATCGCGCCGCCGCCGCAGGCAATAACTCCGCTTTTTTCCGCAAGCTCGCGGATTGCTTCCGTTTCCGCCTCACGGAAATATTTTTCTCCCTTTTCCGCAAATATACGGGGTATTTCCATTTTCTCTTTTTCTGTGATATAGTCGTCCATATCGTAAAATCCGCAGCCGAGTTTTTCCGCAAGAAGCTTCCCGGCAGTAGTTTTTCCGCAGCCCATAAAGCCGCATAAATAGATAGGTCTCATAGCTATTTCCCCTCAACTTCGGAAAGATTGTCGGCGGTGTACTCCGTCATCTTGTTTCGTATTTCTTCTTCAAGACAGGAGTAGAACATGGCGAAAAGCACGTCCGCAAAGCCCAGCAGAAACATATTTTTATTGGTTATTTCCGCCAGTTCGGGAACGTTGGTATAGATGTATGTCTTGTACCAGTCCGCGGTAAAGGGCTGAAGTTTTTTACCCTTTCTCACAAGGTACTTGGTTTCCAGAAACGTTTCGGATATCATATCCTTGTAGTTTTCCGCACCCTTTTCCATTACCGCATTATAGAGTCGGTAAAGCTGATCGTCGGTCATATTTTCATCGTTTATCTTAACGTTTTTCAGGGTGGGTATCCTCACTGCCAGTGAGTAAACCATAAGCGATAAGACATGGTTGTACGCCTCGCTCTGCATTTCGGCGCAGGTACGTCCGTCTATGTGCAGACCCAGACCCTGCAAGCAGTCAGTGTCGGTGATATTGTTGAGCACCACCTTGAAAGCGTCCTTAATGCTGATGTTGTAGAAATCGTCCTCGGCAATTGAATAGATGTATTTCATGGCGTTGTAAAGGCTTACTCCGCCCTTTATGATAGTGTCCGCAAGACCGTTTATCGCGGCTGCTTCATTTATAAAAAGCATTTTGCAGCTCCTTTCGGTTTTATGGGGAACGTTTACTCTTCGTCCTTGTCATTGTCCTTGAAGGCTTCCTCGCGGCTTAGGCGTTCCCACTTTGGCTTTTTGATCTCCACGGGTTTACCATGCTTTTTGGCGGACTCGCCCCCGTCCTCATCATCGCTGCTTCCCGCCTGCATAGCGTCGTACAGCGAATCAAAAGCCTGAGGCATAAACGGTTTGACTTTAACATTGTCGGAGGATACCACCGTTCCCTCAACCTGCGGGACTTTCGGCGCGGTTTCGGAGGCAGCTTTTTCCGCGTGTTTTTTCTCTATTTTCTCAGAAAGCTCTGCAATTTCCACAAATTCTTCCTCGGAAATTTCATTTGCGGCATCATTTCCGTCCGTTTCCGCCGGCGTTTCCGCTTTTTCAGTATTATTTGCGGTTTTTCCAACCGGATTGCTCATATCGTAGGGCTTCTCAACGGGAGCGTGAACCGTCTTGTTCTTGCTTGCAAGCTTGACTTCCCTGCAAAGCCTGTCAGAATAGTCGAGGAATTCCTCATATTGCTTCAAAGAAGCTTCGCCGAGCTTCAGGTTTCTCTTCATATTGGACAGATACTGAGACCATTCCTTGAACTCATTTTCGTCGATTCCTTTATTGACCCGCTTGTAGAGAGCGTTGTAAAGCTTCTGTGCGCGTTTTTCCGTTTCTTTCGGAACGGCTACGGGCTCGCGCACTTCGGGCGGCGGAATCAGAGAGGAAACAGGGGATATTTCCGTGATATTTGCCGTTTCCGTATTTTCTGCGTAAGCATTTCCTTCCGTTTGGGAAACCGCTCCCTGTCCGTCTCTTGCTCCTCCGGCTTTTGCGGAAATGCTTTCCACAAGCTCCTCGTATTGGCGGCGGCAGGTTTTTCCGGAGCTGTTAACCCTGTCGCAGCGGGTGTTGTCGTCAAGAGCTGTAAAAAATCTTCCGCAGTTTTCGCATTTGCGCATATATATTTTATCACGCACCATAAGCTCGAACTCAAGGTCAATAGTTGCCTTTAAGCTGTCGGGATAGTATATCTCGGCAGGATTTTCCCTGATCGCTTCAAGAGCGAAATTCATTTCTATTTCGTTTGGACGGGTCATGCCCTTGACGTAGGAGTATGCCTCCATAGCAAGCTGATCCCGTATTTTTGAGCAGTCCCGCTTTTCCATTGCGGACAGATCCCTGCCCTCGGCAAGCTCATCGGCAAAACGGCGGTAAATGGATTTCGAGACCTTTCCAACCACGAAAGCCGAATTTGGCAGCGTTGCGGGAGTCAGAAGCTTTACCGACGGAAGAAGATTTCCCGAACAGCCAAGCTCGTTTGCCGCCACCGAAAGGGCAAGATCGAAATATTCCTTTCTTGCACGGACGGTGTCGTCGCTTAGTATTGTGCCGATATCGTCGGTATCGAAAATAAAGGTCATTTTATTTTTTGCGTACTCCTGCAAGCGGACAATGCTCGTCCAGCGGTTCATGGCGCGGTTTGCCTTGTACTCGGAAATACGCCTGAAAATTGCTTCTTCATACGGATTTTTCGGAGAAATGCACCTTGCCCACAGTTCCTCCAGACCTATTCTTTCGCTGTGGCAGATATACTCGATAATGCAGTCCAGAACTATTTCGGAATAGTCTGTGCCGATGCACGCCTCGATGTAGGGGTGAGCGCGTCCAACCGCTGCCTTTGCGCCGGTAACGATATTCTGGGGAAGTCTTCCGGTTTTGCGCGCAGCTTTGCCCGCCTCTATACACTGTTCCCAAAAATAGGTAAAGTCAAACTCGGTAAAGTGCAGAAGCGTTCTCGACAGCTCTATCTTGTAAAAATTTGTATTATCGTAAACGGCAAACCTGACGATGCTGTTATCCATTCTAAAAGTTCCTCTCCGCAAAAATTCATGTATAATTCATTATACCACATTGGTTTGGAATTTGCAATTGATTTGGCAAAAAAACTCGGAAATCGGCAAAATTTCCGATCTCCGAGAGCTATTTCCGCAAATATTTTTCATTTCCGTTTTGGACAAATCCCTGTTTTAGGCGGTTTGCGCCGTTTGCGGGACTACGCTTCCCAGCTGTTGAGGTATTTCTCCTGAACGTCGGTGAGTTTGTCTATCTCCATGCCCCAGTAGCGGATCTTTCTTTCCGCGACTTCGCGGTCGATGTACTTTGGAACGTCTATAATTTTCTCTGTAAGCCTGCCCCTGTTCTTAACAAGGTGCAGAGCGGACAGTGCCTGTATCGCAAAGCTCATGTCCATTATCTCAGCAGGGTGACCGTCTCCAGCGGCAAGGTTTACCAGCCGTCCCTCGGCGATAACGTATATCCAGTTTCCGTTTTTCAGCTTGTAGCCCTGAATATTGTTCCGTGCGGTCTTTGTCTCAACGGCAATCTTTTTCAGTGTGGCAACGTCCACCTCAACGTCGAAGTGACCCGCGTTGCAGCATATCGCGCCGTTCTTCATCACGTTAAAGCTTTCCTCGGTAACAACGTCGCGGCAGCCGGTAACGGTTACAAAAAAGTCCCCGACCTTAGCCGCCTCGGTCATTTTCATGACCTTGAAGCCGTCCATAACAGCCTCCATTGCCTTTATGGGGTCTATCTCGGTAACAATTACCTCAGCGCCCAGACCCTTTGCACGCATGGCGACTCCCTTTCCGCACCAGCCGTAGCCCGCGACCACAACATTTTTGCCCGCAACGATAAGGTTTGTGGTACGGTTGATACCGTCCCAGACGGACTGACCGGTGCCGTAGCGGTTGTCGAACAGGTGCTTGCAGTCGGCGTTGTTTACCAGAACCATGGGGAACTGAAGCTTGTTCTCCTTAGCCATGGCTATGAGACGGATAATGCCCGTGGTGGTCTCCTCGCAGCCGCCGATAACGTCCGCGATTTTTTCGGGGTACTCGTTGTGAATAAGGTTCACAAGGTCGCCGCCGTCGTCGATGATGATGTTGGGACCCGCCTCAATAACGCGTGAGGTATGGCGGTGGTACTCCTCCTCGGTGGCGCCGTACCAGGCGAAAACGTTCAGACCGCCGTGAACGAGAGCCGCCGCAACGTCGTCCTGAGTGGAAAGGGGATTGCTGCCGGTGATGTACATTTCCGCGCCGCCCGCCGCCAGAACGCGGCACAGATACGCGGTTTTCGCTTCAAGGTGAACGGAAAGGGCGACCTTAATACCCGCAAAGGGCTTTTCGGCGGCAAATTCCTCCTCGATACCGCGGAGCAGGGGCATATTTGCCTTTACCCACTGTATTTTGGTCTCGCCGCTTTCCCAAAGGTTTACGTCTCTGATTTCGCTTGACATATGATTACCTCCTGTTAAATTTCTATTTATTGTTTGTTTTCCGTATTTTCGTCGGTAGGTTCAATAAATTCTTCAACCCTTTTCATTATAGCCGTTCTTAAAAAGGTGTTCATCGGCTCATTTGAGACCTCTAACGCCTCTTTCAGCATTTCGTATTCTGATATTTTTAATTTTACCGACTGGTATTTAAAATGGGATTTGTCATACTTTTTATTTGAGTCCATTTTTGCTTTAGATACAGCCATTTATGTTTACCTCCAATTGTATTATATCATTGTTGCATTTGGTTGTAACGTGAAAAAATGCACAAAATTCACGTTACAACTTCGTTTATATTGCTAATAGAAGTTCCTGTTATAACGTGCTATAATTAAATCAATCCAAAACGAAAGGAAAATTCACCGTGAAAAAAATTTTAGATGACATAAGAAACAAAGTTGGCAGTTATTCTGTGCTATCTGTATTATCGTCAGTAATGCTCTCTTGTTTAATTCGATTGCTTATCGCACCTGTAATATAAGCGTTTAAGCTTTCTCCCGCATTTTTGGCAGCCGCCTGCACAGTCTCTTTGGAAAGCGTATCCTTACGAAGTCGAAGCAAAACTTTATCGTAATTTTTATCTTCAAATTTTTTAGTAGCTGCCTGTTGGGCTTTGGTTACCGCCATTGCATTACCTCCACATATCTATTATATAATATTAATATAACGATATCTATATAAATATTATATAACGATAGCTCTATATGTTTGTGCGTTTTGCCTATTGATATAAAGATAGCGTTATAGTATAATTAAATCAATCCCAAAATTATTTACATCTTGTAGGGGACGGGTTTCCCGTCCCGTGGTCATGCCGCAATCATTGAGTACTGCGGGCGGGGAGACCCCGCCCCTACATATCATCGGTTTCGACATATTCAATAATATCGCCCGGTTGACATTTCAGCAGCTTACATATAAGTGCCATGTTATCTGCATTAACAATTTCGCCGTTACGAAATTTTTGCAGGGTACTTTGGCTTATGATTTTTTCTTTTCTTATTCTATATGTTGAATACCCTGCTGCCTTTAAAGCCGCTATAACGTCAATTTTATACTTTATTGGCATATTTGCACCACCTTATATTCAAAATATAAAATATATACACTTTATTTTCGTGCATAATGTCAATATACATAGACTAAATGTTGGTGTATAATTAAATCATCTTAAAAAAGAAAGGAAAATCAACCATGAAAAATAATTTAGATGATATAAGAAACAAACTGGAAAACGAAGCCGAGACAGCAAAAGCTTTAACCGAAGTAATGATGCTTATTCACGCAGGCGCTTACAGCCTTGACCAATACGAAGTTATGTTTGAAAATGTTCAGCATTTTTTTGGCTTGATGGCAGAAGTTTCCGAAAATCACGCGCGCAGTCTTGATATTATGATAGACGATTTTACGGATTTAAACAACGACCTGAAAATCAAGTAAAGCTTACGCATTCTCCGTGAACCGCTTCAGCTCGGCTATCCAATCGGGAGCATATCTGTCCGGCACAATAATATTGCCGTTGCGGTACTCCCGCATAAAACTCCTGTAAGACTGCTTTTTCCCGCGCCGTTCACGCCGCCTATTATGGTGTATTTTTTCATGGCGTTACCTCTTTCAAAAATGCATTTACGACGTTCGCGGCAAACTGTGAATTACAGTCCGTGAGGCGACTCAACCTTTTTGTCCGACTCCTGGATAGCAACAAGGGTCATTTCGTTTCCGCGCTTCGATACTACGTATTCTACGTATTTTTCGGGACTTGGCTCTTCTTCCGAAGTAAGAGTCAGCCACGCGGGCGTAGGAGAAACGTACCCTACCGTAAGGGTGTACCGCTCGCCCACGCGGGTCATGTCCTCAATATAGGGCGAATAGGTGAAATGCTTGGGGTTAGACGGTATCCTGTAGGATTTTATCGACTCGTCGTAATAAAACTGTACCTCCACGCCTATTATGGACTGGTGCTCGAAGCTCAGACCCGTACCGAAAAGCTTTGTACCGTGCTGTTCCACGTCCAGTTCCGGTACGATTATCATGTCAAAATCCGCTTCGTACTTGGATTTATCCTCGTACAGGATAATATCCCAAAGCGCTGCCGTTATCAGCGTCTCGCTGCGGAGCTTTACCGTCTGGTTAAAAGGCGCAGGATCGCATATAACTATGGGGTACACGAACCGCGCGAACTCGTTTTTCTGCTGGGTATTGTCGGCGAAATCCTTTACCACGTCCACCGTAAACACCACTGTGGAGTAAAGTCCGACTATTGCAAGCAGGGATATAACAATACCGAACAGGAAATACAGCTTTCTGCGCAGTCCTTCTGGGTTTGACACCGGCGCGTCGGGGACTTCTATTTCCTCGGTGAATTCCGCCATATCCTCCTGGCTCTCGTCAAGAGCCTCGTCAAGCATACGCTTGATGTTTTCAATTGAGTCCTTGTCCTGCTTCTTTGCCGTCTTTTTTGCGGACTCCCTGTCCTTTTCGTCCGCAGGAACAAACTTCGGAGGCTTCTGCTCGTTCCGTTTATCCTGCTTATCCTGAACAGCTTTTTTTCCGTTCTTTTTGCCGGATTTTCCGCTTTTTCCGTTTCCAGTTTTTTTGTTTACATAGCTGTCATAGTCAAAAAAGTCTTTTTTATCATTGCTCATTGCTGTTTTCCTTTCATCGTATCTGTCCGCTGCCGTCAATAAGATATTTCACCGAGGTCAGCTCCCGCAGTCCCATGGGACCTCTTGCATGAAGCTTCTGGGTGGAAATTCCTATCTCCGCTCCGAAGCCGAACATGCCGCCGTCCGTGAAGCGGGTGGAAGCGTTAACGTACACTGCCGCCGCGTCTATTTCATTCTTGAATTTTTCCGCGTTTGCAAGGCTGTTTGTAACAATGCATTCGCTGTGACCGGTAGAGTATTTTCCTATATGGGCGACAGCTTCGTCAATATCCTTTACGATCTTTACGGAAATGATATAGTCTAAAAATTCTGTCGCATAGTCCTCCTCTGTCGCGGGAACAACGCAGTCTCCCAGTATTGCGGCGGTCTTAGCGCAGCCTCGTATTTCAACGTTATGCTTGTCAAGACGTTCTTTTACCATAGGCAGGAACTTTTCCGCAATATTTTCGTGTACAAGCAGGGATTCTATAGCATTGCACACCGAAGGACGCTGGGTCTTGCCGTTGTCAACGATATTGACCGCCATTTTTAGGTCGGCAGTTTCGTCCGCAAAAACATGGCAGTTTCCAACGCCGGTTTCAATAACGGGTACGGAGGCGTTCTCTTTGACCGCGCGGATAAGTCCTGCGCCGCCCCTCGGGATAAGCACGTCAAGATACCCCGTGCATTTCATTAACTGAGTTGTCACTTCGCGGGTAGTGTCGTCCACAAATTGTATGAGGTCTTTCGGAAATCCCGCCGAAGCTATTGCGTTTCTCATTATATCGCAAAGGCATTTGTTTGAGTTATAGGCTTCCTTGCCGCCGCGAAGAATTACCGCGTTTCCGGCTTTAAGGCACAGCACGGCAGCGTCCGCCGTAACGTTGGGGCGGGACTCGTATATAATGCCGATGACACCCATTGGCACTCTTACTTTTGTTATCCTCATTCCGTTTGGACGAACCGAACCGCTTTCCGTAAGACCTACAGGGTCGTCAAGCTTTATGACGTCCTCAACGCCTGCGGCGATGCCCGATATCCTTTCTGGGGTAAGCCTGAGCCTATCCTGCATTGCCGCAGACATACCGTTCTTTTCGGCTGCTTCAAGGTCGGCTTTGTTAGCGGAGAGAATTTTTTCGGTATTTTCCGTAAGAGCTGATTTTATTGCTGCAAGAGCCTTGTTTTTTTGTTCGGTCGAAGCGCAGCGCAGGGCTTTTTCGCAGGCTTTTGCGTTGGCTCCCAGTGTTTCGGCGTAATTCATAAATAACAGATTCCTTTCCGTGACCTGCGGCTGAAGCTTGCAGGCGCAGTCTTCGAATAACATCATATAAAATAATTATACCACAAAGACGGTAATTGTCAAGACTTGGTGGTGAATAGGAGGCGCAGAAATCAATCACGATTAGATGAATTTATGTTTAACTCACTAATGTATTTGATTTGTCACAGATTAGCTGGTCAAGCTGAGTACAGCTTGCGGGGAACTATGGGGTGAGCGTCTTTGTCGCAGCTCAATTCCCGAAATGGAGACCCGCAGGGTGTGAAACTCCTTATGTTCAAAAGCGGAGAAAGGGGTGATGAATGGCGAGAGCCATTCAGATGGGGAGCCTTTACCCATGCCGCCGTCTACAGTGATGACAATATATTTTGTTCCCGAGACGATAATTCAGCTTAGAAATAAAGTTTGCACGAAAAACTGGTTTATTTTTATAATAGCCATACTTACCGTATTTTTTAAAGCCAAGGTTTTCCATCAATTATAGCTTGGCGGTAGTTTGTGTTACAGTATTCATAGTGGGTTTGTTGATCTTTTGCTGCTGTAATACTACATTTCCAGCGGAAAAATTTTTCAAAAATGCTTGACAATACCTGAAAGACGTGATATAATAATATGCGTTGATTAAATTGTTTGATTTATCAGCGCGTTGCTAGCTCAGCTGGATAGAGTGACTGGCTACGAACCAGTAGGTCAGGGGTTCGAGTCCCTTGCAGCGCACCAGCGGGGAAATTTCCCGTGGTCAGGATCGTCTCCGCAGTTAAATGCGGAGACGGTTTTTTCGTATTTCTGCACTAATATGTATTTTAAAAAGAAAAGAGGTTGATTTTATGGATATCAAAGCAAAAATCGAAGAGCTCGTAAATAAGATCAAAAGCGACAAGAGCTTTGCCGACGAGTTCAAGACCGATCCCGTAAAAGCTGTTGAAAATGTCATCGGCGTTGACTTGCCCGACGACCAGATCAACAAGGTGATTGACGGTATCAAGGCAAAAATTTCCGTTGACGGCGTTAAGGACAAGGTCGGCGGTTTGCTTGGAAAATTCGGCAAATAAGGGGTACAAAACAAAAGCGCGGTATTCCAGTGTTGGGATACCGCGCTGTTTTTACGTTTTATTTTATTCCGTCGGGATTTTTTTCTGTGAAGTTCCAGCCGTCGCGGCACATCTGAGCAATATCCGCCTTAGCTTCCCAGCCGAATAAAGCCTTTGCCTTGTCGGTATTGGCATAGCAGGTGGCAATGTCTCCCGCGCGGCGGGGTGCGATCTTGTAGTTGACCTTTCTGCCCGAAGCCTCCTCAAATGCCTTGACTACCTCCAATACGCTTGTGCCTTTGCCCGTACCCAGGTTTACCGCTTCGGTACCCTTGTGCTTCAGAGCATAGTCAACAGCGCAGAGGTGTCCCTTTGCAAGATCAACAACATGGATATAGTCGCGGACTCCCGTTCCGTCTGGGGTATCATAATCGTTTCCGTATACGCTGAGGCAGGGAAGCTTTCCTGAAGCAACCTGTGCAACATAAGGCAGGAGGTTATTTGGTATACCATTGGGATCTTCGCCTAAAAGACCGCTCTCGTGAGCTCCTATGGGGTTAAAGTATCTAAGCAGAACAACGCTCCAGTCGGCGTCGGCTTTTGCGGTATCTGTAAGTATCTGCTCGATCATGACCTTTGTCCAGCCATAAGGGTTTGTGGCTGAGGTGGAATAGGTCTCAATATAGGGTACAGGGTTGTTCATGCCGTAAACCGTTGCGCTGGAGGAAAATACAATGTTCTTGCAGCCGCCGTCGCGCATTGCTTTAATAAGCTCGATAGTTCCCGAAATGTTGTTGTAATAGTACTCAACAGGCTTTTCGCAGGATTCTCCCACAGCTTTGAGTCCCGCAAAATGGATAACGGCGTCGATAGTGTTCTCTTTGAAAATTTTCAGAGTACCCTCATAATCGAGAATGTCTGTTTCGTAAAATTTGAAATTTTTTCCGGTAATGGTTTTGATACGGTTAAGCGCTTCGGGCTTGGAATTAGAAAAATTGTCCATAACAACAATGTCGTGACCTGCATTAAGAAGCTCTACGCAGGTGTGGCTTCCGATAAATCCCGCTCCGCCGGTGACAAGAATTGTACTCATGAAAGATCAGTCCTTTCTTAAAGTTTATCTGTAATAATTTTACCCCATTTTCAATAATTTTTCAATACCCCGGGGAAAATTTTTTCTTATCCGTCAACAAATTTTTCCGCGGAAATCAATTCCTGTTAGATAGATTTATGTTAAGCGCATTAGTGTTATTACCCCGCCGGTAAGGCAATATTATAAGCATAGTCGGCAGGGGGATGCGCCCCTATGAAACCTCAAAAGCGCTTTAGTTATAATATTGATAACATGGAAATGCTTATCAATGAAGTAAGAAAAAGCCTGAAATTAACTCCTGCAAAGGTCAGAGCCGAAACACAATATGGTCAGCCTTATGAAGTACGTATGAAAGTAAAGCGTAAACGGGAAAACTGGGTGGACAATTGATAAGGATTTCGATGTTTCGCGTTTAACGTCAATTTAAAATACAAAGATAAACATAAATTTATAGTACCAACCGATTTAAGCAAACAAAATCTCTGCGTGTTTGACAAAATCCGAGTTTTGTCTATTGAAACGCGCCGAAAACTATGTTATGCTTTTAATAAGGGGAAAATATGCAAAAAGGGGGCTTAAAGGAGTGATAAAATGAGTATTTTTCAGGATATGAATTATGGATCGGGTTCTGTGCTCATAATGACGGCGTTTATTTCCTTTCTCGGTTTTCTGCTGGAAAATATCTGGCTTACTGCAAGAAAAGGCTATATGGACAACAGAAATATGCACGCACCATTCTTGCTGGGTTATGGCGTTGCGGTAATGGGATTCTACTTTGTTCTTGGAACTCCAAGCAACCTGAGAATTTTTGGCGTACCCTCGGAAAGCGGTCCCGTATCAAAATTTGCGGCATATTGTATTCTCACATTCGTTTTGGTCTCTGTGGGCGAGATAATTCTCGGGAAGATTGTTGAAAAGGTATGTCATATAGTTTTATGGGATTACACAAAAATCCCCATGCATATCACAAGGTATACCTCTGTGCCTACGAGTATCGGTTTTACAGTAGTTATTGTTACGTTCATGGACTGCTTCTTTGAGCGTATCATGAATGCGCTTTCACAGACGGAACCCGTCCGTACGTTTATTTTCGGCGTTATTCTTATGACGGTAATGGTTCTGGATTTTCTGTACAGCGCGGTAAAAATGACCCGTAATCACAAAATGGTAATTACATGGGAAATAGATTTCCGTGAAAAAAGCTTTCACAGATACAGACACAACGGGGAATAACGTTACATAGAGTTTCAAAAATACTATATATTATCCGGCGTTTGCGTTTTTTGCAAACGCCCTTTTTGTATTTAAAATAATGAATAACCTGCACATTTTTTGAAAATACTATATCAAAACAAAACACAAGGCGGCTCGCGGATATTATGCGGTACTGCCTGATATTCTGAAAGGATTGATAAATATGAAAAAGCAGCTTGGGTTCATTCTTTCGGCGGCAATTGCCGCGCCGTTTATTTTTGCCGCCTGCGGAGGAGACGATTCCGCGGGAGGAACCGGCGGAAATGAAAACGGAAACGGGAAATCAGCCGCGGTGCGTTTCCTTAACTTCAAACCGGAAATAGCTACCGCATACGAGGAAATAGCCGCAAAATACAAAGAGGAAACAGGCAAGACAGTCATTGTGGAAACTGCCGCAAACAACACCTATGAGCAGACCCTGAGCGCTAAAATGGCTACCAGTGAGGCTCCCACTATCTTTCAGGTAAACGGCCCCCGGGGGTACGCCAACTGGAAAGACTACTGCGCCGACCTGTCCGGCACGGAGCTTTACGCCCACCTCACCGATAAGAGCATGGCTCTCACCGTTGACGGAAAAGCCTACGGTATCCCATATGCCGTTGAGGGGTACGGGATCATCTATAACGATGAAATTATGGAAAAGTATTTTGATATGCCCGACAAAGCCGTTTCCTTTGACGACACGGACGATATAAAAAACTTTGCCGACCTTAAAGCGGTAGTCGAAGATATGCAGTCCAAAAGAGACGCTTTGGGAATTAAGGGCGTATTTGCAAGCACTTCTCT
Source organism: uncultured Oscillospiraceae bacterium (assembly GCA_910584715.1). Taxonomy (GTDB): domain Bacteria; phylum Bacillota; class Clostridia; order Oscillospirales; family Ruminococcaceae; genus RGIG8773. The sequence goes on from CAJUAN010000024.1 coordinate 30,257, forward strand.
GAAGCCCGGCGACGACTGGCGCTGGCAGACTCACCTTGCAAACGTGCCCATTTACTATGAGTTCAAAAACAACAGCGTCGATCTTACCGGAGACGGTACAAAGGAAATTTCTTTTCAGTACGGTCAGAATTTCAGGAATATTTTCGACCTATATATCAATAATTCCACCGTTGACAGAAAGGTACTCGGCTCGAAGATAACCGACGAATCAATGGCGGAATTCGCTCTCGGCGAGTGCGCAATGGTACAGAACGGAAACTGGGCGTGGAGCCAGATAAACGGCATAAGCGGAAACGTTGTTACCGCCGACAATATCAAGTATCTTCCCATCTACACCGGAATGGACGGCGAGGAAAACCAGGGGCTTTGCATCGGTACGGAAAACTTTTTCTGCATCAATTCCCAGGCAGACGAAGCCTTGCAAAAGGACGCCGCCGATTTCCTTTATTGGCTCAATTCCAGTGAAAGCGGCAAGGGCTACGTTACAGGAAGCCTTGGCTTTATCGCTCCATTTGACACCTTTAACGACTCCGAAAGACCCGAAGACCCGCTTACCCATGAAGTCCTTGACTGGATGGACGAGGACGGCATACAAAATATACCCTGGAATTTCACGTTATTCCCAAGCCAGAACTTCAAGGACGATTTCGGCGCGGCTCTGCTCCAGTATGCTCAGGGAAGCCTTGAGTGGCAGGACGTGGAGGACGCTGTAAGATCAAGCTGGAAAACCGAAAGCGCAAATCTGGAACAGTAATATGCGGTTTGCAAATATAACGGAAATACGGAAACGCGAAAGGAAAATGATTTCCGCCGTCGGAAAGGACTGATAACAATAAAAAAATACTTCCCGCTGTTTGTGCTTCCCACGCTTGCGGCGTTCGCGGCATTTTTTATAGTACCCTTTATAATGGGAATTTACCTGTCGTTCAATAAATTCACCACTGTTTCCAACGCGGAATGGATCGGCTTCGGTAATTACGTCAAGGCTTTCAGCAACAGCGATTTTCTCCGCGCGCTTGGCTTCACGTCCCTGTTTACCGTGGTTTCGGTAATTACCGTTAACCTGTTTGCGTTTTTGCTGGCTCTTGCTCTGACAAGCGCAGTACGCGGAAAAAACGTTTTCCGCACTATCTTCTTCATGCCCAACCTTATCGGAGGCATTGTTCTCGGTTATATCTGGAACCTCATCATAAACGGCGTATTAGCTAACTTCGGAGTGGACATCAGCTACAGCGCAAAATACGGCTTCTGGGGACTTGTGGTGCTCACCAACTGGCAGCTTATCGGCTATATGATGGTAATCTATATAGCGGGCTTGCAGAACATTCCGCGTGATCTTCACGAGGCGGCGGAAATAGACGGCGCGACCCGTTTCCAGACGCTGAAAAACGTTACCGTGCCAATGCTTATGTCATCAATAACCATTTGCACTTTTCTGACTCTCACCAATTCGTTCAAGCTGTTCGACCAGAACCTCGCCCTTACCGCGGGAGCTCCCGCGCGAAAGACCGCCATGCTCGCACTTGACATCTACAACACCTTTTACGGACGCGCAGGCTGGCAGGGCGTAGGACAGGCAAAGGCTGTAATATTTTTCCTGATAGTTGCGCTGATAGCCTTTGCACAGCTTAAAATAACGAGCAGCAGGGAGGTGGAAAGCTGATGGAGCTTTCGCGGAAAAGGCGGCTCAACACCCTGTTGTTTGTAGTATTGATACTGCTTGCCGCGCTGTTTTTGTTCCCGATTCTTATAGTGTTCCTGAATTCGTTCAAAACAAAGTTCAGCATTATGGGAAGCCCCTTTAAGCTTCCCACAAAGGAAACATTTGCGGGCTTTGAAAACTATGTCAGCGGCGTAAAAAGCGCGGGCATAGCCGGCGCTTTCGGCAGATCGCTTTTCATTACGGTACTGTCGGTGCTTGTCCTCGCGCTGCTCACCTCAATGACGGCATGGTACCTTGTCCGCGTAAAGTCAGCCGTCAGCAGGATCATCTATAACACCTTTCTGTTCAGCATGATAGTACCCTTTCAGATGGTAATGTATACCATGACCTTTGTGGTAACAAAGCTGAGATTCAACAATCCCGTGGGAATAATCTTTGTTTACCTCGGATTCGGAGCGGGACTGTCGGTTTTCATGCTCAGCGGCTTTGTGAAAAGCATTCCTCTGGAGCTTGAAGAGGCCGCGGAAATAGACGGCTGCAATCCCGTACAAAAATTTTTTATGATAGTGTTTCCGATACTCAAACCCACGGCAATTACCGTTACCATACTGAATGCCATGTGGATATGGAACGACTATCTGCTGCCGTATCTTATTCTCGGCACGGGAAACAAAACCCTGCCGGTAGCCATTCAGATTGCCATGCAGGGCGCGTACGGCGCGGTAAACTGGGGCGGCTTTATGGCAATGCTGGTGCTTGCAATTCTTCCCATAATCGTGTTTTATCTTTTCTGTCAAAGATATATCATTGAGGGAGTTATTGCGGGAGCAGTGAAAGGATAACAAAAATGGTACGCTTTTGTTGTTAAGCGTACCATTTTAATTTTATCAGAATCATTAAGCTTCAAAAACCTTGCCGACAATACCGTCGCGGCGGCTGTGGTCGTCGTCCGACCAAATGGAAAGGCAGACCACTTTGCAGCGCTTTGTCTCTCCGCCGAAAGTCATATCGCATTCATACTCGGTGACAGGCTGTTCAAAAGTAGTTTTTCTAACCGCTTCGGCAAGCTCTCCGAGACATTTTTCCGAAATAACAGCTTTAAGACTTTCATCGTTTTTCGGATCGGAAATAGTTTCGGTAAGTCCCAGCTTTTCGGCTCCGCACTCTGAAAGCGTAAGCATTGACGGGTCGCTGCTGTACTCGAACTGTATCTCTCTTGAAATGGATTCAAGGAACCTGTGCTTGGCTATCTCATTTTCAAGGCTGTTGAGAGTCTGTCCCGCAACGTCAAGATCGTTGTTCTTGAGGATTTCCTCGGTAATATTCTGAATTCCGCGGGGGCTCAGGTGTTCGGAGGTCGTAAGGTTGAGGTTTTCCTTGAGAACGTCCGCGGTCTCTTTAAGGCATTCAAGTATCCTTGGATTGAAAGTTCCGCACTCTCCTCCGAGGATCATTTCCATAGCCTTTTCATGGGTAAACGCCTTTTTGTAAACGCGCTCGCTTGTAAGTGCGTCATAAACGTCCGCAACGGATACAGCCTGAGCCGAAAGGGGAATCTGATCTCCCTCAAGTCTGTCTGGATAGCCTCTTCCGTCGTGGCGCTCGTGGTGCCAGCGGCTGATCTCGTAAGCTGTTTTTATAAGCGGGTCTCCCGAACCGAACGAAAGACTTTCAAGCATAGACGCTCCAACGCTGGAGTGGGTCTTCATTATTGCAAATTCCTCGTCGGTCAGCCTGCCGGGCTTGTTGAGGATACTTTCAGGAATGGAAATTTTTCCTATATCATGGAGCGAGGAAGCAAGACTGATAGTGGAGATAATTGATTCAGTAAGTCCCGAATCCTTATATTTTTCGGCATATTTTTCAAGAATAGTCCTTGTGATGTTCTGAACATGGATAACGTGCAGACCACTTTCGCCGTTTCTGAACTCTACGATATGGCTGAGGATATTGATCATCAGATTGGTGCTTTTTTCCTTTTCGTAGATCTGATCTGCAACAAGACCCACCAGCTTTTTCTGATTAGCGTAAAGCATAATGGTGTTAATAACGCGGCGGCGCACGGAAAATGCGTCAAAAGGACGCTTTATGTAATCGGTAACGCCGTAATCATAAGCGCGTTCAATATATCCCGCCGAGCTTTCGACGGAGATCATTATAACGGGGATATTGTCGATCCAGCGCTGCTTGTTCATGACCTCCAGAACTTCAAGACCGTCCATTTCAGGCATGACCATATCAAGCATTACAAGCGCGATCTCAAAATGTCTTTCTTTCAGTATAGCCACAGCTTCCACGCCGTTTTCAGCCTGAATTATCTCATAATCGTCCTCAAGGATATCCGCCAGCATACAGCGGTTCATTTCGGAATCGTCAACGATCAGGACTTTCTGTTTGCCGTGATCTGCCGCAAAATTTTCTCCACTCACTTTGAACTCTCCTTTTCAAAAAATTGGAAACCGTTGCTTTGTTGCTTTATAAAAATCTATATCACTGTTCGGGAACGTCAATTTCTTTAATTCCGGAAATTATCTTCCGGTATTTTTCCGCTAACGCGCCGATAAGACCGTCAAGCTCGGTATCAGACTCGATAGCTGCTGTATCTTCAAAATTTCTGAGCTTTTCCGTGATATCCGAAGCTATGGCGGCAAAGCTGTTAAAGCTGAGGTTGAGACAAGTACCTTTAATAGTATGCGCCGCCCTGAAAGCTTCCGCATAATTTTTTTCTTTCATTGAACTGAGAAGATTGTCAAAGCTTTTATCCTCCGGGAACTTCAGAACATATTTGCAGACCCTGCTTTCAGCCCTGAGCCTGCCGATAACGTCGTTAAAGTCCTCGCCGATAGAACCGTAAAATTCCTTTATGTTCATTGCAACAACCTGCTTTCATAAAATGCTGTCAGCCGCGGTTCGGCCGAATATATATAACTACAGTAAATTATACCACAGCGCTCCGTTTTTGTCAACAATTTCTTTTGTATGTACACGCCTAATTATTGTAAACATTTCGTAAAAATAAGTGAAACAAATGCAAATGAGTCGTATACTGAAAAGCGGCTGTAAAAGCGATCCGTCAAAAATATTTATTGCATTTTTCCTGAAACTGCTGTATAATAAACAATGGAAATATATTCAATTAAAATTAAAGGAGAATGAACTATGCGGTTAAAAAAAATTGCGGCGGTCTTTATTACAGCCATTGCGTTAGGCTCAGGTATTACGGCAGGCTTTCCCGGTATTTCGCTTATTGCGGGCGCAGAAACTTCCGAAGCCGATTTTATTATAGAGGGGTCATTTCGGATTACGGGCTACAATGGTGACGGTGGGGACGTTGTTATCCCGGACGGCGTTATTGAAATAAGCGACAACGCATTTTCTCATAATAAAAACATAACAAACCTAACAATACCCGCAGGCTGCAAAAGGATCGGATTTTCGGCTTTTTATTATTGTACCGGTCTGAAATCCGTCACCTTTGAGGGAGACATGGAGTACATAGGTATGATGTCGTTTCTTGGCTGTTCGTCCCTTGAAAAAATCATCTTTAAAGGGAATATTATTGCCTCTGAAAACGATATGGGCGGAGGTATCGATTGCAACGCCTTTATGGGCTGCCGAAACTTAAAGACCGTGGAGTTTGCCGAAATCTCCCGTATCGACGCAATTGAACGCGCAGCATTTATGGACTGTGCAAGCCTTACGGAGGTGAGGCTTCCGAACGACGTCGGCAGAATAAGCGAATATGTTTTTATGAACTGTCCCGAACTCACCCGACTGGAAATACCGTCTATGACAGAGCTTGACCCATTTGCGGCAGGCTATATGTACGACGAAGAGACCGAAAAGGAAGTCCTTGCTGACGGTACCGCTTCAGTTCGGGCTGATATCAGCTTCGTTTATGAGGAATCAAATGTTGCGGCGGTAGTCCAAAAGCCTATAACCCTTATCGTGACAGAAGGCTCTTCGGCAGAAGAATATGCAAGATCAAACGGTATTGCATACGAATATATCTCCGAATCTGACATATCAGAGGAAAACCCGTCCATGGGAACAGGTTTTCCTGCATATGCGGCATATGCCGCGTCAGCGTCAGCGGCAATAATATTACTGACCTTTTATGCACACAGAAAAACACGAAAATTTTCGGACTCTTTTAAATTGCTTCCAAAAAATTCTATTTAAACGATTACTTTTTAATATTTTAATAATCTTTTTAATATTCACGCCTAAAACTTGAATAAATTTCATGATATAATATGTTCAAATATGTGAAATAGTTACAAATCATACTTTAGCAGTATACTTATTATGTTATGTTGCTTTCTCTTTATGAGGAGGGATTTTTCAATGGCAAAAAGGCTGAATATCGGCTTAATGATAAGTCATCTTGAGGACGATTTTGCGTCCGCCGTTTGCCGCGGCGCCATAGTCGGCGCAAAGGAAATAGACGCTAACCTTATCATTTTTCCGGGCAGGTACATCGACGCAGTATATGTTGATAAAAAGCGTACCGAATACGAATATCAGTATAACACGCTTTTTTCATACGCTTTTCCCGAAGATATCGATGTGCTTCTTATTCTTATCGGAACTATAGGCAGCGGTATGTCCTATGAAAAAAAACAGGCTTTTCTCAGGGCAATGGGCGATATTCCGATAATTACGATTGCCAGCGAGGTAGAAGGATATCCCTCTGTTTGCTTTGACAACAAAAGCGGTCTTATCGACTGCATTGAGCACCTTATAACCGATCATGGCTGTAAAAAGATTGGCTTCGTAAGCGGTCCCAAAACCAACGGAGACGCTATCGAGCGGCTTGAAGCATATACCGGTACGCTGAAAAAGCACGGTATAGCCGTTGATGAAAACAGAATAGTTTACGGAAGATTTTCACGTTACAGTCAGGCTGTGGTAAGCGAACTGCTTGACCGCTGCCCCGACCTTGAAGCGATCGCATTTGCAAACGACGCTATGGCGGAGGGAGCCTATGAGGTATTTGAGCAGCGCGGCATTGAAGCCGGCAGGGATATTCTTATTACGGGTTTTGACGATTCTCCTGTGGCGGTAAATCTTGTTCCGCCTCTTACAACGGTGCGCGCCGACGCCTCCGAACTTGGCTACGACGCTGTCACCGAGTGCCTTGAGCTTCGCAGGTCAGGTAAGCTGAGCAGCCGGCTTGTGCGCTCTTCAATGGTAAAGCGCAAATCCTGCGGCTGCCGCGGTGACTCTGTTCCAATCGGTGCGGGCGCGGGAAATGACGATATTTTTGTGTTCAATCACTGCTGGTGCCGCTCTGATGTTCAGACTATAACGGCTATAGGCAAATATCTTTTCGGAAATCACAAAGAAAACGAGTTCCTTGAACACGTAAAGCCCGCTTTTGACAGCTATCTTGAAAATGTTTTCCGTCTTCTTAGGTCAGACGATCACGGCGGAATAACCCTTACCAAAGAGGCTGCGGACTACATTCCCGCCGCTTTTGAGGATCTCCTTAACCCCAAGGTAATGAAGTATATAGACCAGGACAAACTCTGCACTGTCATAAATTATCTTTCCAGACGTTTTTCCGCCGGACTTCAAAATCATGATGACAAGCGCCGCCTGGAGGATATGTCCATCGGAATGTACCAGATACTTATGCGCGTAGTAGTCATTTACAGCAATAAGCGCATCGAAGACGTTGAGTTCCTGACGTGGCAGTCTAATTCAATCACAAAGGATATGCTTCTTTTCGACAGCTATGACGATTCGGGGTATGGCTCTGTTACCGACAAGCTGACAAGACTGAATGTTGCCAGCAGCTATATCTATATTTTCCCGGAAACCATTACGCTCAGAAAGGACGAAAGGTGGGCACCTCCTCCGAAGGTGCTGCTCAAATCTTACCACAATGGGGATAATTGGGAAATAGTATCCCCCGAGGAGCAGGAGATTTCAATTAAGAACCTGTTCAACCACAGCTATATCCCGCAGGACAGGCGATTCACAATGGTACTGTCGGCAATTTTCCTGAACGCCGACCACTACGGACTTTTCCTATGCGAATTGGAATATGAGTATTTTTACTATATCAGTTCTTTATCGGCTCAGCTATGCGCGGCAATGAAAATTCTCAGGCTTATTCAGGACAAAGATAATATCCAGCAGGAGCTTGAGCGAACCCTCATGCAGATCAAGGAGAAAAACCTCCAGCTTGACGCGATGTCAAAGATTGACGTACTTACCAACGCCTACAACCGCCGCGGATTTTTTGCACAGGCAAGCAGTATAATATGCTCTCCGATGAACGAGGGGCGGGACGCGCTTATCATCTTTGCCGATCTTGACAGTCTGAAAACTATAAACGATACTTTCGGACACGAGGACGGCGACTTTGCGATCAAAAACGCGGCAAAGATACTTCATGACTCATTCCGAAGCTCCGACGTTATAGGACGTATCGGCGGAGACGAATTCTCTATCCTTGCCATGGTGGAAAACGCCACAGGCGAGGAGGTCGAATCCATTGTACGCGAAAGAATAGCCGCTTCTACCGACAGCTTCAACGCAACTCACGACAAGCCCTATATCGTTCATATGAGCATAGGCGTGTACGCCTTTAAGTGCGGTGTAGAGGTTGAGCTTTCAAAAATCCTCGCCAAAGCGGACGACGTTTTGTACGAAGAAAAGAAAAAGAAGAAATCTATACTCAGGTAACGGCTATAACAGAAGCACGGTCTTATGCAATCTGCATCGGATCGTGCTTTTTTACTAAATCCGCATATCTTGAAGTAAGAAAAGGCTGTACAAAACTGTACAGCCTCAGCCTGTCGAAAAAGTCACCCCAAAGGGTAGCTTTTTTGCGTAAAATG
>CAJUAN010000025.1 GCA_910584715.1 uncultured Oscillospiraceae bacterium
TACGGTTTTTTGTGTTTCGCTTGTCATTTTTTTGTGTTTTGCTTGTCAAATTACACTTGTAATAAAAAGATTGTCTGCGGGAAGATTAATCCCCTCAATCAATGTACTTGTGCAAAAGATGGTTCTCAAATCGCCGTTTTCAAAACTGCGCTCTATACGCAGTCTGATATTGGCGGGAAGGTATCCCACATGATAAGCGACCCCACGAACAATAAGATCGGCAAGATAGCAGTCGTCATGCACCTCCGATTTTATTTCCGCAGCCAATGCGTTCAGCTTATCGTCATTTTTCGGCTCAAAGTTGCTTGCATATCTTACTGCGTTTTCCAAGACAGACCTTCTTGAACTGCAATACACAAGACTCTGCCCGTCTTTTCCAACAATTCTGACAATATCACTTAACTTGCTTCCCTCCGGAATTGTATAGCACAGTTCACGCTCTTTCGTATAATCATTAAAGAAGTATCCTTTCCGGGAAGGAATATCCAGGTAATATTTGAACTGGCAGACAGGAGCGAACCGTGATGCCAGCCTGTTCATTTCCCCAAACTCTCCACCCGGTATGATTTTCAGATATACTTCCGGATTGGGAATATTCGGAGATGCAAGCACAATCGTAGGAAGCTGCTGCATTTTTCGTAACTGAGTCATTATCTTGAAATAGTATGTACTTCTGCCGCCACGAGCAGAGATTTTGTGCGCCTCATCGATAAAGAGAAAATCAGTGCGGATGTTTTCTCTCTCAATCATCATGTGATGCAGGCGCTCCGGCGTCATAACAAAAATGAAATGATGATCCTGTTGTAAAACCAAATCTCCAGCGGCTGTTACGACACGGTAATTTCGCTCTTTCAAAACTTCCTGCAATGCACCTATCAGATTACTTTTAACCTCATTTATCAAAGCCTTTGTAGGTACAAGGATAGCATAATTCTCTGTGGAGCCGTTCTTTACCTGCTCCTGCACATAGGTCTGCACCACGAATGATTTACCCATTGAAGTGGGACCGGAATAGCTGAAGAACTTCTTATCCATCCCACGATAAACAATCATCTGATCATGAAAAAAGTATTCTTCGTCCCTTCCAGGAATACGGTGTTCGTCCTTATCGTACTCATAAAAAATCTGGTCAAGCAGGTCGGTACTGATATATTCGCCCACAGCCTTTGAATAAAGCCCGCGAAAATTACCGACAGCGGAAAGAGAAGAACCGAGATAATATCTGACCGTCTCGTCCTGCGGGTATAAAAGGCGCAGCAATATAGCTATTTCCTGTCCCCACAGCCTGTCTCTGTCAGCGGTTGGAATATATGCCGATTTAGACAGAAGATCAGAAAATCGCAAGGCGTCATTGATATTTATCTCTCTCGGTTTGCGTCCCGAACCGAAGAGTTTAATGGAATAGTTATAAAGCAAATCCCCGTAAATCTCCTGGAGATATGCGTCCTTGTCTATATCACGATATAACGCTTCCGCAAGAGTGGCGTTTCTTGGAATCTGAATCAATTAGACAACACCCCCTGTCAAAAGCTCGTTAACGATACTGACTTTTTCGTTAGGGGCATCATTGAACGGCAGCACATAGAAATAGAAACTGTATCCGCTTAATCCGTTTTGCACAATAAGGTCTGTGATGTGAGACTGAACCGCGGCGATATCCTTTATAAGCTGATCTTTAACAGCGGTTCTGTATTTCTGGCTGTCCGTTTCCGGCTTGTCAAGTTGAATCGTGTAACCGAGAAATGCGCCGAACGCCATGTCCGACTTGTAAGTGCCGCCCTTTTGAGGACGCATCAGTTCAACCATATACTGCGTTGCATCGGGATCATAAATCGTCCATTGGGTAGTGCTTTCCACCATCCTCAATTCATCATCGCCGTGCGCTTCGATCTTTATGATTTTATCGAAAGCACGGTCAACCGCAGCCGACAGGTCTCCCACAATATCCGATGCGCCGAAAACAAGTTGATGGAAAGGCTGCCCGGAACGGTCAAGCGACAAGAGGTGGATGCCATCGCTCTTGCTAACAATGCCTCGATTGTATTCGTCAAGCTCAATCTTGCTCATAATCTTAGGTGCATCAAGTTCCTGCTCCATAAAAATGAACAGCAAAATTTCGCCGAGAACAGTTCCAGCGTCCGCTCCGTATTTCTGCATGAACTTCAACATCGCCCTTGATCCCACAGCAGCATTGTTCTTTGTCCCATTGGTTATCCGATTTATCTGCACCCGCGAAAAAACATAGCTGCCGATGTTGTTTATGATAAAGTCTTTCAAATCACGAAATCTGAATTTGCAGTTAATCGGATCAATGTAGAAAACGCAAGCATTGGACGGATTGCTCATCCCGGAAATCGTCATATCTGTTGCCTTCTTGAAAATGTGGTCGAACATCGGATCCTTCAGCGTCCGCTTCAATGGAGAAACCTGATCCTGGTCGACAAGAGGACTGATAAAATAAATGTTTTCGCCAGAACCCACAAATCCGTCTATGTACCCCGTTCCGATTTCTCTGATGTTTGCACCGAGCTTATCGTTTTCCGTGCTAATGATTGCGTAGGTAACAACATTAGCAAGAAGAGCAGATTCATCAAAGGACTCGTGGTTCAGAATGTTATCCTTTTCAAAACCCACCATTTTGCCTACAACGGTCGTGCCTAAAATCGTTGTATCGTCACGCAGGATATCCTTGATTGCACGGAAGAGTGCCTCGTGCTTTTCATTGTGTACCAGCGGTATAACATACTCTTCAAATCCTCGATCAATATCCTCAATAGACAGATTCCTTGCGGCATCAATCAAGACGCCAGGAGCCTGATCATGTCCGCTCTTCAGATGGCTTGGCAGTTCCTTGTTGAAATTATCAATATCAAGACTGAAGGCCGCAAAAATCCCACCACACACAGTTTTAATTTTATCAGCACTGCGGATGCGGCTCTGATATAAAAGCGTAATCATCGTTCCCAAGCATATACGCTTCATCCTGCGACCTCCTTTCAACTGCTTTTACAATATGTTTATAAGCCACATAAATCAATGATGTTGTATCTCATCAACAAGGGATTGCAATCTCTCTTCGCGTTTTGTTCTGTTGGAAATCTCGCACTCCCAAAGAACAATTACATGCCATCCCATTTCATGAAGCTGTCTGATTTGTAAGGCATCACGTTCTGCGTTTCTCTGAAGTTTTTTTCTCCAGTAATCTTTATTCGTTTCCGGTAATGTAGCAGCGGCGCAATCAGGATGTTGATGCCAAAAGCATCCGTTTATAAAAATCGCCGTGCGATACTTTGGCAACAAAATGTCCGGCTTTCCTGGATATCGCTTATCATTTTTACGATATCTGAAGCCTTTTGAAAACAGATATTTTCTGACCGCTTCCTCTGGCTTAGTGTTTTTGCCGCGAACCCGCGACATAATGTCGCTCCGCTTTTCCTTTGAAAATTTATCCATGTTAATATTGCCTGTCAGCTTTCGTTTTCAACTAGAGGAACCAAACCTTCCAGTATAGGTGCAATGACCTCATCAAGTTTTTCGACATACTTTTCATGCATAGCGATTGTATTAAGGAAATCCAGCAATCGTTTCATATCATTTTTTACAAATTCGCAATGTGTAAAATCATAAGAATTGAACTTAAGCCAAACCGCCTTAATTACATCGTACCCTGATATATTTAGTCGTTGAAGCGAAAGAGGACAATAAACCTCTATGGCTTTAGTACCATCGGTCAACAGCAATAGTTCCTTGTCCGAATCAAATGGATGAGTAACATTTTTAAGTTGAAACCCCGAAGGTATGGATTGCATCAATGTCTCATAATCGAAACCAAGTATATTTTTCGGCTCAAAGTCAGCTTTTTCCAACTCAGCAATATTTCTGCCTATTCCCGCAATTTCCAGAAATTTATCCTTGTCAGATACAACTGGAACTCTTGCTCTTTTATCTGACTGATTTACAGTAAAAAGCGCTCCTTCAAAATCATCCAAATATACCTGAGAACACATTACTGCATAAACATAGAAGACAATTTCCTTTGCCGCTTCTGCCTCTGTCATTCCAGTCATAGATAAAACCGCATCAATAATTTTTGGTGTAATATTTGATGTCATTCCATCCTGTCTGTTTGGATATTGATTCATATAGATATGTGAATTTCCCCTTGTACACATATCGTTATCTGGATAATACCAACAAAAAGAAACAAACTGTGACAGCGTTGGATTAAGGTCTTTAGGTGCATGAGCCATAGCGAATCCGATAGTATTCTGATCCGAATAAGCTTTAATGATTTCCGGACGAAGCCTTGTTCCACCTCCTCCAATCCGACTATACTTCATCAGCACATCCTGCCACAGCAAAACATTTGAAGTAAGAAACGGCCTGAAGGAGTATGTACGAATGTTATCCGAGAGCGTCTGATCCATAGCTCTTCTATCGCCGCAATCATTCAATGCGTTTTGAAATGCAATGACTTTCTCTTCTTTCGGAGGTAGATCTTGCCCTGAAAACCAAACCATAGCCTCATCCGCACCGTTAGAAGCAATCTCTCTGCTCCTTCTTTTTAGCATTGGAGCCTTAACATGAGTAAAAATAGCTGTTGGTGCCAGTTTAATACCGGAACAATGGTTCATAAAAATTGCATTCTGTCCGTTTTCGTCACTAACCGGCCAAAACTTCTTATACATATCCGTATTAAATGGCTTAATCGGCGAAAATGCAACCGTGTCCGAATCAATGGCGTATTCTTCAAATCGTGATGAAATATCCGCAATATCACCGCTTAACAGGCGTTCTTTCTCCCCACGCATACTAATACTATGCGAATAATCACAAAAACGCACTTTGGTTACAGGCACTGTATCACCATATTTTCTTGTCAATACAATAACAGCGCGACCTTGAAGAGTATGGAACAAACTGTCACTTCGCGCGCCGGTCCTTGCATCCGCATCAACAGCAACAGCCCAAACATCCGAAAAATGCTCGCAGAGATATTTTCTTGCATATCTATATGATTCCGCTTCTAAAAACGATAAAGGAACCACAAGAGCAAGAACAGAGTGGTTATGAGAATCCAGCAGTTTTTTGCAACTCCATCTCAAAAACTGCATAAAAGGATTATTAATTTGTTTTTGTATATTCTGTCTTCCGCGGCGTAATTCTTCCGGCGGTCTAAAATCCTCCATCAACTCATTAATAATCGAAAAATCCTCAGTAGTATTCTCACGCAATGTGTCTGAACAAGGTGGATTTCCTATTACGAGTTTTAACGGTAAATTCGATATTTTATTAGCCTGAAGCAACTCTCTGCCTTCAATCGAATCTGCATTCGCATCACCGTTAAAAACGCTATTGCTTAATGTGTTAGCAAGCAAAATATCGATCTTGCTGTTCTTCTTTCCGCTCTGTTTCTCAAGAACGGCCATGCGATAATTCGCAAGCATATATGGAGCCGGAAGTATCTCAATTCCACAAAGGTTGTAGCGCCCGTCACCTGGATCATGGCTGATCAGTTCCTCCATAAAGGAACCTGTGCCGCAACACGGATCGACGATGGTATTTCCATCATCATAGATGCTCTTCCCAGGAAAATTTACCGCAACCACATGATTTGTCAGTTTAACGACAAAATCAGCCAGAACTTTAGGCGTATAATATGCACCGAAATCAAACCGTGATTTGGCATCGTACTTTGAGAGGAACAACTCAAAAAGTTGATGGTAATCCGGATTCAACAATTGTTGATCTGTCATTCGTATGAACGATAAGAATTTTATACACTCATCTATCCGCTGATTGATAAAGGAACTCTTATCGGCATGATCTCGCAGATAAAGCATAAGGTTCCTAAAAGGTGTTAATGCTTCTCCTTCAATCAGGTCTTCCTTTATGTAAGCGTTTATTTTCCTTTCTTTTTCGGCTGGAGAGTCATCTGGCGCACATAAAACCCTATGAGCATAGAGTAAGCAAAACATTATTACTTGCGCAGTAAAGTCTGCGAACACCTCACCTGTCTTCAGATTCGAGTCGTTATGGTTATAAACCAATGCCCGCATTCCTTGGAGAAGAGCTATAACTTCCCGTTCGTTTTCATTCATGGCTTCTTCAAGCGGAATATTAGCCAGTTCCAAAATATCATCAGCAAGCATTCTTGTTCTAACTGCTACAAGTTCTACCAATTTCGCTTCATTAACTTGCTGTGGAGAGGGATTCTTAAAAAACTCTCGCATATATACTTCAAAACGCGAATCAATTTTCTGTGCAGACCAATCCCTGGTATGCATTTTATCTTTTCCTATCAAGGATATGACAGTAGGTTCTCTATCCTTATCAAGGCAGAACACAAAATCAATTCCATCTGTAATAACCAGTTTATGCCCTAATGTGAGATATTTTTTTATCTGAGCAGCATAGGGCTTCGTATCAAAAGGTTCCTCAGAAAGGCCCTTACCCTCAATATAGCCATAGATACCCATAGTATCCTTGTTATGAATACGCCAATCAGGACGACCGACTCTTCCCTGTGTCGTAGGTTCAAGGATGACGTCTATATCGTCATCAGGATTGAACTCCTTTGCAAGTGCACGCTCCATCGTATCAAGCGGCACACGATAAGACAGTTCAGCCGTATACTGTCCGCTGTTCGTTGCATTCCTATACTGTTCTTGTAGGGCTTTCAAATATGCTTTTAGAATCGATATATACGACATTACTCTTCCTCGCTTCTTTTATAACAGTCAATAATGCTTCTTCCTATCTGCTCTGCCAACACTGGCGGGACAGCATTTCCGATTTGTCTGGCAATATCAACTTTATTACCAGTAAACTCAAAATCCATTGGAAATGTCTGTAATAGCGCTCCTTCTCTTAAAGAAACGCTCCTGTCCTGATCGGGATGCCCAAATTTTCCACGGGTAAAGCTATCAAATCTTGCAGTAATAGTGGGAGCGACATCATCCCATTCCATTCTCCCATACACATTTCTATACCCAATGACAGAACTATCGATTTTGTGACAATCCGCAAGCAGCTCGTCTGGAAGATACTCGCGTCCCTGACCGGGTTTTAGTGCTTGCATTCGTTTCAAATTAATATCTGACAGCCTATCTCTTCTATGCAAAGATATCCCTGGATAATCACTTCCATCCATTGGCGGCTTTGGCAAATCTTCAATGGTATCCCTAACAGTGCGATGTGTCCCGGTAGGTTTCGGATACTGATAATGAACACCCGTGTCGGCTCTTTCTCCGACAATAATGTATCTTTTTCTCCTCTGAGGAACCCCGTAATCCTGTGCGTCTAAGAGGCTTATATGCACCTCGTATCCTATGTTTTTCAATTCATCAATTAACTGTTCAAGAATTGTTTTTCCTCTCTTTCCGGCAATCCCGGAAACATTTTCCATCACAAAATATTTAGGGAACAATTCATCAACAAGTTGTGCGTATTTGAAAACCAGTTGATTTCGAGGATCAACATCACTGCCTCTTCTTTGAACAGAGAATCCTTGGCAGGGCGGTCCCCCAGCAAGAAGAAACAGTTCTCCTCTTTTCATATGACAAATCTCCAGCGCCTTTCCATTAAGCATATCGCTGATATCTGCCACAAGTGCAGAATGATCGAAGTATTTTTCATTTTCCTGTATTGTCTTAATACAAGTATCATCAATATCAAAGCTTAACCGAATATCGAATCCCGCTTGCTTTAATCCAAGACCAAGTCCTCCTGCGCCACAAAAACTATCAATACAAGTGTACTCAGACATACTGTTCCTCTTTCCTCTTGATTTTAATTCCGGCAATAACGCTTGAATAAGAACTGCTGACAGGTTCCTCTATGGATTTTGGACTGTCTTCCAATTCTTTCTCAGTTGGCTCGGATGAAATCATTTCTATCAGGATATTCGCAGCGATGCCTGTCGCAAAGAGAGGCGGTACCGCTTCTCCAATCTGTCTATAGACATCATCTGATTTTCCAGTAAACTCAAACCCATTCGGAAAACTTTGAAGCAAGGCCGCTTCTCTTGCGGTTAGACCCCTGTCTTGCTCCGGATGAGTATATCTGCCGCTTGCAGGATTTCGCGCATAATGAGTTATCGTTATTGAAGGACGATCCCAGTAAAGACGCCCATAAGTGTCGGAAAATCCCTTTGTTCTATCAAGGCAAGCAGGTCCAACTCCTGCAGGTCTGTTTCCACCGTCATGAGGAACCTGCTTGAGTACATCGATAGTGCTTTTTTTATGGGCAGCGCTTTTATGCATCGGATCAAGCGGATCAGCCACTCCAGCTGGTACGGGATTCAAATTGCCAATTACTTCCCTTACTGTTTTATAATCGCTTGGATCAAGATATCCTTCCGGAAGAAGGAAATCTTTCTTCATGCCAATTACAATTGAGCGAAAGCGTTCCTGCGGCACCCCAAAAGCAGCGGCGTTATATATATTCTCCTTTACGATATACCCGTCTTCTGCATAGCGTTCCTTTGCGGCAGCAAAATACCTCCAATATCTATTCGACAAAAACTCTGGCACATTCTCCATAACAAATGCGACTGGCTGGATATAGCTTACAATTTCCGCAAACACATTAACCAGGTTGTTCCTTATGTCATCCTCTTCGTTCCAATGCTTTTTTCTATGAGAGGTGAAACCTTGGCAAGGTGCGCATCCAATTAAAACGGTAGGCTTAGAACTGTCATAACCAATGTGGTCAAGAAACTCTATTAATCTTTTCTCATCCTGGGCAAGTTCCCTAATATCGCAATTAATGATTGGCGTTCCATAATTGTGAGCATAGCTGTCTGCCGACGCTTTATTAATATCACAGCCCCCTAAAAAATTAAAAGCGGGGACAATCTCATTTATTGCTGCAAAGCCAAGAGATGTTCCTCCTGCTCCGCAAAAAAAATCTATCAACTGAATCGGATTGTCCGAAAAAGATTCTTTTTGCATTGGAGAAAAGTCTTTCAATTTTTGCTGCGAAAGTTTTACCAGAGACTCCTTTAATGACCTCAAATCAACCTTATCCCAAGTTTCTTCAGACACATATCTTTTAAGAAGATCCATTTTCATCATCCGATCCTCCTTGAAACGTATGGCCATGTCCATCATCAACGATTTCCATAACATCTCCTACATCACAGTTTAATGTACAGCATATTTTGTCAATAATATCGGTAGTAACTCTTTCGTTTTTACCAAGTTTCGCTAATGCGTTCGTGCTAATTCCAGATATCATTCTGAGATCTTTCTTCTTCATATCCTTATCAATAAGTAACTTCCATAGTTTTCTATAGCTAACAGCCATTAGGATCTCCTCCATGCGAATCTAATACAATACTGGATGTACTGTTTTAGTATATCACAAAACCATTCGATTGTCAATATTAAATTGCTATCTTCAATTTTTACGCCTGTATAGCAACTTTTGATGTGCGATTTGACTAACCCAGAACTGCACACTCTCATAACGATATGCCTTACAAATCGTTACGGTACAAGGCTTTTCGTTATGTGCGTGTGCAAGCCCGTACAGTCTGCGCACCCTGCGCCGCCAGACGGAAGTTGACTCCACCACTGGTAGGCAAAAAAATAAGCCCTCTACACACCCCTCGGTGTGAGAAAGGCAATAACTCCTACATATTCAAAACACCCTAACGAAAACGAGCAGAAATCCTTGTATAAATCACGCAACGGCTTCATCGGTTGCCGTCATATAAATGATACAACATAACAGAGCAAAATTTCTCCCCCTTAATGATGCACCCGCACAGATGCAAAATGCACCTCCCTCATAACGATGCCGTGTACACTGTTACAGAATAAAGGATTCGGTTTTACTGCTGCCTGTGCGTACATAGACCGCCCTTATTCCTGCTTGCGCCTATAATAATAATCTACTTTTCTCTGTTAATCCACTTATATTTTTCGTCTTTGAGCAAGTCAATGAACTCCGCTCTTTCTTCGTAGCTATGCCCAAATAAATTTGGGCGGAGCGCATCACGTACTGCTATAATAATTTCCTCCTGCACACCCTTATCAGCCATCGCAGTTAAAGCAAGTGCGTATCCTGCATACAGACCATCCAAATAACCTTCTTGACGGAAATTGTGAATTAGCAGTTCATCTGACAATCCTGCGTATCCACGTGGAATGAGCCCATGAGAAAAAAGTTCTTCAGACCACATTTTCGCGATTTTCTGTGTGGTTTCTGGATTGTTTTTATGTTGTCTGATTGTTTCGGGAAGATCTTTTACTTTTTGATCGAGATAGTCAAAGAACATACTTACCAGATTCTTTGCTACTGCTTCAATTCTATTATTAATATCAGTCTTTGCTGCGTCCAAAATGCCGTCTCCCAACCGAACTTTGTTTTCATTATTTTCCATTTATTTTCCTCCAAATAGTGTTTGGCTTTTGATTTACCACCGCAATTAAACAAGTTCCTTTCTCAATGCTGCCACCAGTAACTGTTCCCGTTCTGTAAAAAAGTCCTCAAAATTATCAAACGCAAAGCTGACATCAGGGATATAATGCTTCTCCATGTAATCCTTGCGCTTTGCCTGGTTACTATAATTTGCATTTATCCATTCCTCAAACTCCCGATCATTTTTCTCCTTATTCGGAATTTCCTCCAGTAATTGAAGGTTTCCGAGATAATTGAAATTTTCCATATAGTAGTTTATCATATCGTGGTTATAACCGCGTTTTTCCAGTTTTTTTGTTGTAAATCTGCTCTTTGTATAGATGTGATCGATATGGAAACTGTTCCGAAGATTCGCCCACGGATACAAAATTGACAATACAATCAGAGCATCCCCACTGCCATATTTTGTAAACAACAGATTTTCAATATTCTCATCGGAGAACGTAATGTCGCGGTTCGTATTTTTGAACCTCTTTATAATTTCTTCAAGCGGAAAACTGCCGGGATTGCCGTCAATGATGTCCTTTATCGGTTTAAGCACCGCATCAGGCGAAAAACTGAATATGCTCTTCAATAGCGATGCCACAAACCACCGCTTGATTGCTTTTCGGTCATCTGCATATTTGGCGGAATCTATAAAATTCCCCGGTGTGTTAATCGACTTGATGTAATAGGCAATCGGAATAAACAAGTTATTAGAAGTAACATTATCCCTGCTGAATCCGAACGAAGCGATCAATTCAACAGCCATACGGAAAGCAGCTGTCAGACTGTCCCATTCTTTTTCATATTGGTACGGTTGAAATTATCAACTTTGAAAGATATGTCATCCTTGCCCTTACCGCTAAGTACAAGACAGGATTTCAATATGATGTCTTTGCCGATATTGAATCCCTGTCCTATCTGATTCACCTCATCCATAAATTTATTGATTTCTTCCCGTGCGTCTTTCTTTTCCCATTGAGCTGTTGCAAAAGACAGGAGAAGGTCAGAATAGCTGAGTGTGGTTCCTCCGCTGTTCACACGAATAAAGATATTCAGTACCTTGTCCAATTCCGTACTTTCTTCAAGATAAGGACTGATGGTGCCGTTTACATGAACAGCATAATATAATTGGCTGAGCGTCTGGTTGGCAAACATTACCCTTTCTTTATCATCTGGATTTTTGACAAAAGCCAGGTCATTGCTAACCAGATAGTTATTTACCTAGTATGGCTGCTTTATGTCAAGAATTTTTCCTACTAAAAACCAGTAATGGCTGTCATCCTTGACCTGAGATTCATTTTCCGTAAGAAATCTAAAGTCATACTTCTGATCCGGTTCTTCCGATGGTTCGAGCAGATTTAAATACAGTTTTCGTTCCGGATACGCCGATGGATTATCCCATCGCTTATACGACATTTTGTAGGCATATGTACCTTTTAATCCAATATAAAGTGAAGTCATTCGTTGTTGTCCGTCCAAAATAGCAACAACATCATCACTTCCGCTGAGATTTGCCTTAACATTATGCGTCATTTTACGCTGGTGGTAATTCCTCAAAAATTCATAAAACTTGAATTCCTGCACCTTCTCCTTCGGAACTTTCCAAAAGAGGAAACCGTTGATAGGGTATCCCTGCATTAAGCTGTCAAACAGCCTTTCAATCTGCCTGCATTCCAAACAAACTCCCTCTGTATGGAAGGAAGCAGGTAACGCTTGGTATCAATGTCTTTCACTACATTCGCTATCGTTAATGCGGTCTGATAAGCCATTTTTATTCTCATCCATTGCTTCTCTGAACATAAGTTAGCTCAATATCATACCCCAAGGACTCCAACATCTGAATAAATGTCTTGTTCACGATATTCTCACTCTTCTTAATCAGACGGTTCACATAGGATGGGGTAGTTCCTATGTTCTCTGCCAGTTTTGCCTGCGTGGTATCCGCTTCTATGCATTTGACCTTGACTTCAATATTATTTTTCAGCATTGTCCCTCCACCTTGTCTGCATCAATTAATTAGTTTTTCAAAAATGGTGATTAGTCTGTGCATCAATCCTGTCAACCACAATAATTCTGTCTACACAACCCTACTATTTATCCATTCTGTCAACTCAGGCTTGCCATTCGATATGTTCCCTAAGCCTTAATTTCAGAGAATTTGGCAGGATTGAAAACGCCGTAAAATCGCACCTAAATGCCACAAATTCCTTGAAACCAAAGCCTTCCTACACACCTACTTTTCCACCCTTGACATCAATACTACGCACTCAAGAGTTGTAATATATTCCAAGGGCAGTTCTCTCATTTCTGCACCGCCCACGGGAACAGGGAAGTTAAAGACAATGTTCTTTATCCAGCAGCCGTCCTCACGCTTTTGAGGGAAAAGTTCTATTTTTTCTATAAAGGCTTTCATGAACTCCTTTTGCTCGACTTCAGTTGCGGAATTGTAAACCTTGTCGAATACCAATAAAAGCTGATAGATACTGTCACCCGAAATTTTCTCTTGACGTATGCTGTTTATCTGCTCTTGAACATTGAGAATTTGAATTTCGATTTCCTCAATTTTACCGTATTGCTCATCATAACGCCGCTGCAAGTCCAATAACTTTTTGTCATAATACGAGTCGTCAATATCAAGCTCGTCCATCTGACGTTCTAACCGCGATTTAACCCCGAATGTTTTGCGAAGCTTAGTTTGTAACGCTTCAAGGCGTTTTTCCATTTCGGCTGTATCAACAGCAGTACCGATTTTCTCTTTTATCGCCTCCGAAAAACGAGGCTCCTTGACCATAGCAGAGATAATATCGGCTACCATTCGGTTAAGTTCGGTCTGCTCAATATTAGTGCGGAAAGTACAGTCGTGTCCTGTCGGTGTGACCGTGTTCTTGCAGTAGTAATAGTATCGAGTTTTATTGTCTTTGCTGTGCGCCTTGGATATATTTCCGTACAGGCTTTTTCCGCAGCAGGGACATTTCAGAATACCCGATAAAATATGCGCGTGTTCGGGATTATTTATTTTCTCGCGTCTGTAGATGTTGGACTTCCGTTTTTCTTGGGCAAGCCGCCAATCTTCCTCCGAAATAACAGCCTCGTGCTGACCGTCGTAAATGGGAAATTCCAATTGTTCAACAACGCGCATTTCATTTCGAGTACCCAGCTTCTTTTCCGTTTTTCGTCTGCCGTATGCGATTTTTCCCATATAAACGGGATTATCAAGAACGTCCTTAACGAAATTTGCGGAAAATCCTGGGATAGTACCGTTCTGCCGAAGCTTTTTAATATAGCCGTTATCATTCAGATATTTCGCTACACCGTTTATACCGTCGTTGGTATGAATATAACGGTCAAAGATAGTTTTTATTACTTCCACCTCATCATCTGCAATAAAAAGCTGACCGTTTTCAAGACGGTAGCCATATGGCGCAAAACCTCCGTTCCACTTTCCCTCACGGGCTTTCTGTTCACGTCCCGCCATAGTTTGAGTACGAATGTTTTCGCGCTCAATTTCGGCAACAGCGGACAAAACGGAAATCATAAGCTTACCCGAATCCTTGGAGCTGTCAATACCGTCCTCAACGCAAATCAGATTAACGCCAAAATCCTGCATAAGCTGTAGAGAGTTCAGAACATCAGCGGCGTTTCTGCCAAATCGGGATAACTTAAACACAAGTACGTATTCCACTCCGTCCTTGCCGTTTTGAATATCGTTAAGCATACGCTGAAATTCCAGTCTGCCTTGAATATTCTTGCCCGAAAATCCTTCGTCCGAATATTCATCGGCAACAGTCATTCCCTCATATTCAGCATATCGGCGCAGTTTTTCCCGTTGTGCGTCCAAACTGTAACCGTCTGCCTGCATAGAGGTCGATACTCTTGTATAAATATAGCATTTGGTCTGCTTCTTCACTGATACCGAACTCCTTTCCGCTATGATATAACACAATAAAACACACGTCGCATATTTATTATAACATATTGTTAGCAAATATGCAACGTGTAATTTCAAAATTTATGCAGCTTTTGGATTTTTAGGCGTTATTATCTTTTTAAGTAATAAACTATCACCTGTTTTTGACTGATTTTCTTGTAACTCCAATACTTTTTCGCCGTATTTCTGAATCATTTGAGTCATTATGTCTATACAGCGTTCAAAAGCGGCATTATATGTTGCGTTTTCATAGTATCTTCTCAATAAGTCGCCCCTTTCTGTCCCTATCGGCTCTGTTTCTTCTCATCACCGAAAATGTATGTATTTCTGTACCCATCACTTCTTTTCTGTATCGCCCTGTCAACGTCGATTTTAAGCTTTTTGCAGGCATATTCCGCAATGTCGTATACTGCGTTATATAACTTCTCTAAAACCGCAATTTCCTTTTTCTGTTCGGAAACCGCTTCATTAAGAGCCGCCGTTTCATTTTTCTTTTCGGAACAGGTTTTTGACAATTTTTCCAAACCCTTTTCCAAATCCTCTATTTTGTATTTAAGATATGGCACCCGTCCCGCTTTAAGCTTGTATTGCCGACATTCACGCTCTTTTTCTTCAAGGACGCTATTTATATTTCGCTGCCTGTTATACAGTTCTTCCGCTTCAATGCGCCGTTTTTCGGCATATCTTAATTTTGTTTCCAAAAACCGCTCATTTTCCGATATTTCGGCTTCACGAGCCACCAACTGTTCGGCATAATCGAGATTGTTTCTTTCAACTTCGGCAACTTTTTGCGCTTGTTGCTTTACAAGTTCCTGCTAAACTGCAGCGGATTTCTTCTCGGCTTCTACCTTTTCAAAATCCTCGGTACTGACGACTACTTTTCCTTTTCCTAAAAGAGATTTTTTGTGTGGAATTTCCGTACTGTCCGCCGCATTGCTCAATTCACTTAGGTGAGTTAGCTTATCTTCTAACCGTTTGACTTCCTTGTAAGCCTCGACCGTCATAGTACCCCGCGAATTTTGCGGTTCGGAAATCGTTATGCTGTACCGTCCGCAAATCTCTTTCAGTATGTCACATTCGGATTTTCTCCACCTTGCAATAGCGTCCTTGCCGTCACCGAAACCCATTTCCTTTAACGCCTGCGCTATGCCGTTCTGCGTGTCAACGCCCCGTTTGTAGTGTCCCACGGGTATGTAGTCAATGTGCAGGTGCGGCGTTGCTTCGTCCATATGGAGTACGGCGTTGAAAACGTGAAAGTTTGGATTTCGCGCTTGAAAACCGTCCATATACTTGGTCAGACACCTGGCGGCAATCTCGCCGTCAAGAGTACCAATCCCCGTATCGTCCTTAGTTCCAATTTGTACAACGTCCTCATATAGGATCAATAAAATCATATCCGTTCGGAAATGTTTGCAATAGAGCACCTTCTCTTAATGATAATGCTCTATCCTGTTCCGGATGTCCGTATCTTCCAGTACCATAATTATAAA
The DNA here is from genome assembly GCA_910584715.1 of uncultured Oscillospiraceae bacterium. Taxonomy (GTDB): domain Bacteria; phylum Bacillota; class Clostridia; order Oscillospirales; family Ruminococcaceae; genus RGIG8773. Next base: position 15,832 of record CAJUAN010000025.1, read on the forward strand.
ATTGTGTTGTTATTGTTGGACCGATTTGTTCCCAAGTCATACGACCATAAACTGAGCTATATGTTTGCCCACTTGGTCTTTTATGACATTCACATATAAGTTCTTCGGGCCAGTCTCTCCACGTTCCGCCAGGAACGGAATGTCGGATTCGTTCTAAATTTCTTGTTGAAAGAGCAGCAGAACGATGTAAGGCATCATTTGGGTCAACTTCACCTGCATCAATACGCGGTAAATCGCGAATGAAATCTCCTACATGAATATCGTTTCTATTATGAGTCGGCTCAATAATGTTTATAGGTCCTAATGTTGAACCAACAAGAACAAATCTCCTTCTCGTCTGTGGAATTCCGTAATCAGGACAATAAATAATTCTATAATCAACTTCATAACCATTTTCTTGAAGAATATTTAAAAATTCAATAAAAATATTTGTTTCTTGAATTTGAGGTACATTTTCCATAGACACAATAGCAGGGTGAACTTCTTGTATCAATCGACCGTATTCTAAAAGTAAATTATATTTTTCATCTTTAGCATTTTCTTCTCCAAGTTTAAACCTCATTTGTGAAAATGGCTGACACGGGGCACAGCCTACTAAGATTTTAAGAGCGTTATCATCATACAGTTCGTTAATATCAGCACCAGTTAAATTTCTAACATTTTTGATATTGTAATCAACATCATTATTGTGTTCGTATGAATATTGACAAGTAGGATCAATATCAAAACCAGCAATTACATTAAAGCCTGCATTTATTAAGCCACGAGTTAACCCTCCTATACCGCAAAATAAATCAATAATTTGTGCTGGCATAGTTATCACCTACCTTTTTTAGTTTATTTAATAAACCTTATCTGTGTATCAAGCTTTAAAATCTGACAACTGTCTTTCTTATAAATCATACCAAAACCGTGTTTGCTTTGACTCGGTGTGTCGAAACGTGTATTATCAAACATATAATTCATAAAAGCATTACGGTTGTAAATGTGGTAGCAAACCACATCGCCGTCCTCTTTGACAATGATATAACCGCCCGTTGCCTCATAATCACCCGTCCACAATGTATTTGGAACCATTCCGAGAGCAATGTTTGTCAGCAAAGTTTTAACCTTGTGCTTCAGATAAATACCGTTATTTATCGTATTAACAATGCCGCTTTTCGCAACAATTTCGGTAATCTCGGAAATCTTGTTAGCCTTACCCTCATAATACACCTTAATCATTTCCGCAAAAACCTCCGACATCTCGGACGTTACCATTTTTAAATTAAAGTCAAAGGTCTTATTATCAACATCATCAAATTCAATATCCACTCCGAGCGAATGCAAATATTCAAACTTTTTCTTGAACAGCTTAAATCCATTAAATGTATCAATTTCATTTTGCGTAAGCATACGTTCCGTTACGGTATATATAAAATTCGTTGCACCCGAAGCATTAAAAAGCGTGGACGGACTGCCAAGCTGCGACTTAATACTAAACCCGAAAGTATCGTCACGCCCCGACATTATATCGTGTACCATAAGATGAATATCCGCTTTGTCCCGGGACTTAGCTTTAAGCGATTGACAACTTATTGATTCGGCAAAACGCCATGTATCGGGTAACTCAAAAGCCCCATCCGTGTCCTTTTTCGACTTCATATCCGCAAGCAGCTTGTCGGTCTGCTCCGCAACATATTAACTCCCTCGTTTCCGCATTTATGACCTTTATTTCCGTTTCTCTGCTGTACTCTAAATTTGAATTTTTCTCGGAACGCAAAATTTTAAACACATTATAATAAAAAGAGGGGATCTTATTTGCATTTTTGTCTGCGGCATATAGTTTTCCCTCTGCTAACAATTTTAAAAGTACGTATAATTCGCTCCATTCGTCTAAGGTTTTTATCATTGCTTTACCTCCAATTTTCAAAAACCATATCATTATGATATTCCAAAAATACTTTGTCAGGGGCAAATTTTTCGGGGACAACAATTACACATCCATCATAACACCTAAAAAACTTATCTACAGTTTTTCCGTCATAAACATCTTTTATAGAATCAGATATGTGAATTTTATAATCAGATGTAACTGTTATAAAACCTTTATCAAACGCTTGATCATGCAGAGCATTTAAACACAACCCGTTGCGGGGATTGGTCTTTTCGGTTGCTGAACTTTCACACCATGGTTTTATGTGACTTGCTAAAAGCAACTCGGGAGTGCATAATCCTGTAATACAACAAGCGAAATTGTACGAAGTAAGAATTGCACATCTAAAAAACCTCTGATTTACTCGTTGCTTCACTTCTGCCATTCGTTCTGACCCAAGCGGAATGTTTTCCAAGGAAACAGTTTCTTCAATCTCTTTGCCCTGCAATTCTGCAATCAGCTTTTCACTTGTAAAAGTCAACTCGTCCCACTTTCCGTTAAATTCGTCCCAAATTTCTTTATCAAGTTTACTTGCGTTTGTAAGACCAACAATTCCCTGCTGTTTTAATGTATCGTCAAAACTTCCAAAATTACCGATTTTCATATTTACGGCACTTGGAGTTCTTCCAATTAAATTTGCAATTTTTATTACGTCAGGGTGATTTTTTGACGAACGCTGAAAAGGTATTTTACAATACAAATTAAAAACAATTATTTCTTCTTCTCTTGTCCAGTTATTCATAACAACTATTACCTCTTGATTATACATTTATTTAACTATCTCTGCAAAGCCAAACATTCGTAAGGCGTAAGCTTTCGTATTCCGAAATCGTCCCTTATTATGGGTACTCTGTCGGGATATGTACCCATATTAGCCTTTAATGTCGGTGAAATTGCATATTTTCGCGTTGCAACGCCGCTGTCATCAATTCGATATATACCGGTTTTGTCGCTTATTCTCTCGTTTAAAAACCTATAATACCTGTTTTTTTCGGTGTAATAATAAATATCATTATGCCTTGCCGAACGGTCTAATATATCATTCAAATTTACGGTCAAAGGAATTTCCTCTGGGAGCTCAAATTTGTTCATCATATCCGGGTCGGAAAATGCCGCAATAAAAGTCCTGCTGCGCTCCTGCGGGATATTTCCGTGTGTTCGGGCGTTCTGTACCCCGTACTTTGTAAAATACCCAAGCTCCACAAGCGTATTGTGTATGGTTATAAAAGTCCTGCCGCCGTCGTGATATATCAAATTTTTCACATTTTCGAGAAAAATGACTTTCGGCTGCATTTTTTCGGCAATTCTCGCAACCTCAAAAAACAAATTGCCCCTCGGGTCTTTAAATCCGCGCCTGTAACCCATTATCGAAAAACTCTGGCAGGGAAAACCGCCGAAAAGCACGTCCGCTTTCGGAATATTTTCGGAATTTACCGTCCTTATATAGGCTTCAATAAGCCTATTCGTAAAATTATTTCTGTATGTAGAACAAGCAAATTTATCCGATTCGTTCGCCCAAATCACTTCAATTCCCGCTTGCCCGAAAGCAAGGTCAATCCCTCCGATTCCGGCAAAAAGACTTACCGCAGTAATCATTTCCGAACTGCCCTTTCAATTTTATCCGCACAATCTTTCAAATTTTTCTTTATATCATTACCCCAGAATCGCAGTACCGTCCAACCCTCGGCTTGAAGCTGTTCGGTAACTTCTTTGTCACGCTCTATATTTCGCTCTATTTTCGATATCCAAAATTCTTGGTGGGACTTAAAATCGTGCTTGCGTTCCTCCCAGTTATAGCCGTGCCAAAACTCGCTGTCACAAAACACAGCAACTTTTTTACCGATAAAAACAATATCGGGTTTGCCGAAGATATTTGTTACATTTTTGCGATAACGCAAGCCTCTCGACCAAAGCTCTTTCATCAGTATGACCTCAATTTTTGAACCTTTGCACTTTACCTGTTTCATATTATATGTGATTTGTTCGGGAGTTTTCTTGCTCATACAATATCACCTTGTCAGTTTTTGAATATATAATCTACTTTAGTATAGCATAAATAGGCATAAAAAGCAATATATTGAATATGATTTTTTTAAAATATAATTAATTTTTTAAATTTATAATTACAAAAGTTTTAAATGGGCTGAGAAATAAACAAAAAATTGATAAAATGAATTTGTTATATCAAGTTATAAGAAGAACCATTGTTAATAAAATGTGAATGTATCAAAATAACTTTCGTATATATAATAAGGTACCTATAGTTTTATAATCATTATAGTAAAAAATATGGAAATTTTTAACTGCACTGATATTATGTTGATATTTAACAAAAAAATATTACAATACTTATTAAAAAATATTCATTTACAGGTTTTGTTTATAGAATGAAATAACAAACGGCTATAGATTGAAATCATAGCCGTTTAACATAGATATACAAAGTGTATTTTGCAAAAATTATTGATAAAATCAGATCATTCTAAAATGCTCCAAAGCCTCCATAATCGCCCGCCCCTTGTCAGGCGGACACTTAGGCTGCTTCGCACCGTCCGACTTAGCCTTATTATAATTCTCCCGCTCAATAATTCCGCACTTCTGCTTCACCTGAGCAATGTACAAAGAAGATACCGACAACCCAGTTTGTTCTTTAACGTACTTCTTTATCTGCCCATAAGTCGCGCCCTTTTGAAAACCAGACATATCCATATCCTCTAAAGAAAACTTCACCTTAACCTTTCTCAACTCGATCTCTCCCTTGGAAAGCAAAACAACCGTCTCAATATGTCCAGTCCTTGGAAACAGGTCAAACGCCCTCGCTTTTTTTAAGGAGTATCCGTTTTCCGCAAGATATTTTGCGTCACGAGCCGCAGTTGCGGGATTGCACGATATCATCACTATTTTTGCGGGAGACATTCGCACTAAGCTGTCCAAAGTCAATTTTTCGCAGCCTTTTCTCGGAGGGTCTATTACTGCGATATCGGGAACGGTACCCTCGTCCGCAAGCTTTGCGGCTAACTCTCCTGCGTCTCCGCAGTAAAATTCCGCGTTTTTGACTTTGTTCAGTTCCGCGTTCTTTTTGGCATTTTCTATCGCTTCGGGAACAATTTCACAGCCTATTATTTTTTTAGCCTTATCGGAAAACGCAAGACCGATCGTTCCCGCGCCGCAGTAAAGATCGAGAACGGTCTCGTTTCCTGTCAGCTCCGCGTAATCCATGCCGCATCGGTAAAGTCTTTCCGCCTGAGCCGTGTTGACCTGATAAAAGGACATGGGCGAAAGAGTGATAGTTTTCCCGCACAATATATCGGTTATTTCGTCTGAGCCGTAAATGGTGATGTTTTCAGTACCCATGATAACGTTTGTATTTTTAGGGTTAACATTGAGTATCACGCTTTTTATGTCCCCGAACCTGTCCGAAAGTTTTTTCGCCATACCGGAAAAATCGTTCCGTCTGCTTTTGTCTTTCACCACAAAGCAGACCATTATCTCTCCCGAATGAAAGCCCCGCCTTATGTAAATGTGACGGAGCACGCCGCTGCCGTTTTCCTCGCTGTAGGCGGGGATATTTTTTTCATTCGCAAGCCGCAGACACTCCGATGTAATGTCCCCGAAAACTTTCGGCTGCAAGCGGCAGTCCGTAAACGGGACTACTCTATGACTGCGCTTGGAATAAAATCCGCATATCAGCTTTCCGTTCTGTTCGGCAACGGGATACTGCGCCTTGTTGCGGTAGAAGTCATCGTCCCCGCCGCAGATATCCTCAAAGGGAATATCCGAAAAGCCGCCGAGGCGCAAAAAAGCGTCCCGCACAAGCTTGTCCTTTACCGCAAGCTCGGCGGAATAGCTCATATGGCGGAACGTGCAGCCGCCGCATTTTGCGGACACGGGGCAGCCGCTTTCGGTTCGGTCGGGCGAGGGCGCGATAATCCTGTCGATAATGCCGTAGGCGTAGCTTTTCGTTACCTTAACAATTTTGCAGTCTATTACGTCTCCGACGGCGGTAAGCGGTACGAATACCGCCATGCCGTCCCCGGAGCGCCCCACGCCGTTTCCCTCGGCGGTCATGCCTGTTATTTCAAGCGTTATTGTTTCATTCTTTTTCATTTTCGGTATTTTACGGGATCAGAGCTTTTCGCCGCATTTGGTGCAGTATGCGCTTACCGCGTCGTTTGCGGTACCGCAGAAACGGCATTCCTTGGATCTCTTCGCGTTTACGGAAACGTCGGCTTCCTCAAGCTTTCCGGTAAGCTCCTTGATCTCGCCGATAAGCTTTTTCATTTCGCCGGTCTTGTCGTCGCCGCACTCGTGCATATTGTAGCATATCTTGCCCAGCTCGCAGTATTTTTCCTTGATCTTCGCCTTGAGCTGACCGCGGTCTATCTGGGTCTTGGAGTAGTCTATAGCCTCTCCCGCCTTAGCCGCCGCCTTGTCGAAAACGTCCTTTGCTCCCGATACCAGATCGTCAAAATTAAAGCTCATAATAGTTTCCTCCTGTAAAATAATTATTTAATAATTTGCATATTTGATATGCAAATTATAATTTTTTTGTAAAACAAACAATCCTGTTTGCTTCCGTAAAGCCTACAGCCTTGTGGAACAGAAAGCTGACGTTATTGCTTATTTCGCAGTCGCTGGCGAATTCCTTGCAGCCTTTTGATTCAGCCCATTTTTCGCACGCTGCCAAAAGCTCTTTTGCATAGCCGCGTCCGCGGTAATCCTCTTTAATAAAGATGCCCTCCAGATAACCTACAGGACTCGTTTCCGTTCCCTCAACGTAATCATTCCGAAGCTGACACTGAGCAAAGCCGACGGGGACGTCATTTTCATATTTCAGGAATATCTGCGCGCTGTCATTGGAAAGCATTTCCGCAAACTCGTTCCTTAAATCTTCCGCGGAATTATCGCTCCACAGCAGCACGGCTAAATCCGCAATTACCGATATGTCGTTTTTTTCTGCCTTGCGTACCATGTTTACTCCTCCAAACTTTAAATTACGTGCAGCGAACAGCAGTCATTTAAATACTGCCGAAAAAATTTACTATCCCCTCTTTTTTAGCTATCATTTTGTCGTACCTTGATATGTACTCATAGGGGAATTTGTAATTAAACAGCCGCACGATCTTTCCCGTTTCGGTGTTCACAAGCTTTGTGGAGCCGCCCGCTCCCGCGGCGAGGATAGTCTGCGCCTCCTCCATTATGTAGATGTTGTAGAGACACTCGTATCCCGCCTTGGCAAAGCCAACGTTTTCAAGATTATCCACCGTGTTTTTCTGCCGATAGAGGTAGTAGGGGAGATACCCCTTATCAAGCAGATACCTTTGACCGAAGTCAACCATTTCGCTTACCCTGCTGTCGACGCGGCGTTCTTCCTGGTCAAAAAGCTTTGAGGAACGCTTCACCGTCAGGGTATGGATAGTTATGCTTTCGGGGTCAAGACCGCAGAGCGTTTCGACAGTTCGGGCAAAGCTTTCGGGAGTATCCGTGGGAAGCCCCGCGATAACGTCCATGTTGATATTGCCGAAGCCCAGCTTGCGGGCGGTCTCAAAGGCGTTCACCGCGTCCTTTGCGGTATGCCGTCTGCCTATGGCTTCAAGCACGGAATCGTTCATTGTCTGGGGATTCACCGAAATTCTCGTCGCTCCGAAATCGTGGATTATTTCAAGCTTTTTTTCGGTAATCGTATCGGAACGTCCCGCTTCTACAGTATATTCACGTATTTTTGAAATGTCAAAGTTTTTTTTCACTGCTGACATTACTTCCGCAAGCTGCTCCGCCGAAAGGACGGTCGGCGTTCCCCCTCCGATATAGACCGTATCGAGCCGCAGACCAAGTTCCTTTGCGGTTTCGGCGGTCAGGGCTATTTCTTCGCAGAGCTTTTTAACATAGTCCGGCAGAAGCTTTTTTGCCCCCGCTGACTCTATGGAATGGCTCACGAACGAGCAGTAGCTGCACCTTGACGGACAGAACGGTATGGACACATACAGCGAATAGGAGCGTTTGTCCAGAGCCTTTAAAGCGTCAGCCTGAGTCCCGGCGGTACGGTAGGCAAGCTCCAGCTTTTCGTCGGAAACATAGTATTTTTCTTTAAGCACGGAAAAAATTTCCGACTTGTCAAGTCCACGCTCCATAAGCTCGTTTACCTTTTTTACGGGACGTATCCCCGTCACCATTCCCCAGGCGGGAGTTATCCCCGTAAGCTTTTCCATTATAAGGTAAAGCATTCTGCACAGGGCAGCTTCGTCCTCCTTGTCTGAATAATTCCCTTCGCGGACTTCCATGCGGTTTTCCTCCGCTTCGCCAAGCTTTACCGATACGGAAAGCCTATAGCCGCTCTCGTAGAATTCCCGCTTTATCAGGCAGAGATCGCCGCCCTGAGGGTACTCCTCAAAAAGGAAGTCAAAGGTAACGATCGGCAGGAAGAGTTTAAGGACAGCCTCCGTTTCGTACTTAAAGCTGTTCCCGAAATAGCATACAGTCATTTTAAGCAGCCTTTCGATTATCAATAGTCAAACATATTGCCGTTCAGAAACGGATTATTGTTTTTCTCCCGCACGAGAGTTGTCTCGGAGCCGTGCCCCGACAGAAGACGGTAATCCTCATGCTCTCCGCGGAAATTCTCCAGACGTTTCAGGCTCTCAAACAGCGTTATCTGGTTGCCGTCGGGCATATCTGTCCTGCCTATGGAATTTTTAAAAAGCGTATCGCCGCTGAATATCACGTCGCCGATAACATAGCAAACGCTGCCGCTTGTGTGACCCGGCGTGTGCAGGACTGTAAAGGTCAGCTCGTCAAGCTTCACGTTATCGCCGTCGGAAAGGCACACCGCACCATTGTAGGATTCGGCAGGCTTTTCAAGGTACTCGGAGAAAAACTGGGACAGGTTCGTATAGCTGTCGGTAAGCTTTCCCGCGTCCATTTCATGGATATAAACTTCCGCGCCCGTGGCGGAAGCAAGCCCCGCAAGGGATTCTATATGGTCGCAGTGACCGTGGGTAAGCAGTATCTTTTTTATTTTCACGCCGTTTTTTTCTGCGGCGGCAAGTATTCTCTCCGCACCCTCCGGAGCGTCTATCAATGCCGCGTTGCCCGCATCGGAAACCACAAGATAGCAGTTTACCGCAAATATTCCCTGCGGCGGTACTGTAATTATTTTCATTAAAAATACTCCTTGTATATTAGTTGGTATCTTACATCTTACTTCTTATCTCTTATCTCTATTTGACCGTCCTGTCAACGCTTATAACGTTAGGGATCTTTTTTATTCTGGCTATAATGTTGCTGAGTTGGGCGACTCCGGCGGTGCTTATGGTAACGAAAATGCTGCTGTTGCCGTTTTTAAGCTCCCTTACGGTAAGCTCAGAAACCGGGATGTGCATTTCCGCAAGAGTTTTTGAAAGCTCCGCAAGGATAATTATATTTTCGCTTGCGGCGATGTCCAGCGTTACCTTGTAGACAGGCGCGCTGCTGTTGATGGAATTTTCCGCCCAGTGAACTTCTATCCAGCGTTCGGGTTCGCTTCCCGAATCCAGAGCGTTAATATAATTTTCGCAGGTTTTCTTGTGTACCGAAACGCCGTGTCCTCTTGTTACAAAGCCAACAATATCGTCTCCCGGAACGGGGTTGCAGCATTTCGAGAATTTGACCAGCACGTTTTCCTCGCCGTCCACCACGACTCCCGTGGAGCTTTTCCTCGGCGTATAGGTCTTTATTTCGGGTTCTTCCGCATTGCCGTAAAGCTTTTCGTATCTGTCCTTGAGCCGCTGAGTCATGCGGGAAAGGATAACTCCGCCGTAGCCTATAGCCGCGTAGAAATTATCCAGCGTAGCGCAGTTGTGACGCTTCATGTCGTCCGCAAGGAACGAAGCAAGCTCGTCCTCCGGTACGCGTATGAAGTTGCGCTTGAACTCCTTTTCGAGCTCTTCCTTGCCCTTGACGATGTTTTCCTCGCGGCGCTCCTTTTTGAACCAGGAGCGTATCTTGGACTTCGCCTCGTTGGTCTTGCATATATCCAGCCACGCCCTGTTGGGGCCGTGATCGGGGTCTTTGGAGGTAAGGATCTCCACTATCTCGCCCGTGGTAAGCTGATAGTCAAGGGAAACAAGCTTGCCGTCCACCTTTGCGCCTTTCATTTTGTTGCCTACCTCGGTGTGTATCGCGTAGGCGAAGTCGATAATATTCGCTCCGCTTGGCAGGGTTATCATATCCCCCTTGGGAGTAAAAGCAAAGGTCTCCTCTGGAGCAAGGTCGCTCTTTATGGTGCGGACTATTTCCTCAACGTCGTCGGCTTCTTGCTGGGCTTCGATTATCTGACGTATCCATGCGAGCCTGTTTTCCAGCTTGTCCTTGCCGTTTATGCCCTCCTTGTATTTCCAGTGGGCGGCGATTCCGTACTCGGCGGTATGGTGCATATCCCATGTCCTTATCTGGACTTCAAAGGGCAGCCCCTCCTTGCCGATAACGGTGGTGTGCAGGGACTGGTACATATTGGATTTAGGCGTGGCAATGTAGTCCTTGAAGCGGTTTGGGATAGGAGTGAACATATCGTGTATCAGACCCAGCGCATTATAGCACTCGTTAACGGTGTCCACAATAATTCTCACCGCGTATTTGTCGTATATCTGGTCTATGCTTTTGCCCTGCAAAAACGCTTTTTTGTATATTCCGTAAATGGACTTCACGCGTCCGTCTATCTGGGGAGGATTGCTGAAATTTGCCTCCTTGAAGCGTTCCGTGATCTGCTCCTTTATCGAGCGGATAAAGGCTTCTCTCTCGTCGCTTCTGATACGGAGCATCTGCTCGATTTCGCCGTAGGCGTAGGGGTCAAGGTACCGGAAAGCAAGGTCTTCGATCTCGTCTTTTATGGTACGCATACCAAGCCTGTGGGCAATGGGAGCGTAGATGTTCATGGTCTCAAGGGCGGTGTTCCTCTGCTTGTGGGCGGGGCGGTAATGCAGCGTCCTCATGTTGTGCAGACGGTCGCAGAGCTTTATTATTATTACCCGAATATCCTGTGACATTGCAAGGAGTATCTTCCGCACGTTCTCCGCCTGCTGCTCCTCTTTGGTGAACAGTGGGATCTTTCCCAGCTTTGTAACGCCGTCCACGAGCATTGCCACGTCCTGACCGAAACGCTTCTTTACCTCCTCAAGGGTAACGTCGGTGTCCTCCACAACGTCGTGGAGCATCGCCGCGCAGATGGTGTCGGTGTCCATGCCAAGCTCAAGCAGGATAAAGGATACCGCAAGCGGGTGGGTGATATAGGGTTCGCCTGAGGAGCGGAACTGATTTGCGTGAGCTTTGGCGGCGAATTCATAGGCGGAAATGATCTTGCTCAGATCATACTGCTTTTCGTCGTCAAGTATTTTCTGTATCAGCGCGTCTATGGTATAAAACGGTTCTGTTTTGTTAAGCACGGTTTTCCGCTCCTTTCTGTATTTTTATTCGACATTTTACAATTTCACACTGATCATATTGAGCATATTAAATTTGTTGATATCATACCGCAGCGGGTACTGCGGAAGCCGTTCTTTCTGTTCTTTCCGCTTTCGGGCAGAGAGCTTTAAGCTCAGAAAGTATTTTCGAGCTGTCAAGATCGACTTTTTTGTCAACAGGCAAACGGCGTACCGTTTCGCTGTACAAATCGGCTGCAATAAGACCGGTCTCCTCAAAAATATCGGCGGCAAGGCGGAACTTGCAGTAGTTCATGCCGTCGGGAAGCTGAGAGTACACGCGGAAAAACACCGAATCCATATCGGCGGGCGTTTCGGGTATCGCCCTGTAGACCGCCGCAAGCTCGCTTCTGTCGGGGACTATCCTTGTCAGCAGCGCCTTGTCCGCGCCCTCGCCCCGCTTGTAACGCTCGTATGCGTCCAGAGCCGCAAAGTATTTTTTCTGGGATACGCCGTTTCTGCGGCAGTCCTCGATACGCAGATTTACCGTACTCTGACCGCCGTATGTATTTATTTCGGGGTACGCCAGAAGGTCAAGCGTGTCTCCCGTTCTGTAGGGGAACTCCGCGGTTTTTACGCCGAACATCAGTCCCATAACAGTTCTGTTCCCGTAGAAAAGCTTCAGCTTTGTGTGGGTTCCTCCCGAAAGTGGGATGACCTCGCCGAGACGCGCTCCGAGCAGCGCGAACAGGGGCTTGGGGTTGCCCTCTCCGCAGGGCTCGAGCAGCTCCAGCGAGGAAATTTCCTCCACGGTAAGCTCTTCGGGACGGAGCAGCTTGTCGGCGTGGAGCGCAAGTCTCGGCATGACCGCAAATTCCTCCGCCGCGTATTTTTGCAGGGCTTCGCTAAACAAGCCGATATTTTCTTTCGGCAGGGAGAATCCACCCGCGCCGCTGTGTCCTCCGAATTTGGACAGAAGCCCCGAACAGGCGGTGAGAGCCCTATGGATCGAAAATCCCGCCACAGAGCGCGCGGAGCCACGGGCTTCGTCCCCGTCGTCGGAAAGAATGAACACCGGCTTGCCGAAGCGTTCAACAAGCTTTGCGGCCACTATGCCTATAACGCCGTGGTGCCAGCCCTCGCCGTACAGGAACAGCACCCTTTCGTGCAGTATGGACGGATCTTTGAGAATGTCCCAGCGGATAGTCTCCATGATATCGGCTTCGGTCTTTTTCCGCTCCGAGTTAAGGGAATTGAGCCGCGCAGCCATTTCCGCGGCGGTATCAGGGTCTTCGCACAAAAGCAGCTCCACGGCTTCGGAGGCGTTTGCGAACCGTCCCGAGGCGTTTATCCTTGGGGCTATGGCAAACGCCGCCTGCATTGACGTTATAGGGGGCTTTACCGAAGCCGCCTCCATAAGAGTCTGCAAGCCCGCGTTTTCTGTGTTTTCCAGATATTTCAAGCCGAGGCGTACTATCTCGCGGTTCTCCCCTGCAAGGGGAACAACGTCCGCAACGGTGGCTATTGCGGCAAGGTCGGAAAACTGCTCCAGCGCGGAATCATAGCTGCCGCCGTCCATAGCGGCGACCAGCTTCAGGGCGACTCCGCAGCCGCAAAGGTCTTTAAATGGCGAGAGGTCATCGTTTCGGTGGGGATCAACTACTGCAGCGGCGTCGGGCAGGACTTCCCCCGGCTGGTGGTGGTCGGTGATGACAAGCTCTATGCCGAGCTCCTTTGCGAGAGCCGCCTCCTCAACGGCGGATATCCCGTTGTCCACGGTGACGATAAGCTTCGTGCCCTCCTCAGCGAGCCGTTTGAGAGCGTTCGCGCAGAGACCGTAGCCCTCGCTGCGGTCGTTGATATAGTACCGCACATTCCCGCCGATACATTCCAGATAGGAGTACAGCAGAGCCGTTGCCGTAATGCCGTCGCAGTCGTAATCTCCGTAAACGCATATGCTTTTGCCGTTATCCACAGCCGCGAGCACTGCGTCGGCGGCTTCGCGCATATCCTTTACCAAAAACGGGTCGGACAGCTTTTCTGCGCTGTCTCCGCCGCTTTCGTTGAAAAAGCCAAGCGCCTTTTCCATTGTATCTATACCGCGTGATACCAGTACCTCCGCGCATATACCCGACAGGCCGCCCTGCCGCGAAAGAGCTTTGGCGGCGTTCGGGTCGGGATTTCCCACAGTCCATTTTTTCATTTGCGATACTGCCGCACGGCGGCGGCTCCTTTCAAAAAATACTTAAACGTTTCATTACATTATACCATATTTACCTGTCAATAATCAAGAGAAAGAGAAAACATTTTCCGCAAATTAAAAACCGCTTTTGATATTTTTGGTGTTACGCCCAAAAAAATACACAAAACCGCTCGAATTTTGTATATAAATGAGAAAATAAAATTAGTCATAAAATGTGCTTTTATTCTTTTCGGGTAATGCTATAATTATACTTGTGAGAAAACGTTTAAGGAATTAATAGAAAAAACAGGAAGTCAAACAGGTCAAAACCGGAACAGGAGAAAAATATGTCAGGAACCGATATCATACTAATCGCCGTTCAGGCGTTCGGAGGAGTCGCGCTTTTTATCTACGGAATGCTTATGCTCAGCCGCGGACTGGAAAAGGTCTCGGGCGGCAAGCTGGAAAAAATTCTTTCGGGTCTTACCAACAACATCTTTAAAAGCGTTGCGCTGGGAGCGGCGGTTACCGCGGCTATCCAGAGTTCAGGGGCGACTACGGTAATTATCGTCGGCATGGTAAACGCGGGGATACTAAAGCTTTCCTCGGCGATAGGCGTTATCATGGGAGCAAATATAGGCACCACTGTCACGGGACAGATACTCCGTCTCGGCGACCTTGAAAACAGCGCGAACGTGGGATTTGCCCTGAAACTGCTTACCCCCACTTACCTTGCGCCGATAATAGCTATAACGGGACTCGTTATTTACATGCTGTCCAAAAGCGATATGAAAAAAAATGTGGGCGAGGCTCTTGTGGGACTTGGTATCCTCTTTACGGGAATGCTCACCATGAGCGGAGCGGTTGCTCCTATGGCAGAACTCGAAGCTTTCAGGAAGCTTTTTTCCGCGCTGTCAAATCCTTTTCTCGGAATAATCGCCGGCGCACTGGTAACGGCTCTGCTGCAAAGCTCGTCGGCTTCCATAGGTATCCTGCAGGCTATCTCCTCAACGGGTATACTTAAATTTTCGGCGGCTTTCCCTATTATTATGGGACAGAACATAGGCTCCTGCGTGACGTCGCTTATTTCCGCAGTCGGCGCTAATAAAAACGCAAAGCGCGCCGCCGCTGTACATCTGTATTTTAACGTTATAGGAACAGTTGCGTTCCTTACCGTCGTATACACAATAAAAGCGGTTATCGGCTTTCCTGCCTGGGACGACCCCATAGACATGGGCGGGATCGCTAACTTCCATACGTTTTTCAACGTTGCGGTAACTCTTTGCTTCCTGCCGTTCACTAAGGTTCTTGAAAAGCTTGCCTGCATTACGATACGGGATAAAAGCAGTACCGAAGAGGAGCATGGCAGCGAGGAGATCACTTTCAGCGCGCTGGACGAGCGCTTCTTGAAATCTCCGTCGCTGGCTATACAGCAGGCGCAGAATACGGTTGTTACGATGGGACGGGTCGCGCTGCAAAACTTTACGGGAATGAGAAAGCTGTTCAACAAGGACGAGTTCAGCGAAAAGCTTGTCTCCCGCCTGAACGACAACGAGGAAGCTCTCGACCGCATGGAGGACAGGCTCAACGCGTACCTCGTAAAGATAACGGAGTGTACTCTTACCGATTATGAGAACCGCCGCGTGACGGAGCTTCTGCACCTTACCTCCGAGTTCGAGCGTATCGGCGACTATGCTATGAACCTTATAGAAAACGCGGAAAAGCTCCACGATCTTGACGTTACCTTTTCGGACGGCGCCCTCCGCGAGCTGGGCGTGATATCTGACGCTGTTCAGGAAATAATCGGCATGGCTGTGGATACGGTAAAAAACAACGACATCGGGCTTGCTTTCAAGATCGAACCTCTGGAGGAAACTGTGGATTTCCTCAATGAAACGCTTAAAGCGCGGCATATAGAACGTCTTAAAAACGGCGAATGCGTGGTGGAAAGCGGTGTTAATTTCCTCGACCTGCTCATCAATTTGGAGCGTATTTCCGATCACTGCTCCAATATCGCGGTTTACGTCATCGGAGCGCAGAAAAACAAGTCCGTGCTTAACCGTCACGAGTATATCCAGGCGCAGCACAAGGGCAGCGACAAGGAGTACCTTGACCTTACGGAGCAATACATGGCAAAATATATCGTATGATCTGAAAGTATCCAGCGGCAGCGTATACTGAACATACTTAAACCGAAAAAACAGCGGCGCACAAATACACGCCGCTGTTTTTGTTTTACAATTTTTATCTCCGCTTCTTTTTAATTACTACAGCCAATGCGGCGGCAGCCGCGCCGACTCCCGCTATTCCGGCGATTACCGGCAGAACCGTTTTCGTTCCGGACGGTTTTCCGCTGTCGCTCATGTCGCTTCTCTCATTGTCCGAGGCGTTTTGGGCGGGCTTTTTTACAACAAATTCCGTGACGGAAAGCGGCGGTATGACATAACCGAAGCTGTTCCCATCGATCTTTTCCACGGTGGGCATAGACCTGATCTCCGCGCTGTCGCCGTGAAGAGAGTACACCTCCGCGCTTTCATACGCGCTATCGGAAGCTACGTTTATCTCCACGGGCGTATCGTCATGGATAGAACGGCTTGTAACGATAATTTTTACTGTATCGCCGTTTTCACCGTCGGTTGAGGAATACACGGAAATATCATCGTTGCTGCTTTCGCTTTTCACTAACATATCGCCGAAGCCGTTTCCGTTTCCGTCGTAATTTGTGAACATATTTATCGCCGCAAGCTGGTACTGATTGCTGTCAAAGGACCATATCGTCGCAAAATATACGCCGTGCTCCGCGAAGATACCAAGCATATCCGCTTCCGCGACTGCGCCGGAAATATGGTCTCCTCCTCCGAAATTGTATTCGGTAAAGGCAAGCTTCGTGCCCGGATAATATTTATCTATGGACTGTTCAAGATTCGGGAGCAGCGGGAAAAATTCCGCGCCCGTATCGGTTATCCAGCTGTTCTCGCGGTAATTTTCGTCGTAAAGAGACCTGACGCTGTCAAGTCTGGCTTTGATACAGCCGTCGTTGTCATAGTGGCTGCATGAACGTTCTCCGCATTCTCCCTTTGCCTCGGTATAGTAATGTATGTCAAGCACGTCAAGAAGCCGCGTTCCGCCGCTGTCTCCGGCTTTTTTCATTTCGTCCAGATAGTAATCTATGAACCAGCGGTAGCCGTTGTCCGCCTTGAGCTGCTGCCAGTCGGGAGCTCCCGCAAAACTGTCAAACGCGGAATATCCGAAAAGGGACGGACCGAAGACCTCCGCTCCCGGGTCCGCTTCCTTGACGACGGAGGCAAGCTCCGTTGATTTCTCAACAAGCTCCGCGCATGACAGATCGCCGTGCTGAACAAGACTGTGGGTATGCTTCCAAAGGGCGGGCTCGTTGTCGAGAGCGAACGCCTTGATACCCGTTTCGCTGTCCGATTTGCCGAGCTTGTCAAAAAGATAATTCAGGTACTCGTCGGTATAGACCGCTTCGTCCTTTTTATCGGGCTCCGGGGAAAGCTCCCCGTCCTTTCTGTTTCTGACCTCTACCCAGTAATCCGACGGAGCGGCGTTTTCCTCGGACACTCTGCCCCGTTTGCTTGATGTGACATATCCCAGCATTTGCAGGGTAAGCAGGGTATACGGAATATCATGCGCCTTTGCTTCGCTTGAAAGGGCAAGGGCGGGTCCGCCCGGGACGCGCTTGAATTCGTCGGGTATATCGGTTATCAGGTACATATCAGACGTGTGGTAATAGTCCGAGCCCGCGTTTGACATATTGTTTTCCCAGTTATAGGCGGACATTCTGTTGCCGCCAAGACGTATGGATTTTGCCGAGACAGCGTTCAGGTCGGCTCCGTTGTTCACTCCGTAAATATAGGGTGAAATTTTCCCGAGCTGCTCTGACGGTGTTACCGTTATTTTAGAAGCGGGCGCGGACGGTTGCTCGGCAAAAGCGGACTGCCCCATTGAAAAGGCTGCCAAAACGGCGGCTACTGCGGCTAATATTTTCTTAAAACCCATTTTGAAAACTCCTTTTTGATGATTTTTATGCAGAATTTTTTCACCGTAAAATTCCCGCCGCCTGAAAGCCCAGTATACCAAGAACGCATATCACGCTTCCCGCAAGGTTCCAGCCGGTGGGACGGGCGCTTTTTTTGAGGAGATCGAGAATAAGCACCACGATCAGTATCATCGGCTGTATAAAGGAATAATTTGTAAGGCTCTGAGCTGCGACGGCGTTTTCACCCAAAAGTCCCAACGCGTTTGGAAGCTTGCACAAAATCACGGTAAGCACGCCTTTTTTCCCCTCGGGACTTTCCTCCGCGATAGACAGCGGCTTTGCGGCAGGTATCATTATTACCGCGAGAATTATCAGCGCAAAAAACAGAGTGAGCGTTGAGGATATGTACCTTTCGGCTGCTTTCATTACAAAGCCGTACCCAAATTTTGCGAGGATATAGACGATCAGCGGCAGGGCAATTTTGGGGTAATTCACCTTTTTCCTGCCCGATCTTGCTATCATCACAAGTCCCGCAGCGGTAACGGCTATGCACAGTATTTTCAGTAAACTCAGGCTCTGGCTGTACATAATTATATCCGTGCCGTAGGACATGAACAGCGTAAGTCCAAGCCACGCCTTTAGTTCAAATACGGACATTTCCGTGAGTATCTTCGCGCTCATGGAAAATTCAAGAAATTTGCTTGCGGTTATCAGGGCTATAAAAATGAACGTGGGCAGCGAAAACGTAAACGTTCTGTCGGAAAAGGGCAGCAATAACGCAAGGAAAGGAACCGTTCCCGCAGCCATTAAAAACGTGAGCTGCGAGCCGTTCAGCTTAGCCTTGCTGACGGCGTATTTATCGTTCAGCGAGCATATCGTATACATCGCCACAACGGCGGTCATTGTAAGCATTTTTGTTTTCTCCCGGCTTAATCAATTTCTATTTTAAACACGATAGGATAATCTCCGTTCCGGTAACCGGTACTGATATGCAGACCGTCGGCGCGCCTTTCCCAGACGGGCTTTTTATCCGAGCCAAGTACCGTTACGCCTTTGATGATACCGCTGAAATTGTCGCGGCTTGAAGCGTCCTGCATATCCAATGAGGTAATAATGTATTCGCCGTTTTCGCTGCTCTTCAGTACTGCGGCGTACAGGTACCCGTTTGCTGTTGTAAAGCGTATATCCCGCGGTGTGAAATCTTTCTTTATTCCGTCGGTGAACTGTCCCTCGGGTATTTCCGTGGGACCCTCTGCCGATTTTCTCCAAAGGCACGAGCCGTATATTGCCTCGCCGTTTATTTTCAGCCATTTTCCTATATCCAGCAGGATATTTTTATCCTCGTCCGGAATAGTTCCGTCCGCTTTGGGGCCGATATTAAGAAGCAGGCAGCCGTTTTTGCTGACGATATCAACTAAATCGCATACTATATCCTCGGCTTTGCGGTAGGAATTATTTTCGGTATAGCACCAGGAGTTAAGTGCCACAGCCGTATCGGTCTGCCAGAAAAAAGGCTTCCTGTCCGCAAACTGACCTCTTTCCACGTCGGGTACAGCGGTACCGAACATAAATCCGTCATGCTTGTAATTTATAACGGCTTCCGTACCCCATTCGTGAGCGCGGTTATAGTAGTACGCCGCAAATTTTTTCAGATAGGGTTTGAACGCGCTGTGCTGTATCCACCAGTCGAAGTAAACTATTTTCGGGCGGTAATTATCGACTATTTCGCAGGTGCGCACAAGCCAGTCCTGCAAATATTCCTCGGAGGGTTCCGGCTTGCTGAAAATATCGTGCAGTTCGGCAGACGGCATTGCGGGCCAGTACAGATCGCCGCGCCGCAAGGGTTCCTTGATGTCGCTGTCGAAATCCTTTCCGCAGCCCATGAAAAACCAGTGCTCCGCGCGGTGAGAGGACGCTCCCACTTCCATTCCAAGAGCGTTGCAGCAGGCTTTTAACTCACCCAAAGTATCGCGGCAGGGACCCTTTTCATACGCGTTCCAATGGGAAATTTCGCTTTTGTACATCTGAAAACCGTCGTGGTGCTCAGCAACGGGGACAACATATTTTGCACCCGAATCGGCAAAAAGCTTTGCCCACTCGTCGGGGTCAAATTTTTCCGCCTTGAACATGGGGATAAAGTCCTTGTAGCCAAATTCGGTATGCTTACCGTACGTTTCAATATGGTGCTGATATTCGTTACTGTCCTTTACGTACATATTCCGCGAGTACCATTCGTTTCCGAAGGCTGGGACGCTGAACACTCCCCAGTGAATAAAGATACCGAACTTTGCCTTTCTGTACCACTCGGGGACTTTGTACTTCGACAGAGATTTCCAGTCGTCGCTGTAAGGTCCTTTGTTTATTACATCGTTAATTTTTTTAAGATAGGGTGACATATCGTACATAGCTTTTTTCCTCCAATAAGTTTTTCTTTAAGTATATACTTTTTCAGAAAAAATTGTAAGAGCATTAAACGACCTTTTAAGCGGCTTGATGTCGTATTATCATAATTTTTGTAATTTATTTTTTCTGTACCTGCCCGGAGAAATGCCGTAATATTTTTTAAAAGCTGAGGTAAAGTGTTCCTGCGATGAACAGCCAAGACGTTCCGAAACGTCCGCGAGACTCAAAGCCTCGTCTTCCAAAAGTATTGCCGCGGCGGACATTCTCGCTTCGTTTTTCTTTTCGCCGAAGCTGCTTCCGTAAAATTTCTTTATTATACGCTGGGTCTGTCTTTCGCTAAATCCAAGACGTTTTGAAAGTTCTCCCAAGGATGCCGTTCGGTACTCGTACAAAAAATATTCCTCAATTATTATGCTTGTTCTTTCGGAAATCCCCGCGGACATTTCTCCTGTGCGGACTGCGCTTTCAATATAATTCCGTGTGACCGAAACAACGATTTGGGCAAGCAGAAGTCCCGCCATGTCGAGGTAGCCGTCAAAACGATCTTCAAACTCCGAAAAAAGTTTTTGGAACAATGGCAGAAGCCCCTGCCCGTCCTGACCTATCCAAAATTTTTCCGATAAAAATCTTGAAATTATATCGCTGTATTTTTCAGTACCACTCTCGTCGGTACGCAGATAAACGCACCATTCAAACATCGGCGAATTCAGGTCTGTAATCTGCGAATGGGATACAAGCGGTCCCGTTACGAAAAGCGTATTCGGTGTAATTGCGTACTTCTTTCCGCCGGCGTTAAGAATTCCGTCCCCCTCGGAAATATAGTGTATTTCATAGCAGTTTTTCCCGTGGCTGTGGAAAGGGATATTGTGCATTATTGGTGAGCATACCAAGTTTATCGCATGGAATTTGCAGTTGCCTGTAATAAACTCTATATCTATATTGTTGTAAAATATCATGACAAATCCGCCCGAAATTTAGAATATACGACATATTATCTTGACTGTAATTATACACCATGAGGAAATAAATGTCAACCCGCAAAGGCTGAACTGCGGTATTATCTTAATCTTGCCGTTTCAGATAAGTTACAAAACGGAGCATTCCGTTGGGATATAGTCTCATGAAATAATGAGGACTAAACGGAATGCTTTTCAATAATTAACGTATCTCTTTCTCATACTGCTGTATATGCCTGTAACTTCTTGCCATATCAAAACCTCCTATGGTTTCTATTACACCATAGGAGGTTTTTGGAGCATTGTTCGTTTTTGCCGGTTCGGTTCAGCGGTTTTGTCCGCATTTTAATTTCCTGCATTTTTATCTCACCATTTGTCCTCTTCGCCCTCTTTCGGGAGGCAGGGATTCAGAGCGGCAATAGCTACCTCTATTTGCTTGTCGTTGGGTTCCTTGGTGGTAATCCTTTGCAGCCACAGTCCGGGAGCGGAAATTATCCTTGTGAGGACATTGTCAAACCGTCCCGCAAGCTTTATTATCTCATAGGCTATGGAAGCTTCGGGAATAAGGCAGAGCATCTGTACTCCGAAGCGTATCCACATATTGTCCCTCGGCAGGAAGATACCTACGATAACGCTTATTATGAGTACTATAAGAATAAAGCTTGTTCCGCATCTCGGGTGAAAACGCGTATGCTTTTTTACATTTTCTACTGTAAGCTCCTCGCGGGCTTCATAGCAGGCAATGGATTTGTGCTCCGCGCCGTGGTACATAAAGGTTGTCTTTATGCTTCCCATAAATGAAATGGCGTACATATAGCCCACCACCAACGCAAGCCGCACAAACCCCTCTATAACGGGACGTGCGCTTTCGGGAGCTCCCAAGCGCTCGATAAGGTCTGCGACAAGTATAGGTCCGCCCTTGAAAACTATCAGCGAAAATGCCAGCGCAACAACTACGGAAATTATCATTATCACGTTGACAAGCTTGTCCCCGAATTTGTCGGTGAGCCACTGCTCGAATTTGGAGAGTTCTTCTTCCTCTTCGTCCTCGCCGATCTGTTTTTCCGCGGACTTCATGGTACACCTGATACCCTCCGCAAGGCTTGCAATAAAGTTTATGCAGCCCCTTACAAATGGAGCTTTCCTGTACCATGGAGCGTTCTTTCCGTTTTTGACTGCCCACTGCTCCACATCTATCGTGCCGTTGGGAAGTCTGCACGCCATTGCCGCCGTAGTAATTCCGCGCATATAGACTCCCTCGATGAGAGCCTGACCTCCTATTTTGGATTTAAAGCACTCTTTTGTGCATTTTTTTTCCTCGCTCATTTTTACAGTATCCTTTCTGTTGGTGTTGATATCAATTTATGTTTAGCTCACAAACGTTATTACCCCGCCAGAGATTAGCTGGTCGAGCTGAGCCCAGCTCGCGGGGGTCGAGGGG
>CAJUAN010000026.1 GCA_910584715.1 uncultured Oscillospiraceae bacterium
TATGTATCTGAGCATAGGTTTTGCCTGAATGATACAAATTTACTATTGTCTGTTTGAATTCCCCGCTGTATTTTTGCTGTTTTTCCGTACCCATTTTTTATTCCTCCTGTTATTTTCTTTTGCTTGTCTTTTATTATATCTCTTTTTCTTTTGCTTGTCTACTTTTTTAATATACATTCAGAGTTGGACTAATTTTTTAAATTTTGTTTCATCTAAAAATGCCAATATAGCAGATATGTTTGAAAACCTTACTCAACAAGGAAGTACAGCACGAGCAAGTATTGAGGATGTTTATGCAGCAATATTACAAAGTGATACTACCGGATTTATGAATGTTAAGTCTGTAATTGAAACATTCAATTCTGTAAACCCTTCTCACCAAAAAGATTTT
The DNA here is from genome assembly GCA_910584715.1 of uncultured Oscillospiraceae bacterium. GTDB lineage: Bacteria > Bacillota > Clostridia > Oscillospirales > Ruminococcaceae > RGIG8773. Next base: position 392 of record CAJUAN010000026.1, read on the forward strand.
GCAATGGCTGTAGGTCAAACTAATAAAAATCTTTGAACATATCTCTCTAACGTTTAAGTAGGTTCCGCTTCTATACAAGGTTATGGTAAACAATTAGCTGCAACAACAGCAAAAACGGCATTATTGACAGCGAAAGCCTCAGCTTTAAATGCTGTTGTAAATCTTGGGATTACTGCTTTAGTTAGTTTAGCTGTATTGGATGTTTCTAAACTTATAGGTTTATCAAAGGAAATATCAGAGAGTATTGAAAATGCTAACGAAGCACATAGCAAAACCTCCGAGAATATAAAGAGTATTGAAGAATACAAAGATAAAATTACAGAACTCAAAGACACTTTGGCTGACAAAACAATAAAAACACTTATAGAAGCCCTATCATAGATAGTTTTCTATAAGTGTTTTACACTTAAATCTTATTAAATTGCAAAGGAGATTTATAATGAATAGTAGTTTTACTTAGCAATTGTTACCACTTATATTTACAATCATCACATTCGTAACTCTTGCCAAAATTGCTACTAAATATTCCGACGGTTATAAAGCCAAGGGCTTTTTTACCTGACGAAATAAGGCGTACATTTGTAGAGCCACAAGTAGGACATTTGGGGATATTTACATTCAAATCTTCTATCTCTGGTTTTGATTTTGTTGGCATAGCTGATTGACTTATTGTGACTTTGTATTTTTCTTCATATGCTTGACGTTCTTTTTGAATTTTGGCTTGAACTTTTGCTTGAGTTTCTAAATATATCTGACATTCTTTTGGATATTTTTTTAGTAGTTTTTTATTATTGGCACCATAACGGAGTATTTCTTTTACAATTTCATTGTCTATTAATGGTACTTCGCAAGCTTTACAGGTGTCAAAATCGTCTGGATACCTTCCTTCACAAATTGGGCATCGTTTCATATTTTGAAATTCTCCTTTTGAATTCAAATTATATATCAAAACTATATAGTTTGAGTATGGTGTTTAGAACAATTGAGAGCGATATAACAAAATCGGGACAAACCCTGTCTTTGTTCGGGAAACAAGTAAACTACATATTTAGAGACATTGGTACCGCAATTAACGAAATCAAAAGCAGTAAATTTTCAAAACAAAGTTTTTCTTTATTGTCTCCTAGTAGAATATTTGGAAGTAAGTTATCAGAACAAGATATTCAAGCATTAAAAAATTATAATAAAGCCTTAATAAAATGTCAAACCGTAGAGGGAGACTTGCTGACAACAAACACTGTCTTTTATCAGCAATTAGGCAATGCTTCATCAGCAGCGCAAGAAATGGCAAGACAAGCTATGGTATGGCAGTTTCTGAAAGAGCTTTAGCCGAAGAAGAAAGAGAAGTAACTAACGCAACCAAATTAGCTCACGGCGCATTAAGAATGTTGGGCAATATCGGTATAGCATTAGCTATTAATGCTATTATATCAGGGATTACTCACCTTGTCAATAGAGTTAAAGAAATTAAAGAGAGTACAGACAATTTAATTTCTTCATTTAAATCTTTAAAAGAAGAAGCCGACTCTTTGGCGAAGAACTCAAATACTCTTGTTTCAGAGTATGCAAAGCCGTCTTCAAAAAACTTGTTTTATATTGTTTAAAATATTACTATTATTGTATTGTAGATTGGTTTAAAGTCACAATAATAGGAGGTCATAATGACTAAAAAAGAATTTGAAGCTAAACTTAAATAAAGTAAACATCGTACTTGTGGCAGCATAAACAAAGAAACATATTATGATTACTTGAGTAAAATATACTATAGTAATTTTGAAGAAATTAAGTTTGCTCCCTCTTCCATTAGAAGATTAACAAAAATTGGTAATGCAACGTTTCCAAGTTGAGCAACTCTATTTTTAGCCTTATTCCATATTGTCTGATTACTTGCATTATTAAGGAAATTATACCCATTTAGTGTTATATCCACAACATCAAACCTTTCAATAGTTCTTGAATTAGGGTTTTCTACGTATATAGCTGAAATAAGGTTTGCTTCATATAATTTTTTTAAATTATATAATATTTCATCATCTTGATATGTTTTTAATAAATCTTCGTTAGTGTATAATTTATACCAACTTATTGTCATAAGCCGGGGAGTTCTTTTATCGTATTCATATCCAAGATTATCGCTAAGATAAATAAGAATGTCTTTCATACAATCATAATTTAATTCTATCATAAAATCTCTCCCAAGTAATAAAATATATAGAAAGGAATAATAATGCCAAATAATATCGATCCTATTTTTAATTGTTTGCCTGTTAATTATGTTTTTAATATCATTCAAGGATTTAATAAAAACAAAATAACATATGGTGAGGCTGATAAAATAATTTATTTACTGTCAGAACAATTAAAGTATCAAATAGAACGTTTTTGTAATCAATTAAATAATGCTGATAATATCGTTGTTCATTATTATTTGCAAACTTAAGTAATTCATCAAAAATCTGACCGCATCTGCAACCAGTTTCATTATAAATCACCTCAAGATAAGAAATAATTCCACCAATTATAAGACCTCCTATAATTTGCAATACTGGATTGGCACGAAGCATACAGATTTCACATTTTTGATTTTGTTGTCGAAAGTCGCTTTCTGAAATTTTTGACCCACAAATAACACATTCAAATTCGTTCATAGTCATACCTCCTATGTGTAAATATTATACAATACTTACCAGCAAAAATCAACGCAAACCATAACCGCGTGCAAAAATTTGTAAGATTTAATATTATATTCTTGCAAAATTTGTCAAAATGCACAACTCTTCTAAAAACAATTTTGGCTCCATACTCCCACGGCAACAGCATTTACTTTATAAGAAAAAAATGTGACCTCTGCATTAGGATATACTCCTCCTACGACCAATACTACATATGGCAATGCTACCCAAAGTGCTGACGGCTTAATGTCGTCAGCAGACAAAAAGAAGCTTGATGGGATATCAAGCGGAGCAAATAATTACAGCTTGCCTGCTGCAAGTTCGTCTGTCCGAGGCGGCGTAAAGGTTGGTTACACAGCTAACGGTAAAAATTATCCTGTGCAGTTATCTGATGAAAAGATGTTTGTTAATGTTCCGTGGACTGATAATAACACGACTTATTCAGCTTTTAAAGGCGCAACCGCTTCGGCAGCAGGTGGATCGGGGCTTGTTCCTGCTCCCGCCGCTGGGAATCAAACAAAATATCTTAGGGCAGACGGCACTTGGCAGACACCGCCTAACACTACTTACAGCGCGGTAAGCTCGACCGCAAATGGCTTGGCAACTCCAACACTGTTATCTACAGCCAATGGTGCGCTTCAAAAATCTGGTGGAACTATGACCGGTGCTTTGATTTGTCAATCCAATGCTAATTACACTACCGCACAAGCCCGTAATATAACAATGAGTGCATCTGCTCCGTCTGGTGGCAGCAACGGTCAAATACACTTGAAATATACGTAAAAATATAGCATGATAATTATGTCTTTTGTAAATATAAAAGAAATTATGAAAGGTAATGTTTCGCATAATTAGTGTATAAAACTTTGCGAAATAAAATATAAATTATGGTTTATGTAAATATAAACGGTGCAAACAAACAAGTTAATCAAGATAGTACAAGTTCAATTGGCGTTAGCGATATACTTATATTGGAATTTAAAAACAAGATAATAAACCAATCCTCCAGCGGTGCTTCAGGATATTATTATTTTCAAATAAATACATCTTATAATAATAAAACATTTGAAGCTTATTTTTGTCAAGGAGATAACGCTTTCAAAACGAAATATAGCGGAACTATATCAAACGGAGAGGGTAAATTAGGTAATTGGACAAATGGACCCGGCGGTGCTACTGGAACAATATCAGGCATATCTACGGTAATGGTTTTTATTAAATAAAAATCTGCGTATCAATTACAAAAATTTACAAACAATATTTTAAAATATAGGAGGCAATATGTTCATATCTTTTAATGACCAAATTATTTATCCGATAATTTCTGTATATGGCAAAGGACAAACCGTCACCTCGTTAAAAGACACAATTAAAAATAGTTACCGAGAAGTGTTTGAAATACATTTTGACCCCGCAATGGTTTCGTACGCCAGTATGGAATCTTATTTTGAGGATGCTGACAACCAAACAAGTATAATTCATATTATTGACGACGCTGGTGAATCTTTCCCTCATTATAACTATGTAATTCCTGTTAAACTAAGCAAAGAATTTATTGAAGATGACCCTAATCCACATCTTGTTATGCAGTTGGCACAGCTTAGTGTTACTGATGTTGCTTTAAGAAATGTAGCCGGTAAACAAAAGGTTTACACGGGAACTCCACTTGAAATAGCTATTGCACAAAAAACAGATAATTTATCCGAAGATTGCAATGCTGCAATTGAGGCTGGCATAGATTATAATGGAAAACATTATAGTATGACAATTACAGATCAACTTAATCTTGAAAGCCTTAAAACAACAATAATGAGCGGCGCGGAAGGTGTTCCTTATCACGCTGACGGTGAAAACTGTACTATTTACACAGCTACAGAGTTTATGGAGATATATAATGCCTGTGCCACGCATAAGATTTTACAGACTACATATTTCAATCAGCTTAAACAGTATGTATTAAGTCTTGAAAGCGTAGACGAGGTTAATGCTGTAATTTACGGTCAGGAACTTACCGATCAATATTTGGAAAATTACAACACGATTGCGGAGTCGATTTAAATTCTGGATAAGTTATATAAGTATGCAATTCTAAGCACAATAGGCGGTCTTATATATAGTTTCATTGAGATAATAGGAAGGGGCTACACGCACTGGTCTATGTTTTTGTTGGGTGGTCTTTGCTTTGTTATTCTCGGACTGTTAAACGAGATTTTCTCTTGGGATACCCCCATACTACTTCAAATGCTATGCGGTGCTGTTATAATTACAACACTTGAATTTATGACGGGCTGCATAGTAAATTTATGGCTTGGGTGGAATGTTTGGGATTACTCTAATGAGCCATTTAATTTTTATGGACAGATATGTTTAAAATATTCTTGTTATTGGTTCTGGCTATCGCTGGTAGGTATTGTACTGGACGATTATTTGAGATATTGGCTTTTTCAAGAAGAAAAACCGCGATATAAAATTTTGTAGGGGTGATTATATAAAGACTTATTGCAATATAAATGGGATATGGAGGTCGGCAAACAGTATTAATATTATTGTAGGCGGAGTAAACAAAAAAGTGATTGAACCCAAAGTTAACATAGGTGGGATATGGAAAGATCAGAAAATCTACTATGTTTATATATATCATAAAGGAAATTTATATACAACGCTTAACTGTTATGAAGGAAGTTCTGTAACCCTACCTAATGTAGCAGGTGTTCAAGGATATTCAACAACAGATATGGGAGACAAGGTTTACAACAACAAACAAACCATAACCCCTACATCAAATATGACTTTATATGGAGTATATCCTACCGAAATAGTCGAGATTGCTGCTCCGACATCTCATAACTTTGGTGGAACAACCCCGTTGTCTGTTACTGTTGATTTTGACCAAACAATTACATTGACCACTAATGGTGTTGCAAAGGGTCTTGCATCAAGTATGCAACTCCAAAGCACAGAGGGCTATACTCCATATTTCCGTATAAACAATGTTCCTAAGATAGATACTGTGGGTACAATCAATGGTTCCAACATTACATTAACATACCAAGTTAAAAAGGGGGATGTTTTAACAATAGTAGGAAGAAATTATTCTACCAGTGCGGATTATTATCAATATATAGATATTAAACTTACATATAAAAAGTACAAATAACGGTAAGCGTCAAATAATACTCGCCTTTACGAAACACAAAACCTGTGACGAAACAGGAAGTACAAAAACCACAGGAAAGGCGATGAAGTAAATGGGACATTGGACAAAGATAAAGAAGATATTGGATTTTAAGCGCAGCGGAACACGCTGTTAAGCCGTTCATTATCAGCAGGAAAAACTTTCTTTTCTGTAATACTCCTAACGGAGCTAATTCCTCGGCGGTGATTTTTTCGATTATTGATACCGCTAAAGAAAACGGTTTGAAGCCTTTTGAATATCTTGAATTTTTGTTTGTGAATATTCGGTTGGGGGAATGATGTGGAGTTCTTGTGTCGGTTATGGATAATTAAAATTTTAGGGTAATAGGCTTTAGGGTCTGTTACCCTATTTTTTACAGTTTTTGGAATATATATAAATAATACAAAAATTAGGAGTATGTTTTTGGTCTTTATTTGGTACTTATAGATACTAAAAGTTACTTAAATTTACAAAAATCTACAAAAATTAAAACACACTAAATTAAGATATATCGTCATTTGAAAACCTTTGCGATAATATAAATTATGTCTGTAACTCAATTCAAATCCCCAATGGCTCACCAGAAAAATCCCAGCAAATCCTTTTAATGATTGGGTTTGCGGGATTTGTATTTTATGACATTTTTGGAGTATTTCATCATATTTGAGAAGTTGACTAATTTTAACGGATAAATGAATGAAAACATATCAAAAACAAGCCGTATTATTTACCCCCTATACACGTAAGGTCATTATGTTTAATATTTCTTTAAAGCTCTTAACTGACTTAAAGTTATTAAGTGGTTTTCTGTATATAGTTTATTATGAGAAATAATTCAAATAATTTTGTATAAAAATCCCGCACCGCAAATTCGGTACGGGATTTATCCATTCTTTTAACGTATCGGTTGACCTTACTTAAGTTCAACTGTAGCGCCGGCAGCTTCAAGCTTAGTCTTGATCTCCTCAGCATCAGCCTTGGAAGCACCCTCCTTGAGAGCCTTAGGAGCAGCTTCAACAAGCTCCTTAGCCTCTTTAAGGGACAGACCGCAGATATCCTTAACAGCCTTGATAACGTCCATCTTCTTGTCGCCAAAGGAAGCAAGAACAACGTCAAACTCGGTCTTTTCAGCTGCTGCGCCTGCTCCGCCCGCTGCGGGAGCTGCTGCTGCAACTACTGCGGAAACACCGTATTTCTCCTGAATACCCTCAACAAGCTCAGAAAGCTCAATGATGGAAAGAGCGTCAATTAAATCCAGAATATTTGTTACTTTCTCGGAAGCCATAATAATAATCTCCTTTTAATTTAATGTAATTTGTTTTTGCGCCGTGAATAAACCTCAGCGCATTTTCACGCCGTCCTTATGCGGAACGGCTGAGGATCGTACCGATCAAGCGGCCTCCTCTTCGTTCTTCTTGTCCACAAGAGCCTGAAGTGTGGCTGCAAGGCTCTGCATAGGAGCCTGAAGTGAACCGAGAAGCTGTGCAAGCAGAGTTTCCTTGGAAGGTATCTTGGACAGAGCTGTAACGCCCTTTTCATCGTAGATCTCCTTGCCGATGAAGCCTGCTTTAAGGTTAAACTTTTTCTCGTTGCTACCCGCGAATTTGCCCAGAATACGTGCAGGAGCAGTTTCGTCTCCCTCTGTAACGGCAATTGCGGAAGTACCCTCAAGAACGTCTGTAAGACCGTCCAAACCGACGTTCTTAACAGCAAAGCGGAGCATGGAGTTCTTCTCAACGAAGTAATTCACTCCTGCCTCTCTCAGTTCCTTTCTGAGCTTGGTGTCCTCCTCAACGGTGATACCCTTGTAGTCAACGATAACGCCCGCTGTGGCTTTGTCCAGCATTTCGGTAAGAGCCTGAACTCTCGCCTTTTTGGATTCAAGTACCTTTGCGCTTGGCATAGATGATTTCACCTCCGATAATTCAATAACGCCTTTCGGCGCATTCAGCTAACGGATCTAAAAAAAGAAAACCTTTTCCAAAAGGAAAAGGCGCAAGTATACATCAATACTCACCATCTTTTCCTCGGCAGGATTTACGGCACGCCTCCAACGGCGTTCAGCCCCCTGCTGTCTTTAGAATACGATAGCTTGTTAAGCGGTAATACCACTACAACATTATTATTTTACCACAAAGCACCATGCTTGTCAATAGATTTTGAAAATTTTTTCAAAAATCTAAGCCGCCGAACCGAAGCTCCGCGGCTTATCTGTATTTTACTGAAATCAACCGTTGCCCTTAGCCATGCTTGCAACCTCAGCTGCAAAGTCGTCGGCTTTCTTTTCAATACCTTCGCCTCTCTCGAAACGAACATACTCAACAACATTGATCTTTCCGCCCAGTTCCTTAGCGGAAGCTTCAACATACTTCTGTACGGACATCTTATCGTCCTTTACATAAGCCTGCTCAAGCAAGCAGTTTTCGGTGTAATACTTGCCTACCTTGCCATCTACGATCTTTGCGCGTACCTGTTCGGGCTTGCTTGCCATCTTGGGATCCTCAGCCATCTGAGTCATCATGATCTTCTTTTCTTCCTCAATAACCTCTGCGGGAACGGACTCTCTATTAAGGTATGCGGGATTCATAGCCGCAACCTGGAGAGCACAGTTCTTGCCGACCTCGAACACCTTGTCCGCAGGAATGTCAGTATCCAGCTTTACCATAACACCAATGCTTCCTCCGCCGTGAACGTAAGGAACCAAAACGCCCTCCATTCTTACAAAACGGCGGATAACCATATTCTCTCTGATTTTGATAAAGAGATCCTGGAGAGTTTCCTCTACGCTCTTGTCGCCTCCGCTGATTGTGGCAGCTTTGAGAGCGTCAAGATCGGCGGGATTCTTTTCGATAACGGTTTTTGCAACAGCCGCAACAAAAGCCTTGAACTCGTCGTTGTTTGCAGCAAAGTCTGTCTCAATGTTTACTTCGACAACTGCGCCCACATTACCCTCTACAACGGAAGTAACAATACCCTCGGCGGCAACTCTTCCGCTTTTCTTAGCCTGTGTTGCCAGACCCTTTTCACGCAGTATAACTATAGCTTTCTCGGTGTCGCCGTCAGCTTCCTCGAGAGCCTTTTTACAGTCCATCATACCAACACCTGTGGACTTCATCAAATCTTTAATTTCCTGTGGTGAAATCTTTGCCATTTTTATTCCTCCTATTAGAAAAAAGAAGTACAGAAGCAAGAGGCAAGAATATTCAACCTTGCCCCATGCATTGTTATTCTTTGATATTTTTATTCAGCGACTGCTTCCTCTGCCTCCGTCTCGGCAGCCTGTGCAACCTCCTGCTCACCCTGTCTTCCCTCGATAACAGCGTCAGCCATTGCGCCCGCAATAAGCTTTACAGCGCGGATAGCGTCGTCGTTTCCGGGAATAACGTAATCAACGTCGTCGGGATCGCAGTTTGTATCAACGATCGCAACAATGGGAATACCAAGCTTCTTGGCTTCCGCAACGGCGATCTTCTCCTTACGGGGATCGACGATAAAGAGCGCTCCGGGAAGCTTCTTCATGGTCTTGATACCGCCAAGGTATTTTTCGAGCTTTTCAATTTCGAGCTGGAGCTTTACAACTTCCTTTTTGGGGAGAAGGTTGAATGTGCCGTCCTCTTCCATCTGGTGAAGCTGCTCAAGTCTCTTGATTCTTCTCTGAATGGTCTTGAAGTTGGTCATCATACCGCCGAGCCATCTTGCGTTTACATAGTGAACGCCTGCACGTACAGCCTCTTCCTTTACAGAATCGCCCGCCTGCTTTTTGGTGCCGACAAAAAGAACGGTGTCGCCGTTTTCGGCAACGGACTTAACAAAGCTGTAAGCCTCGTCAAGCTTCTTAACGGTTTTCTGAAGGTCGATGATGTAGATGCCGTTTCTTTCTGTGAAGATGTACGGAGCCATCTTCGGGTTCCATCTTCTTGTCTGGTGACCGAAGTGCACGCCTGCTTCAAGAAGCTGTTTCATTGATACTACGCCCATTTGTAGTTCCTCCTAAAAATAGTTTTTAACGCTTTCCCAAGGGAAGCGCCCCTCCGCGCGGCTTAGCTTGACAGCAGCTTATTTTCGGGTAAGCACCCGCCGTCAAAAACTCGCGCGTGCGAATTTCGCTGTGCGAATTGCTTTAATATTATACCATATATGCCAAATAATTGCAAGAAAAACTTATTGTGCTATTTTAACAAACTTTTTGACTGCAAAGTCCGTCTTTTTGCCAATTTCGCCTCATCAGCAGAAATAAGAACCGTATCAACGCCGATTATCTCAATGTCGTCGCAGGTAAGGATAATATCGTCCTCCCTGCCGAAAAGTCCGAAAAAACGCGATCTTCCGTAAACTATAAAGGACTTTATCATTGAGTCATCCGTATCGAACTCCACGTCGTCCACAAAACCCATACGCGCGCCGTTTTTGATGTTTATTATCTCCTTGTTACGCAGTTCGGCCAAAGTGCATTTCACGATATATCACCCTTCCGGACGTTTCTTAGCCGTCCTTTGGAATAATATGCCGAATTCTGCTTGTACTATTCTGCTAAAACATGGAAACGTGCTGAAAACCGTCCAGAAGCTTATCAATATTTTTAAAAGCGGACACCGTCCCCCTTGCCACGCAGGATATCGGATCGTCTGCAACACAGCATTTGACCCCAAGCTCCGAGGACATAAGCCTGTCAAGACCGTACAGCATTGCGCCGCCGCCCGTCAGGTACACGCCGTTTCGGTATATATCTCCCGCCAGTTCCGGAGGAGTCTTTTCCATAACGTCCTTGACCGCCGAGATCATCTCACGTATGCTGTCGATTATCGCCTCGTAAATATCATAATCCGTTACTTCAACCTTTTCGGGAAGTCCCCGAACCAGATGTCTCCCCTTAACAACTATTTTTCTGCTTCCGTCCGGCGAATATACATTTGCCGCAGCCATTTTGGCATTTTCCGCAGTTTTTTCGCCTATCAATATTCTGTAACGGCTGCTGACATACTTCACTATCGCCTTGTCAAGCTTGCTGCCTGCCATCTTTACCGAGGACTTAGATACAACGCCGTTCATGGAAACTACCGCTATGTCTGTAGTACCTCCTCCGATATCAACCACCATGTTTCCGTCCGCGGCGGAAATATCAACTCCAGCGCCCATAATGGCAGCCACAGGCTCCTCGATAAGATACACCTGTCTCGCACCGGCGATCTTTGCAGCTTCGATCACGGCGCGGCTTTCCACATCGGTTATAGACGACGGTATGCACATTATGATGTTCGGCATGAAAAGTTGTTTTCCCGTTACCTTTTCAATGAAACAGGCGATCATTTTTTCCGTCATCTTGTGGTCGGAAATAACGCCGTCGCTGAGAGGCCTTACCACAGAAATATAGTCGGGAACCCTGCCTATCATTCTGTGAGCCTCGTCCCCTACGGCTATGACCTCGTCAAGCTTTTTATTGAACGCCACCACCGACGGCTCGTTCAGAACAACGCCCTTATTTCCCACAGCTATCATTACATTTGCAGTACCTAAATCAATTCCGATGTCCATAATCCAATCATGCTCCGGCAGGAGCACTACTCCTTTCGCATATGTTTTTTGTCAGAAGAATTCTGTCCGTTCAGTCTCGTTACCGCGCAAACAGAGACAATGACACGTTCCGCTCCCGCATTTTTAAGTATTGCCGCGCACTCGTTAAGAGTCGAACCCGTGGTCATAACGTCGTCGCATAGAAGAATGCTTTTTCCCGACAGATTTGCGTTTCCGCCGTAAAACAAGGACTTTACACGTTCCTTCCGCTCCGCTTCGTTATGCTTGTGCTGTTCGTCCTTCGTATCCATTTTAAACAGCAAATCCCGTTTTATCGGTATTCCCAAAGCTCTGCCAAGGCTTTTACCAAACAGCTCCGCCTGATTGTGACCTCTCGCTATACGCTTTCTGACACTCATAGGCACAGGTACGATAAAGTCCGGCAGCGGTATCCCCTCTGCTTTCATATGCTGAACGGTATCAGCCGCTGCAAGTTCGGCGATATTGCTTTCGCCCTCGTGCTTGAAACGGTAGACCGAGCCCGCAACGTTTCCGTCGTCAAAGAAATAAGAGCCGTACACCATATCATAAGAAAACTTATCATCACATCGGCATTTCTCCTGACCGCATTTTCTGCATATCACATCATTTGCGGCGGTGAGAGTACCGCGGCAGCTTTCGCAGCAAAGCTCGTTCCACATGATAAACTCTCCGCAGAACGGACACCTTGACGGGAACAGTATATCCAAAACGAACAGCTTAATGTCGTTAACCGTTATTTTCGTCATGTCCCAGCTCCTTTTCAAGCATATGTCTCAGACAGGAGTATCGCAAAGTCCTACGGTTGTTGTTTACCATCGATTCCACAACGCGTCTTGAACCTACGATTATCAGCAGCTTTTTCGCTCTTGTGACAGCAGTATACAAAAGGTTACGGTAATAAAGCTTCTCAAAACCGCCCAGCAGCGGGATTATCACGGCGTTGAACTCGCTTCCCTGACTTTTGTGTACCGAAATAGCATATGCAAGCTCAAGCTGGTCGAGCATTTCATATGTATATTCGGCGACGCGTCCGTCAAAATCAATGTATATCTTGCTTTCGGCTTTTACCGTCTTTAGAATTATTCCAATATCGCCGTTAAAAATACCCGTACCTTTTTCCATACCCTTCGTCCACTCAATGTCATAATTGTTCTTGACCTGCATCACCTTGTCGTCGGGACGGAAATTATACATGACTCCCCTAATTTCGGGCTTATCTTTCTTTGGAGGATTTAATGCAAGCTGAAGTACCTTGTTCATTTCGATAACTCCCAGCGCGCCTTTTCTGGACGGACAAAGCACCTGTATATCGTCAGATGAAGCAAATCCGTATGCAGCGGGAAGCCGTTCTGCTGCAAGCTCCACCACCGTGTCAGACGCCGACTCGTAGTCCAGACGCTGCATGAAAAAGAAATCGCTGTCCGCGCGGGACATATCCGGCTGCTCGCCGTTTACTATTTTATGTGCGTTTGTAACGATACAGCTCTGCTGAGCCTGGCGGAAAATTTCCGTAAGCTTTACCACAGGAAGCTTCCCGCAGTCTATCATGTCCTTGAGGATGTTTCCCGCACCCACAGACGGAAGCTGGTCGCTGTCCCCTACCATTATCAAACGACAGGAAAGCTTCAGCGCGCGAAGCAAAGCCTCGAACAAAAGAGTATCTACCATGGACATCTCGTCCACTATCATTACATCGCATGATATCGGATTATTGTCGTCATGCTTGAAGCGAGGCTTTCCTCCGCCGTCAAACATGACTTCAAGCATACGGTGTATGGTCTTAGCCTCGTATCCCGTAAGATCCGATATCCGTTTCGCCGCCTTTCCCGTCGGAGCGGCTATCATTACTTTAAGTCCTCTCTGCTCGTACAGAGAAATAATGGCTTTCAGGGTAGTCGTCTTTCCCGTTCCGGGTCCTCCCGTAAGTATCATAAAGCCCTGTGACAGCGCCAGAGAAATAGCTTTCCTCTGCTGCTCGGCATATGTAATGACCTTGGTTTTTTCCTCTATATCTATCAGCTTTTTATAGTCGGTACCCGTATCTTTAAGACAGCCGCTCATGACAGAAAGCCGTCCGGTGATGTACTGCTCAGCGTTAAAATAGTCGCTGAGATAAATAAAGCTTCTGCCGTCTTTTTTGTACCTCACAAAGTCCCCCTCGGAACATCGGATTTCCATACATTTTTCAAAGAGCTCACCGTCTATTTCAAGAAGCTTCAAAGCGGTGGATTTGAGCCTGTCCTCAGGCAGACAGGTATGTCCCGAAAATGTGTTGTTTACAAGTATATAGATTATCCCGGCAGAAATACGAGCCTCTCCGTTCATTGGATAGCCGGTCTTTACAGCCATACCCTCAGCCTTGTCAAATTCAAGCTCTATGCCGTTTCCGCATAGCATATAGGGATTTTCCTTTATTATCTCGACCGCGTACTGACCCCATTTTTTCCATGCCGCTACCGCCGCTGACGGAGGGATACCGTACTGTGAAAGAAATATCATCAGCGCGCGCATACCAAACACACGCTTGAAATCCATTGATATCTCCTCAGCCTTTGAGGGAGTTATTCCCTTTACGCATACAAGGCGTTCAGGTTCATTTTCAATAACGTCCAAAGCCTTGTCTCCAAATTCCTCCACTATGCGTCCCGCAAGCGTTCTGCCTATTCCCTTTAAGGCTCCAGAGGAAAGATATTTCAGTATCGCATTTGTTGTGGCAGGCATTTTCCTTTCACAGTAACTTGCTCTGAACTGCATACCGAATTTTGCGTGCTTTGTATAGGCTCCGGAAACGATCAGCTCCTCGCCCTCCTCAATGTTGCCAAGTTCGCCCACAACAGTAACATAATCTCCGCCGGCCTCAAGGTCAAGCACCACATATCCGTTGGCAGGATTGCTGAACAGAACCGTATCAACTACTCCCTCAATCTTTATTAAGTTTTCGCTTTCCACTGTTCCGCCCCCGCATCTAACCCAAGAATTGGAATAAACTGCATATACATTTTTATTATAGCACATGATACTAAAAAAAGTCAATACAAATAATATCCTATTTATTAATGCACCATAAGGCAATACGAAAATATACTTTTACAATAATAAAATCATTATAAATATGTAATTACTATAAGCATATATTATAAAATAATAGTTAAAAAATACAGCGGACGCACAAAATTAAATGTATCCGCTGTATTTTTATATTTGTTATATACAATTTATAAATTATGTTGTAATAATTTGCCTGTTGCTTTGAAGTTTGTCCCACAAATAAAAGATCATACAATTGTAATGTAAGCGTTGTTTCAATTTGGGAAAAACTATAAATATATTTTTCTGCTAATATGAAAGCTCATTAATTTTTTAAATCACTGTGACAGCTGCCGCAGCAAACACAGGAATTGGGACATCCCTCGCAATTCCCTCCGCAGGAAAATTTTCCGGATTTTCTATCCTTGTAAAGCTGTCTTGCAGCAAGCATCAGAACAGCCGCAACAATTAAGCCAACAATTAAAGTTGCCATAAAAGCACCTCCTATTCAGAAACCATAGAATAAAACGCCACTCTGTCCACCGAAATTTTTAGTTTTTAACACGAACGTTTCTCCTAAACCTTGTACTTTCCTTGTATGGTCTTGCAATCATATAGACGATAAACGCCAGTACTGCAAATGCAAAAATAATTCCGACAGCGTTTACATTGCCAGTGAAAAGGAGTCCAAACTGATACATGATAAGAGATACCGCATATGCGAAGCAGCACTGATACGTAATTGCAAACGCCGTCCATTTGGCGTTGTTCATTTCACGCTTGATAGCTCCCATTGCCGCAAAGCAGGGGGCGCACAAAAGGTTGAATATCAGATATGAGAACGCTGAAAGCTGTGTAAATGCCGCCGCAACGTTTGTCCAGATCTCGTCGCCGTTTTCCGCAAGCTCTCCGTCAAAGTGGAAAAGCATACCGAAAGTAGCAACAACATTTTCCTTAGCAACAAGTCCCATGACCGCCGCAACGGAAGACTGCCAATTCCCCCATCCCAAAGGAACGAATATGGGCGCGATAACGCTGCCAAGACCCGCCAGAACAGAGTTGTCTATATCCTCCACCATACCGAAAGAACCGTTCTCAACGCCGAATCCTTGCAAGAACCAAATTACGACTGTTGAAAGGAGAATGACAGTTCCCGCCTTTTTAATGAACGACCAGCCGCGCTCCCACATTGAGCGGAGTACGTTGACCACTGTAGGCATATGATAAGCGGGAAGCTCCATTACAAATGGCGCAGGTTCGCCAGCAAAAGGCGCGGTCTTTTTCAACATAATTCCCGAAACAATTATCGCCGCAGCGCCGATAAAGTACGCGGCCGCTCCTACCCAACCCGCGTTTCCGAAAAACGCGCCGGCTATAAGTCCGATAATGGGCAGCTTTGCGCTGCAAGGTACAAATGTGGTGGTTATGATAGTCATTCGTCTGTCCCGTTCGTTTTCAATGGTGCGGCTCGCCATTATGCCCGGTACGCCGCAGCCCGTACCGATAAGCATTGGTATAAAGGATTTGCCGGAAAGACCGAATTTGCGGAAGATCCTGTCCATAACAAAGGCGATACGCGCCATGTAACCGCAGGATTCCAAAAATGCCAGAAAAATAAACAGCACCAGCATTTGAGGTACAAAGCCAAGCACCGCGCCCACGCCGCCGATAATGCCGTCAACTATCAGGCTTTGCAGCCAGGCCGCACAGCCTATATTTTCAAGGAACGAGTTCGCGGCGTTCGGTACCCATTCGCCGAAAAGAACGTCATTCGTCCAGTCGGTCGCCCAGCCGCCCACGGTGGTTATGGAAACGTAGTACACGATAAACATTACCGCCGCGAAAATCGGCAGTGCAAGAATACGATTCGTAACAATTTTATCAATTTTATCGCTGACCGTCATGCCGCGTTTTTTCTTTTTCAGACAATTTTTTATCACGTCTGCTATGTAAATATATCGTTCGTTTGTGATAATGCTCTCGCTGTCGTCGTCCATTTCCTTTTCAGCAGCGGCGATGTCCTCCTCGATATGAGCCTTTTTCTCCGCGGAAATGTTCAGCATTTCCAGAACCTTTTCGTCCCTCTCGAAAATTTTTATCGCGTACCAACGCTGCTGCTCCTCGGGAATATTATGCAGTACAGCTTCTTCAATGTGAGCAATTGCGTGTTCGACGCAGCCGCAGAATTCGTGCTTGGGTACGGTCTTTTCCCCCGATCCGGCAGCCTCTATTGCCGCTGTTGAAGCCTCATTTATGCCCGTACCCTTTAACGCTGAGATTTCAACGACTTTACAGCCAAGCTCTGCGGAAAGCTGTTCGGTATTGATGTTGTCTCCGTTTTTGCGGACAACGTCCATCATATTTACCGCACACACAACGGGTATTCCAAGCTCCACAAGCTGAGTGGTAAGGTACAGGTTACGCTCCAGATTTGTTCCGTCAATAATATTCAGAATTACATCGGGACGCTCTCCAATGAGATAATTCCTTGCAACGACTTCCTCTAAGGTGTACGGCGAAAGGGAGTAAATTCCCGGCAGGTCGGTAATGGTAACGTCCTTGTGGCCCTTAAGACGTCCCTCCTTTTTCCCAACAGTAACCCCGGGCCAGTTCCCAACAAACTGCTTGGAACCCGTCAATGCGTTAAAAAGTGTAGTCTTGCCTGCATTTGGATTTCCCGCAAGCGCAATTTTTATTTCCATAGCTATATTCCTTTCATAATTTATTTTGGTGACAATACTTGCTTCTCTCATAAGTTAGTTATAACTAATCATGGTAGCTTGCGCTAACTATAATACAAAAAATTTAACCGACTTCTATTATTTCAGCGTCGGATTTTCGCAGGGAAAGCTCATATCCACGGACGGTTATCTCAATAGGATCGCCCAGCGGCGCGGCATTGCGGACATAAATATCAGTACCCTTGGTAATACCCATATCCATAATCCTGCGCTTTACCGCACCCTTTCCCCAAAGCCTTTTCACCGTCACAGTCTGACCTATAGCCGCGTTTTTCAATGTATACATATTATCAACTCCTCAAAAATTAATCAGACATAGATTTTCTGCGCCATTTCCTTGGAAACGGCTACTCTCGAATCCTTGACGTTCACAATAACGTTTCCGCTTATTTTGCTGATGACGGTTACAGCACTTCCCGCCACAAAACCGAGGTTTTCAAGAAATTTTCTTATGTCGGGATTTCCTCCAACTTTCCTGATTATGTTTTTTTCGCCAGTGTTTGCAAGCGTTATCGGTATCATAAACACATCCCTCCCAAAGTTAGCTTATGCTAATATATTGGCAATTATTTCGGTTAGCATACACTAACCATTTACTATAATACTCAAAATTACCATAAATGTCAATAGTTTTCTGATGTGTTTTTTTATTTTTGTAAAAATTGTACAAGCGTCAAGTTAGCTACAGGTAACCTCACAGCAAATATGCACAATATTTTTCAGTTTCATTTTGATTGACAATAATAAATAGAATATTATGTTATACTCATCAAGAAGGATTTGTAAATATCTGCCATTAAACCGTTATTTAAGTGAAAAAACCGTTATATAAGTGATTTTTGTTGAAATCATGCAGGATTTATGGTAAGCTTTGCTGTAAAAGTCTGACTAAAATTGGGCTTTTGAGAAAATACCAATTTATCCATTATAAATTTTTTGTTAACCAAACAACCTAAATTATAAGGAGAATCACAATGATAAAAAGATTTGTATCATTTTTTACGGCGTTAAGCATGACTTTTATGCTGTTCACAAGTATGCCGATAGGCGTTTCGGCTGCGGAAATCGTTGCAAACGGCACCTGCGGCGCGGCGGGCAATGAAACGGGTGTCACATGGACGCTTGACAGCGACGGCGTGCTGACTATCAGCGGTACGGGAGAAATGGCTCCCTATTCTGATTCCAGTTACTTTGGTATGATTATTTCTCCATGGCGTACCAATTATGAAAAAGATGTAAAGAGCATTGTGATAGAAAGCGGTATTACATGTATTAATAGTCATGCATTTTATGACTGTTCAAATATTACATCTGTAAGCATTCCCAATACCGTTACATATATTGGTTCCAGCGCCTTTAACAGTTGTGAAAGTCTTACGTCAATAGCTATTCCAAGCAGTGTTGAAACAATTAATTGGCACGCGTTTATGGGCTGCACACATCTTGAAAATATAACTATAGAAGGAACAGGTCTGCAAACTATAGGTGAGAGTGTATTTCAAGAGACAATTTTTTCGTCAATAAATATTCCTGAAAGTGTTACAGAAATAGAACCCGGCGCATTTGCGGCGACAAAGCTTACCACGCTAAAACTGCCAAGCAATATTACTTCTATCGCAGATAGTATGTTTTTTGCGTGTGAAAATCTTGAGTCGTTGATAATACCGGACAAAGTTGAGTCTATTGGTATAGGTGCATTTGCCGACTGCCCTAACCTCGAATACGTGCTTTATCCCGCCGGCGCATCGTTGGGAGAATATGCGTTTGCCAACTTTAATGAATATGATGAATACGATAATCCGATAGACGGACCGACAACCCAGCTTAAATACGAACCCGACGGCAATAAGCGCAGGATCACCGAAATCATTCTCGGCAGCGGCAAAACAGGCGTTACCGTTACGGACGGAATGAACGTAAACTTTGTCGCAGAAAGCGAAAGAAGCAAGGTATCGCAGAGCGGACACACCCACGCTGCCGCTGACGGCGTTTGTCAGATATGCAATGCCGCCGTCTCAAATCACACGCATAAAGTGTGCGCCGATTCAAACCACGCGGACTGTACTCATTCCGATGTCAAATACGAACCGTTCCCTTCGGGTAATAACAGCCTTAACATAATAACATCAGACAAAAATTATTATCTGACAGAAGACTTGACCGATGATACGCTGCTGTACGATATTTTTATTGAAGGCGCTGCTGTTAATTTTTGCCTTAACGGACACACAATTATCACCGAAAAAAAAGGTTTTACGGTTTCAGATAACGGCGTATTGAATATTTGCGACTGTAAAACCGGCGGCTGTATGACAAACACTTTATACACAGAGGGCGTTGCGGGCACGGGCGAAAACGGTACGCTCAACATATACGGCGGTAAATTCTGCGGTGAAAAAGGCAGCGGAATTTTCACAGGCGATAACAGCGTTACCAACATTTACGGCGGTGAAATATCCTCGGCGGAGGCAGATTGTATCTGGTTAAGAACCGGAAGTACGCTTTCAATCTATGGCGGTACAATTGAGAGCACAACCGATAAAAAAGACTGTATATACACTTTCGGAAACACAACAATAAACATAAACGGAGGAACGGTAATTGGAAAGTGTTACGGTATTAACCTTGACGATAGCAGCAATACTGTAAATATCAAAGACGGTACTGTCATCGGTAAAGACAATGCTGCCGTTTATGCTGAAGCCGGAGATACTATTAATATAAGCGGCGGCAAGGTTTTAAGTGAAAAATCGAGCGGTTATAGTATTTCAAATTACGGTACGATGAATATTTCCGGCGGTACATTTGGGGGGAATACTTCTAATTACATAACAAATTACGGAAGTTTAAGTTTGCGGGGAAATCCAACACTTATAAATACCGGAATTTGGCTTTGCAACGATAATAACATTACAATAAGCGGAGCTTTGACAAATACCGAAGCATATCCTATATATGTAACAGGCGATTTGCCGAGAACGCTTACAAGCGGCTATGATACGCATATGACGGATAAAAATGTTTCCAAATATTTTAAAAGCCCATACAGTTATATAAAGGTTGCTTACAGAAATGGCGAAGCGGTAAAGGTCTATTACTATAAAATAACCTATGACGCAAACGGAGGAAGCTGTCTGCTTCAATCCTCGGAAGCAAACGGCTCGGACAAGCTGACGAGCCTTGCCACTCCCACAAGAGAGGGCTTTAACTTTGACGGTTGGTTCACTAAAGCTGTCGGCGGCGAGCAGATCACTACCGACACGGTGTTTACAAACGATACTACAATTTATGCTCATTGGACGTGCGACCACATTTGGGGAGATACTTACGAAAATGACGACGATCAACACTGGCAGATATGTACAAAATGCAGCGCGGAAAGCGAAAAGTCCGACCATGAGTGGGACGAGGGCGAAATCACAACACAGCCCACCGAAATCGAAGAGGGCGAAATGACCTATAAGTGTACGGTATGCTCCGCTGCTAAAACCGAAAGCATTGATAAATTACATACGCATACGTTTTCCGATACTTGGTCAAGCGACGACACATACCACTGGCACGAGGCGACCTGCGGACACACCGACGTGGTTGACGGCAAGGAGGAACACATTTTTATTGACGGAAAATGCAAGGTCTGTCAAAGACCCGACCCGAACTATGAAACACCTACGGACACCTCTGTTTCGGAAACCGAGCCGCCAGAGACCGATCCGAGTGACACGGAATCTTCGGACACGCAGCCTCCCGAGACCGATCCGAGTAATACGGAATCTTCAGACACTCAGCCTCCCGAGACCGATCCGAGCGACACGGAATCTTCGGATACTCAGCCTCCCGTTACGAACCCCAGCGATACGGAACCCACGGTAACCGAGCCTCCCGTTACGGAACCGCCGGTTACAGAGCCTACGGCGACAAATCCCCCCTATATTCCGTACTATCCTCCGAGCGGCTCCGCCGCGCCCACACCCACAGTACCCGTTTCAAAGGAACCGTTTTTGCAGGACGAAAACGGAAAAATAGGCTGGGCGGTCATTTCTGACGACATATGGGCTACTCCCGACGGCGAGGCGGTACTGGTAAATATGAACGGCACAACGGAGCTTCCGAAAAATATCGTTTCCGACATTGCCGACAGAGATATTGACCTCGTACTTATCATGAATAAAAACTTCACATGGACGATAAACGGAATGAGCGTTGACAGAGCAAAGACCGTCGACATGAGAGTAAGAAAGCTTTCCGTGATACCCAGAAGTACCGTTCAGGAATTCTTCGGTGATTCAAAGACGGTACAAATAGACCTGCGGCACAACGGCGACTTCGGATTTACCGCTGAGCTTACAATAGACCTTGGAGACAGATACAGCGGAAAATATGCAAATTCTTATTGCTACAAGTCAAGAAGCTTTGAATTCGGAGACAGTGCGGAAATAACGGACGGTCAAACGAAGCTGCGTTTTACGCACGCTTCAAGCTGGCTGATAACAATTGATGATTTTCCTGTTCTGGAGGACGTTTCCTCGGCTTCAGCGGCGCACAGCGCAGAGACTCCGATAGATATGTCGAATTCAGCAAACGGCGGAGTAACTATTCCCGAATATGACAAAGGCAAGAATCTAAGATTTTCCAATAAAAAACGCAGATACCGTATTTTGAAAAAGCGCAGACTTGACGATATTGTATTTGTGTACTAACTGACATATCAACCTAAAAACCGCCGGCTGTTTTTACTTTAGCAAACAGCCGGCGGTTTTATGTCATTTATGCACATATCCAGGTTTTACAGCAGTAATTAGGATATTATTAACGTCCCAAAACTGCGCCGCTTGTTCTGCTGGAGATACTTTTTCAAGTCCCCCTGCTGCATTTTCCAACAAAACATTTAAAAGTCACTGAGAAACTTTATATGCACTTTCCGTCGCCTTTAATTCCGCAAGCTTAACGCTTCTGCGTGAAAGCAGCGTATTTAAATTGTTGCATGAGCCCACATATAAATCTCTGATTCTGACAAATATTTTTCTGAGCTTAATTTATATATTTTAAACTTATTTTCATAATAATTTTTTCATCGGAAATATATTTATATGTAAGGTAAAAAAATCTTCATTATGGCTGAACAAAAATTTATACCGCCTTTTATTGTACTACTTATCCATTTGCATTTCCAGTTCATCAATAATACTTGCTCCGCTGCAATTCAAAACTGTTTATTTTAAGGCATTCAATTTGATAGCGGCATTGATTTATTTCCTCATTTGAAATATCAGTTGAATTTAATTTCGTTTTTGCCTGTTCAATGCTTTTATCATTGGATTCGATTTGACGTTCTGTTTAATCAAGATATTTTTTGGATCATCATTAGCTTTTGGCCATATATTATAATGATAACATAAATTCTGCCAGTTTGGGTAATTATGCGAAATATCTTTCCAACTAAAGCCTTCTTTCGGTATATACAATATGGCACAGAATATGTCATATAGTTCATACTTTCTCGGATACGTTTTTCTTTTTTGCTTCCTCAAGTTATTCTCTGAATATTTTAAGTCCTTTTTTGGTTATATCACGTGGATATTTTTAATTTTTTCTAACCGCCTGTTTTCTACATATTTTACCTCTTTTTATTGATAATGTAAAGACACTAAAACAGGCTCTAAAATCAAACTGTTTTATAGTATTGTATTAACATAATCTATAAATATCTTGTTATTTATTAATTTGACGTTTCAAGCTTACAAAATCTTAATCAAACTTCTTTAAATTGACTTTGAATTATGTTCGAACAAACACTTACAATCCACTTCCCACTGATAATTTTTTGGGTAAAAATCTTTTCAGGTAAATCCTTACAGAACGGCTCTCCATCTTTAAAGACAAACTCGTATTCTTTCAGACCTGAAAATATTCCGGTTCCCATAGCTTTTCCGAGAGCCTCTTTTAACGTCCATATTCGAAAAAAACTTTCGTCTGGAGCATTATTTTTCAAAACGAAATCAATTTCTGAATCAGAAAAAACTTTCTTTGCCGCATTTTTGCTGTAAGGGCGTATTAATTCGCAGTCTGTACCAATCTCCGAATCTGATATACCGCATACGGCAAGTCCGCGACAATGGCTCAGGTTAAAGAAAATATCCGGATGATCCTCAAGATATGGTTTGCCATGTTTACCGGTTTTTATTGAATATCTTTCGATACCGTACAGTCTTTTTAAAGCAGTGTTAAGAAGCATATGTGCCGCTTCATGCTGAAATACGTGCTCTGGAACAGATATATTTTTATCAAGCATTTTATAAAAAATCATAAAAACTCCTAAAAAATCCGCACAGAGTTTTATAATTCCATGCGGATTTCTTATTAAATATTAAAGAACAGCGTTAATAAAGAGTATAGTTTTCTTCAGATTGCAATTTCCGAAAGTAACAGTTCCGTCGGCAAGAGCATCATAAATGTTCTTTTTACCATTCAGTACATTCATAAACTCAGCCGCATCAGCTTCGATATAAACATCGTAATCGTTATACTTATAAGGTTCAACAGTAACTTTATTGTCAGAAACAACAATATAAAAAATTCCTGACGCAGCATCGGAACCTTTAAGTTCGAAGTTTACGGCTATCGGATACTTGATTCTGGAAATATCCGCTTCAACAGCCTTTTTTCTTGCAGCTTCAACAACAGCATCATATGTCAAGGACTTTTTTCTGCCCCTTTTGGCAGGAGCTTTTTCCTCAGCCTTTTTAGTAGAACGCTTATTTACTGTTTTTGTCTGAGCTTTGACCTCGGACTTTGCAGCAGGTTTTCTTCCACGTTTTTTCTCTGTCTTGGGAACGTCATCATTTTTAGCGGCGGGTTCCTTCTCCTTTGTCGCAACAACAGGAGCAGATTCAGCAACAGGTTTGCTTGTTTTGGTAGTTTTTCCGGACTTTGCTGTCGAAACTTTCTCTGCTTTAGCGTCTGTTTTTTCATTTTTTGCAGCAGGTTTTCTTCCGCGTTTTTTCTCAGTCTTAGAAGTTTCTTTTTTGGCATCGCTGTTTTTTTCGGATTTTACTTGGGTTTCGCTTTTTGAGGCGGGAACACTTTCGGTTTTTACTGTGGGTACTGATGCTGCTTCGGTCTTGACTTCGGCCTTTTTTTCAACAGCATTGATCTTTTCTTCCTGGACATTTTTCTTGGTATTAGCCATAATATTATCCTCCTTAATTAAAAAGCTTATAAACTTAAGAACAGCAAATAAACTATACTCTAAAAATATTATAACCAATTTAAAAACAAATGTCAATAAATATATGCAATTTTTTTTAAATCATTTAATAATTATATGAAAATCATAAAACTAAATAACCTCAATAGACGATTCATATAAACTGCAATATTATTAAACAACATTAACATAATATTTATAGCGCTTCGTAAAAATATTTCAACACTTTACAAAAGAAGTATTAAGTGGATCATAGTCAATAAAGAAGACAAGAAAATTTGTAACTTTTTTTATATTTTCTTGTCTTCTTTATTGACTATGATCCACCTATGGTTTTTATTATACCATAGGTGGGCTTTTTTGTCATTGTTCGTTTTTACTGGTTCTGTTCAATAAGCCGCGCCGATGCTGTTTTTATGGCGGCTGAAAGACCTTGCCTTCTTAGGCATAGGCGCGCTTATTTCCGTTTTCGCACTGTCTCAGACGGAATTTTTCTTTCCCGTTGTCGTTACCCTCGTGTACGCTTTCCTCGCTATCCGCTTTGAGGACACGAGCATTCTCGACTTCATTGGATACGCTGTGAAATACTTTTTTATCGAACAGCAGGACTTCCGGTGGAAGCTATGATGAATAATACTGCAAAGCCCTTGACATAATGACAAGATTACGATAAAATAATGATAAAAAATCATACTAAAAGGAGTAATGTGTAGTGATTCAAATCAGACCCGTATCGGATTTGCGAAACAAGCTCCCAAAAATTGGAAGTATTGTAAAAGAGGGACAGCCTGTGTATCTGACCAAAAACGGTTATGGAGCTATGGTTGTTATGAGCTTTGAATAATTTTCCTTGCTTACGGACGATATTGAATTAAAGCTTGACGAAGCTGACAAAGCCGCTGCCTAAAGCATGAAAGATATACCGCTGAAGAAGTTTTCGGCAGACTGCGGGGAAAACTCAATGGAAAAATATGAACTGAGTATTCTTCCACTGTTTGAAAACGATATGCTTGAAGCGATGACGTATATTACCGAGGTTTTAAATAATACTACCGCTGCCTCAAAACTTATTAACGAAAACGAAAAGGCTATTTATAAACGTCTTGATGCACCTCTGTCGTTTTCGTCGTACAAATCGAAAAAACAAAGAGATGACGTTTATTATCGTATTTCTGCGGGGAATTTTACTGTTTTTTATGTGGTTAAAGGAAATGTTATGGAGATTAAAAGATTTATTTACAGCATACAAAAAATATACAAAAATTGCTTAAACCTATTGCATTATTTGTCGTATCGGTGTATAATATATACATATGCGAACGTCCCTTGAAGTCAGCTTCGGGACGCGGCAAATTCTGAAAGGAGTATGTACATATGATTTATTCTCAAGAGGTTGAAAAAATGTGTCCCGTGGCGCAGGGCGTCGCTCACGGCGCAGCGCCTATACCCGAAGAAGCCAAATGGGTCAAGGCTAAGGAAATCAAGGACATTTCCGGCTTTACTCACGGCGTGGGCTGGTGCGCTCCCCAGCAAGGCGCCTGCAAGCTGTCCCTCAACGTTAAGGACGGCGTTATCCAGGAGGCTCTCGTTGAGACTCTCGGCTGCTCCGGCATGACTCATTCTGCGGCTATGGCTTCAGAAATTCTTCCCGGAAGAACTATACTTGAAGCTCTTAACACCGACCTCGTATGCGACGCTATCAATACTGCTATGAGAGAGCTTTTCCTCCAGATCGTTTACGGACGTACCCAAAGTGCGTTCTCTGAGGACGGTCTCCCCATAGGCGCGGGTCTTGAAGACCTCGGAAAGGGTCTGCGTTCTCAGATCGGCACAATGTACGGTACTCTTGCAAAGGGACCCCGTTACCTTGAAATGACGGATGGTTACGTTACAGGTATCGCTCTTAACGAGGAAAACGAGATCATCGGTTATAAGTTCGTAAACTTCGGCAAGATGATGAACTTTATCAAGGCCGGAGACGACGCCAACACCGCTTTTGAAAAGGCTCAGGGTCAGTACGGCAGAGTTGACGACGCAGCTAAGATCATCGACCCGAGAAAGGAATAAGGAGGTACACTGAAATGGCTTTATTTGAATCATATGAAAGAAGAGAAAAGCAAGTCCTTGACGTTCTCTCTCACTACGGAATAAACTCTATTGAGGAAGCGGCTGAGGTAACAAAGGCTAAAGGACTTGACATCTACAAGCTGGTAGAGGGCATTCAGCCTATCTGCTTTGAAAATGCTAAATGGGCTTACACTGTAGGATGTGCTATCGCTATTAAAAAGGGTTGCACAAGAGCTGCCGACGCTGCCGCAGCTATCGGTGAGGGGCTTCAGGCTTTCTGTATTCCCGGCTCCGTTGCCGATCAGCGTAAGGTTGGTCTGGGTCACGGAAACCTTGGCAAAATGCTTCTCGAAGAAGAAACCGAGTGCTTCGCTTTCCTTGCGGGACATGAGTCCTTTGCAGCGGCAGAGGGCGCTATCGGTATTGCGGAAAAGGCAAACAAGGTTCGTAAAAAGCCCCTCCGCGTAATCCTCAACGGTCTCGGAAAGGACGCCGCTCAGATCATCGCCCGTATTAACGGCTTCACATACGTTGAGACCGAAATGGATTACTACACAGGCGAGGTAAAGGAAGTTTTCCGCAAGTCCTACTCCGATGGTCTGCGCGCTAAGGTAAACTGCTACGGTGCAAACGACGTTACCGAGGGCGTTGCTATCATGTGGAAAGAGGGCGTTGACGTATCCATTACCGGTAACTCAACTAACCCAACACGTTTCCAGCACCCTGTTGCAGGTACATATAAGAAAGAATGCGTTGACAAGGGCAAGAAGTACTTTTCCGTTGCTTCCGGCGGCGGTACGGGACGTACTCTCCACCCCGACAACATGGCTGCGGGACCTGCTTCCTACGGTATGACCGATACAATGGGACGTATGCACTCCGACGCTCAGTTCGCGGGTTCATCTTCTGTTCCGGCTCACGTTGAGATGATGGGTCTTATCGGTATGGGCAACAACCCGATGGTTGGCGCTACCGTCGCCTGCGCCGTTGCGGTCGAAGAAGCTATGAAAGGCTGATTTTTAACCCAAACAATAACAAAAACCGTGCAAAGTTTAATTTGCGCGGTTTTTGTTATTTGGTAATTTACTATAAAATTGCACTGTTAGCAGAGCGACCGATGCAGACATCTGTTCATACAACCGCTTCAGCAGCTCAATTTTCACAAAAAGTTTTAATCAGATTGAAAAGCGTCTTGAGAATATAAAGGTCGGACATAAAGATTTTTAATAGCAGATTTATAAAATAAAATATAAATCCGCTCGCAGGCATACGAGCGGATTTGAGGAAAATGAAGAATTTAAAAAAAGTAAATTGTCCTTGTTTATATCTGGCCGTTTACGTCGTCAACGCCTACCTGAACCGCATCAAATATTGATTCTCTTGCAGTGTACCAGTCGGTGCCTGTGAGAGGCTGATTGATCAGGTTGCCAACAATGTCCGCGGTGTCTTTGGGCAGTCCGCCGTATATATCAGCTATAGGATTTTCTTCCGCCAGTCTATCGATCTCTTTTTTCATTTCAATCATTTCATCGGTCCAGCCAAAATCATTCTTATGCTTTTCTTCGTTGATCTTGACGGCGTTTTCATCGTCATAGGAAGCAATAACGCATTCCATAAGCCGCGCTGCGCCCTCAGGATTTCCGGCGCCGGTGCAAAGATTATAGCAGTCGATTCCAGCATTGTAGTAGTACTTGTCAGCCTTTTCATCGCGTGGAATAGGCACAAAAAACATATCCTCACCAAATTTTTCGCCCCAGATTTCGGGAGCACTTTCGACCTCGTAGAAGCCGCCGATGTAGAAAAGCTCCTTGCCCTCTCCCATAAACTGTATCTGCGTGTTCCAGCTGAACTGGGATTTATCAAGCACAAGCCCGTTCTTGAAAAGATCGTACTGGAAACTCATCGCTCTTTCAAGATTGGTATCCATCAGGTTATTGGATACCTTTCCGTCCTTTATGGAAATTGAGGGAACTCCGCTTGCAAGGTACAGAGGCGTCTGGTTGAACCAGCCGTCCAGTCCGTAGGTGCCCGCTTCAGGATCGACAAAGTCCATAAGCATGGATTTGAATTTATCCATGGTCCACTCGCCTTTTTCGTACAAATCCTTCGGGTCGTCATAGCCCAGGACGTCAATGGTTTCTCTGTTGTAGTACACAACGTATCCCGCCGTGCTCTGGCATGCCATAAGGTAGTGCTTTCCGCCTATGGCATAGGTGTCGTTAAGCTCTCTTACGCTTTTCCAAAGGGGATTTTCCCAGTCAACATAATCGTCGTAGCTTTGGGTTATACCGGAAATAACGCACTTGGGTACAGCTTCTATCGCGGGGAAAATATCGACGCCCTCTCCGCTGAGGACAGATGTGGCAAGATCGTCGAACTGAGTTGCCCATGTGGTTTCGATATACTCAACGTCCCCGCCGTATTTTTTCTCAAACAGCTCCATTGAGATCGGCTTGCTGTTTCCAGCTCCCGAAGGGTGCCATGGATCGTAAAAGGACAGCCACTTTACGGTCTTGTTGGAAAGCTCCATGTCGGGAAGACTATCCGCAAGGTTTGCCACCTGCTCCTCCTGCTCGGGAGCAAGGGTCTCAGTGTTGAGCTCAACGGTAAGCTGCGTAGTGGTTTCCGACTCCATAAGATAGCCGTGCTCTCCGTCCGATTCAGACGAGCAGGAAGCCAATCCCGCCGCGCATGACAGCGCCAATACAAACGCTAATACTTTCTTGTGGTCTTTCATAGTGATCCTCCTTAAATCCTTAAATTAAAATTAATTTCGTTCAAGCTCTTTTACAGCCATAAGCTCTTCGAGCAAAACAGGGTCCTTGAACCGCGCTTCTCTGCGCAGGTAGCACACGTCAGTAACGTCCCATAAAACAGGGCACATTCCTCTTGTATAGCCTGCTTCGCATACCGATGAAAGATACAGCCGCAGCATTTCATCAGTCTTGTTTCTGGTCGCGGCGGCAAATTCGCCGATAATGACCGGTACGCCCTTGTCAACATAAGTTGTCTTCATCATGTCCATGTATTTATTGAGTTCGGCATAGTCAGCATCCGAACCCCATTCGGACTGCGCCTTGCCCCAATCAACGTCCTTGTCGATGATAGCAAATGTAGGGGGCGTGTAGTAATGTACCGAGACCGCGCACCGTCCCTCGGGATCGTCAGGCATTTTGTAAAGCGGATCGCAGGTCAGCTCAATGTCGGTGTTGTAGCCTGCAATAAGCAAGTGCCGCTTTTTATTGTTGCCGCCGGATTTTCTGACAATATTTACAAAGCGCTGATTTATGTCATTAAGTATGCTGTAGGAAAGCTCCTTGTCGCCCTCGTTGCTGTAACGGTTCCAGATCTCTTCCCAGCCGCCCTCTTCGTTGAGCGATTCAAACATAAGGCGGTCGCTGTAGTTTTTGTACTGCGCGCAAAGCTGCGTCCATATGCGCTCATACTTGTAGAAGCACTCTTCTCTGTCTTCTTCCTTTGCGAAGCGGGAGAACCAGCCGCCGTCCCAGTGAATGTTCAGGATAACGTACATTCCGCTGTCAAGTGCCCAGTCTACGACCTCTGTGACTCTCGCCATGTATTCGGGACTTATTTCATAATCTCCCGACATCATATTAGACCATGACACCGGCACCCGCAGTACGCCGAAGCCGCAGTCGGCATAACCCTGTATCATTTCCTGGGTGATAACAGGACTTCCCCAGCCCGTTTCATAATTGCGGACAACATTGCCCTGTCCCATTGATTCAAAGGTATTGCCAAGATTGATACCTACGCCCATGTCCTGCACGATCTCCATAGTTGACATATCGCGCATTTCGCCTTTCTCTCCGCTGCACCCCGTAAGCATAGCTGCCGCCACTGAAAAAGCGGTTAGCAGCGATAAAAACTTCACTTTTTTCATATGACCTGCTCCTTTACGTATTTGTTACTAATATTATAATATGACAGCACAAAAATACAATATCCCAACACGCCGAGTTTGGTGACTTATTGTGCAAAAAGCCTCTTCGTGTTCCGAAGAGGCTAAATACGTATTTATATACAGTTTCTGTACTGGGTAGGAGTTTGACCGCACCTGCTCTTGAACTGCCGCATAAAGTTATATTCGTTGCCGTAACCGCATTTCACGGCAATTTCCTTTACAGTAAGGTTTGTTGAGGAGAGAAGCCGTTTTGCATTTTCTATCCTTCCGTTTATAATGTCGGTCATAACGCTTACCCCGAAAAGCTTTTTGTACAAATGCTGAAAGCCAGAACGGCTCATACCGGACTCCGCGGCGAGCCCCTCAACGTCTGGTATGCTCTCCGGAGCAATGTAAATTTGATTTCTGATGTAAACAAGCTTGTTATTGCGCTCGGAAAGGGCGTTGTCAGAAAGATAGGATTTATCCTTAAGTATCCTGCTGAGCTTCATGAACAGTATCTCGGTGTAGCGTTCCTCTATCTCGCTGTGGTAAAAGCCGGCAGAATAATGCTCATAAGTAAGGATATGAACGATGCGGGAAAGCTCCTCAATATTGCCGAGATGCATGACCTTGTCGAACGGTATCTCAAGATCGGCAAAAAACTCTTCATCCTTAGGCGTAATTTCAAAGAATACCCAGTCGTCGGTGTACACATTGTTCAGGCTGCCGTATTTACACGGTACCTTACCCGAAAAAAAGATAAAAGAATTTTCCTTGACGATATGCCTTACGCCGTCTATCTCAAAAAACGCGGGAGTTTTTATCAGAAGCAGAAGCGGACAGCCTATACCGTTTGGTTTGTCTAAAACAAATTCCGAATCATGGGAATGATTGTATCCTATCGTGCCTATTTTCATTGTATCCCGCCCTTTGGTTTTTAATTTATTTTACCATTTTAAAATGCGGTTTTCAATGACTTTTTATGCACGGTAAAATGACATTTTATGCCAATGTGCAAAGAAAGTCTATTCGCCTATACCAAATTTATTTTTCAGCCATACCTCTGCAAGCCGTATCCATATCTTGCATTCATCCTGTACGCCCCAGCCGTTGCTGTCTTGAGACAATTCGCTGGCAAGCCCCAGACCATGCCCGCCGTCGGGGAAAATGTGCAGTTCGCAATTTACGTTATGTTTTCTTAACGCCGACGCAAACAACAGAGAATTTTCCACTGGAACGACATTGTCGGTATAGGTATGCCATATAAAAGCGGGCGGGGCTTTTTCCGTGACCTGCTTTTCAAGAGAGACCTTTTCAAGAAGCTCCGTGCCGACAAGACTTTCGTAATCGCCGCCCAGCAGCGTCGCAAAGGAATCACGGTGCGAAAACTCACCCGAGGTTATAACGGGGTAACAAAGTATCATTCCCGCGGGACGAAGCTCATCGGCGACCAGTCCAACGGACTTTGTAACAAAGTCCTCGCCGCAGAAAAGCGAATAGCTTGCAGCAAGGTGTCCTCCTGCCGAACAGCCGAGAATCACTGTCTTATCGGACAGCACGTTCCACTCTTCGGCATTCTCCCGAATAAGCTTCCACGCTTGCGCGACCTCCAGTATCTGTGCCGGATACCTTACCGGATAGGTTGAATAGGTCAGCACCGCCGCGTGATAACCCATTGCCGTGAACTGCAAAGCCATTACCTCCGCCTCGCGGTCGCTTACGAACCCGTACCCTCCGCCGGGACAAATGAGCACAAGCGGACGCTTGTTATATTTCATCTGCTCGGAACTGTCGATAATATAGGTTTTCAGATTGGCGTTTTCGCCGGAGCCCTCCGCGGCGATCTTAAATTTTTCAACTAACATGATTATGTGTCCTCCTTTTATGGTTTTAAGCAAGCTCGCTCATAACGATATTTTTGATTTTCCGCACCAGCGTTCCCGTCTTGCCTATGCCGACCTGCTGAGTACCGAAAAGCAGTGTGATACCGTGGGCAGGCTCGTTTGAAAAAAACGTGCCCAGCCAGCCGTCCCAGCCATACTCTCCTTTTGAAGAAAACAGCATTGCGCGGCTTTCGTCCTCGCACACACGCATTAAGTTGCCATAAGTATAGCCGGACATCCAGCTCCAGCACTCCTGCAAATGCTTTTCCTTGCCGCAGGGCAGCCGTCCTCCGCGTATCAGCAGTCTGACAGCGGCTTCGGGCATAACGCGCCTGCCGCCGTACTGTCCGCCGTTTAAAAGCATTGAAGCGAATTTTGCATAGTCGTCAATGGTAGAGCAAAGTCCCGCCCCGCCCGACTGGAATGCCGGGATAACGTCTCTTTCGTACCGCAGACCAAGATGATTTGTCCTGACTTCCGCAAGACCGCTTTCGGAATAGTCGTAGACCTTTGCCAGCCGCGTGGATTTTTCCGCGGGTACGTAAAAGTCCGTATCGTTCATTTCCAGCGGCTCAAAAAAATTCTCAATGAGAAAATCGCGTAAAGACGTTCTGCTGACCCTTTCAACAAGCGCGCCCAAAATATCCGCCGAAGCTCCGTACATGAACCGTTCCCCCGGCTCGAAGCACAGGTCGCAGCGGGACGTCATTTCCGCAAATTCCGCGGTAGTGACTGGCTTGTCGGAAAAAAGGCGGTTTTCTACCGTCCAAAAGACCTCGCCGCTCTGTCTGCCCCCTTCGCTGTTTTCGTCGGGGTAAGCGATACCCGAGCTCATGTTCATAAGCATACCTACAGTGATGTGATTTGCGGCGGGACGGCGTTCGCCGCCGACGTTTACGTACATTTCCGAATATTCGGGCATATAGTCAGAAAGCCACGAGGTCAGGTCTATCTTTCCCTGCGAAACAAGCAGAATCACCGCCGCCGCAGTAACAGGCTTTGTCTGGGAGTACAGTCTGAAGATCGTATCGCGCGTCATGGGAACGCTGTTTGCAACGTCCCGAAAGCCGCTTTCGCAATAGGCTATCTCGTTCCCGTCCTTTAAAACAAGGACGTTAGCTCCTGCTGTGTCGCCGTTTTCCACGGCGATTTTCAGAAGATTGTCAATTTTATTTTTCATAAAAATACTCCTTTTTAAAAGCAGCTCAGCACTTCGGCGCCCTTTTTAACAAAAGCGATAAATTCGTCAATTTCTGCGGTACAGTCGATACGTTTACCGCCGCTGTAAACCGACCTGTCGGAGGTGCGCACCCATTCTCCCTCGGGAAGATAAACGCTTCTGACCGTTTGCCCCTGATCCAGTATTGGGGCGAAAAGTATATCGGGACCGAACATATACTGGTCGTCAAGCTCATAGCAGACAGGGTCGCCGTAAAAGTCGAAAAACATAGGGCGCATAACGGGAGTACCCTTTTCCGAGGCTTCGTCCATTGCGTTAAGTATATAGGGTTTAAGACGTTCCCGAAGCTCGATAAGGGACTTGATTATACCGTAATTTCTTTCGCCGAAGCTCCAAATCTCATTGTCTCCGCCGCTGGATTCCTTAACGCCCGGGTGACGGTCGGTCTGTCCCTTGGTTTTCATGCGCGAGCCGTGCAGACGCATTACGGGGCTGAAAAGTCCGAACTGGAACCAGCGTACGATAAGCTCCCTGAAATAATCGCTTTCAATATCGCCGCCCCAGAAGCCGCCTATGTCGCTGTTCCACCAGGGGATACCGCACATAGCCATTGAAAGCCCCGACACAACGCTCTGTCTTAACGCCGCAAAGTTTGAACCGATGTCGCCGTTCCAGACGATTGCGCCGAACTTTTGACTGCCGATAAACGCCGCTCTCGTCAGCAGCGCGATCTCCTCCTCGCCCTCGGCTTTAAGTCCGTCATAGAAGCATTTCGAGTAATAATAGGGGTACAGCAGAGCGGTCTGTTCCCCGTTGCCGAGGTAAAATTTTAGATTGCCGAACTGCTGTGGGTGCACCTCCGGCTCAGCCTCGTCCAACCAGAAGGTCTTTATTCCGCAGTCATAATAATTTTTCTTTGCCTTGTCCCAAACGAACTCACGCGTCTGCGGATTCGTAGCATCTATAAACGTTTGCTGACCGTAAAATTCAAACGTGCCGTACTGTCCGTTTTCCGTCCGCACAAGCATATTGCGGTCGTTCATCTCTGCATAATATTTACTGTTGGGATTTATAGTCGGCCATACCGACACCACGGGGCGTATGCCCATTTCCCGAAGCTCATCGCACATGGCTTTCGTGTCGTGCCAGAGCGTCGGGTCGAATTCCCATTCCCCCTGCTCCGTCCAGTGAAAATAATCTATGACGATCGCGTCAAGGGGTATTCCCCGCTTTTTGTACTCGCGTGCAACCTCCAGCAAGTCCTCCTGGCTTTCATACCTCAGCTTGCTCTGCCAGAAGCCCGCTGCCCATTCGGGAAGCTTCGGCGCATATCCTGTCAGGTCGCAGTACAGCTTCATGACTTCGGCAGGAGTATTCCCCGCAAGAATGAGATAATCCGTCTGATATGCGCAGTCCGCCTGCCATAGGGTATGATTTTTGGAAAGCTCGCATCTTCCCTGGGAGGGACTGTTCCACAAAAAGCCGTATCCCAACGACGAGTACAAAAACGGAATAACCGATTTTGTGTTATAGTGGATAAGGTCGTATGAACCGTACTTGCGGTCGAACCAGTCCTGCTGCTCTTGACCCAGACCGTAGAAATGCTCGTCCTCCCTCGCCGCGAACAAAGCACGGGCACGGTACAGGTCTCCCTCCCGGTGGCTGAATCTGCGCACCGCGTCCCCCTCTTCGGTCGTCCGCAGTATCTGCTGTCCGTTTTTGTAAAACGCCAAGTTGTAGGTATTCCAGCCCTGGGATATCTCCGCTTTCAGAATACCAGTTTGCAGTGAGGCGCAGCCGTCCTTTTCTTCGATAATAACCGATGTTTCGGCAGACTCGTTAAGAGTCCAGCGTTCATCGGAAAATCTGCCGTTCCTCGTTGAGCGCACGCGTATGCAGTTTTCAGCATACGCCTCTGCGATAAGTATCTCGTCCCGCATGGAAAATCCGATACTGTTTTCAGATATGATTATTTTACCCATAATATCTCCAACCTTTCGATTTCTGGTTGAAAGCAATTATATCATAACTGAAATTATTTTTCAAGTAAATTAACTCAAAAACCTAAAAAAATGTTTTTTGACTCGTCTTTAAGCATAATATATACCGACTTTTTATCAATAAAGACCAAATAGGTACCAAAATCACAGGCATATTTCTGCAATGATCCGACCTCCTTAAAGGTCGGCATTATTTTTCAGTTAGAAAATAATGTCATTCAAAAAAATAGCCTCAAAAACTGTTATGATTATTACATGGTATTAATCCATTATGTCAAATAAAAAACCATATCTGCCATTATTCTTTTCTTTAGTAAAATGAATTAGCTTAACATTTTTATAGTCTATATCTGGGATCTCATTTTCTACAATAATCGTTTGCATACAACCTTGATTACTAATTATATTTTGAAACAATGTGGATGTATATTAAAAAAGTAGACAAGCAAAAGAAAAAAAGATATAATAAAAGACAAGCCC
>CAJUAN010000027.1 GCA_910584715.1 uncultured Oscillospiraceae bacterium
CCCTCGACCCCCGCGAGCTGGGCTCAGCTCGACCAGCTAATCTTTGGCAGGATTATAATGTTAGTGCGTTAAACAAAAATTTACCAAAACAAAATAATTTACGGAAAAGAAACGGATATCAATATTCCGTTTCTGTAATCTCAAGATCGGCAATAAATTTCTCAAACGCCGCGCTTTGTTCGTCCCAGTTTTCCTCGGCGGTATCGAACATTATTGCGTAAGCGTCCTGATCGGAATAAAAATAATATGCGATACCCTTGTATCTGCCACGCTCCTGTTTTTCTTCCTGACCGTCTGCACCGCTTACAAACTCATACTGGATCACCTCATAGGTATACTTAATAGTATCAAAGCCCATGTAGGTAATATTTTCGGGTTCGCTGTAGACAGTGTCGCAGGCTGAGGTGATATTTGATATTTTCATAATGGCGCATGCCTGATCCGCCCATATTGCAAGATCCTGAAGATCCTCCTTATAATTATATGCGCGGATAACTATTTTCGACTTTCCGTTGGCAAAAAGCTTACCTTGACTTTCCTGTCTGTAGTCGCTGAGCACATAGTCTCCGGGAAAAGAACCTTCGGGGGAACGCGGGTTTATTTTGTCTATTGCGTATTTGTCTCCTTCGGCAATGGGGCGGGTGCCGGTGCTTATATCGTTGTCCTCGTTTATAAGACCGTCTCCTATGCCGCTAACGGATATGTCGCTGCCGGAATTGCTTGCGGCTTCCTGAGTCTGGGCGGAGCTGCTGTCAGGGGAATCTGGCTCGTTATTGCTGCATCCCGAAAATGCGGCGGCAACTGCACATATGCAGCAAACGCATATAAGCGAAGTGATTTTTTGTTTTTTCATTTTTGTGTACTTCCTTTCTTTTTATGAGTCAGTCCGCCTCGGCGGCGGGACTGTCAATGTCAATGAGACGGTACCGATCCTCAAGGTGATGTTCCGCAAGCGAGAGAGTCATAGCGGAAAAGCGGTTGGCATGAAAAGCAAATTTTGAATTGTTCATGACTATGTGCCTGTCCGGTCCTACCGAATCGAGAACTATGCTGCACATACAGCCGTTTTCAAGCTCGCTTTTAGTAAATTCCGCCCCGTATTTTTCGCACAGAACGCTGCAAAGGTAATTGAAATAAAGCTTGCTGCCTTTTTTATCCTTTTCAAACCTTGAGGGAACATTTTCCCTGCCGGAGCCGTTTAAGCTTTTTACCGTAACGGCGATCCTGTCCCTGCCTCTCGGGTCACTGTTTCTGACGGTCTGACAGTTAAAGACAAGTTCGTCGGGGTAAAGTCTTCCGCAGCAGCACTCAAGAGCCATGTCCGATATTATTGTCTCAAAAATGCTGCGGTTCATTCGTGTATAGATACCTTTTTCGGAGGTACATGATACCTTCACCGATCTGCCGAGGGCGCGCCTTGCGTCCGAAACGGCGCGGGCTATCTCATCGGCTACGCATATCGTAACGTCGTCGCAGCATGGGTCGAGGGCATAATAGAGCTGTTCGGGATTGATGACCTCGCGGAGTATCAGCATAAGTCCTTTATTAATAGTATTGAGCTGGTCAGTGACCTCTCCGCAGCCCGCGCCGAAAACTGCCGTGGCGGCGTCTATCTCATCTGCGGATATTGCTATCATTCCCACCGAATCGCGTATCCTTGCGCACAGATAAGTCACATACGATCTGATATGGGGAGAAGCGAGCAGGGCTTTGATATCGTCGCTTCCGAGAAGCTCGATAACGTAGAACGCCGAACAGCTGTCCGCGTCCCGGGCTTTTAAAACATTGAACCGATATATCGTTTCCCCTTCGGTATGGAAAACAAGACCCGAAGCGGGGTCTCCGTTTTCAAACAGGAGGGAAGCGCTGTCGTTTGAAAGAGGGCATCTGTTGGGTTCCGCAAGGGAATTTCTCCACAGGATATTGAGACTTTCGTCTGCTATAGCGGTCGGGATCCCCGCCGCGCCGTAAATTTGCTTCAGCATGGTAAAGAATTCGGTCGTCATAGTCGATAGTCCTTTCATTTTGTTAAGTTACCCGGACAAAACGGGATAAAACGTCCTATACTGATTTACGGTCAAAAATACACAGAAAATCAGGTAAAAATTAAGCCATATGATTTTTAACGGCTTTTTTGTACTTTTACCGCGTATTGGTATCATCGCAATCATTGCATTCAAGCGCCTGTTAGATATTATACCATACATCCGTCGGTTTGGCGATAGGTTTTTTCAAAAAAACATAATATTTTTCCTTTTTTAACACAAAGCGCGGTACGCTGTTATGGCTTTGTAATAATTTTCCGAAACTGTAATTGACTTGTAACAGTCCCGCCGTTGAATCGTAATCTTTATTATGTTAAAATTTTATTGAGGGCATATTTGTAATTTTTACGCCGAAAGGGGGCTGTTCGCAGTGCCGGGAAAAACGAGAAAAGCTGTGGCTGCCGCGCTTGCGGGACTGTCCGTCCTGCTGCTTTCCTCCTGCGGCGCGGAGGCGCGCGGCGATTACCGCGAGGTGTACCGCGGCACGGAAAGCATTACCGAAAGTCTGACGGAGCCGGAGCCCGAGCCGCAGGAGTTTTACTTTGAAGAGGAAACGGACATGGCGGTTTTTCTGCCCATACTTAAAAGGGAAAAGCGGGATACCGTGCTTGAGGACAGGCTCAGACCATATGTGAAAAAAATAATTTGTGCGGACGCTCTTTTGAGGTATGCCGAGATGAACAACTATCACGGAGATGAAATTTTTGATTTCGGCGATGCGGAGGAGCATAAATTTGTTTCCAACAGCCTTCGGACGTACACAAAAATACGGGAAGAATTCGGCAGGAACAAAGAGCAGCTTCTGAACTTTTTCAGCACAGTCTATACTGACGACTATATAAATAGTATATGCAAGGATACGGCATTTGAGGAGGGGCTTTTCGGCATTTACGAGGGAGAAACGCTTTTTGAGGAGCGGGAGGACGGCGTGTACCGTCAGGTCGTAATGGGGGAAAAGGGCATGATAGGCTACGACTATACTGATTTTGACGTGCGTTCTTTTGACGGAAAGACTGCCGAGATAGGCTTTCCCTACAGACACGGTTACGGCTGCGGCTATGAGGTATTTTACCTCAGGCACGACGAGGGGCGCGGCTGGCGGCTTGATTCCAAGGGGAAGAATTATTGGGTGAGGACGCATGCGCCGCGTCCTATGGAAGTCTACACGGACGGAAGCAGTATCCGCACCGAAACGGCAAGACTCGACATGGGGGCAGGGATAGTTCCGAATATCGGGTTTGTGTTCGCTCACTTTAACGAGACCTCCGAAGAGTATATTGAATATGGCGGCGAGAAATATTACCGGGTGAAAAATTATTTTTCCATAGAAAATATGTGGAAAATTTTTACCGAGGGCATAGACGAATACAAATGGGAATGGGACGCTGAAGCCGAGGATTTTGTCCGAACGGACGAGCCTCTTTTGCAGCCCTGTCTGGACAAGTACATAAACGAGGTGTTTATCGAATCGGAGGGAGTTCTTTACAGACGTGAAAATGCTCCCGTATACGAGATAGATTACCCGGACTATAACGGCGGGAACGCCGTTTCGGCAGAAATCATGACTCCCGCGCTGGGAGACAGTTACATATCGGTGTTCATATGCGGAAACGGAGAGACCGCGATGTTTCTTCCGGGCGGAAAGCTTGTTACCGATATTCCGCTGAGAGAAGCGGGTCAAACGACTAACTGAAAGACGAAAGGATATTGCCATGGAAATAATCCTCCCCGATCCCGAAACAGGGAAAAGATACAACGCCCAAAGCGCATACCTGAAAAAACGCTTCGGCAAAAAGACCGTTAAAATAAGCCTCAACGGAGGCTTTGGCTGCCCAAACAGGGACGGCACAAAGGGCGTGGGAGGCTGCACATACTGCTCCGCGAAGGGCGGCGGGGACTTCGGCGGCGACCCCGCAGAAAGCATTTCAAGACAGTTTGAGGACGTCCGCGGACGGCTTGAAAAAAAGTGGGGAAACGATCTGCTTTATATCCCCTATTTTCAGGCTAACACCGGGACGTACGCTCCCCTTGAACGTCTCAAAATTTTATATGAGGAGGCTCTGGCGCAGAAAAACGCCGTGGGACTTGCCGTTTCCACCCGTCCCGACTGCATATCCGCCGAGACCGCCGACTATCTGGGAAAGCTTTCCGAACGCACCTACCTTACCGTGGAGCTCGGTCTTCAGACCGTACACGACAGAACAGCCGCCCGCCTGAACCGC
This sequence comes from uncultured Oscillospiraceae bacterium, assembly GCA_910584715.1. Classification (GTDB taxonomy): domain Bacteria; phylum Bacillota; class Clostridia; order Oscillospirales; family Ruminococcaceae; genus RGIG8773. The sequence goes on from CAJUAN010000027.1 coordinate 4,268, forward strand.
TGCCATACCTACAGGGATTTTCTGTACGGCTTCAAGCTGCTCCGAAGCAGAGGGGTGAACGTCTGCGTACATATCATTAACGGACTTCCCGGAGAGACCCCGCGCATGATGCTGGAAACAGCCGAAAAGCTTGCTGAGCTTGATATCCACGGCATAAAGATACACCAGCTCCATGTTATCCGCGGCACGGCTCTGGCGGAGCAGTACGGGCGGGGCGAGTTTACCGTTCTTGAGCCCGAGGATTACGTTGAGATAGTCTGCGATCAGCTTGAGGCGCTGCCGCCCTCGGTTATTGTTGAAAGACTTACGGGAGACGGGGACAAAAGGGATCTTATCGCTCCCCTGAAAAGCGCAGACAAAAAAGCGGTGCTCAACGGCATTGACAAGGAACTTCGCCGCCGCGGATCGGTACAGGGTATACGGTTCGAAAAATAAGACGCAAAGGGAATTTTGTCCGTAATTAATAAATTTTACCACGGAAAAACGGTGAAATTGTCCCGAATGTCAGAAAAAATAAAATGATTTGGGCAAAAAGGCTATTGCTTTTTTCAGATATATGTGTTAGAATGTATATGTGTGGAAACAAATACATTCAGGAACGGAGGGGCGGATTTTATGAAAACCGTTTTAATAACCGGCGCGGCAGGACTTATGGGCAGCGAACTTGCTTCTGCCTTGCTTGAAAAAGGATTTAACGTTGTTGGCGTTGACAATACACCGGGAGCGGGTACAGATAATCCCAACTATACATATGTGCAGGCTTCTGCCGACGATAAGGACGCGGTAACAAGAGCCATGAGCGAAAATAAAATAGACGCCTTGGTTCATCTTGCGTGTACGGTGGACAACGATCTGCCGAACATCATTACACCTGCTCACGAAAAGCAGTCGGCGGCTATAGATAAGTACATTTACAAGGCTGCGATAACGGCGGGAGCTTCCGACGTTATACTGGTAAGCACTCATCAGGTGTACGCTCACCAGAAGACCCGCGAGCCTATACGCGAGACGGCGGACGAAAAGCCCGCTACTGCTTACGCTAAAATGAAGTATGAAAGCGAAAAGGCTCTGTCCAAGGAGATCAAGAAGGCGGGCACCGCAAAGGGCGTTATCGCGAGGGTATGTCCCATTTACACCAAGGACTATGCCCCTAATCTTCACGCCAGGATATACGACCCCAAGGACAGCTGCTCCTACATATACGGCTACGGGGATTATGGCTTCTCGTTCTGCTGTCTGTTCAATCTTGTGGACTTTATAATAGGTATCCTTACGGTGTCGGGCGGTATCAATTACCAGGGCATTTACAACGTCTGCGACTCCAAACCGATAATGGCAAAGGAGATCGTGGATTTTGAGAGGCAGTACCACAAGCTGGGCGCGGTTATCCAGAGGAACTACGGTTCGGACGCTGTTAAGTCCGCGCTGGCGTTCGGTTCCAAGAGCGCGAAGATAGACTACCGTTACAACGATCTGAGTACGGTTTGCAGCAATATTTCCTACGACAACACCAAGGCACAGAGGATTTCCACATTCCGCTGGAAGCTGTCGAATACAAAGTAATATAACAAAAACCGGAGGCTTGAAGGTCTCCGGTTTTTTTGCTGAACATAACTTTACATTCCCGTAAGGCTGTAAAGTCTGCCAAGAAAAATAAGTTCAACGCCATCGGGAGTACGGTACAGGTCGAATACTTTTAAAGGCTCGGCATGAAGAATATTGTAGGAATTGACATAAACTACCATGCACCCCGCCGTAAAAACAATAAGAAGAACCGCCGCCGTAACGGTAAGCAAAAGTCTGCGGCGCAAACGTTCAGGTTCGCTCATTTTTACTTTGAATACAAAAGGGCTTTTCATTTTTAACACTTCCCTGTTTAAATATAACGGTTATGTAAGCTCTTCCAGACATCTGGCAAGGGATTTTCCCACAAGCTCGCCGCTGTATTCCGCCTGCTCTATGCTGTTGGCGTGTCCGCCCATTTCTATAAGTATTGAGCCCGTGGTCAGATCCTGATTGTACTTTCGGTAGTCGAACAGCACGGGACGGGTAAGCCCCGGATAGTCGCTCTCCATCTGCCGCTGGAGCAGACAGGCGAAGCGCAGGTTTTTCATGCAGTCGGGCATATTCATTGTACCGTCGTCGCAGCCGCATATTATCATTACCTGGGCGGCGTTTTTTCCGTCAATGGCGGCAAGGGGAGCTATCCTCTCCCCGCTTTCACGCTCTATTGCGTCGCGGTGAACGTCCAGCACAACCTTTATGGAGGGGTACTCGTCAAGATATTTTTGCACCGTTTCGCGGCTCAGGTCGTAGCTTCCGTTATAGGAGGGATAATCGTGCAGGGTAGTGTCGTGTATAACGCCTATCCCCGCGGTCTCAAGCTGTTCGGCGATTTTGTCACCCACGGCGGCCATGTTCATCGACCTGTCCGTGGTGCGGGAGTTGAAGCTCGCGTCGTAAAAATCTCTTTCATACGGCTCGTAGCTTTCCGTGGCGTGGGTGTGCATTATCAGCACCTGCGGCTCTCCGTTCTTTTCAACGGTAAAATCCGGCAGCAGACGGCTTTCCTCCAGTACTTTTTTTCCCGATACGCTTGTGACGTTTCTGACCTGTCCCGCAATGTCAAGGTCCACATATGCTTCGCCGTTCATGTGCCCGTAGGTCATAAAGGTGATAGTTCCGTCGTGGCTTTCAAGGTTTTCGGGGTACGGCTTGGGACCCGCGTCCGGCTTTTCGTCGGGGACTATCCTTTCCTCGTCGGAGCTGTTGGGTATTTCAAGCTCTCCCCACGACAGCATTTCCCTGTCGTCCACGGTGAAAAGCGCTGCATGGGTATTCGGCGTATACGCTGTTTTCTTGGGTACTTCGGGAAGCGGCTTGTCCGCTGTAATATTTTCAAGCGTTTGTACATTTTGTATATTTTCTTCGGCAGGAAAAACGTCTCCCACCGAAAGCATAGCGGAAGCTTTCGCCGCGGTAAAAGCCGCGCTGAACGCCGAGGAGGAACCGTTTATAACCGGAACTGTAAATACCAGTACGCCCGCGGCGGCGGCAGAGGAAAACACCGCCAGTTTCGCAAAAGCTGTACCGCGCTTTTTACGTTTGCCTGAGGCGGGGCGGCGGTTCCTGAAGCTTCGAGACACCATGGCATACTCCTCCTTTCGGCGATTGTTTCTAAGTATATAGTATGCCTTGGGAGATGTAAATTATTCCTGCGGTTTGTTGAAGACAGGGTTTGATTTTTTGCTTTGCCTTGATTTATTGTTCTTGTACTATTTATTGCCGCCCAAATCTATATCATTGTCAATGCAGTACAAAGCGGACCGCAGCAAAAGCTGTGCCTTGCTGACGCCGTTTTTCTCGCAGTATTCCGATATTTTTTCATATTCCGCTATTTTGGCATTAACTGTAAATGCTTTGTATGTTTTATCGCAATATTTTTTGTGCGCTCTTTTTTGTGCTTCTGTAGCCATAAATTCACCCTTGTTAATTTGCATAATTCATATATGTTAGTTGTACATATATTTGTGTACTATTTCAACAAAATTTTATTGACATATATAACAAATAATGCTATAATATAATCAAGAAAAACAAATCCACACGGAAAGGAAATTTATTATGGATTCAAACGAATTCAGCTTTGACGCCCTTTTGTCAAGCAGCGACTTTTCATCAGTTGAAAGCGCAAGAACAAGCTACGCCTATAACGAGCTTGAAACTGTTCTCAAAGAGAACGTCAAGGACGACGTTTCGTCCGAGATAAAAAAACTTGCCGAGGGCTATGCCTGCTCCGCCTATAATGACGCCTTCAAGCAGGGCTTTTGCTTTGCGGTAAAGTCAATAAAATTTTTGCTGAAAATTTAAGGATCGGCGCGGTGGTCATTATTATGCAAAAACGGGCTGTACTGCCGATGTACAGCCCGTTTGCTGTTTTTATCTAACCTTTTCGTCGTTTTCGCGGAAAATTCTTTCCAGTACTTCGTCCATGGGCTTCGCTCCAAGGTCTCCCTCCTTGCAGGAACGGAGGGACAGGGTGTTTTCCTCTACTTCCTTGTCGCCTACGATAAAGAAGTATGGTATTTTTTCCAGCTGCGCCTGACGTATCTTGTAGCCAACGCCCTCCTTGCGGGAGTCAACCGTCGCCCTTATGCCGCGGGTTTCAAGCTTTTCAAGAACCTTTTGGCAGTAGTCCGCTGCTCTGTCCGTAACGGGGAGAATCCTCACCTGTTCGGGTGAGAGCCACAAGGGCAGCGCGCCCGCAAAGGTTTCAAGCAGATACGCGAGAGTACGCTCGTAGCAGCCCAGTGACGTTCTGTGAATGATATAGGGACGCCTCTTTTTGCCGTCAACGTCGGTATATTCCATTCCGAACTGCTCGGCAAGAAGCTGGTCAACCTGAATGGTTACTATCGTGTCCTCCTTGCCGTATACGTTGTGGTACTGAATATCCAATTTCGGACCGTAGAAAGCAGCCTCGTCTATACCGATAGTATATTCTACGCCCAGATCGTCCAGTATCTTGCCCATAATGGTCTGAGCCTCGTCCCACTGTTCGGGTGTACCGATATATTTTTCCTTATTATTCGGATCCCACTGGGAGAACCTAAAGGTACAGTTATCAAGCAGTCCCACCGTGTCAAGGACGTATTTTGCAAGGTCAAGACACTCTTTAAATTCCTCTTCAAGCTGTTCGGGACGGAGAATATAATGTCCCTCGGAAATTGTGAACTGGCGGACGCGGATAAGACCGTGCATTTCGCCGCTGTCCTCGTTTCTGAAAAGGGTGGAGGTCTCCGTAAGTCTCATAGGAAGATCGCGGTAGGAGCGCGCTCTGTTCAGAAATACCTGATACTGGAAAGGACAGGTCATAGGACGTAGCGCAAAGCATTCCTTAGTTTCGTCGTGGGGGTCGCCGAGGACGAACATACCGTCCAGATAGTGATCCCAGTGTCCCGAAATTTTGTAAAGCTCCCTCTTTGCCATGTAGGGAGTTTTTGTAAGCTGACAGCCGCGTTTCGCTTCAACGTCCTCTATCCACCGCTGGAGTATCTGAATGACCTTTGCGCCCTTTGGCAGCAGAATGGGAAGTCCCTGACCGATGTAGTCCACAGTCGTGAAGTATTCAAGCTCGCGTCCAAGCTTGTTGTGGTCGCGCTTTTTGGCTTCCTCGTCGGCTTTGAGACGTTCTTCAAGCTGGCTTGCCTTGGGGTACGCGGTACCGTAAATTCGGGAAAGCTGTTTTCCTTTTGCGTCGCCTCTCCAGTACGCGCCGGTGCAGGCTGTAAGCTTGAAAGCCTTTACAGCTCCCGTGCTCATAAGATGAGGACCCGCGCAAAGGTCGGTGAAGTCCCCCTGCCTGTAGAAGCTGATGTCCTCGCCCTTGCCCGCGTGCTCGTCGCAAAGCTCTACCTTGTAGGGTTCGCCCATTTTTTCCAGCATGGACTTTGCCTCGTCCGCGGGAAGACCGAACTGCTCAATAGCAATATCTTCCTTGACGATTTTTTTCATTTCCGCCTCAAGAGCCGTCAGGTCGTCGGCGGTGAACGCCTTTTCCGTGTCGAAATCGTAGTAGAAGCCGCCGTCAATGGCGGGACCTATAGCAAGCTTAACGTTTGGGTACAGCCTCTTGACAGCCTGCGCCAGAATGTGGGAAGCAGTGTGCCAAAAGGTCTTTTTGCCCTCCTCGCTGTCGAAGGTCATTACCTCAAAGGCGCAGTCCTTATTAATAGTAGTGCGCAGATCGCAGACCTGACCGTCCAGCTTTACGCAGCAGGCGGACTTGTAAAGTCCCATACCTATGCCCTTTACCACCTCCGCGGCGGGCATTGCGGCTTCGATCTCCTTTACGGAGCCGTCTTTCAGTGTTAGTTTGATCATAAATAGTTCTCCTTTACCAATTGATTTTTATTTTATTGAGTTTATCATTAAGAATGTTGATTTCTTTTTCAAACTCTTTTTTTCTTGTACTATCTTCGTCAATCATTTTTGACATATTTTTTTCATCACGCGCAGACAGCGCTAAAAAAATCAGAAAAAAGCCTACAATAAGGAACATTAGAACAGTAAGTTTGCTTTTCACACAAAGACTAAAAACACCAATAGCCAGAAACACTGCAATAACAATTACAGAACGTTTTTGCATTGATTTTGCGGTATCTATCTGTTCTGACAAATATAAATTTCTTTTCTCGAGTTCATTCAGTATATTTTCATTTTGTTCTTTTTGCCGTTTAAGGTCTATCCATTTCAAATAGTCATTAACCTTTTTTAAAAAAATCTCAGCGTCATATGTGTCACGTCCGTCATCAATTTTTTTCAATATTTCTATTATGTTATTTATTTCTGCTTTAGTATTTGGATCTGCAAGGTCATAGACAAAATATTCCGCAAAATTTTCGGAAATAGCGGTGAAATATTTTTCATATCCAATTCTTTTATGCGGATATTTAGTAATAAATTCTTTGAAAATGTCCTGTGCCGATTTGTAATCTTCAAGCTTTAAATATGTGTTTCCTCTTTCAAGCAGCTGTTCGCAGACAGAAATACCGTCAGCTTCCGCCTTATATGCTATTTCATATACTTTTTTTGCTTCTTCGGGTAAATATTTACAGCCGCAATGCTGGCAGGCATACAGTCCGTCCTGTTTGACAAAATCCTTGCTGCCGCACATTTCACAAACCATTGCTTTCACCGCTGTCACTCCCCTACAAAAAAATCCCTTGATCCTGTTCGGACCAAGGGACGGCTTAACCGTGTTTCCACCCAAATTCATATACTTTTTGTAATAATCTGACGGAAATTACGCAAAGTATACCTCGTTGACGCTCTGTAACGGGAGCGACCCGCCGTGTATTGGACGGACTCAAAGGCGGTGTGCTTTATACTCGGGAATACCCCGCTCACAGCTTGCTGCCCAAAGCAGCTGCGGGACTCTCTGAAAAACCCTCGGCATATAAAGCCTTCCTTATCTGCATTTTAAAATATTCTGTTCTGTAAAATCTACTATAGCACCTTTTTGCCCGTTTGTCAACCGTCTTTTTGTACATACTGAAACGGTAAATATTATTAAATAGTGTCAAATTGTATAATTTTCCTTGACAAACGAAAGATTTTATATTAAAATAATAGAATGAATGCAATGTATTTAATTAAATGGGTTCGGGAGTTCCAAACGAGTTTGGGGTACCGCAGCCTTGCAAATAAATTGCTGTTCAATTTTTTTCTTTCTTCTATGGCGAATAGAAGGTTTTCATATATTATTATAAGCGGATAAGTTCGTTTTACTCAAAGTATTTTTCCGGCGCGTTATTTTTCCGGTAAATTTCTTCGGGTATTTTTCCGTATTTACAGTCGGCGGTTCAATGCTTAGGCACGGGTGCGCGGCGTTCAATAATATCGGACAGGTGCGGGCGGAGCTTTTCTCCTCCCGGTATACGCGGTTCTGTATTACAATTTATATAGTGAAAGCCTTTATTCTCCTTGGGGAAATACTATAAAGGAGGTAAACGGGTTGGAATTCATAATCGGAATTATAGCGTTCATTGTCGGCGCGGCGGCTTCCGGCTTTGTTATGTTCAAGGTCGGTATAAATTACCGTAAGCAGCAGGCCGAATCCGCTATCGGTTCCGCCGAAAAGGAAGCCGAGAGAATTATCGAGGACGCTAAAAAGGAAGCCGAAAGCAAGAAGAAAATAGCTCTTGTGGAGGCTAAGGACGAGATCCATAAAAGCCGCTCAGAACTGGAAAAGGAGATCAAGGAGCGCAGAAACGATATGTCCCGCCAGGAGCGGCGCATTCAGCAGAAAGAGGAGAACCTCGACAAAAAAAGCGACAACATAGAAAAGAAAGACGAGCTTTTGCAGAAAAAGCTGAAGCAGGCGGAGGAAAAGCTTGAAGAGGCTGACAAGATCAAAAAGTCCCAGATGGAGATACTGGAAAAAATCTCCCAGTTTACTATGGAGCAGGCAAAGGAACACCTGCTTTCAATGCTGGAAAACGACCTTGTTCACGACAAGGCTCTGAAAATACAGCAGTACGAGACCCAGCTCAAGGACGAGTGCGAGGAAAGGGCGAGAGACCTTATTTCCCTTGCGGTGTCCAAATGCGCGGCAGATCAGGTTTCCGAGACCGCGGTTTCGGTAGTGCCGCTTCCCAACGACGAAATGAAGGGACGCATCATTGGCCGCGAGGGACGGAATATACGTACCCTTGAGACCCTTACGGGCGTTGACCTTATCATAGACGATACTCCCGAGGCGATCACACTTTCCTGTTTCGACCAGGCAAGGCGCGAGGTTGCGAGGATCGCTCTGGAAAAGCTTATCGCGGACGGACGCATTCACCCCTCCCGCATCGAGGAAATGGTTGACAAGGCGCGCCGCGAGGTTGAGCACAAGATCAAGCAGGAGGGCGAAAGAGCCGTTCTGGAGACCAACGTTCACGGTCTCAACCACGAGCTTGTCCGACTTATCGGACGGCTCCATTACCGCACGTCCTACCGTCAGAACGTTCTCAACCACTCTATCGAGGTTGCCCATCTTGCGGGCATTATGGCTTCCGAGCTTGGCGTGGACGCAAATCTTGCACGCCGCGCGGGACTTCTCCACGACGTGGGCAAGGCTCTCAGCTATGAGATAGAGGGATCTCACGTTCAGATAGGCGTGGACGTTTGCCGCAAGTACAAGGAGAACGCCGACGTTATCCACGCTATAGAGGCTCACCACGGGGACGTTGAGGCGAAAACAGTTGTGGCTACGCTGGTACAGGCAGCGGACGCTATTTCCGCCGCAAGACCCGGCGCGAGAAGCGAGAACTATGAAAACTACATCAAGCGGCTCCAGAAGCTGGAGGAGATATGCACCTCTTACGACGGAGTTGAGAAATCCTTTGCTATCCAGGCGGGACGCGAGGTGCGCATAATGGTATTCCCCGACAAGATAAACGACGAGAAGATGACCATTGTCGCCCGTGAGATCGCTCAGCGTATCGAAAACGAAATGGACTATCCCGGTCAGATCAAGATAAATCTTATCAGGGAGAGCCGTGCGGTAGAGTACGCTAAGTAAAATAATCAAAAATTATACCCCGTGTATATTAGATGCGCGGGGTATTTTGCACAGGACGGGTTTCCCGAGTCGTCGTTCTTGCTTCCTGCTTCTAAAAATCTTGCATCTGATAGGAGAGTTTTTATGCCAAAAACGATTTTCGGTACAACGGAAAAATCCAATTTCATACTGAACATGAACAAAAGCACGGTAAGAAAATGGGTCGCCGGACTTTTGTGCGCCTGCGTTATAGTACCGCTTCTGGGCGGGATATTTATAACCGCGGTGCCGGGAACAAGCGCGCTGCTTGGCACTTTTCTCTATGCCACGGGATTTTCCTGCATACTTTTCTATATAGTGCTTCTGCTGAGAAAGGATATCCGCCTGATGGATTACCGCTGCGCTTATTTTATTTTCGGACTTGCGGCTCTGGCGGTCGCGTCCTACTATCGGGTCGTGATTGCCAACGCGGACTATCAGGAAGCGGTAAGCACCGCTTTGCTGGGCGAGAACGGCAGATATGAGGGACTGCTTGCCCTGCTTGCGTATTTCGGCATATTCCTGCTTGCGTCCGCTGTAATGAGCAGAAGTTCCGTCAGGATCATTTTTGACATACTGATCGGCGCGGGAATAGTGCAGGGCATTGTTGCGGTAATGCAGCATATCCCCTGGGGCTTTCCGTCGGATTTCAGAAAGCTGCCCGCGCTGCTGCTTCTAAAGGACGTTCACCTTTCAAGCGGACTTTCCGACAGTCCTATCTTTTACGGCTCGTTCCTGACGCTGGTTACAGGTATTGCGGCTGCGGGAGCAATGTACGAAAAAAATATCGTGCGCGCAAGGGTTTATGGGGTATCGGCGGTATTTTTCTTTCTGACTGGACTTTTCACGTCCTCGGTAATACCCCTTATAGGAACAGGTTCGGTGTTCGTTATACTGACCATGATCGAATTTACCGCGGGAAAAAGCGGGACTGTCTTTGAGGAGGGAGCGCTGAAAAGTTCCCGAAAAAGGCTTGCGGCAATGCTTATAGGTATAGCCGCCGTGCTGGGACTTGTTCTGGCGTTTCAGGGCATATGGCTAAGGGACAAGGCTATCGCTTATACCGACTGTTTTTACAGATTGTATATAACGGGTGATCCGTCCCCGGTGAACAATGATTCACTGTGGAAAATAGGTGCGGAAAGAAGCTTTATCATTATAAAGGAGCACCCTGTTTTAGGTATAGGTCCTGATCTTATGGCAAAATATCAGACCAGCGCAGGCGAGCTTCTGACCGACAGCATAGACCGCAGCTATAACGAGTACCTTTATATTGCGGCAACGAGGGGCATACCCTCCCTTGCGGTATATATCGCTTTGCTCGGAGCGAGCCTTGTAAGGCTTTTCAGGAACGTGCGGGAATTTGCTTCCGACAGGGAAAAATGGTTCCGTCCTGCGCTTCTGGCGGCTTTGACGGCGTATTCGGTCCAGGCGTTTTTCAGCGTGAGCGCGGTTACTGTAGCTCCGTTTTTCTGGCTGCTTCTTGGTATGTCATGGTCGGAGCTTGCCGATGACAAGCCGTATAAGTCCGGTAAACAGAAAAAGTGATAATACAAAAAGCCGTTCCGGCTGCCGGGACGGCTTTAATATTGACAAATTTTTCATGCCGTGATATAATTACTGACAGCGCACCACAGGTTGGCGGCTGTTCCCCTTTTATTCATAAGAAAGGGGGATTGATAGCTATGGATACATATGTCAGTTTATCTGATTTAGTACAGTTTGTACTTATGTTGACAGCAGTTGTCACCCTTTGTTATCTTGTCTTTAACGGCAAGCGACGTAAGTAACAAAGGAAAATAACCGCCCCACTCTACCAAAGTCGGCGGTTATTTAAATGGTTTGACTTAGGGGAGCAGCCGCTTGTCGGTGCGCCCTTTATATATACAGTATACACCGGTAAACCGCAGTTGTCAATAGTCTTTGCCAATATTGACAAGTTTTTCATGCCATGATATAATACTGACAGCGCACCACACGGAAAGGCGGCTGTTCCCCCTTTTATTCATAAGAAAGGGGGATTGATAGCTATGGATACATATGTCAGTTTATCTGATTTAGTACAGTTTGTACTTATGTTGACAGCAGTTGTCACCCTTTGTTATCTTGTCTTTAACGGCAAGCGACGTAAGTAACAAAGGAAAATAACCGCCCCACTCTACCAAAGTCGGCGGTTATTTAAATGGTTTGACTTAGGGGAGCAGCCGCTTGTCGGTGCGCCCTTTATATATACAGTATACACCGGTAAACCGCAGCTGTCAATAGTCTTTGCCAATATTGACAAATTTTTTATATCGTGATATAATAACATATATGTACGCAAATCGCTTTCATGTGGATTTCGGTACATCAAAAATGAGTATGACCGGGCGGCGCTGCCATAAGAAAATATATAATAGTATACCCCCTCTCCCTTTTTGGACGGCGGGATTATTACAAAATCGTTACGATTATTTCAAATCTGTTACCGCCTTTTTTCGCGTTTTTTTGAAAAAGCTACGATTTTTAGTGAAAAGTGTACACATCAGACGAAAAATAAATCTAAAATTTGTTGGAGCTGTACATTGACACTTTTCGCTTGAAATGTTAGAATAATAGCGTGATAGACAGAGGCAAGTCCGAAACGATCCGAGGAGTTCTCCGAGGGGGGTGCCGAACGAGCCGAAGCTTCACAAAATCCTATTTGATTTCCATTCCATAATGGAAATAAATAAAGAAAAAATTCAAAACAAAACAAGGAGGAAATTTTTCATGAACATGAAAAAGACAATCGCTGCAATCGCAGCAGGCGCAGTAGCTGTATCTGCAATGGCTACTACAGTTTCCGCACTGGAGAGCGGTTCTCTCACCTACAACCTCGTTAACACACTTGAGGATCAGTCCAATGGTAAGCTCACAATTAAGGCTACATTCCAGAACATCAAGCTCACTACCGGCCAGGAAGTTCTTATCAACGTTAAGGGTATGGGCTGGACCGATAAGGTTGTTGTAAGCGGTCAGTACATCGACACAAACAAGGCTATCGCTCCTATAACTTTCACAAGAGATATCTGGTCTGAGGGCTACAGCGCAGTAACAGAAGATATGATGCAGTGGGATGGCATTCACATTCCTGTTAAGTCTGTAAACGACGGTTCTCCTGCTCTTATGGGCGGCGTGAAGACAGACGGAACAGACGGTACAGATGCAATTCCTGCAAAGCCCGCTACAGCTACAGTTACAGGCGTTACTCTTGCAGCTGATGATGCTACAGTTGCCGGCACAAGCGTTTATCTTGCTGATCTTAACGGTCTTGCAGACGGCACTTACACTCTGAAGGCTTTTGAGTATGCTGATGCTGCTGGTGAGTTCTACTTTGCAGTTATGGACGGCAACTTTGTTACAAATAAGACCGTTCAGGTTATTACAGACGGTACTGTTGCTGCTGGCGATACAATCACAGTTAAGTACACAGCTCCCGTTGCTGAAGTACCTGCAGTTCCCGGCACACCCGGAACAGACGGCTCTCAGATGGCTAACATCACTGTTACAGTAACAATGAAGGCTATTGACGAGAAGGACTGGGAGACTATCAACAAGGCTCTCAAGCACCCTGATCACGCTGACGGTATTGGTATCTCCCTGAACGGCGTTTGGGGCGACGCTACAGGTTCCGGCTTTACAGCTCCCACAAAGCGCAGAGCTCCTCTGATGACTTACTACACCGACAACCTCAACGTTATTGAGTACCTTGAAAAGGCTCACGTTAACGGCGACGACAAGGGCTATGCAAACGTAGGCGCTGTTATTAACGACGCTATCGAGAACTACGAGACTGTAACATTTACATTCAACACAGCTTCCGCTAACGTTGCTTGGGGTGTTGCAAGCATTGGAACAGACGGCGCTAAGAAGTTCAATCCTACATTTGTATGGACAACTAACGACGGCAAGCAGAAGAGCCGCACAGACGTTGCTGCTGAATTCGGTCAGCTCATTAACAAGACTGACAAGTGGGGCGAGACCTACCAGGATTGGAAGTATGACCGCGATGACTACATCATCATGGGCTACTACCCTGACAACGACTGGGAAGGCGTTGACACCTACAAGGCATTTGGCGACCACACTTATGACTGGTTCTACTCTCCTGAGGGAACAGGCATGGTTGGTATGGATTGGGCAGGTCAGGATCTGTTCGCAGGCGCTCTGATCGTTAACGAGAAGCAGACAATGTCTCTCGGCAACACTGAGTACTTTGACTGGAACAAGACCTCCATCAGCTTCGACTGGGATGCTATCATGGACGGCGCTGCTACAACCAACAACTACGCAACATACGTTCACTCCCTCAAGCTCGCTACTTCTCAGTACTGGTTCTGGGATTCCATGAACCTGGTTCTCACAGCTGGCGAATCTGACGACGTATCTGCTGACGCAGGCGTTGAGGCTGACGACGAGACTCTTGACGACGAAGATGATGAGATTATCGACGGCGATGACGATGATGAGCCCGTTGCTGACGACGACGAAGACGAAGAGCCCGCTCCCGTTGTTGACGAGCCCGCTCCCGCTCCCGTTGTTACTAACCCTCCCACAGGTAACGCTTCTGTAGCTCTCGCAGTAATTCCTGTTGCTCTTGCTGCTGCTGCAATCGTTGCTAAGAAGAGAGGCTAATTGCCTGCTGATTATCAGCAAATCATGAAAGTATAACAAACGGTTACTATATGTAATTTAACGTTATTCTAACATCAATGGCGCTGTCCGTATGCAGAACGGGCAGCGCTTTATTTTTGCCGGAACTTTGAAAAGGTTCCGGCAATTTTCGTATTGATTTACGTCCGGAGCATGAACTGAGAACCGCCGCAGTTTACCGCGGGATCGGGACAGGAACACTGTTTGTGAATTTTTGAACAAACTATGTTTTTTGAACAAAATTGCAAAGAAACCCTTGACATTTGTTAGTCAAATTGTTATAATAATTATGCAACTCTATATAATTTTTTCAATCCGTCGCAGTTTTTTTGTGTAATTATCACGATAAATACACAAAGACAGTTTGCCGTCGGCTGCGGAGCTCCGCTGATACGCTTCCGCGCACGGTTTGAACCGCGGATTTTTGAGTGTTCCGCTTTGGCGGAGCATAGTTATCATGAAAGGTGGTCTATCTGTTGTCAAGGAAAACGAATTTAAAGAGAATTTTATCCGCGGCAGTCGCAGTTCTCGTTTGTGTTCCTGTTTTATCCTGCTTCCCCGCTTCGGCGGACGATGAAGCGGCGGATACTGCGGTAAGTACGGAAGCCTCCGCTTCCGCTTATGTCAGGCAGAAAACCTACAGCGAATATTACGACGAGATAGAGGGTGTGCCTCGTCCCGACGCCGAAGCTGTGCTTTCCTATTCGGGTAAAAGCAGCGAAGCCGAAGCGGAGCTTGCTTCCTTTGAGGGCAGGGAAAATGTTCTTGTCTGGTCCAACGAGGAGGGCAGAGTCGATTTTACTGTTGACGTCCCCCAGTCGGGCGCATATCAGATGGAGATTAGCTATTATCCCCTCGAGCGCGGAGCGACTACTACGGAATTTTCAGTCCTGCTGGACGGCGAGTCGCCTTATGATACCGCGACGCGCGCTTCGCTTCCCCACATCTGGACAAACGCTTATCCGATCACTACGGATTCAAAGGACAATGAAGTCCGTCCTCCCCAGGTGCAGTCCCCCAGATGGGTGACTACTATGCTCACCGATGTGGACGGTCTGTTTAACGAACCTCTCTATTTTAACCTGGAAGCCGGTCAGCATACCATTTCTCTCGATTCCGAACGTGCTTCGGTCGCTATTGAATACATAAAGTTATGCAATTTGAGCGGCTATGACAAGTACACCAAGCCTTCCGATTCGGAGCTTGCGGCGAACAGCGGCGCCGAGGTCATCAAGCTTCAGGGCGAAAAATATGCTTACACAAATTCCCAGACGCTTTTCCCGACCTATGACAGAGGCTCCTATCTGGTGGAACCCTCTCACCCGTCAAAGCAGAGGTACAACACCGTGGGCGACGGAACATGGGATACCGCAGGTCAGGCTATTACCTGGGAAATGAACGTTGATACCGCAGGCTACTATAAGGTGGGAATAAAAGCCCGTCAGAACGAGCTTCGCGGTCTTTACAGCAACCGCCGCCTTTATGTGGACGGCAAGGTTCCCAACGAGTGCTTTGAGCAGATCAAGTTCCAGTACGACGACGACTGGCTCATGGTCGTTCCTCAGGACGAAAACGGCGATCCCGCATATGTTTACCTTGAACCCGGCAAGCACGAGCTTTCGCTGGAGGTAATCCCCGGCGAGATCGGAGAGTCGATGCGCCGCCTTGACAGCATTGTTTTCACAGCGAACCAGTACTATATGCAGATACTTATGATCACAGGTCCCTCTCCCGATAAGTACACAGATTACTATGTCCACAGGGAGATACCCGAGCTTATTGAGGTATTTTCGAATCTTTCCGTTCAGCTTCTTGCAGAGGAAAAGAATATTGAAAAGCTTGCAGGAAACGCGGGTACAGAAGCTGCCGCTCTTGAAAGGCTGGCAACCGTTCTCGAAAGAGGCGTTGACAAGCCCGACAAGATACCGAGCATGATTTCCAACAACTCCATTAAGGATAATGTTGCGTCCGTTTCATCCTGGATGAGACAGTACAGAGAGCAGCCCCTTGAGATAGATTTCATCGAGCTTGCTCCCGCCGACAAGGAATTTACTTCGGTAAAATCCCACTTCGGAAAAAGCTTCTCATTTGCATTCAAGGGCTTTATAAACTCTTTCTTTGAGGACTATACAAAGCTTTCCGACGTAAACGGCGAATCCATTAACGTTTGGATAGGTCTCGGACGCGATCAGGCAAACGTTATCAAGCAGATGACAGACTCCGATTACAATACAAGCCACAGCACGCAGGTTTCCATTAACCTTGTTCAGGGCGGTATCATGGAAGCCGTTCTGGCTGGAAAGGGTCCCGACGCTTCGCTCTTTACGGGCGGCGAGTTCCCTGTAAACCTGGCGGTAAGAGACCTTATCGAACCTATGGACGATATGCCCGGCTTTGACGAGGTAAAGACCAGGTTCCAGAGAACGGCTATGGTGAACTATCAGTACGACGGCGAAACCTACGCGATACCGATAGACAGAAACTTCCCCATGATGTTCTACCGCAAGGATATGCTTGCGCAGATAGGTATTACCGAGCCCCCCGAAACATGGGACGATCTTATTGATATGCTTCCCGCTATCCAGAGAAAGTATATGCAGCCCGGTCTTATCCTTCCCGGCGTAGTGGCTTCCACGGGAGCAAATGCTGCCGCGGTATCGGTTTCTCCCGCAACGGAAATGGGCCATACCTTTGCTTTGCTTATGCTCCAGTCGGGTACGAACTACTACAACGACGCCCAGACGGCTACAAACTTTGATACACAGACGGCGGTAGACGCTTTTGCTAAATGGACTGACTTCTATAATGTCTACAAGTTTGACCAGACTTACGACGCGTTTACGCGTTTCAGAACAGGAGAAGCTCCGATCGTTATACAAAACTACTGCGGTTTTTACAATCAGCTTAACGTTGCGGCTCCCGAAATAAAGGGTCTGTGGGACTTCTGTTCCGTTCCCGGAACGCGCAGAGCGGACGGTACGGTTTCACACGCTGCAAACTCCAACGGCTCCGGCGCGATCATTCTTTCAAACTGCAAGGATAAGGAAGCGGCATGGGAGTTCATCAAGTGGTTCACCGACACGGATACCATGGTTGAATACGGTCAGAACGTCGAGGGCGTTATGGGTCCTCTCGGACGGTTCGCTCCCGCAAACGTCGAGGCTCTCAAGCAGCTCAACTGGTCCAACAGGGATCTTGAGAAGATACTCGCCCAGTTGGATGAGCTTGAGGAAATACCTATAGTTCCGTCCGCATACGTTGTTACAAGAAGTATCATGAACGCGTTCAGAGCGGTCGTAAACGACAAGGAAAACGCCCGTGAGACCCTGCGCTGGTACAACATTGACATCAACAGAGAAATTACAAGAAAACGAGAGAATCTCGGTCTTGATGATGAATAAGAATGGAGGGTTTACCTTTGGCTGCTGAAACTCAAAAAAAGGAAATTTTGCTGCCTAACGAGCGCAAGATGTCCTTTAAGGAAAAGTGGGCGTACACACGGCACGAGATGAAGCGTAACTCGATGTGCTACCTCATGCTTCTTCCGTTTATGATTTTCTTCCTGTTTTTCACGGTAATTCCTGTAGTCATGGCGCTTCCTATCGGTTTTACCGACTTTGACATGGCGCACTTTCCGCCGAAATTTGTCGGTTTGCAGAATTTCTACACCATGTTCCTTGAAGACGACGTTTTCATCGGTTCCATAAGAACCACGCTCATCTTCGCTATCTTTACGGGTCCGCTCAGCTACGCGCTCAGCTTCTTTCTTGCGTGGCTCATTAACGAGCTTCACCCCGTGCTCAAAACCATATTCACACTTATTTTCTACGCTCCGTCTATGGCAGGAAACATCTACTTTGTATGGCAGCTCATCTTTTCGGGCGACGTTTACGGTTACCTCAATGCCGCTCTTAACGAGCTTGGCATTACCACGGCGGCTATACAGTGGCTTACCGACGCGAACTACCTGCTGGGCTGCGTTATCGTAGTTCAGCTGTGGGTATCCATGGGCGCAGGCTTCCTCGCGATGAGAGCCGGCTTCCAGGGCATCGACAAGGCGATGTACGAGGCGGGAGCTATCGAGGGCATAAGCAACAGATGGCAGGAGCTTATCTACATAACGATCCCCTCTATGGGACCTCAGCTTATGTTCGCCGCCGTAATGCAGATAGTTTCCTCATTTACGGTAGACCTGGTGGGCAGAAGCCTCGCTGGCTTCCCCTCCACGGACTATAAGGCCCACACTATTATGACCCACGCCTTTGACTACGGCTGGATACGTTACGAAATGGGCTACGCTTCGGCAATATGCTTCGTGCTGTTCCTGGCGATGCTGCTGTGTAACCAGCTCATATCCAAGGTACTGGGCAAATACATGAATTAGGAATGAGGTGAGGATTACATAATGGCTAAAAAAGAACTTAAACCGTCTCAGATACAGGCGCAGATAGAGGCTGAGAACGCCGCGGCGCTGGAAGCTCTGAGAAAAAGGCGGGAAAAGGAGCACCGCAAAATGGAGCGCTCCAAGGGCTCCAACAAGCAGGTAGGCAAGAGCTGGAAAAACGATATAGGAATTTTCCTGTTCCTGACCATACTGGGTCTGTTCATGCTGGCGCCTATCTATATAGCGATCGTTACCTCGCTGAAGCCGGTAAATGAAATCTTCATTATGCCGCCGCGTCTTTACGCGATGGATCCCACCTTAGACAACTTCAAGGATCTGTTCGTTGTCGCAAACAATTCGTGGGTTCCCTTTTCGAGAAACGTTTTCAACAGTATCTTCGTTACTGCTGCCGCTACTCTCTTTCATGTTGTTTTCGCCTGTATGGCAGGCTTTATCCTCGCAAAGTGCAGGTTCCCCGGCTGCAGGGCTATCAATAAGATAATCGTTATCGCCCTGCTGTTCAACAGCCAGGTAACTTACATAATGCAGTACATTGTTATGGCTAATCTGGGTATGATCAATACCTACTCGGCTCTGATCTTCCCGCTTATCGCCTCCACAATGGGACTTTACCTCATGATCCAGAGCGTGGGACAGATCCCCGACGCAATGATCGAAGCGGCTAAGGTTGACGGCGCGAGCCTTATGCGTATATGCTGGGGCATCGTTATGCCGAACTCAAAGCCCGCGCTTATGACTATTATCATCTTCCAGTTCCAGGCGGCATGGAACTCAAACGGCGGCTCGCTGGTTTACGATGAGGCGCTGAAAACAATACCTACCGTAGTTCAGCAGATCGCCGCCGCAGGTATGGCGAGACAGGGCGCTATAGCGGCGTCCGCGGTAGTATTGATGATCCCGCCGCTGGCAATATTCATCGCCGCGCAGAGCAACGTTATGGAAACGATGGCTCACGCAGGTATGAAGGATTAATACGACTAAAAATTGATTAATGGAATTAATGGAGGGATAATATGCCGAGCTTTAAAAAGCTTCTTTCACTGTTTTCGGCGGCGGCGGTAGCCGTTTCGGCAATGACAGTGAATGTTTCCGCTCTGGAAACATATGACCCTTACAGCTATGACAGGTGGGGCGACGCGGTCGCTTCCCAGGCGGGCTATACCGCCGAAAAATACGTCGACGGAGAATCTATAGGCTGCGGAAATCTTTTCGAGCCGGCGGATATGTATATCTCACACGACGACCTTATGTACATAGCGGATAAGGGCAATAACAGAATAGTTATTACAGACCTGGATTTTAATTTTAAAAAGGAAATGAAAGAGTTCTCCTATAACGGAGAGACCCTCACTCTGAAAAAGCCTACGGGAGTTTTCGTTGACCAGTACACGGACAATATCTATATCTGCGATACCGAAAACGACCGAGTTATCAAATGCGATACCGACGGAAACGTTGACAGGCTTTTCACCAAGCCGAACAGCGAGCTTTACGACCAGAACCTCACCTATAACCCCTCTAAGGTGCTGGTAGACAAAGCAGGCAACGTTTATGTTGTAGTTAAGTCCCAGACAAAGGGCGCGGTAATGTTCAACAGCGACGGCGAGTTCCTCGGTTTCTACGGAGCGAACCGCGTTGAGGCTACGGCGGAGGTTCTCGCAAACGCGTTCTGGAATCTTATAGGTACTCAGGAGCAAAAGGACAGACGTAAAAAGCAGACTCCTATCGGCTTCTCAAACTTCGACATCGACGATGACGGATTCATCTTTACCGTTACCGACTCGCAGGAGGTCGACACCGACCTGGTTAAAAAGCTGAACCCCAGAGGCGACAATATCCTCGACTCCTTGGGTGCGGCGGATATGACCTTCGGAGACATACCTCCAGCATACTACTCTATTTATTCCAAGAAGTCCAGCCTTACCGATATTGACTTAGGTCCCAACGGCGAGCTGAACATTCTGGACTTTCAGCACGGACGTATATTCCAGTACGACAAGGAATGCTGGCTGCTGTTCATCATGGGCGGCTCCGGAGACCAGCTGGGAACTTTCCTCTCCGCTTCGGCAGTCGAGAGCCATGACAATCACCTCTATGTTCTTGATTCAAGAAAAAACAATATCACCATTTTTACACGGACAGTTTTCGGCGAGATCGTTACAAACGCTGCCAACCTCTATAACGACGGTCTTTACGAGGAATCTCTCGAACCGTGGCGGAACGTGCTCAAGTACGACGGAAACTACCGCAGAGCCTATATCGGCATAGGCAACGCGCTTTACAACAAGTACGAGTACAAGGAAGCTATGGAGTACTTTGAGATATCCATAAGCCGCGGACGCTATAACAGAGCCTTTGAGGGCTACCGCGACCAGTGGCTGAAAGATAACTACGTCGCCGCTATTATTGTGATAATCGTACTTATAGTACTGATATCGGTCTACAGAAAAATGAGAAGACGCGGCAAGATCGTTTATCCGTGGGAAAAGAACAGAAAGGGCGGTGTGTGATATGCTGGATCTGACAAAAGGACAATTTGTTAAACATGTGGTTATGCACCCCTTTGAGGGCTTTGAGGACCTCCGCTGGAAAAAGCAGGGTTCCATGGGCATCGCTTTTGCGGTTGTGTGCCTGCTGTTCGTTCAGCAGATAGCCTACAGCAGACTTTACGGCTTCCAGTATTACTCTGATTACGACAAGATTTTCAACATCGTGCCCTATTTGTTCCGGAGCTTTATCCTGTTCGGAACCTGGGTCGTTGCAAACTGGGCGATGTGTACTCTTTTCGACGGCGAGGGAACGATGAAAAATATTTTTGTCAACTCCGCCTACGCGCTGATACCTTACATTGTCGGATACCTTATCGGTACGGTAATGTCCCACTTCCTTATTCAGGACGAATATGTTTTCATTCAGTCCGTTGAGGTCATCGGAACCTGCTGGAGCTTCGTTCTCCTGATCTCGGGAATCAAGGCGGTGCACCAGTTCAGCTTCGGAAAAACTATCGCTCTGATGCTCCTGACGCTGGTCGCAATGGTTGCGATCCTGTTCCTGCTTGTTCTGCTTCTTACGCTGTTCCAGCAGGTGCTGATCTTCATCCTGTCGATCTATACGGAGCTTTCCTACAGATTCAGAGTTTAACTAAAATACGAAAAGTGGTGAAATAACGAATGCAGAAAAGGATAAAGAAGCTTATTGCCTGTCTTTGCTGTCTGGCTATGATGGTTCCTCTGTGCGCTATCCCCGCCAGCTCGGACAGCGAACCCGCGGCTGAGGAAAGCTCCTCCGACGGCGACGCTCCCGCAGACGAGGACGATTACGCCATGGACGAGGACGAACCTCTCATTACCGACGAGCAGGCAATGGCTGAAATGAAGCTTGCAGTGGAAAACGACAAGCTGGCTCTTTGGTACAACGACAAGGATATTACCCTTGCGCTGGTGGATAAAAATACCGGGGAGATATGGTGGTCGAACCCAATCAACGCCGACGCCTCGGCGGGTAAGGCCGCTCAGAAGCAGGAACTTAAATCCGGTATGACCCTCATATTCGGCGAGCCTGCGGCAAGACGTACTACCCAGAGCCACAGCAAGGCTAAGAGTACCGCCAAAATGAAGGCTACCGCTACGGGGCTGGAGGTCTCTTATGAATTCTCCCAGGCTGAGATAACCATACCTGTTGTCTTTACGCTTCACGACGACTATATGAGCCTTAACGTGGTAACCAAGGACATCGACGAGAAAACAGCTTCAAAGATCGTTACGGATATGGCGTTTATGTCCGCTTTCGGCGCTGCCGATATGGAGGAGGAGGGCTACTTCGTTATTCCTGACGGAAGCGGCGCGGTCATAAACTTCAACAACAACAAGGCGGGCTACAGAGTCTACAAGGGCAAGGTATACGGCAGGGATATCACCGCCGTAAACACTACCAAGCCCACGATGAACAGACAGGTATATCTGCCCATGTACGGTATCGTAAAGGGCGACAGCGGTATGATGGTAGTCGCAGACAAGGGCGATACCTGCGCTTCAATAAACGCTTATGTCGCGGGTCAGAAAAAGACCAGCTACAATGCCTGCTATTTCGACTTCGAGATAAGAACAAGCGACGAGTACCTGATGGGCGGCGAAGCTAATCCCCTCAGAGTTTTTGAAAAGCGCGGAATACTTGTTCCCGAGATAGAGGTTCGGTACTATCCCGTTTCCAACAGCGACAAATCGGAGGTAGACTATACCGATATCGCGGCAACCTACAGAAATTATCTCAAGACCGCTCAGGGCGTTGAAAAATCCCCTGCTGCCGACAGCAGCGCGCTCTATATGGACTTTTACGGAGCGACCATGAAGCGCGAGACGGTTCTCGGCTTCCCCGTTACCATGCAGCACAAGACCACGACTTTCAGCGACGCGAAAAACATTCTTGAACAGCTCAAGGGTCTTGGCGTTGACAATATGGTCGTAAATTACAACCAGTGGACTACCGCGGACATAAAGGAAAAGGTGGCTGACAAGGCGAAGCCCGCCTCCGTTCTGGGAGGAAAGAGCGATTTCGACGCGCTTATGGATTACGCAAAGTCCAACAATATCACGATCTATCCCGAGGTCGACAACCTTACCTTTAAGTCGGGAAGCGGCTACTTTACCATGACCGACACGGCGGTGAGAGTTTCAAACGCTTACTCCAGACAGATCGAATACGACCTTGCCCACGGCACGGAAAACAAGTTCTACAAGGCGATGTCGCTGCTCAGCCCGAGAAAGTACGCTAAAATGTTCACTAACCTGAGCAAGAGCTACAGCAAGTACGGTCTGGACACTATCTCCCTTGGAAGCACTACGACCGCTATATACGGCGATTACGGCAAAAAATCCATTTCGAGAGAAATGTTCAAGTACAATCTTCAGGGCTACATGGAAGAGCTTAAGGGCTCTGTTCCTTCTATCCTTGCGGACGGCGCAAACGCTTACGTTCTCAAATATGTCGACCACGTTTCCGACGTCCCTCTCAATTCAAGCAAGTTCGACGTTTTCGACGGAGACATTCCTTTCTATCAGATTGTAATGAGCGGTCTCAAGCCTGTTTCCACTACGGCGGTAAACGGCGACGCTCAGGTGGCGGATCTTGTTCTCAGAGCTATTGCCTGCGGTTCCAACCTCAGATTCGACTTTACTGCGGAAACAGCCGACGAGCTCAAGGACACTCGCTACGACGTTCTTTACTATTCCAACTACAAGTACTGGCTCGAGGACGCGGCAGGCTGCTACAAGTTCGCCGAGGAGGTTCTCTCCCAGACTGCGGGAGCGGAAATAACCGATTATAACATTCTGTCGGAGGGAGAGATCGAAACGGTTTATTCCAACGGCGTCAAGACCGTTGTTGACCTGAACGGCAGAACCGTTACGGTCAACGGAAAAACGATCAGCATTTACGACTATGTCGGAGAGGAGGCAATCGGCTGATGAAAAGACTTAATTTGTCCTACGAAAAGAAAAAAGGTCTTTACGGCTACGGATTTATCGCACTCTGGTTTGTCGGCGCGCTGATGTTCTTCATCATTCCGCTTCTCCAGTCGTTCTATTACTCGTTCCATACGGTAACCCCCGAAACGGGTTATCTTGACATCAAACCTCTTGTAAGCGGAGGAAAAACAGATATCTTCCTTAACTATAAGGACGCTTTTCTGAAAGACCCTAACTTCAGTCAGTACCTTGTGGAGGTACTGAAAGATATGGCGCTTAACCTGCCGGTTATCGTTGTATTCTCACTGTTCGTTGCTATCGTAATCAACCAGAAGTTCCGCGGAAGAACTTTCGCAAGAGCGGTATTCTTCCTGCCGGTAATCATCGCCACCGGTCCTGTTTACGCCATTATCACCGGCGACCTTGAAACGGGAGGAAACAACGAGGCTGCACAGTTCTCCACAATGTTCGAGGCGGACATGGTAGACCAGCTTCTGGAGTTTATAGGTATCTACGGCTTCGGCGATACCTTTACCGAAATGCTTACGGAGATAACCTCCGATATCCTGAACCTTGTTTGGAAATGCGGTATCCAGATAATCATCTTCCTTTCGGCATTGCAGGGCATACCCGCTTCCGCCAAGGAGGCTGCCGCTATCGAGGGCGCTACCGCATGGGAGTTCTTCTGGAAGATCACTCTTCCCTACATCTCCTCGATGATCCTGGTAAACATAGTCTATACGGTAATTGACGCGTTTATCGACCCTACCAACCAGGTAATGGAACGATTGCTCAGCGTCCAGAGCGAATGGAAGTACGGCTACTCCGCCGCAATGGCGTGGAGCTACTTCGGAATAATCCTTGTCGCGCTGGGAATCGTATTCGCAATTATGAACAAGCTCGTCTGGTACGACGACTAAGAAGGAGGCGGAGAAAATGGCTGATACTACAATGACTACCAAGGGCGGTCTCTCCGGCTTCCTCCAGAAGCATAGGGCGGAGAAACCTCCCAAGGAACCAAAAATGTCCCGCAAGGAAAGGCGGGAACGCTTCAAGAAAAGGCTTGAATGCCTTACTCCCGAGGAGCAGAGATACTTAAAGAGAAAGCAGATCACCGACGCGGTATGGCCTGTATTCAGAGCGGTAATTGTTTTCGGACTTTGCTTTATCATTCTTTACCCTCTGATATTCATGATCTCCTCGGCGTTCCGTCCCAGTTCGGACATGAACGACCCCACAGTTATGTGGATACCCAAGCGTTACACCATGAGCAACATGAAAGACGTTATCAGGGCAATGAACTTCGGAAGCACGCTGCTCAATACCCTTGTGCTCAACATAGGCTGCTCGATCGTTCAGGTACTTACCTGCGCTGTTACGGGCTACGGCTTTGCCCGCTACAAGTTCAAGGGCAAGAGGATACTGTTCTTCGTTGTTATCATGATGATCCTTGTTCCCCCGCAGATCATACTTATCCCCCAGTATATGTTCTTCAGGTACTTCAATCCCCTGGGAATCTGGCACATGATCACGGGAAAGTTCATCAATCTTATCAACACGCCCATAACGATGTATCTTCCCGCGCTGACGGCAAACGGTCTGAGAGCCGGTCTGTTCATCTTCCTGTTCAGGCAGTCCTTTATGGGACTCCCCAAGGAGCTTGAGGACGCCGCCGCTCTGGACGGCTGCTCGCCCTTCACCGCTTTCGTAAGGGTAATGGTGCCCAACGCAGGCTCAACGTTCCTGACGGTTTTCCTGTTCTCTATCGTTTGGTACTGGAACGACTACTATGTAAGTACGTCCTTCTTCACCGAGAACAAGACTATTGCGCTGACTCTGAAAAACCTCAGCTCCAATATCAAGGTGCTGGTTTTCGGCGACGCGAACGCTCAGGTAAACACCCGCGAGATCATCGTGTGGATGGAGGCTGCCTGTCTTATTTCGATTCTTCCGATACTGGTTCTGTACGTGTGTCTGCAAAAGAACTTTACAGAGGGTATCGCGCGTTCGGGTCTTACAGGT
Source organism: uncultured Oscillospiraceae bacterium (assembly GCA_910584715.1). Lineage (GTDB taxonomy): Bacteria > Bacillota > Clostridia > Oscillospirales > Ruminococcaceae > RGIG8773. The sequence goes on from CAJUAN010000027.1 coordinate 29,919, forward strand.
ATGTAAGATTTGCGGACTTATAGGCAAGACAAAAGGGTACGGTTTTCGTACCCTTTTTTGCTGACCGGCATTATTATAAAGAACTTACGGTATATATTGTGAATGATTGTGTAATTATTTCCGAAATACCGGCAGGGATCTGTGCGGACGTTATCATTTTGAACATTTTGAAAAGTGTCTTAATAAAGAAAGGAGAAAAGCATATGGTGCAGAAGCAGACGAACAAACCGATTATTATTCAGGCAAAAGCAGAAATGGTTTCGGATATATATAAATTGGTTCATAAGACAATTGAGGAAATATACACCAAATACTATTCAGATGAAGCGGTCAGGTTTTTCTTGAAATTTCATAGTGAAGAGAATATTTTAAAGGATATTTCAGCCGGAAAAGTGTATGCTGTCACTTTTGAGCAAGATTTGATCGGAACAGGAACGCTTGACGGAGATCATATCAGGCGTTTGTTTGTCTTACCTCAATTTCAGGGGCAGGGAATCGGAACGCTTATTATGGAGTCCTTTGAAAACGAGATAATAAAAAGCCATGGCGCTGCGTGGCTGGATTCATCGCTTCCTGCCGGAAAATTCTACAGCGGCCGAGGTTATACCGTCAAGGAATACAAGGAGCATGAGCTTGAAAATAATAAGGTGCTGGCATATGAGATCATGTGCAAAAATAATTTCCCGATCGATCCCAATGAATATAACGCGCCGTCCCAGTTGGTAAGACGTGAAATGGAGATGCAGGGAATTGACTTTGATGAAATGAGAAAAGCTTTTCCTAAAAGATTATATCTCCTTGCAGACAGCTTATACGACGCTATGCTGGCAAAGAATATCGGAACGCTTGCCTATAATGTGGGCGGCGGGGTGTATATTATGAATCACGACAACAAGACCGGATTTGTAAAAGGTGAAATGTGTTCGCCCGGAATCGCGACACAGGCGGAGGATCTGATAGCGGCAGGGGCTGAAGAATTGATCCATGTCGGCTTTGCCGGCGGTCGTGTCGGAATGCATATAGGCGATGTAGTGATCACCGACGGAGCGTTTAATGATACGGCGGTCGCGGGACTGTACGGCTATAACGGCGAGATAGTCGAATCCTCAAAGGAACTTACAGATTCCGTATGCAGGGAAATGGAGTCAAAGGGAATTGCATATCACAGAGGTTATCACTGGACTACCGACGCCGGATATGTTGAGCCAAGCTGGCGTATAAAGTATTTTGAAGACAAAGGCGCTCTCTGCGTTGAAATGGAAGGCGCAGGTCTGTTTTCGGCAGCATGGTTCCGTTCATGCCGTGCAGCCGGAATATATGTAATATCGGATTCCGGCGCAGGTGACGATTGGAATCTCGGGTGGGGTGAAAAAGCTTTGGAAACAAGTGTCGGCAAAGTAATTGACGCAATTGGAAATAACGGATAAACCAAAAGTTTACGCGGTTATATTTTATTAAATTCATAAGCGGCAAATCAGGCAGACAGCAAAATCAGCCGGCTTTCCATTTATCGGAAAGCCGGCTGATATGATTCGCTGTATTGTCCGTTTAGCGGTATTTCCAAAAGGATTTCTGAATTCCCCTAACTCTAAGCCGTACCCCTTTTTATGGGGGCTGCAATTAGAATCCGGTTACTCTGTAAATCCTGCCTGCTTCTGTCTCAAAGCGTACAGTATCCCCCTCGTTAGCAGCGGGGATATTTTCTTCTCCGCCTAAAACGGACAGTCCCGTGCCGACTATGGCGCAGGGATTCCCGCATTCGGAGAAGATCTCAAGCTCCGTGACCTTTCCGTTTTTCCACTCAAAGGACAGCTCGAAGCCGCCTCTTGCTTTCAGTCCTCTTACCGAACCGCTTTCCCATTCCGCAGGGACGGCGGGCAGCAGCCATATCTCCCCGCTGTGGCTCTGGACTATAGCTTCAGCGATTCCCGCGCCGCCGCCGAAGTTTCCGTCTATCTGGAAAGGCGGGTGCATATCAAGCAAGGATATGCTTGTTGACCACGCAAGCAGCGCGGCGATGTTTTCGCCCACCCGTTCGCCCTCGCCCAGGCGCGCCCACATATTGATTATCCATGCCCGCGACCAGCCCGTGTGTCCTCCGCCGTGCTTTAATCTGCGCTCAATTGTCGCTTTGGCGGCGGCGGCAAGCTCGGGGGTGTGCCGCTTTGTGATAAGGTCGTAGGGGTACAGGGCGAAAAGCTGGGAGATGTGCCTGTGTCCCGGCTCGGCTTCGTCGTAGTCCTCCGCCCATTCCATTATCTGACCGTATTTGCCGATCTCAGGCTTTGGCAGCCTGTCACGCAGGGACTTTATTTTTTCCGCAAACTCGCCGTCGTCCGCGGGCTTGACGGAAGCGTCCAGAGCCTCGGAGCACTTCAGCACTGCCGTGAACAGCTCATGGAGTATCTGGCTGTCCATGGAGGGTCCCCGGCAAATTGTGCCCTTTGCGCCGTCCTTTGTTATGTAGGTGTTTTCCGGTGATACCGAGGGACTTGTGATAAGCCTGCCTTTGTCGTCCTCGGTAAGGAAGTCAGCGAAAAATTCCGCCGCCTCGCGGATAGTGTCGTACTTTTGCGCGAGGAAAAGCCTGTCCCCGGTGAAAAGGTAGTGCTCGTACAGATGAGTGCAGAGCCAAGCCATGCCCATGGGCCACAGCGTGGCGGGGAGCCACTTGTCCTGGGGAGCGGTGTCGCCCCATATGTCGGTGTTGTGGTGGCAGACCGTGCCCTTGCAGCGGTACATCTCCCGCGCTGTGACGCGGCCGTTTTCACGCATACGCTCAATATGGTCGAACAGGGGCGTGTGGCACTCGGACAGGTTCTGTATCTCCGCGCCCCAGTAGTTCATTTCGGTGTTGATATTCACGGTGTACTTGCAGCCCCAGGCGGGCCACATATCCTTGTTCCATATGCCCTGGAGGTTCAGCGGCAGGGTACCCTTGCGGCTTCCCGATATCATCAGGTAGCGGGAGAAGTTGAAGTACATCTCAATGAGCTTGTTGTCCTTTTCGCTGTCCTTTATCCTTTGCAGTCTTTCGTTTGTGGGAAGCTCCGCATTGCCGCCGCTGTTGTCGCAAAGCTTTAGCCCGCACCGCTCGTAGAGAGCGCGGTAGTCCGCGATATGCCATGCGGTAAGGTTGAAAAAGCCCTTGCGTAGCGCTGCTTTTGCTTGACTTATTGCAAGCTTTTCGTAATCGGAGGTGCGGAAAGCTGTCTGGCAGGCAATTGTTATCAAAGCCTCGTCGGCGTTTTCCACATGGATACGGTTGGCATCGCAGGTACCGCGGCTGACCTGTTCCCCCTTTGCGGAGCAGGATATCGCCGCCCCGTAGGGTACTCCGTCGGACATGGTGAAAAGCAGGGTGTTTTCGTCGTAGGCTTCGTTTTTGTCGTAGTCGTCGTCCTTGCCGTCGATAAGGGCGGTGAAGCCTATCGCTCCCTTTCGGTCGGCGGTAAAATGTATTGCGATAACGTTGTCGGGGCAGGAAGCGAAAACCGTACGCCTGTAGGAAACGCCGCCGCTTGTCCAGCAGGTGGTGCAAATAGAATTTTCAAGGTCGAGGCTTCTTTCGTAGTCGGTATAGTTCTCGGCGCCGCTCTGCCATATGTGGAAGTCCCCCAGCGGGTGATAGTGCCGCTGGTTCTCGTTGGTACCGTAAAAGGCGTCGGAGCAAAGAGCCTCCGCTTCGGAGGTTTTGCCCTCGCGGATAAGGGTACGCATTTTTTCAAGGTTACTGTAGGCCTTGGGGTTGTTCCTTTTGCGGAAGCCGCCCGACCATATGGAGTCCTCGTTGAGCTGTATTAGTTCGTCCGCCGGTTTGCCGAAGACCATTCCGCCCAGTCTGCCGTTTCCCACGGGGAGAGCCTCGTCCCAGCTTTCGGCGGGGGTTTTATACCATAACAATTCAGATAATTTATCCATTTTATCCTCCTTTTTACATGAAGCTTTTATACATTATAGCATACTGTAAAACAAGTTTCAAGGCGGTAAGATGTAAATTATGTTGCCGTAAATTTTTGTTTATCGTACTAATGACATTGTCCCGTTAGGACTTTAGCTGGTCAAGCTGAGCCCAGCTTGCGGGGGTCGAGGGGGCAGAGCCCCTTCGTCGCGCTTCGCAAAGCGCGAAATCTTCTTATCGTTCAAGAGCTCTGCAAGGGGGTGAATTGCGGCAGCGCCGCAAGAGGGGGACGCTCTGCGATAGAGAGCGTCCCCCTTGTCACGCAGCTAA
>CAJUAN010000028.1 GCA_910584715.1 uncultured Oscillospiraceae bacterium
GACCCCCGCAAGCTGTGCTCAGCTTGACCAGCTAATCTCTGGCGGGGTTATAACGTTTGTGCGCTAAACAAAAATTTATCCTGCCAAATGAGTAAAAACAGTCCGGTACAGTGCGAAACATAAATTATTTACAAAAATGTGTTGAAAATACTCATGCCATATGATAAAATTAATAAAATATCTTAACGGAGGTCATTACAGGTGAAAAACAAAACATTAAAAAAAATATGCTCGGCAGTCATAGCTTCGTGTCTGCTTTTATCGCTTTCGGGCTGCGGAAATAAAGAAAATACCGGAAACGGAGATCCTCAGGACGACAGCTCTCAGACTCAGGAGCAGACCGCTGCTGTAAGCGCCGTAAACGACGAGATACGCGACATTTCCTCCGCGGAGCTTGTAAAGGAAATCAAAGTCGGCTGGAGCCTCGGAAATACTCTCGATTCCACAGGCGGAAGCGGCGTTGACAGTGAAACAAGCTGGGGAAATATCGTTACCACCAAGGAAATGATAACCGCCGTCAAGGACGCGGGCTTCAACATTATAAGGATACCCACCACATGGGGCATACACATGGACGAAAACAATACAGTCGACGAAGCGTGGATGAACCGCGTACAGGAGGTAGTGGACTACGCTTACTCGCAGGATATGTTCGTTATCCTCAATATCCACCACGAGGAATGGCACGACCCTTACTACGATAACGAAGCTGCGGCCACGGAAAGGCTTAAAGCTCTCTGGACTCAGATAGGAACCCGCTTTGCGGGATACGATGAAAAGCTCATCTTTGAGGGACTCAACGAACCCCGCAAGAGAAATACCGCTCTTGAATGGAACGGCGGCGACGCAGAGGGTCACGAGGTAGTAAACAATTTTAACGCTGCTTTTGTTGAGACTGTGCGCGGTCTGGGCGGAAACAACGCAAAGCGTCACCTTATGATACCCGCCTATGCGGCAAGCTCTTCGGATCAGGCTATGAAAGCGGTAAAGATACCCGAGGGCGACGATAAAATAATAGTATCCATTCATGCCTACACTCCCTACGCGTTTGCACTCAGCGACGATCTTCTGGCAAGGGATTTCTCTCCGGACGATCCTTCCGCAAACGATATCGTTTATCTTATGAACTCCCTGAAAACAAATTTCATTGACAAAGGTACTCCGGTTATCATCGGAGAATTCGGCGCAAGAGCCAAGGCAAACGAGGAGACCCGCGCCGAATGGGCGACGTTCTATGTAAGCAAGGCAAAGGAGATCGGCGTTCCCTGCCTTTGGTGGGACAACGGCGCGTTTACGGGTACCGGCGAAAACTTCGGTATTCTTGACCGCGCGACCTGCACATGGAAGTTCCCTCTTATTGTTGAGGGTCTTATGAAAGGTCTCGAATAATATAATTTAAAACACCGTATTATATAATAGTATATCCCCGAATGGAAACGTCTCATTCGGGGATATGATTTACAGCTGTTTATTATCCTTTGCAATGCGCATTACCTGCACATAGATACCCGCCACAAGCTGGTAAAGATCCGGAGGGATACCCTGACCTACGTTCAGCATGGTAAGCAGCGCGGTTGCGGAGTCGTCCCGATAGATAGGCACGCCGTTTTCGTCGGCAAGATTGATTATCTTTTCAGCGACATGACCGTGTCCCGAAGCCACAACTATAGGAGTGTAGTCCTTATCGGGATTGTACCTGAGCGCCACAGCGGAATTGCTGGGCTTTTTTCCCTTATATCCTGACATTCAGACCAGTCCTCCTTTCGTTCAGCTTGGGGAATATGTTCGTAAGGTCGCGTTTCCGCTTCAAGGGCTGTATCATTACCTTTTCCGCGCTGTAGCCGCAGGCAGCCGCCAGATCGGGAAGCATTTCCTTAATCGGAAGATAGCTTCTTTCCGTTCCCGCGGGACACATAAGAGCCGCGTTTACCGATTTTCCGCGCGCGTACACCTCAAGCTCGAAGTATCCTGCGTCCTCTATCTCAAAGCACAGGAAAAGATGATTGTCCGATTCTCCCGTTTCAGGATCACGGTCGGCGTCCGGGTCTGCCCAAAGCTCGCCGAAAGCCTTCATTCCATCCATATTCATAGGTACGAGAAAATGCAGCAGGGGAGTGAACACTCCCGGAGCGCTGAGGAGCCCCTGTATCATATCTGGTCTGCTCATATCCGAAAGGGATTTCAGCGACGGATCGTTGATATTCTTTATAAGGAAATCCAGCATATTCTCCATTGTTGTGGGCGGGCGGTACTGAATGCCCTGCGCCATAGCCATTTCGGAGAGAACAAGGTTTATTCCCTGGGCGAGAACGATTTTTTTGTCAAGATTTTCGGCGCGGTTGACTATTACGCTGAGCCTGTCGATCAGGCTGTTCAGGTCGCGGGTCTTTTCAAAGTCCCGGATAAGAGTATTGAGACCGCCTTTCATATTGTCGGACACAAGGGGAGAGAGGATTTTTTTCAGAAGAGCCGTTCCTTCCTTTATTGAAAAGGCTTCCTTCGGGACTTCCGCGGCGGTTCGGGTATCCTGCGGTCCGGTGTTTTTAGCGGCGTCCGCAGTTCTGTCCGTTTCCGCGGCGGATATTTCCGTATCCGCTGTTTGCTCGGCGGTATCTTTGGGTATGTTAAGCTCCTCGGCAAGCTTGCTGAGATTTTCCGAAAGCTGTTCCGGGGTCAGCTTTTCCAGACCTGCGTTTACTGCGTCGGCAAGTCTTTCGGTAAGCATGGTCATGGACATCTGCGCGGAAGCGGAGGGATTATCCCTGAGCGCGGCAAGCTTTATATCCGCTGGGAGCCTTGCGCTTTCCACAAATTTTGTGAACAACATATTCAGCTTGTCGGCTGTTTCCGCGTCGGGAGCCATATTCAGCACAGCCTGGAAGCTGTCACCAAGAGCGGAGGGGTCGCCGTTGAACCGTGAAAGATTGTAGGTGATAAGCGACAGCAGGTTCTGGGTGCGGTCGTTCAGCAGCAGGCTTTTTTCAAGATAGCTCACAAGCGCGAGAACGTCGTTCTTTACCGTGCCGAAGTTTTCGGCGGAAAGCTTGTCGGCTGTCTGCAAAAGCAGATCGACTATCTCGCGGCTCTGGGCGGCTTCTCCCGCAAGGTACCGCAGGGACGCGGATATTGAAGCTATGATATCGTCCCGCGCGACGGACGAAGCTGCCGCCTTGAGGAAATCCATAACTGCAAGGCTTACCTCTTCCGAGGCTGGAGAACCGGCAAGTCCTGCGATCATGTCCTTTAAAGCGCCCCAAAGCTCTCCGCTGAACATTGTCGCCTCGTCCTGCTGACGGATAATGTCGTCGGTCAGCTCGTCGGGGGTGAGGAGTATCTCGTTGGCAAATTCCGTCACCTTGTTGAGAAGCTCAGCGTTTCCCGCCGCGCCGAGAGCGGAAAGCGTACCCGTGCCGAGAACGCCTTTAAGCAATACGGCGGCAAGGGCGGGATCCTTTGATATAGCAGTTTGAAGCTTGGGAAGCCCCGTACCCGCCTGATCCTTCAGGTTCTGTTCGCCGAGCTGCTCGTCACGGGTGTTTGTCTTGTTGATATAGTCAACGTTGCCCAGATCGAAAACCTGTTCGGGAGCCTGGGGCTTTACGCTGGTGTTCAGGTTATAGTCCTTCGGTGCGACGGGAGTAGTTACTCTTAACAAGTCTGACATACGAGCCATTCCTTTCCGGAATTTACCATAAAATCTGCTGGGAATATATCCCAATAACATTAAAAACCGATCAATCTGTTGGCTTTTTACAATTTTTTGTGCTATTTTGTTAAAAATGAACGAAAATTCACCTAAAAATTTTTCCGCTTTATTCTTATTATATTACATTTTTGTCTTGAAGTAAAGAGTTTTTTATAGTATAATTAAAAATATAGTATAGAATATTATGGCGTGTTGCAGCATTTTACAGCAAAAGTACTTGTGCCGCGGCAAAGTCATGAGCACAGGTTCCGCACAGCACACAGCGTATGCTGCATCAAACCCTGTAAGGGGATAAACTGATAGGTAGGTGTTTTTATGGCAAAATTTGAAGCGGGAATGGAAGCAATGGCGGATATGTATGTCTTCGAGACTACGTCGCTTCTTGAACAGCTGGACCAAATTCTGATGAAAACTGAAAACGAGAGCAGCTTTGCCGAGGAGGATATCAACGAGATATTCCGAACCATGCATACTATTAAGGGCTCCTCCGCCATGATGGGACTCGAAAATATGTCCAAGCTTGCTCACGCCATCGAGGATATGTTTTACATTATCCGTGAGGATCATCCTGTTATTTCTTCAATGGAAACTCTGTATGATATCATTTTCAGCGCCTCGGACCTCTTAAAGGCAGAGATCGAAAATCTTCAGGAGGACGAATACACCCCCACAGATTTTACCGAACAGATGACAAAGATCGAGGACTTCGCCGCCGTTCTTAAAGGCGCCTCCCCTGCGGACGGAGCTGCGGCTGCCGAGGCTCCCGCCGCTTCTTCCGCAGCAGCCCCTGCGCCGACTGCCGCTGCTCCGACGGCTCCGGCTGCCGCAGCCGCTCCGGTATCGGGTTCCGGGCTTACCACGGTAAAGGTTTTCTTCGAAGACGACTGCAAAATGGAAAACCTGCGCGCTCTTCTGGTTATCAACAGAATATCCGAAAGCTGTGCAGAGCTTGAATACATACCCGAGGATATCGAAAACAACGGCGACACCGCCAAGACTATTATCAACGACGGCTTTCTCGTTAAGTTCCGTCCGGCTCCCGGCTCGTCAACCGACGGTATCATGGAAACTATCCGCACAACAGCCAACGTAAAGAGCTGCGATATCATTGAACGCGGTTCCGAGGCCGCCGCTTCGACAGCCGACGCTGTAACTACAGTGAGGGTGCACTTTGACGACGACTGCAAAATGGAGAATCTCCGCGCTCTGCTTGTCGTAAACAACGTCAGGGACGTGTGCGAGAACGTTACCTTCGAGCCTGCCGACATAGAGGACAATGCCGAAACTTCAAGGATCATTGTGGAGGAAGGCTTTGTCGTACGCTTTAAATCCGATAAGCCTCAGATGGTTTTGCAGGTCATAGAGGGTACTCCCAGCGTTAAATCCTATGTGGTTGAGGAATCTCCCGAACAGGCTCCCGCAGCCGCAGCTCCCAAGGAAGCAGCTCCGGCTCAGGCTTCAGCACAGCCCTCTCAGGCTGCGACAAGCGCACAGCCTGCTCCCGCAAAGAAAGCGGAGTCTCCCAAGCCCGCCGCAAAGAAGGCGGAAGCTTCCAAGCCCGCTGCTGACAACGGCGCAGCAGGCGCGGCAAAGGGCGGTGTAAAGCAGTCCCTTATTTCAGTAAACCTCAACAAGCTTGACGTACTTCTTGATCTGGTAGGAGAAATAGTTATCACGGAAGCTATGGTAACCTCCAATCCCGACCTCAAGGGTCTGAAGCTCGATAATTTCCAGAAGTCCGCGAGACAGCTCAGAAAGCTCAACAGCGAGCTTCAGGACGCTGTAATGTCCATGCGGATGGTTCCCATTTCGGGCGCGTTCAATAAAATGACGCGTATCGTCCGCGATATGAAGGTAAAGCTGGGCAAGGACGTTGAACTCATCTTCGAGGGCGAGGACACCGAGGTAGACAAGTCCATTATCGATCAGCTCAACGACCCTCTCATGCACATGGTAAGAAACTCCATGGATCACGGTATCGAGGAAAATGTTGAGGACAGAATAGCGGCTGGCAAGTCTCCTAAGGGCAAGATAACGCTTTCCGCCTACAATGCGTCCGGTGAGGTAATAATCGTTATCGCCGACGACGGTCAGGGAATCGACCCAGAAAAGGTTCTTGCAAAGGCTGAAAGAAACGGTATTCTCACAAAGCCCTCAAGCGAATATTCCGAAAAAGAGATACTCAATATGATAATGCTCCCCGGCTTCTCTACGAACGAGCAGGTAACGGAATACTCGGGCAGAGGCGTTGGTATGGACGTTGTTAAAAAGAACATCGAAAAGATCGGCGGAAGCGTTTCCGTTGACTCAAAGTTCGGTCAGGGATCCAACTTCGTTATCAAGATCCCCCTGTCACTGTCTATCGTGGACGGTATGGAAATATCCGTCGGCAACTCGATCTTCACAATTCCTATAAACTCTATCCGGAACTCTTTCAAGGTTCAGCCTAACCAGCTCGTAAAGGATACAACGGGTAAGGAAATGGTAATGGTCTACGGCGAGTGCTACCCGCTTATCAGACTGTATCAGCTCTACGACCTTAAACCAAACACCGAGAACATATTTGACGGCATTGTTATTCTGGTGGAGACGGACGGAAAGAGCGCCTGCATTTTTGCCGACGAGCTTATCGGAGAACAGCAGGTAGTTCTCAAGCCTTTCCCTGCGATATTGGGAAATTACAATATCAAGCAGTACGGCATGAGCGGATGTTCGATCCTTGGCGACGGTTCGATAACTATTATTATAGATGTGAGCAACGTTATCAGCGATTTCTGATTTGCTCTGCCTGACAGCGGACGCATTAAAAGACGGTTCGCGGCGGGAGGCAGAATGCGTCCCCGCCCGGAACGGTCTATATAGAAAGGAAGATCTCAAATGGCAGAAAATACCACTGATTCAAGATCCGCCTATACAGCGGACGGAATTGAAATCCTCTTTTTCAATATCGGCGAAAGTATTTACGGTATTGAAATAAAATATGTTCAGGAAATCATCAGCGTGGAACAGATCACTGTTGTCCCCAAAATCCCCGACTACATAAAGGGTGTTATCAACATACGCGGAAAGGTAGTACCTATCATAAGCGTGAGAAACCGCTTCGGCATAGAGGAGATACCTTATGACGACAGAACCTGTATCATCGTCCTTGAATTTGAGGACGGAGAGCAGGTGGGTATCATCGTTGACAGAGTTCAGGAGGTTCTTGTAGCCAAGCCCGGAGATATCAGCAAGGCTCCCGATTCCAAAAACGTAAACGCAAACCGCTACATCAAATCAATCATCGAGATAGAAGGCGACATCAAGCTGCTTCTGGACTGCGACAAGCTTATTGCTGACTGATCGGAGGTGCCTGAAAATGCTTAAACTTACAGACGACGATTTTAACCGTCTTGTCGCCTACATGAAAAAAAATTACGGCATAAATCTCGATAAAAAGCGTATCCTTATAGAGGGAAGACTTTCCAATATGGTCACCCAGCGAGGCTTTAAGTCCTTCAAGGAGTTCATTGATTTCGCTTTTGCCGACAAAACGGGCAACGAAACAATGCAGCTTGTAAACAAGCTTACCACGAACCACACCTTTTTCATGCGCGAACCGGAGCATTTTGAGTTCCTGAAAAGCACTATCATGCCCCAAATGGAAAAGGAAAACGCTGCGACCCGCACGCTTAATTTCTGGTGCGCCGCGTCCTCCACGGGACAGGAGCCCTATACGCTGGTAATGACTATCGACGATTACCTCGGCGCCAAGGCTTCCGCCTGGAACGTAAAGCTGCTTGCAACCGACCTTGATACCGAGGTGCTGAAAACCGCACAGGCAGGTATTTACACTATTGATATGCTCAAGGACGTCCCCAAGCAGTGGCTGACGAAATATTTCACCAAGCTTCCCGACGGACGCTATCAGGTAATTGACAGGCTCCGCAAGCAGATCACTTACAAGCAGTTCAACCTTATGGACAGAATCGTTGCCCAGCGTCCTTACGATTTTATAAGCTGCCGCAACGTTATGATCTATTTTGAGCAGGAGACCAAAAACGCTCTTATCGAACGCTTTTACGATGTTACGAGAGAAAACGGATATCTTTACATAGGTCACGCGGAAAGCGTAGGCAAAAATACCCGCTACACCTATGTTAAACCGGCGGTTTACAAAAAGGTGTCCAACAAGCCGGACGGAGCCAAGTCTTTCGCAGGAAGAATCACCAAATAAATCGGCAAAGGAGCGCCCCGTATTTTCCGGAGGCGGTGTGTTATGAATAATACTATTCAAAATAGAAAAGTTAGAGTCCTCATCGTTGACGATTCAAATATGTTTCGCGCTACGGTCATAAAGGGTCTGGAGTCTACCCCAAACGTTGTTATTGCGGGCGAGGCGGCAGACGCTTTTGAAGCGCGCGACAAGATCAACGAGCTTAAACCCGACGTTCTTGTTATGGACGTTGTTATGCCCAAAATGGACGGTCTGACGTTTCTGAAGCAGCTTATGGAGCAGTACCCTCTGCCGTGTATCATTATGTCGGGCACGGCAAGCGAAGCGTCCGCTCTTGAAGCGGGAGCGGCAGGATTCATCAAGAAGCCGCGCAACCCTTCGGAATATAAGACTTTCTCTACAATTCTGGGAACAAAGATAATACTTGCGGCAGGAAAGCCCGTTCAAAAAGCGAAAGCTTCCGGAACTGCGGCTAAAACCGCAGGCGTAGACGGAGTTGTGCCTGTTCAGGGAGCAGGAGCAAAAATAGGCAAGGTAATGCCCAATATCCCATCTAAGGAGGATATTGCGGGGCTTCCTCTTAAAACACGCGAGGGATATATTGTTGCTCTGGGAGCTTCAACAGGCGGTACCGATGCGCTGGAGTGCATAATAAAATCGTTTCCCGATACAATGCCCCCCGTGCTGGTAGTTCAGCATATGCCTCCCGTGTTTACCAAAATGTACAGCGAGCGCCTTGACAGGTGCTGCGCGGTACACGTTAAGGAAGCTCAGGACGGCGACAGGCTTACCGAGGGCGTGTGCCTTATCGCTGCCGGCGGATACCACATGGAGCTTAAAAAGGACGTTCGCGGCTATTTCGTAAAGTGCTATCAGGGCGAAAAGGTTTCGGGACACTGCCCCTCCGTTGACGTTATGTTTACAAGCGTTGCCGAGGTGGCAGGCAAAAAGGCTATCGGCGCTCTCATGACAGGCATGGGCGCGGACGGCGCAAAGGGCTTGAAGAAAATGCACGACAACGGCGCCTATACTATAGGTCAGGATAAGGATTCTTGCGTTGTTTACGGTATGCCTATGGAGGCATTCAAGCTGGGAGCCTGCTCCGAGCAGCAGCCTCTTGCCAATATCGGAAAGGCTCTTTGCAGACATCTGACCGAGGGCTGGAAATAGTCGGCACCTAAAATATCGAAAAATGAAACAAGAGGCTTCGGTCTCTTGTTTTTTACTATTGCGCCAAATAAATAGCTGTACTTGCTGCGCTATATAATAAATAAAAGAGGCAAGGGGGAAAAATCCTCTTGCCTCTTAATAATCTTGTCTCTATTAATACATTCCGCCTGCGGGCATTGCGGGAGCGGCGGGAGCCTCCTCCTTGATATCCGCAACAAGGCTTTCTGTTGTGAGAACCATTGCAGCAACGGAAGCCGCATTCTGGAGAGCGGAGCGCGTTACCTTTGTAGGATCAACGATTCCCGCGGGGATCATGTCGCCGTATGTCTCGTTGTAAGCGTCAAAGCCGTAGCCTACCTTTCTGGAGCGAACGATCTTGTCGAGAATAACGCTTCCCTCCAGGCCAGCGTTAGCGGCGATCTGGCGAACGGGTTCCTCAAGAGCCTTGAGAACGATAGCCGCGCCTGTTTTTTCGTCTCCCGCAAGGGAAGCCGTGAGCTTGGATACAGCGGGCATAGCATTTACGTATGCAACGCCGCCGCCTGCAACGATACCCTCTTCAACGGCAGCCTTGGTAGCTGCAAGAGCGTCCTCAATGCGGAGCTTCTTCTCTTTCATTTCGATCTCGGTAGCCGCGCCGACCTTGATAACCGCTACGCCGCCGCTGAGCTTTGCAAGTCTTTCCTGAAGCTTCTCCTTGTCGAAGTCGGAGGTGGTAGTCTCGATCTGAGCCTTGATCTGACCGATCCTGTCCTTGATAGCCTTTTTATCGCCTGCGCCGTCAACGATAATGGTGTTTTCCTTTGTTACCTTGACCTGCTTAGCGCGTCCCAGCTGAGCAACCTCTGCGTCCTTGAGTTCAAGACCAAGTTCCTCGGAGATCACCTGACCGCCTGTGAGAATAGCGATGTCCTGAAGCATTTCCTTGCGCCTGTCGCCGAAGCCGGGTGCCTTTACCGCAACGCAGGTGAATGTGCCGCGGAGCTTGTTTACGATGAGAGTGGACAGAGCCTCGCCCTCGATGTCCTCGGCAATGATGACCAGCTTCTTGCCGCTCTGGACGATCTGCTCGAGCAAGGGAAGTATCTCCTGAATGGAGGATATCTTCTTGTCTGTGATAAGCAGGTAAGCATCGTCGATAACGGCTTCCATTTTATCGGTATCGGTAACCATGTAGGGCGTGATATAGCCGCGGTCGAACTGCATACCCTCAACAACCTCGGAGTATGTCTCAGCGGTCTTGGATTCTTCGATAGTGATAACGCCATCAGCGGTAACCTTTTCCATAGCCTCGGCAATGAGCTTTCCTACGTTCTCGTCGGCAGCGGAAATAGCCGCAACGCTTGCGATGTCCTCGGAGCCCTTGACGGGTGTGGAGTTAGCCTTGATAGACTCTACCGCGGAATCAACAGCCTTTGCCATACCCTTTTTAACGATCATGGGGTTAGCTCCCGCGGCGATGTTCTTCATGCCCTCGCGGATAAGAGCCTGTGCAAGAAGAGTAGCGGTTGTGGTACCGTCTCCTGCTGCGTCGTTGGTCTTTGTGGCAACCTCCTTGACGAGCTGTGCGCCCATGTTCTCGAAAGCGTCCTCAAGCTCAATCTCCTTAGCAATGGTAACGCCGTCGTTGGTGATGAGGGGAGCACCGAACTTCTTGTCCAGAACAACGTTTCTGCCCTTGGGTCCCAGGGTTATCTTAACTGTGTCGGCAAGCTTGTCAATGCCCGCCTGGAGGGACTTTCTTGCGTCTTCGCCGTAAATAATATCCTTAGCCATATTAAAAAACTCCTTTACAAATAGTATATATCATGTTATTCAACAACTGCAAGTATATCGTCCTGACGGAGGATAGTGTACTCAACGCCGTCAACCTTGACCTCGGTGCCGCTGTATTTGGAAATAAGTACCTTCTGACCCTTCTTAACGAACATCTTGATCTCCTTGCCGTCAACGACTCCGCCGGGACCTACCTCAACGATCTCCGCGATCTGGGGCTTTTCCTTGGCGCTTCCCGCGAGAATGATACCGCTCTTGGTGGTCTCCTCCGCCTCGGTCATTTTAATAACAACTCTGTCAGCAAGTGGTTTGATTGTCATAGCAAAAGACTCCTTTCAGTATATAAGCTGTATTTTTAAACGGTACGTACAAAAGTCCGCGCAGCCGTCCGCCGAAAACAGCGGATTAGCACTTTGAACTTCCATGTGTTAGCACTCATTCTTTTTGAGTGCTAATTATATTTTAACAATATTTCCGCAGAAATCAAGTGTTTTTATAAGATTTTTGGATATTTCGGCACATTGCATAAAAAAACCAAAAATATTTTAAGTATTATGTTGTTATTACCAATAAAATATTGCTGCGGCAGTAAAAATAATATTATAGGCCAAAATATTATATATGTATATACAGCTTGTAAACTTCTCCCTGAAAAATGAATTTTTTATTTTCATTCTTTATTTATAAAAGCAACATTTTGTTAAATTTACAGTTAGTACATATTTAAATCATATAATGTTTATATATTCTATGGCGCATTTTGGTATAATTAAATTGTCTAATATTTCAAAAAACAGCGTCGCAAGTCCATGTGTATGCATACGGTGCATGACGGCAAAAGGCTGCCGGAAACAGTATGGAATGTATACGGCATTTGAAAGGATGGTCTAATATGTCACTTGGAAAAGTTTTGGTCGTTGACGACGATAATAATATCTGCGAGCTGCTCAAGCTCTATCTTGAAAAGGAAGGCTACGGCGTGATCGTTGCCCACGACGGCGACGAAGCCGTAGTTAAGTTTAATGCGCTCAAGCCCGACGTGGTGCTCCTGGATATCATGCTGCCCGAACTGGACGGCTGGCAGGTGTGCCGCGAGATCAGAAAAAAATCAAACGTGCCCATTATCATGATAACCGCAAAGAGCGAGACCTTTGACAAAGTTCTCGGTCTGGAACTGGGCGCGGACGACTATATCGTAAAGCCTTTCGACACAAAAGAGGTCATCGCAAGGATCAAGGCGGTATCCCGCCGTATCGGACAGACAAGCTCCGAGTCGGAGGTCAAAGAGGTTCGCTACGACAAGCTTGTGGTAAATATGACCCGCTATGAGCTCCGCGTGGACGGAAAGGTAATGGATACTCCTCCCAAGGAGTTGGAGCTTCTGTTCTATTTGGCTTCCAATCCCAACAGGGTCTATACCCGAGACCAGCTTCTGGACGAGGTGTGGGGCTTTGAGTACTACGGCGACTCGAGAACTATCGACGTACACATAAAGCGTCTGCGTGAAAAGCTGGAGGGCGTTTCCGACAAGTGGGCTCTCAAAACGGTATGGGGCGTAGGCTACAAGTTTGAGGCGGAAGAGGACGCAAATGCGTAAAAGTATTTTTACCGAGTTCTTCTGTCTTTGCGCCGCTGTATTCATTTCTGCGGTCATATGCATAGGCGTGGTGCTGATGCTGGTTTCGGAGGAGCATTACAAAGCGAACAGATTCAATTATCTTTCGGTAAAAACGGAGATGATCGTTGACGCTGTACGTGCCTCCTTTGAGGAAAACGGCGGGCTCGACACGGAAGAACTGACGGATATTTTCAAACCGCTGTCCGAAAGTCTCGGCACGGATATTACACTGACTGATCCAGACGGCGTTGCTTTGGTATGCTCCGAGGCATCGCCGTGTTCTCATGCGGGTCAAAAAATTGCGCCTCAGGCTCTGAGCCGTATTACGGAGGACGGTCTGTCGGAACTCAGCAGCTTTAACGGCTACTATGACAACAACAGCTTCATATATGCCCGCAGGATAACTATAGGGGAAAATACTTACATAATTTTGCAGCGTCTTGTATCGAACTCTCTTACCGGACATATGCTTTCGCTGGCGGCTGCGCTGATAATTTCAGCGGCTGTAATACTGTCCGCGGCGTTTGCAGTAATGTACACTGCTGTAAAGCGCCTGCTTTCGCCGATACGGGAAATGACCTTGGCTGCAAAGCGTTTCGGCGAAGGCGATTTTTCGGAAAAGCTCCATGTCACGGACGAAAATGAACTCGGATATCTTGCCACTACCCTTAACGATATGGCTGGGTCTCTGGAACAGCTTGAGGAAACAAGAAAAAGCTTTATTTCCAACGTTTCCCACGAGCTGAAAACGCCTATGACCACAATAGGCGGCTTTGTGGACGGCATACTCGACGGCACTATCCCCAAGGAACAGCACAGGCACTACATGAAAATAGTTTCCGCAGAGGTAAGCAGGCTGTCGCGGCTCGTCAGGTCGATGCTGAATATATCAAAATACGAAGCGGGAGAGCTGAAGCTTTCTACCGAGGATTTTGATATCCTGCCGATAATTTTGCAGACCCTTACTAATTTTGAAAAGAAGATCGACGAAAAGAACATTGACGTCCAAATAGAAAGCGCGGACGGCTTCCGCATAAACGCCGATCCTGATCTTATAGGACAGGTGGTTTACAACCTTGTTGAGAACGCTGTAAAGTTTGTGGACAAGGGAGGTTCAATCAGCTTTTCTTTCGGAACGGACGGCAATACCCGCAGCGTTTCCATAAGAAACAGCGGCGAGGGACTTAAAAAGCAGGAGATATCAAAGGTTTTTGAACGTTTCTACAAGACGGACGAATCCCGCGGAATAGACCCCGGAGGCGTTGGTCTGGGGCTTTCCATTGTAAGCTCCATCATCAAGCTTCACGGCGGAAAGATAACCGTTTCAAGCGAGCCGAACCGCTACACCGAATTTACGTTCAGTCTGAGCAAAGCCGAAGCTGACCGCAGATGACTACTATACGGAGGTTTTATGGATAATAACTTTGATGAAAATATGACTGCCGGACAGGAGAACGGCAGCAGTACGGCGGCAAGCGAAGTCCCCGCAGATGATGAACGTCAGCGCGGTCTCCGCGATTTGCAGGATACGGTAACGGCTTCCCCCGTACCGGAGGCGCCCACGGGAAATACGGACGTTATTGAAGGTATGGAACAAAACGTTCAGGCGGCTGACTTAAACGGACAGCCAATGCAGTCTGCACAATTTGGTCAGTCTGTTTCCGCTGTACCGGAGGGAACTTCTCCTTTCCAAGATATGGAAAGTATACAAAATGGACAAATATCTCAAAATATACCCAATGTACAGCCGGCTCAGAATCAACAGTTTGCTCAGCAGTCCGGACAAAATCAGCCGGGACAATTCGGTCAGCCTTATCAATCGTACCAGCCGTACCAACCCTCACAGCAGAATTTCGGAAGCACGCCTCAGTACGTTCCTCCTCAGGGAATGCCGCAGGGAATGAATCAGGGAAGTTTTCCTCCTCCTGTACAGCCCGCGCAGGCTCAGCAATCTCAACAGCCGGATCAGAAGAAAAAGCGTTTTTCGGGAGGCTGCCTTTGGAGCCTGATATCCGCAATAGTTGTGATGTTTGCGGCGGTCGTTATCCTTGCGGTAAAAATTGCTGCGGGAGATTCGGGTAAGGCTCCGGAAAACGAGGGCGGCGGAAAGTTTGACAATTTCGACGTAACGCAGAAAGCAGAGCATATCGTTGTCGATCTGCCCACAGCCGACAAGCCCAAGCTTGACGACACGCTTTACGCCGACAAGGAATCGGGGCTTCTCACATCGGTGGGAGTGGCAAAGGTGATACTTCCGTCCCAGGTGCAGATAAAGGTTTTTGACGAAATACCCTATATGCCCATTTCTTCCGGGTCGGGGATAATCCTCACCGAGGACGGCTATATCCTCACAAACGCTCATG
Organism: uncultured Oscillospiraceae bacterium; assembly: GCA_910584715.1. GTDB lineage: Bacteria > Bacillota > Clostridia > Oscillospirales > Ruminococcaceae > RGIG8773. The sequence continues at coordinate 14,850 of CAJUAN010000028.1, forward strand.
TGGTGGACGGCGCGAAAAAGCTTTCCGTTGGATTTTACGGCGACGGCGAAAGCGAAGCGGTCATTGTGGGTATTGACAAAAAAAGTGATCTCGCGGTAGTAAAGGTGAACAAAAAGGGGCTTTCCCCCGCCCAGATAGGCACGTCCTCAACCCTTGAAATAGGCGAGGAGGTAGCTCTTGCGGGAGCGGGCGGCGGCTTTGAAAATACCGTGACCTACGGTCATGTTACAGGTCTGGGCAGGGAAATAGACACCGACTATATCAGCAGCTCCACCATAACGTGCATTCAGTCGGACGCGGCTCTCAACCCGGGAAATTCCGGCGGTGCGCTGGTCAATATGTACGGTCAGGTGGTAGGCGTTGCGGTGGCTCTTATGAACCATGAGACCTACGAGAACATCGGCTTCTGCATTGCCATAGACGACGCTGTACCGATTGCGGAGGATCTTATAGCGCATGGGTACGTTTCCTCGCGTACAAGGGTAGGTATAACCTATCTTTCTATCGGGGACGCAGCTGCAAACGGCTACGGGATACCCGCGGGGCTTTGCGTTATGGACGTCGACCCTCGCAGCGGCGCAGTATTTGCGGGTCTCAAGCCATACGACGTTATCACCCACATAGACGGCGAACGGGTTTTCGGCGCGGCTGAGATATCGGAAGTGCTTGCGGACAAAGTCCCGGGGGATACTATTACGGTATCGGTGTTCCGAAAGGAAATAACCGGAGAGACTAATATTTTCGACGCGGAGCTTGAGCTTACAGCCGATACCTCCTCGGTGTCGGGATATAATGTTACCGACGAAGAAGAAGACTTTTTCGGCAGGGACATTATCAAGTGAATACCAACACGGCGGATATTTCCGGGGTACCTCGGGAATATCCGCCTTTTTGTAAAATTTTTTGGGGGTAATACGCAACTTTTCCTCAAAAAATACGGTAATACTTATGAGGGCGTGTCTCAAACGGAACCGTCCGTAACAGACAAAAAGGAGGGGTCAAGGTGGAGGATAAGGACATACTGGCTTTGTTCCTGAGCCGCGATGAAAACGCCGTAAGGCAGACAGAGCTGAAATATTCGGGGTACCTGCTGACTATCGCGATGAATATCCTCGGCAACAGGGAGGACAGCGGCGAGTGCGTGAACGACACATATTTCAAGGCGTGGAATTCAATACCGCCGAATATTCCCGCGCGGCTGCGGTACTATCTGGGAAAGATCACGAGGGAGCTTTCCATTGACCGTCTGCGGAAAAAGCTCAGCGTGAAGCGAGGCGGGAACAAAAACAGAACGGAGTATGAGCTGTCCCTGGACGAGCTGGAGGAGTGCGTGCCGCAGAACGGTACTCCCGAAGAGGCAGCGGAAATTTCCCTGCTTGCGGAGACTATAAACCTTTGGCTGTGGAGCTGCGGCACGGAAATGCGGGACGTTTTCATGCTGCGGTACTATTTCTGCGACAGCGTTAAGTCAATAGCTGCAAGCAGCGGCATGAGCGAATCGAAGGTCAAGAGTATGCTTTTCCGCGCCCGGGAGGGACTGCGAAAGCATCTGGAAAAGGAGGGTTTTTCGGTATGAGAAAGTCCGAGAAGCTAAGCGATGCAATAGGCATGGTTGACGAGGAGATCGTCGCCGAAGCCGATGAGAAAAGAATTTCCTCATCGGATAATTCGGTTAAAAATAAACGCAGGGAAAATATTATCCGCATATCTGCCGCCGCTGCTGCCTGCGCCGCCGTGGCTGGCGGGGTACTCCTGATAGGCGGGAACGGCGGGGGAAATATTTCGGATATTATTGACGAACCCGCAGCCCACACAACAACTGTTCCAACTGCGTCAACTGTGCCGGACGAGGACGCCGACGGATATGTTATCGGAGGCCCCTCGGCGAACACAACAGTTGCTCCAACGACTCCGGACGGATATGTCGGCAGAGATACGGATATTGAAACCGAACTGCACGTGGAGACCATTGCCGAAGCGGAGTACCCCGTAATGGCGCAGTACCCCAACGAGGATGACTGCTTCGATGAAAACGGCATATGGCAGGACGAACTTTATAAGCGATATTACGAGCCGTGGAGCGAACAGGGTATTGAACGCAGGGAAGCGGGAAAGATCATCATGGACAAGCAGACGGGCTTTGTCATGTCAATGTCAACGGAGCTGCTGAGCGGCTCGGACGGGGAGAACCGCGTGTACTCCCCCGGAAGCACCTATATGGCTCTTGCCATGCTTGCGGAGACCGCCGGCGGGGACAGCCGTTACCAGATACTTGATCTGCTTGAAGCGGACAGCATAGAGTCCCTCCGCGAACAAGCCGAAAATATGTGGAAAGCCAATTACCGCAACGACGGAGCTACCACTTCCATACTTGCAAATTCTCTGTGGCTCAACGAGGGCGTGACCTTTAATGTCGGGACGCTCCAAAGGCTTGCGGGCAGCTACCGGGCTTCCTCCTACCGCGGGGATATGTCCTCGGAGGTTATGAACGCTGCCCTAAGAGACTGGCTCAACAAGCAAACGGGCGGGCTTCTGGGGGATTCGGTGAAAAACGTCACGCTTGATCCCGAAACGGTGATGTCACTTTGCTCTACGGTTTATTTCCGCGCGAAGTGGGATACTGTATTTCTGCCGTCGAACAACGATACCAAAACGTTTCACGGCTCCAAGGGCGACATTGAGACCGAATTTATGAACAGCACCAACGAATACGGCCCTTACTACTGGGGTGAGGACTACGGCGCGGTAAGCCTCGCGTTTGCCGACGGCGGCTCAATGTGGCTGATACTTCCCGACGAGGACAAGACGATCGACGACGTTCTTGCGTCGGAGGAATATCTTGACATGGTCAATACTGGCTACGGCTGGGAAAAATCCAAATCCATAATCGTGCATTATTCCGTGCCTAAGTTTGACGTGGCTTCGGAGCTTAATCTTGCGGACAGCTTAATGCGGCTGGGCGTGACGGATATTTTCGATTCTACTGCTGCGGATTTTACGCCGCTTTCCGAGGACAGCGACGGTCTTTTCGTGGGAGGGGCAAAGCACGCCGCCCGCGTCCAAATAGACGAGGAGGGCTGCACCGCCGCCGCGTTCACCCAAATGGCGGTATGCGGAGACGCATTGCCTCCCGAGGACGAAATTTACTTCACGCTTGACAGACCGTTTCTGTTTGTGATAATGAGCGACACAAAGCAGCCGCTGTTTATCGGTACGGTATATGAGCCTTAAACGACGCAAAACCGTCCCCGTACTTTATAAGTTCGGGGACGGTTTTTATTATTCATACAAATCGTCGGGCAGCTCATCGAGGGTTATAACGTATTTGTCGTTGTAGATCTCCTTGAGTACCTTTTTATCGTTGTGGTCGGTGATGTGTTCGGTGTGCCAGGTCATGAACCATACCCAGTCGGCTTTTCCGTCGGAAAGCTGCTTCACTGTGGGGATACGTCCGCACTCGTGGAAGCATATGGGCATTTTGTCGCCCGCAACGTCCTGAACCTTTGTGTAGAGGTTTGCGTTGGCTCCGTCGTTGTAGGAATCCGCGCCGGCGATGTCAACGTACTCGTCGCCCGGGTACCACTTGTCGTAGCCTCTGCCGTTGCCCGAATAGCCCAGTACCCAGATAAGGTTGTCAAGCTCCCAGTGGTTGGTGTAGCGGTCGTACATGATCCGCCAGAGCTTTACAAAGTTGTCCGCGCCGCCTTTTCCCCACCAGAACCAGCCGCCGTCGAACTCGTGGAAGGGTCTCCACAGCACGGGGATATCCTTGTCCTTCAGTTCCTTTAAGGCTTCGGCTGCCTTGTCCATGCCCGCGATAAGAGCCTTGTACTCGGAAGTACCCTCGGTGAGAGCCTTGTCCCAGTCTTTTATCTCGGTTTTCATGCACTCGTCCCAGCTGTGGCTGAAATCAGAGCCGCAGTGCCAGCAGATAGTAACAATACCGCCTTTTTTGTACCATTCCTCGGCGCGCTTGTTCACGCCATCAAAGTCGTCGTTCATGTAGTCGAGACCTCTTATAGCAGGGTATTTGCCAGTATTGTTATAAATGTAGTCAAATTCATATTGATCGCTGCTCATCCATGTGGACTCCTGCTGTCCCGAAATAATGCCCTTTCGGTAGGTGTCGCAAATGTAATCAAACAGAGCCTGAGCCTCCTTGGTGGCGTCGGGATTGGAAAGCTTTGGCTTTGTCTCTTTTTTGGCGGCTTCCGAGCCTGTTTTGGAAACGCCCTCCGACGTCAGCGCGGAGACCGTCATCTCCGCTGAACCTGTTCCCGCGCCGCTTCCGCAGGATACTGCCGAGAATGCAACGGCTATAACCGCCGCTGCCGCAAATAATTTTTTTACTTTGGTAACCATAACTTTATGCTCTCCGCGCCTATTAAGCTACGCGGAGACATACTCCTTTCATAAATTTGCGTCCGGACGTTATTCACCGCCGAACATAGCCTCCGAAAATTTTATCGCGTACTCGTTCCAGAACTCCATGTCGTGTCCGCCCGCGCTTTCGATATAGGTGTGGTCTATACCGTTTTCGTTCAGGAAGCCGTGGAACTGCCTGTTGTTTTCCAGCAGGAAGTCCTCCGTGCCGCAGGATATGAATATCTCGGGAATTTTTTTGCCCTGATCCTTTAACCTTTTAACGAGAACCTCCGGGTTGTTGTCGCTCTCCAGCACCTTGTCAAGGTCGCCGAAGCACTCGCGGTAGTATTCGTAATTCGCAAGTCCGTCCTGTCCTCCCGGCTTCATTCCCGCGATCCCGTGAACGATAAGCGCGGAGGAAAGAGCCGCCGTCTTTCCAAAAACGTCGGGATATCTGAACGCCGTGTGCAGCGCTCCGAAGCCGCCCATTGAGAGTCCCATGATACAGGTCTCCTCAGCGGACATGGCAAGCCCGAAGGTCTTGCGTACATAGCCCACAAGCTCCTCGCCGAGAAAAGTGCAGTAATTGTGACCGGTGGAAATGCCGTCCAGCCAGAAAGCGTTTTCGCCGGTAGGCATAACTATTGCGAAATTATATTTGTCCGCAATATACTCCGGCACCCAGTTTCCCGCGTCCCCCGTGTAGCCGTGGAGCAGGAAAAGAGTTTTTATCTTACCCTTTTTTTCCTCATGGGGAATGTCCTCCCTGATATCGTTGGGAATGAACATTTCAAAGGTCGTGCGCCGTCTGAGGGAATTTGCGAAAAGTCTTACCGTAAAATATGCCATTACCGTAATCCTCCTTTTCCAAAGTCAGTTAATTCTATGTTTCCAGCAGACCGTCGATACGCTCTGCCATTTCGTTGATAGCCTTGATCTGCTCGGACATTTTAACGATGTCCGCCGCGTTGCTTTCAGCCATATTCGAGATCGCTGTAAAGCCCGCGTTTTCATTGTTAATGGAATCGGCGATATCCTCGCTTATATCCGCTGTGCGTCCTATAACCTCCGCCTGTCTGACGTGCAGCTCGTTCATTTCGTCCATATCGCTCACAGCCTGCCTCAGCAGACCGTTCATTGCCACCAGATTTTCAAAAACATCGGAAAAATATTCGCCCTGGCGGTCAAGCTTTATGTAGTTTTCCTCGACACGTTCCAGCATCTGGGAGACGTTTGCCCTGACCTGATCAACAATATCCTGGATATTTTCCAGGGAGGACTGGGTGCTGGTCGCAAGGTTTCCGACCTCGCCCGCAACTACGGCAAAGCCTTTTCCCGCTTCGCCCGCGTGAGCAGCCTCGACCGCCGCGTTGATAGACAGGATATTCGTTCTGAACGCGACGTCGTTTATCAGGTTCAGCGTGGTGTCTATGCCCTTTATAGCGGTCTGGAGCCCGCCCGCAGCCTCGTGAGTCAGCCTCATGGATTCCGCGATCTCGTCGTTTGCTTTTTTAAGCTCGCGCATGGATATTTCGTTTTCCCCCGACTTGTCAAGAAGCTCGCGGGAGGTCTGCGCCGCCTTTTCCACGCTTTCGTTCAGACTTGCTTCGCAGTCCCTCAGCTCGTTCAGCTTGGAAATGCTCTCGCTTGCTTTTCCGCTGAGAATATTGCTGCCCGCGAGAAGCTCCTCGCCTGTAGAGGCAAGCTCCTTAGCGAGATTGCTTTCGCTTTCGGATATTTGCGTAAGAGCTTCTCCGGATTCAAGCAGATTTCTCGAAACGGATTTCGCCGCCATAAGAATATTTTCCACTCTGGCGCTGTCGTCCTTTTTAATGTTGACGAGATAACGGTTCACAAAGAAAACGAGAAGCACTACTCCGAAAACGGACAAAACAACGCCTATTATGCGAAGCAGCGTATCCGGCGCGAAAAGTTCGTCCTTTACCGGAAGCGCCGACGGCTTCACTATAAACAGTACAGCCAGCGAAGCAAGTATTTCACCCGCACATATGCATATGAACTTAAAGTCAAGCAGGAAAGACATTATGATCACAAAATAGAACGCATACGCCCAGAAGTCCCTTGACGGGATAAGATAGGCGATAAAATTAAACTGTACTACAAGCAGAACGTTCAGAAATATCTTGCCAGCCGTAAGCATTCTCGGTTTCAGGTACTTTCCGCCGTCAAGGTTTTCCGTATACGCTGTTTTGATAAGTATAAAGCCCACTATCAGATAGACGAGACAGGTGGCAAGAAAGATGCCAAGTCCCGTATAGGGAACGTCGGGATACAGTCCGAAAATTTTCATCAAAAGGAACGTTGCGCCCGCAATGGTAGTGCTTCCTGTGGTAAGAATAATTACGAGCGTGTATGTTTTGTTTATATAGTTTCGTATAACGTTGTTCACAGCAGTCAGTCCTTTCATAACGGAAATAACAAAAATAATCGTACATTTCCCTTAAATTTTATATTATTTTACCATACTTTTTGGTTTCAGTCAATTGGTTTACTGTGATTCGGCGCATTCTACAAAATACTTTTTATTTATTGTATATTTCAGCAATTGACAGCATTTTTAATCCTGACGGCATGTATGATAAAATATTAAAAAGGTATTGCAAAACCGGGAAAAAAGGTGTATACTATGGTAAGACAATTAAATATGCGGGAGCTTGCGGGTCTGATTTAAGTAAGACCGTACAGGCTGAGAGGAAGGTGAGACCTTCGACCGCAAACCGCTCCGTCCTGTTTTCAACGGCAAGCGGCGACCTGATTTGGATAATGCCAACGCAGGGACTTTTAAAGGCTTTCAGAGCTGTCCGCTGCGTATGGGTACGCAGACAGGGCGGCTTATTTTTTGTCTTATTTTTATTCTTTTGAAAGGAAGTGAAGAACGGTATCTTCAACATAGTTGGAGTCCCGACAAGGTCGGGCGGACGGGAGGGGAGCGCCTTTCGTACCGATATATCCCGTTTCGGCGCGGATAATAACAGCGATGGGAAGCCGTGTTCCGGCGTGAGAGGGAGCCATTGAGCTCCGACCGACCAGCACCTGCGGGAAGTTATTTCGCGGCGGGAGATTTCCGCAGCGGTTATTTCCGCAGATTTCAGGGAGCGGCGCTGTTATACCGTTCTCAATTTATTTCAAAGGAGTTATTCTCATGAAAACAATTCAAACCGTAAAAACGAAAAAATTATGTATCGCCTGCATTCTCTGCGCCGCCGCCGTGGCGGGGAGTATGTTTTCCTTTCCCGTTTTCGGAAGCAGGTGCGCTCCGGTGCAGCACATGGTGAACGTGCTCTGCGCGGTGATACTCGGACCCTGGTACGGTGTGGGAGTTGCTTTTACCGCAAGCCTTATCCGCAATATTTTCGGTCTGGGCAGCCTTATGGCTTTTCCCGGAAGTATGTTCGGCGCGCTTTTGTGCGGTATCATGTACCACAAAACAAAAAATCTTCCCCTTACCCTGCTTGCCGAGGTTTTCGGCACGGCGGTTTTGGGAGGACTCTGCGCGTATCCCGTCGCGGTATTTCTTATGGGAAAAAGCGCGGGAGAGATAGCTTTCTACGCCTATATAGCTCCGTTTCTGGTATCTACTGCGGGAGGCTCGGTTCTGTCCGGAATACTGCTGGCTGCGATAGGAAAAACAGGCGCAATAAAACGTCTTGCGGACTGAAAGGAGGACTTTTGAAATGTTTAAGGAAATGCTTGAAAATGTCAGGAAACGCCGTCCCCTGGTGCACAATATAACCAATTATGTCACGGTAAACGACTGCGCAAACATAGTGCTTGCCTGCGGAGGTTCTCCCATAATGTCCGACGACATAGACGAGGTGGAGGAGATAACCGCGCTGTGCGGGGCTCTCAATATCAACATAGGCACGCTTAACAGCCGCACAATTCCCTCAATGCTTGCGGCAGGGGAAAAAGCCAATGAGCTTAAACGCCCCGTCGTCCTCGACCCTGTGGGCGCGGGGGCTTCAAGGCTGAGGACGGATACCGCTTTAAAGCTTCTGGAGGAGGTGCGCTTCTCGGTCATACGGGGAAATATTTCGGAGATAAAAACCCTCGCGGCGGGAAGCGGTACGACAAAGGGTGTTGACGCGGATTCAGCCGACGTTGTTACCAAGGAAAGCTTAGAGCAGGTCTGCGGATTTGTGAAAGGCTTTGCCGCCCAAACGGGCGCGGTCATAGCCGTTACCGGCGCGATAGATATTATAGCCGACAACAATAAAGCGTACTGCGTTTACAACGGACACCCCATGATGGGCAGCGTTACGGGCACGGGTTGTCAGCTTTCGGCAATGACCGCCGCCTATGCCGCGGCAAACCCGGAAAGCGTCCTTGAAGCCGCTGCCGCCGCGGTGTGCGCAATGGGAATATGCGGAGAAACGGCCTATGAACGGCTTTCCCCGCGGGACGGCAATTCGTCCTACAGGAACTATATAATAGACGCGGTTTACAGGCTTGACGGAGATACCCTGGAAAGCCGCGCCCGGTACAGAATAATATGAAAGGAACGATTTTGTGAAATGTTCAAAGGAGACCATGCTTCTTTATGCCGTTACGGACAGAAGCTGGGTCGGAAAGCAGACCCTGTACGAGCAGGTGGAATCCGCTCTGAAAGGCGGCGCGACCTGTGTGCAGCTCCGGGAAAAGGAGCTTGACGAAGCCGCTTTTTTGGAGGAAGCCGTTGAAATGAAAAAGCTCTGCGCAAAGTACGGGGTACCTTTTATTATCAACGACAATGTACAGGTTGCCCTTAAGTGCGGCGCAGACGGCGTTCATGTGGGGCAGTCCGACATGGCGGCGGGAAACGTCCGCAAAGCCGTGGGGGACAAAATGATAGTGGGCGTATCCGCCCAGACCGTGGAACAGGCTCTTGCGGCTCAGGCTGCCGGAGCGGACTATCTTGGCGTGGGAGCGGTTTTCCCCACCTCCACAAAGTCAGACGCAAGGGAGGTCTCACGCCAAACGCTTAAAGATATCTGCGCCGCCGTTGATATTCCCGTCACGGCGATCGGCGGCATAAACAAGGGCAATATGGCGGAGCTTTCGGGTACCGGCGTTGACGGGGTCGCCCTTGTGTCCGGGATATTTGCCGCGGAGTATATAGAGGAGGAGTGCAAAATCCTGAAAAAGCTTTCGGGTAAAATGGTCTCAAAATAATTTGCAGACCTAAAAACAGCGGCGTATTGAGGGCACCGCCTTACGCCGCTTTAGAAAAAATAATGCGCTGAAAAAGGAGAATTTCAATGAAAACAGCATTATCTATCGCGGGCAGCGATTGCAGCGGAGGCGCCGGTATTCAGGCGGACATCAAGACGATGACAATGAACGGAGTTTACGCCATGAGCGCGGTAACGGCTCTCACGGCGCAGAACACCGCGGGGGTATCGGCAATATCGGAGGTCTCCCCAGAATTTCTGAAAAACCAGCTCGACATGATCTTCGGGGACATTTACCCCCACGCGGTCAAAATAGGCATGGTCTCCTCCGCGGAGCTTATCGAAGCGATCGCCGAACGGCTCGCGTTCTACGGGGCGAAAAATATTGTGGCGGATCCGGTCATGGTTTCCACAAGCGGCTCGAAACTTCTCAGGGACGACGCGGTATCCGCGCTGGTGAAAAGGCTCCTGCCCCTTGCGGACGTGACTACCCCCAACATTCCCGAAGCGGAAATTCTGTCCGGCACGGCTATCCGTACCCCAAAGGACATGGAGCGCGCCGCTCAAAAAATAGCGGAGGAAAATTCCTGCGCCGTGCTTCTTAAAGGAGGACATTCCGTCAGCGACGCGGACGACGTTCTGTACGCAAACGGAACGCTGAAATGGTTCAGAGGCAAGCGTATAGACAACCCCAACACCCATGGCACGGGCTGTACCCTGTCAAGCGCAATAGCCGCAAACCTTGCGAAAGGCTTTCCTCTTGAGGAGTCTGTGGAAAGGGCGAAGGACTACATTTCCGGCGCGCTTGCCGCCATGCTTGACCTTGGGAAAGGCAGCGGCCCCATGAATCACGCTTTCGCCCTGAACGGAAAATTCGCCGAATACAAATAAAAGGAGATACCAAATAATGAGTACGCAAAACTACGCAACGCAAATGGAAGCCGCGAGGAAAGGCATTGTTACCCGCGAGCTGAAGACTGTCGCTGAAAAGGAAAAAATGACTGTCGAGGAGCTTATGCCTCTTGTGGCAAGCGGAAAGGTCGTTATCCCCGCTAACAAAAATCATGCCTGTCTCGATCCGGAGGGCGTAGGCTCCATGCTGCGGACGAAGATAAACGTTAACCTCGGAGTTTCCCGCGACTGCAAGGATTACGACATTGAAATGAAAAAGGTTATGTCGGCGGTGGATATGGGCGCGGAGGCCATCATGGATCTGTCCAGCCACGGCGACACGCAGCCGTTCCGCCGAAAGCTTACGGCGGAATGCCCCGCCATGATAGGAACCGTTCCCGTGTACGACAGCGTTATCCACTATCAGCGCGATCTTGACACCCTTACCGCAAAGGATTTTATAGACGTGGTGAGGCTTCACGCTCAGGACGGCGTGGATTTCGTCACCCTCCACTGCGGAATAACCCGCAAGACCATTGATCAGATACGAAAGCACAAGCGGAAGATGAATATAGTTTCCCGCGGCGGTTCGCTGGTGTTTGCCTGGATGTGCATGACAGGGGAGGAAAATCCCTTTTACGAGTACTACGACGAGATACTGGATATTTGCAGAGAGTATGACGTTACCGTTTCACTGGGCGACGCCTGCCGTCCCGGCTGTCTTGCGGACGCTACCGACGTGTGCCAGATAGAGGAGCTTGTCCGTCTGGGAGAGCTTACCAAACGTGCTTGGGAAAAGGACGTTCAGGTCATGGTAGAGGGACCGGGTCACGTCCCAATGGACCAGATAGCGGCGAATATGAAGGTGCAGCAGACCATATGCATGGGCGCGCCGTTTTACGTTCTGGGGCCTCTTGTTACCGACATCGCCCCTGGCTATGACCACATCACGGGGGCTATCGGCGGGGCTATAGCCGCCATGAACGGAGCTGCCTTTTTGTGCTATGTTACCCCCGCGGAGCATCTTGCTCTCCCCAATGTGGAGGACGTTAAGCAGGGCATAATCGCAAGCAGAATTGCCGCTCACGCCGCGGACATAGCAAAGGGAGTCCGAGGTGCAAGAGATATCGACGACCGCATGGCAGACGCCCGCCGCGCTCTTGACTGGGAGGCTCAATGGGAATGCGCTCTTGATCCCGAGACCGCCAAAGCCATAAGAGCCGACCGTTCCCCCGAGCATGACGATACCTGCTCCATGTGCGGAAAATTCTGCGCCGTCCGCAGCATGAACAAGGCTCTTAACGGCGAACATATCGACATTCTTTGATCCTTAATACTAATAATATAAAAAACCGCGCCAATTCATATTTGAACGGCGCGGTTTTTATGCGGTAATTCTTATGAAAACTCGGCGTGGCTTTTTCGGTATGTGTCGTTGTCCTTTTGGGCAAGCTCGCTTTGGGCAGCGGCAAGCTGCTTTTGGAGCTTTTCCGCCTCCTCACCGGTCGCGGAATGAAGCTGCTGCTCAAGGCGTTCGGCTTTTTCCCTGAGCTTTTTCAGCTCCCTGTCAACTTTGCCTGTGTCGCAGACGCACTTTTCCGATTTGGATTTCTCCTTTTCCGGCTCTTCGGGTTCTTCAGGCTTATCCTCGGACTTATCCTGCTTGTCGGGTTTGTCCGCGGGTTTGCTTTCGGGACTGTCGAATTTTATTCCCGGGCTGCCGCTTTCGTCGTACTCCATATTATAGAGACCGATAGGCTCGTCCTTTTCGGAGGGAATGTATTCGTCTCGCTTAGCGCTCCGCTTGCTTTCCTCATCGGGAAATTCCTCCTGCCTTTTCAGAGCGGTCTGCGCAGCCTTTTGGATTTTCTGCAAATTCGCCTGTTTCATAATATCAATGCTGTTGTTACTTATTTTCATTTCAGCACCTCCTTTCGCTCGGTTCTATTTCAATAGAACCTTACTAAATATATTCTATCACAATAGAATATATTTGTCAATATCATTTACAGCATTTTTGTGCAGATATTCATAGAAATAAGAAAGCATAAAAAAGACCGCCCCGATTGGAGCGGTCAAAATTAATCGTATGAACAGGAGACTTGCTGTAAAAGCTTTTTGAGAACTTACTGGAGGAGCGAGAGAACGCCCTGGGGCAGCTGATTTGCCTGAGCAAGCATAGACTGAGAAGCCTGTGCAAGGATCTGCTGCTTTGTGAAGTTCATCATTTCCTGAGGCATATTTGTATCGCGGATCTGAGACTCTGCGCTTGTCAGATTCTCGATGGATACGTTCAGGTTGTCGATCTTGTGTTCAAGTCTGTTCTGGATTGCGCCGAATGTAGCACGAACCATAGAAACCTTGTTGATAGCGTGATCGATTCTGTCTATAGCGTGGTTTGCATCCTTAGCGGTTGCAATGCTGAGGTTTTCGGTATTAAGACCGTCAGCGCGTGCCGAGCAGTTCATGTTATTCTTAAGATCGCCGATACCGCCCTCGGAAGAATATTTAAATGTAAACTTAACAGCGTCCTTGGAACGTGCGCCTGTCTGAAGGGTGATATTATCCGTGTAAGTCAGAGGGATAGCAGCATTATCATGTGCATTGGATACGGATACACCCTCAGCGTCGAGAGCTGCGAGTTCTTCTTCTAACTTTGCCACTGCATCATTAATTGCAGTCATATCAGGTTCGCTTTCCTTAGCGTTTACATCAGGTGCAGCGCCCGCATCGGGATACGAATAAGAATCAAGAACGATAGTGAACTTGCCAGTATCGCCGGCTTTTGTATCAGCGGTGCCTTTAAACATTTTTGACATATCAATCTTAAGAATCTCAGTAGCACCAGCGGTAGTTCCATTCTCGCCGCTTGTAATCGTGAGAACACCGGCTGTAATAGCCGCAAATCCAACCTGTTCAGTGCCAATCTTAACAGTACCATCATTGCCTATCGTCAAACCGTCTATAGCTATATTGGCTAATGCCCCCGGGGCTGCTGTTGAGGCGGTCGCAGTTACGGTAACTTCCTTGCCGTCAATTGCCGTAAGGAGTTTATTTATTTCCTCGGTCATAGTACCATCGTTAAGACTAGTTCCAAGCGTCACTGTAGCACCTTCGTCTGCGGAAGCTGCATTAGAATATTCGTACTGCGCCAAGTCATCTGTGCCACCCGATGCATACTTATCAGCCAAACCTACATTTGTAGGTGCCTTAGCCTTATCGGCAGGACCTGTGAAGCTAAGGGTCAACATATCACCGGTATCAACCTCTGTAGCGTCAAAGACCGCATTTACCATACCACCAGCGTTAGATGTACTTTTCACGCTGAATCCGCCTTGACCTGTAGCACCGGTCTTAGTAGGAGCAGTTGCAGCGATTCCTGCTTTCGTAAGATCAGCTGCGGTCAATTCCTTGATTACATTGCCGTCCTTATCGTAAACCTTACCGGAAGTAGCGGCATATGACACTGTTCCATTGGCAGCTTTTGTTGCAGAGAAAGCAATGTCAACGTTTTTAGCAGTGCTGTCAAGACCGAGATCCTTCCACAGATTCTCAGCAGCTGTGCCGTCATATTTTGTGTCATCAATGTCTGTGTCAGCACCCATTATTTTATTTCCGTCAGCATCTTCCTTAGTCGTGATATCGCCGGGTGTTTTTGCTTTTTCGGCAGCGATCTTAGCATTAATGGCATCTTTCTTAGCCTGAAGCTGACTATCTGCGTTTGCATAGTCAAACTTACCGTCAACCTCTTCCAGACCGTCAGCCATAACGCCGCCGTTCAGGCAGATAACGCCGTTGAAGTCTGTGTCGGCGATCTGATTGAGCTCGTCGTTCAGCTGATCGAACTCGTTCTGAGCTGCGTTGCGGTCAACGGGATCGTCGTATGTACCGTTAGCCATCTGGTCAGCCAAAGTCTTCATTCTCTGGAGAATGGAGTCTGTCTCTGTGAGAGCGCCCTCAAAGGTCTGTACCATAGAGATACCGTCCTGAGCGTTCTTAACGCCCTGAGTCATGCCGGCGATCTGAGATCTCATTTTTTCGGAAACAGCCAAACCAGCAGCGTTATCGCCTGCACGGTTGATTGCGTAACCGGAAGAAAGTTTCTCCAAAGACTTGGAAAGCTTGGAGTTGTTGATACCTAAGTATCTGTTTGCGTTCATTGCGGATAAATTGTGCTGTACTACCATAATAGTTACCTCCTGTAAATTGTTGGCAGGAAATCCTTTCCATGCCTTTTTTTGGCTTTCGCTAAAGTATGCTTTTGCGAAATTAGAGGTCAGCCGACTAATGCGCATCTCATCTGCTTCGTCACATTTCACAAAAGGCGCGGACGTTTCCGTCCGTTTTTTAGAAGCTATTCCCGTAAAGAGAACATTTTCGAGGAGAAGTTCTCACTGTCGAGCCTGTTCTCCTTACTTCTGTTTTATATATCGGCAATATTTGGCGGCACTTTATAGTTTTTAGATTAACTTTTTATGAATTTTATATTAAGCAAGGCTATTCTTCCAGTTTTTGTATTTCGCAAAAGCATACTTTAATGAACGGCAATGAAAGGATTTCTAAATGCCGAAATATTACAGGAGGTAACTATTATGGTAGTACAGCACAATTTAAGCGCAATGAACGCGAACAGATACTTAGGTATCAACAATTCCAAGCTCAGCAAGTCCCTTGAGAAGCTTTCTTCCGGTTACGCTATCAACCGCGCAGGCGACAACGCAGCGGGTCTGGCAGTTTCCGAAAAGATGAGATCTCAGATCGCAGGTATGACTCAGGCTGTTAAGAACGCTCAGGACGGTATCTCCATGGTACAGACCTTTGAGGGCGCTCTCACAGAGACAGACTCCATTCTCCAGAGAATGAAGACTTTGGCTGACCAGATGGCTAACGGCACATACGACGATCCCGTTGACCGTACAGCTGCACAGCAGGAATTCCTCCAGCTGAACGACGAGCTCGACCAGATCGCTGATACAGACTTCAACGGCGTTGTTGTTCTCAACGGCGGCGTTATGTCCGACGGCGTTAAGGCTGACGCTAACGGTCTTATAGACTACAGAGCTGCTAAGGCTGCTGCTGAAGCAGAAGCTGCTAAGAAGCCCGTTGACATGGTAGCTAACAGCGACTATGTTAAGAAAGCTCCCGAGCTTGACGACAGCAAATATACACAGACAGAAGCTACCGCTTTGTGGGCTCAGGCTGCTACTGACGGTTATACTGCCGCTGCCGACGCTAAGGAACTCAACATTAAGTATGTAGTTGACGCTGTTGACGCTGACGGAAAAGTTACAGCTGTAAAGGGCTACTATGAGGACGGCACAGCATACGCCGGAACAATAACCGCAACAGCTAACGGCGGTTGGAAAGACGGCAAAACAAACGCTAACATCGTTCTTGATACGATTGGCGCAAAGGTTGGCGATTTCGTAACTGTTAACTACACCAATCCCGCAGGAAAAGAAGTTGCTCCTACAAACATAGGCTTCACAGACAGCAATGTTGAGGGTGAGGGCGTAGCAGTTTCCGGTGATCTTAGTAAGTTTACTGCAGATGCCGCTAAAACCGCAACTATTACATTGCATAATAATGTTAGTGATACAAACTGGACAGGTGCTAATAAGGCTGATTACCAGGAAGCTATCAAAGCTCTTGACGGTGCAACGCTTAATGTTACTTATGAGACCAAGGCTGACGGTACCATTGATACTGCTAAGACTGTAATGGAATTAATTGATTCTGAAGGCAATAAGATTAATCTTGCAGCAGGAACTACCGGAACCGGTTGGGAAGTAGATGCTTTGGCTGATGGCGCAGGCGGAAGTTCTGTAA
The DNA here is from genome assembly GCA_910584715.1 of uncultured Oscillospiraceae bacterium. Classification (GTDB taxonomy): domain Bacteria; phylum Bacillota; class Clostridia; order Oscillospirales; family Ruminococcaceae; genus RGIG8773. The sequence continues at coordinate 31,106 of CAJUAN010000028.1, forward strand.
TATCGTACAACGGTAAGACCATTGCTACATTTAAGGGTCCAACTGTTGCTCTTGACGCAGCCGTTGATAAGTCCAAGAAAGGTACTGCATCATATAACATCACTGTTGACGGTTACCGTATAGCAGGCGATGACAAGCCCAATGCTAAGCTTGTTAACGACGTTGCTGCAGGTGATGGAGAATATGCGGTTTCTAAGTCTGACGCATTCAAGAATTCCGAATCCCTCATGACTTACAAGAGCAGCATTATCCTCCAGGCTGGCGCAAGAACAAAGGACGCTGTTGAGTTCACATTCAAGTACAATTCCGACGCTATCGGCGATCTTGACGCTGACCTCAACTGCACAGCTAAGGGTCTTGGCACAGATAAGCTCTCCCTCTCCACACAGAAGGACGCTAACTACGCTATCGACAAGATCGACCAGGCTATCAATAAGGTTTCACTGGTTAGAGGTACATTCGGTGCTATCCAGAACCGTCTGGAACACAAGATCGACAACCTGAACGTATCCGTTGAGAACCTCACTTCTGCTGAGTCTCAGATCCGCGATACAAATATGCCTCAGGAAATGATGAACTTCACAAAGCAGCAGATCCTTGCACAGGCTTCTCAGTCTATGCTTGCTCAGGCAAATCAGCTGCCCCAGGGCGTTCTCTCGCTCCTCCAGTAAGTTCTTTAAAAGCTCAAAAAGCTTTTGCAGCACATTTCCTGCTCATACGATTAATAAAGACCGCTCCAATCGGGGCGGTCTTTTTTATGTCTTTATCAAGAACCGTAAAAAACATTTCCAAAAAACTTGAAAAAAGCGTTTAAATGTGATATAATAATATATTAATTGATTTCAGGCGCTTTTTTGAAAGGACTTTTTTAATGCATATATTTTTGTACGGCCTCGCTCACACCCACAGCCACGGAAGCTTTGATTTTTGGGACGTTCTCCTCGACGCCGTTCTCGATACGGCTAAAATGCTCCCGTTTCTGTTTCTGGCGTTCCTGCTCATGGAATTTATCGAACACCGCGCGGGAGACAGGCTTGCCGAAGCTCTCGGCAAAGCCGGAAAGAAAACAGCCGCAGGCCCCGCCGCAGGAGCAGTCCTCGGCTGCGTTCCCCAGTGCGGTTTTTCCGTAGCCGCCGCAAACCTCTACGCGGGGCGCGTCATCACCCTCGGAACGCTTATCTCCGTATTCATAGCTACCTCCGACGAGGCTATACCGGTGCTTCTCGCTCACCCTGAAATGTTCGGTTCAATATGGAAGCTGATCGCCGTAAAAATCATTGCCGCCCTTATTGCGGGCATAGCGGCCGATCTTATCATAAAAATGTTCAGGCTCAGCACAGACGGCGAAAGTATTGAGGACATCTGCACAGAAAGCGGCTGCGGCTGCGGAAGCCATGGTATATGGTACTCCGCTCTGAAACACACCGCAGGCGTGGGCATATTTATTTTTATTGTGAACCTTATTATAGGCGCGGTCATGTCTTTTGCGGGAAGCGAGGCGGTAGCGCATTTTATCGGCGGAATGGGAGTCTTTCAGCCCTTTGCCGCAGGACTTGTGGGAATGATACCCAACTGCGCGGCGTCGGTGCTTATCACGGAGCTTTACGCCGAGGGAGCTGTAAGCTTCGGAACAGCCGCGGCGGGACTCTGCACAGGCGCAGGGATAGGTCTCGCGGTTCTTTTCCGCGCAAATAAAAACATCAGGGAAAACCTGATTATCACAGGAATAGTATACGCCGCCGGAACAGCCTGCGGGATAATCCTTAATTTGTTTTAAAATTTAAAGACTTGGGGGCGCCGCGATGAAAGGCATTATTGATTTTTGCAAAAGGGAATTTTCTGTAGTTGTATCGTTTCTGGCGGCGCTGATATCCTGCTTGTTCGTACCGGTTACAAACTATGTGGACTATGTGGACACGGATACTATCGGGCTGCTTTTCTGCCTGATGATAGCCGTTGCGGGCTTCCGGGACTGCGGGCTGCTGTCCTTTCTTTCGGGAAAGCTTCTCGGCGGAAAAGAGCCGGGCTCCCGCAGAACGGGCACGGTGCTTGTTTACATAACGTTTTTCTCCGCAATGTTTTTTACCAACGACGTTGCGCTTATAGCTTTTGTACCTCTTACAGCAGCGCTGTTTGAGAACCACCCGAAAACCATGATATACGTGATAACGCTCCAGACCGCCGCGGCGAATCTGGGAAGTATGCTCACGCCTTTCGGAAATCCCCACAATCTGTATCTGTACGACAGGTACAAAATGAATGCGGGGGAATTCTTCTCAGCAACGGTTCCTGTTGTGCTTTTAAGCGCGGTACTTATTTTTATTTTGTGTATGCTGATAAAAAACGAGCCGCTGAATGCCGACAGCCGCCGCGGAGCCGTCATACGCAACAAGAGATATCTTGCTTTGTACACAGTCCTGTTTATGCTTTGCCTGACGGCTGTTTTCGGGAAAGTTGGCGTAATGGTTACATTTGCTTCTGTCTGCATTGTTGCGGCGATAATTGACGTGCGTATTTTTGCCGCTGTGGACTACGGTCTGCTGGCGACGTTTGCTTTCTTTTTCATCTTTGTTGGAAATATCCGCAATATAGGAGCGGTAAGCGAGTTCCTCACAAAGCTCATGGACGGCAGAGAAATGCTTGCTTCCGCTGCTGCGAGCCAGGTCATCAGCAATGTCCCGGCGGCGGTAATGCTTTCGGGATTCACGGAAAACGCCCGCGCCATGGTTCTCGGCACTAACATAGGAGGACTGGGAACGGTTGTCGCCAGTCTTGCGAGTCTTATTTCGTTCCGCATATATCTTGAGACTGACGAAGCCAGACCGTTCAGATATCTGGCGGTTTTCACATTGGTCAATGTCCTGCTGTTTGCGGTAACGTTCGCATTTGCGTACTTTTTCGTGCTTTAATAAAATAGTGAATTTATGTTTAACGCACAAACGATATTATTCCGTCAGGACTTTAGCTGGTCGAGCTGAGCCCAGCTCGCGGGGGTCGAGGGGGCAGAGCCCCT
>CAJUAN010000029.1 GCA_910584715.1 uncultured Oscillospiraceae bacterium
GGTTCATTTGGTACTCGGTTCGCCTGCTGAATTTCAGCAATTCTTCCCAATGATGCTCGACGAAATAAAGTATCCGCGAAATCCGTTCCTACTGTAATTCGCGGGTATCACCCAGTGAATTTTTATTTACATGAATGTGCAGACCGCAGGTATTTGTCTTGTGAGAATGATATCCCAAACGAATTGCAGTCTGCATAATTTCACGCCACGGCATATGATTTTTGTGATAATTCGGCGTCATAGGGTGGGTGACAATTTCCATTCCCCGTTCAAGACTTCCATCGGATTTAATGTAAATATGTTCGGTATCAGAATTCCCCGCAGCCAAAATTATATCGGCGTTATCGCTTAATTTTCCTCCGTCGTCGATTTCAAGCTCAACACCGAAAAAGCGGTCTCCTGTACCATAAAAAATCGGCTCGGGCTTGTAGCCGTAACTTTGGATAGACCTGCAATGTTTTTCGTAACATTCGTCGCAGTACGCCCTGTCGTCGCCGTCGTAATTCGCGTCGTCGGCATTTATCACCGCCTCGCAATTCTCGCAGGTCGTGTAATAATTGTCATAGCAGGACGTGCAAAGCGTAATATTCTCGTCGCCCTCATTTTCGCAGTCCCAGATACGCTCGCCGCACCTATCGCAGACTACGGTTTTTGAATCGGCGCATTCTTCGCAAATTCTTTCTCCGTGAATCGTATAAATCCTTTCGTCGCCGTCGATTGCTCGGTCGCAGCCCGTACAAAATATTTTTTGTTCCATAATAATTTTCCTTTCATTTTTGCAAAGAAAGCGTCCCTCGAAATTAATTTCCGAGGGACAAAATTTCTTTATTTTTTGATGTATTATCCTGCTTTCTGAAGCTCCTTAGTAACCTCCGAAGCGTTGACAAGCTCCATAAATTTCTTACCGAAATTACGGGCGTTTTCCGCTTCCTCGGTACTCAAAGTCTCAACAGCTTCAAAATTATACAGCGCATAAGGCTGACCCGTTTTATTAGTGGTTTTCTCCAAAGTAATTTTTGTAACAACGCCCGAAACGGGGATCATTTTACCGATAAGACGGGTCATGTACCGCTGAAAAATCATCTTGCTTGAAACGGGTACACGAACCAAAATCGGCATAATATTGTCGGGACGAAGCAGGAACAAAACCACGCTTTCCTTGCAGGATTTGGCGTTGGTCTCGCCGTCCTTTGAGCCGAAATCGTTAAACGGACAAGTCCCGCAAGCCTTGCCGTCGTGAGAAACAAGACTATCTGAACTGAAGCAAACGGGCGGCGTACCCTCAACGGGGTCGGGAGTGTCCCAATAAGCGCGGGGCGTGGTGTAGTCGAGAATAATTCCCGTGATGGATTTTTCCATAGTCTCGCCCGAAAGCGTGGGAATCGTGAACGAAGTAGAACCTCCCGACGGTGATTTTATTATGTCAAAAAGCTGCAAAGAAAGCGGCTGGTTTTTAAGATTATTTTTGATAATTTCCAAAGCGTTGTTTTTCAGCGCGGCGTAGTTTGTGACCGCTGTTTCCTGCATAATTATTGTCCTTTCCTCGGCAACATTTTTTACCTTGTTACTCAATTTTGATTTCAAGTTTTCAGTATCCATAATTGACCTCCTAAACCGCTTTTATTGAAAATCTGCGGTATGATATTTTATTTGAATATTTTGCGTACAGTTTTGGGTGTTCCGCTTTTAAAGTCTTGCTGTCAAGCCGCTCCTGCGACATACTTTTCCAAGTAATTACGCTGTTTCCCGACATTCCGATCTCGTTTTCGCCCAGCATTTCTTTAAGCAGATTTTCCGCTTTTTGTTTTTGCTCGGTAATTTCCTCTAATTTTTCACAGGCGGAATTATACTCCGAAATTAAATTTTCCGCAGTTTCGGGTAATTCAATTTTTGATTTCGGTACACTGTCGGGGAAGCGCTCCGCAAGAAATTTTTCGGAAGCGGACGAACCGTCCAAAGCAGGCGGTAACTCTTTTTGAACGTGTTCCCAAAAGTCTTTTTCAAGTTCGATTAGCATTGAAATTATTTCCTCGTCACGCTCGATAAATTTCCACTTAAAAGTATTGCCGCCGATAAGCACGGCGATGTACGCGCCCGCAAATCCCGTAACCGCCATATAGTGCTGGATTTGCAGCATATACTCGTCTGGAATTTTTTGATCCCAGTCGGCAGCCTTGTACGCCGAAGCCGTTTTTGCTTCAAAAACGCAAGTACCGAAATGCGGGTGTTCGCAGGTTCCGTCAAGGTTTGCAAGCATAAAAGGAAAGTCCTCGTGCTGCAAAATTTGATTAACTTTTTTGATCTCTATTCCGGTACGTTTGGTAAATTCGTCGAGTACCAAAGCTTCAAGACGGGTACCCCAATATGCCGCCTCTCCCGCCTCGGAATATTGCAGTTGACCTGTTTTCTCCATCCACAATTCAATGGGGGACTTGTATTTATTCACTCCACAGACCACAGAAGCGTCCGAACCGCCTATACCTTTTTTGCGGTATTCGAGCCATTCCTCGTAGGGCATATTCTCGGTGGAAACTAAAATTTTTGCCATAAAATCATACCTTTCATAATTTTTTTTAGCATAAAAATGTCGGGAGAAATTCTCTCCCGACAAAATATTTTTACGCCGCTGCAAGTACCAATTCATACGCCTTGTCAATAAGCGGATTGCCGTCAATGGTTTTTGCAAACACGTTTTCACGGTAATTTGCAGTCTCGCGGAGCGGTTTTGCGTGGGTAGCAAAATCAGAAACGGCATTGATAAAACGGTAGCCGTTCTTGCCGAGATGTTTTAAATCGGGAGCGTCAAAATACCGCATTTTCAAGTCCTCGCGTATACGTTCGATATTTTTCTTGTGCGTACTTGTGGGGTTTTCGTCCATAGGCAGGAGCAGATTGACGTACTCCATAACCTTTTGGTCGGACAGCTTGACCCTGCGAAGATTTGCAAATTCCGTACCGAGCTTGCCCATATATTTTTCCGCAAGCAAGAGAGTGTTATGCGCCTCGTCCATTTTGCACGCAAGGTCGCCGACATGGACGGTAGACCACATTCTTTTCGCGGTGGAAAGCGCGATATTCAGCGTATTCTGGCAAACTACACGAATCGGCGTCATGGCAACTTTTATGGCTCCGCTGCCGTCGTGGGAACTGCTGAAAACGAGATAGGGGTCTATCTGCTCGCCCTCGATAATGTACTTGTCGGGAAGTTTGGCAAGTATCCAAATTTTCTTTCCGTCCTGCAAAGAACCGGCAGTCTCATACTTCACGCCCTCGCCTAAAAGTGAGTCGGTAAAAGCGAATGCTTCGGAATTTTGCACCACCTTGTACCTGTCGGACACCACGCCCAGCACCTTATTATCGGTGTCGCGGACGTTGGCTTTGTAGCCGTTTATCGGCTCGTAACCGCTTGTCATAATGGGCTTCTGGATAACGTTCCAGTTCAGTCTCGAAGCTTCAAGAGCCTCCTTTGAATTGAGCGCGGATTCCACTCTTACGCCTAATCCATGCCACGGTGCATACCTTACAAAGAACATTGTTTCTACGTTTGCTGACATTTAAATCTCTCCTTTTTACATAAAAATTGAGCCATAGCAAACGCTATGGCTCGGGTTTGTTTTCAATCAGCGCATCAACTATCGCGCATAAAATTGCCGCGGCTGCAACAAGCGCTGCGCTGATTATTTTCTTTGCCGCCTGTTCGGGTATCATGCCGCGCAAGCATATGGTCCGAAAAATCCGATGATCGCTTCGAGTATCGTTCTGACCGCTTTTAATAAGGCTTTCAGCATATACTATACCTCCGTTTCCGATTTATTGAAGCTGGTTGGGCTTCTTATTGGTATAATATATAACTATGTTTGTGGAAATTTTCAATACATATCTTCCCTAAATAAGATTGCTCGGAATAAAGCAGTTTCTGTCGTCTATAGGTATAGGTTCACTGCACATACAAACTATTCCGCCGCTGCCTCTCGGTACGGACGCCTTGTCAAGCAGCTCATATTTTTTCACTTCTCTGCGGTCTGGGGCGGCAGATTTTTTTATTTCCAAAGGATGAATCAGTCCGTCAGTTTCTACAAATACGTCTATTTCCTTAGCGTTTGAATCGCGGTAATAACTGAGATTTGCTTTTGCCTTTGAATATGCATAGCTTTTCAGAAGCTCTGTGACAACATAATTTTCGTAATAATGTCCGCTTGCCGCTCCGTTCATCAGGGTATCCTTTGTGAGCCACATTGAAAGGTACGCGCAAAGTCCCGTATCGCAGAAATACAGCTTAGGCGTTTTGTTAAGACGTTTGAATTCATTATTTGAATAGGGCTGAAGCAGATATATTATGCCAAGCCCCTCAAGTATTTTCAGCCAATTTTTAGCAATAGGTTCCGATATGTCGGAAGCGTTTGCAAGCGTGGCGTAATTTACCTGTTCCGCCGTAAGCGCGGCGCAGGTTCTGAGAAATTTTATAAATTTAAGCGAATCCGTGATACCGCCGGCTTCCGCCGCGTCACGAAGCAAATAAGTGTCGATATATGAATTGTAATATTCCTGACGCTGTTCCGCGTCGGCATGCTGAACCTGCGGCATACCCCCGCGCCATATATGCTCAAACACATCGTTTATGTTGTTTTCGGGCATAACCGCCTGTCGTTCCCGCAGTCCCTCTAAAGAGAACGTAAGCGGCTCCTCAAATTTTATCCCGGCCTTTTCTCTTTGCGACAAGCTGTAAAGCGTGAGTATCCCTACTCTGCCCGCCAATGATTCACGGACGTTTTTCATCATACTGTACTGTTGTGAACCCGTCAGCCAGAATAGTCCTGTTTCGTCCGTTTCATCGCATATGATTTTTATGCGCTCGAAAAGCTGCGGAGCATACTGTACCTCGTCAATAAGAACAGGCGGCTTATATGTCTGGAAAAACAGATCGGGGTCGGTCTGCGCGAGTTCACGCGCCATAATGTTGTCGAGGGAGATATAGGTGCGGTTTGTCCCCTCCGCAAGGCGCTTGAGCATGGTGGTTTTCCCGACCTGTCTGGCGCCCGTTACAAGCACGGCCTTAAAAAAGCCGTTCATCTGCATGAATTTGCGTTCAAGCTCGCGGGATATATATTTCATAGTTGTTCTCCTTTTATGACAATCTAAATTTTATTTTATTTTATCATAATATTTTGACATTGTCAAGTATTTATTACAATGAAAAACAGACGACAAATTATTATGCCGCCTGTTCTAACAATTATTCTATGTATTTAATCCATTAAAAGATCCATGTCGGAATAGGCTTCTACTTGTTGTCCTATTTCTAATGCATAAAAATCGCTGTCTGACAGGGTATACTCGCAGGATGCACACATCCACTGATTATCACTTGGTCTTCGCATCATTGAAGTGTAATTACAATTTGGACATTCGCATAAAGATGGGATGTGTTCTTTTCTGCGTCCTAATTCTCTTTCCATATAATGAGAAATAACACAGCTTCGATCGCTGCTATACACCGCAGATAATGAATCGTATTCTTTGCCGCAGAATAAACAATTTATTTTATCATTTTGATAAGATAAAAATTTTTCGGAACACCTTGGGCAGGGAATACATATTTTTTTATCATAATCATACTCAAATGTTACCAAGTCAATACTTTGCTGCTTTATATAAGGTCCAATATCGCGTTTCCTTTTCTTATACACCTCGCTATCTTTATGAAGTATTTCAAATTGCTGATATGGAATATATTCCTCATAATTATCAAGCTTAATTTTGAGAATGTTATATAAAATATGTTCAATCGCGGAAAACCCGGATATTATCGCAGAAATTAAAGCCTCCTTTTCAATATCAAAGCGGTAATGTTGTATTACATTTCGCTTGTTTGATAATTCAATAAGATATTTATAATAATGAGCCAAATCAATGTTACATATATTTTTTATACGAGATAGAGCTACGGTAAATCCAATAGTTTTTCCTGCATTGCTATTATGCCTATAATTATCAATGCATTCATACAATAGTACAGGATGTTCTCTATATAAAACTTCCTTCATAATAAGTTCTGCACTATGGTATAGCATAATAATACAAAATTTATAACTTCTTTCATCATCATACTCTTTTCCGCTACTGTAATAATTCACGGCTTCATTCAAGGAATCCATTGAATTTTCTATCAAACCATAAGTCAAAGCAGTCACATCCTTTTTGTTAATTATATCATAAAATAAATATATGTCAATAGCCAATAAGCCGGCTGTTCACAAATTCCTTTTGTAACTCATTTGATGTTTTTCCATAATAAAAACATTTCCTTTCAGATTTTTCCTCGCTTTAAGTCTTATCCGATCGGAAGTGCTTTATTCGATTTTACATAAAATTTGGTGGAATCTCACGAAAAACATCAAAAGGATTTCATCGTTTTGTATTAGCTGCCATTCATTGTGACTTGTGGATATTTTTTCGATCAACAGCCAAGTTACCTTATAATAAAGCCTCTGTTAATACGTTCATGAGCCTCTTCGGGCTCATCTCTCAGCTGAACAAGCAGCCTGAATGCGCCTTCCCCATCGAGAACAGGAAATTTTTCTGCAATTGATTTTGCAGTATAATTTTCAACAGCGACGCAATTATCGACAAAATATTCCTTGTTTTCGAGCCAATGCTCAAATTCCCGCTTAATATCGGGGTGCTTATCAAATGCGGCAACTTCACTGTCAATAAGTATTGAGGGAAGTTCAATTTGTTCGTAATAATCACGGATCATACTCATTTAAAATCATCTCCAAATTTAGAAATAAAGTAATTTTCAAACGCAAATGCTTCGGCTTCTACTAATTGTTTTTCATAGCACTTTTCGCTCAGTTCTCCCTTAATATAATTTTCAACATTGAAATTGAAGCAATACAAATAATCTTTATAAGTTTTTTGATAGCGGGCTTTCATACGTTGATATACATGCCAAATTTCATGTGCTACCGTTTTAATCATTTCTTGAGGATTATTCAGATATAAAGCATTTATTTCTATTACATTGTTATTGTAACAATAACCATAAACATATGATTCAAATTTACAAACATCAATTTTGGGTGAGCATTGTAAGTTGAGTGCTTTAGACAAACAGTTGCCAAGTTCTCTTATAGCTTGTACTTTCTCATTATAATCCATTTTACACCAGCTGTCAAGCTGAAATATTTCACGTAACTCTTGAAATTTTGAGCTTTTAAAAAAGCTCTCAGGAATCTGATTTTCAAATGTGAAATTCTTTTTTTCGCAACGGTAAACATCATAGGATATTGCAGAACCTATTGCTTTTAGGCGTTCTTCGATTTTCTCTGCTTTTTTGTTTAATTCTTCTGCTTTTGCAGATATACCGTTCCTCTCATAGTAATTAGCTTCTGCTTTGTACCGTTCTGCTAAATCCTTATGAACTTTTATCCATGCTTCAATAGAAACATAAGCCTTACCGGTTTCTTTGTCATAATATTTTCCGTCTTCACCTTGTTCAAGGTATTTGAAAAGCTTGTACTCAGATGATTCGCTCGTATCTGATTTTTTCTTATCGGCAGTTTCTTCAATTAATCCGAATTTCTTAAAAACCAAGTTGAGCGCCTCAGACAAATCAGAACTTGATTTATTTCCGCTCTCGCTCTCAAGCATCCGGTTGGAATCCTCTGATTTTTCTTCATGCTGGCAATCGTTCTTTTTTTCTTCCTCAGTCTGTTCAGGTTTTCTCGGCGTAGGAATTTCTTTGAAAAAGCTCATATTATATCCCCCTTTGCAACACGAATCGCAAATTCCTGCCAAATTGGGTAATCTGCACGGTAACGATCAGTATATGCCTCAATAATTAATGCAATCAAAAGGTTAATCTGCTCGTCTTCAAATTTAAACTGCTTTATAGAAGGTTCCAACTCAGCTATAATAGCTTCTTTCAAATCTTCAGCGGAAGCTTTTTCCGCAGACTTTTCAAGTACATCTTCTGCATTCTTGAAATAATCAAAAATCATTGATGCAAGCACTTTGGTACCTTCCGCGCTTTTCTTATTTGAAAGATACTCCATAAGCTTAACCTTGACCTCCGTGGCGGCAGAGGATTTCAAAATTGCTTTTCTGAAAGCGTCTTCTGCCGAAAGATCGTCAAGCTTCGCTCTGAACTTGGAATCCAGCAAATCAAATAAAAGGCGTTCATTATGCTCCTCCGGGTATTCTGTCGCTTCAACATAAATTTCTTCCCGCAGTTTTGGCTTTTCAACGCTGCACAGCACAGGCGATACCCAATCGTTCTGGTAAACGGCAGCAACACCGCGCGGAAGCTTGGCAAGCTCGATAATCTGATCGTCATTCAACCCGGCTGCCTTACCGACAAGCTCACGGTCGGAAAAATCCGGCAGCCGCATAATGATTTTAGTATTCGTATTTCGAATAACAGACATATCAAGCAAGCCCGGGGACTGATCCGCAATAATAAAGCCCTCTCCGTAGGTTCGCATTTCAGCAATGGAATTAGCTAACATCTCGACGGATTTTCCCAACAGGTTTGCAGTCTCGGAGCTCTGCTCCGTGCTTGTCCTTTTCAAAAGGTTATGCGCTTCCTCCAATACAGTAACATGACGCAATTCGGAATTAGGTTCCTCCGAACTTGCCATACGGTGTTCCTGTAATTTCAAGATTAAAATTCCCATTATCAGCGCTTTTGTCTCCATAGAACCGACACGGCTCAGATCAACGATCACATTTTCATCAAACAGCTCGTTGTCTTCAATATCATCTGCCGAAAAAATCAAACGGTTAATACCATTTGTAAGGGATTCCAAGCGAGTAAGCAGCGAGCCCTTGTAGTTGCTCTTGTTCTCATCGGAGTATTCACTTTTGTTTATGTATTTCTCAACTTCAAGAGCAACATCCGCAAAACTTGGAAAAATCGCTCCATACTTATTTTCGGATTTAACAAGGTTCCAGCCGGCAGAACGATACGCATTCTCCATAGCCGCCTTCAGAACGGCCGGCATTGCCGCATACATGGGCCAGCAAACATTAAAAAGCTCTGTCAGCCTATCCAAATGCTCATAAATGTGTATCTTGCCGTTTGGGAACTTGAACGGATTGATCCTCAGCAGCGCCGCGATGTTAGGATTAGTTCCGTAAACCTTTACTCCAAACCGTTTGTTTTTGGCAAGAACATTTTTATATTCGCCCTTGGCAGGCTCGATAACCATAAATTTTACAGTACCGTTTGTTTTGCTTGCGAAGGTGCCGGAAAGCTTGTCAAGAAGCTTATAAACCGTTGTGGTTTTACCGGAACCGGTAGATCCGGTAATAAAGGTGTGTGCCGTTAAGCTGTTGGAATCAAGCTTGACAACCTTGTCTTCCCGTTTATGCATATGAAAAATTTTTCCAAGAGAAAGATTGCCGTTGTGTTCCGAAAGAGTAACGACCTCCCGTCCGAATTCGGTACACTCCACAATTGGAACGCCTGCCACAGATTTCTTTGGCAGCGTCATCTGATAGGACAGTTCTTTACCGCTGACAAGCATAGCCGCGGTGGTTGAATAGTGGTGATCCTTGTCAATGACCGTTAAAAATTCCGGGTGGTAAAACCGCATCAGATATTCCTTGATATATCCCACATCTTCCGGGTCTCTCCACATATTCACAGCAGAGGATTCTACCGAAGAATTTTCGCCGCGGGTTATTGACTTGAACGCGCTGGCGGCGGCAACAGCCACATAGTGATCCTCCGCCGCAAAATACGCGCAGGTATCAAACATTCCAAAATCCTCGCAGGAACGCATTCTTTTGATCTGCTCGTCAATACGGTCAAGCAAGGTCTTAACAGCCCTGTTCTCATAGTTGAGCTGAATGGACTCCCCGCTTGTGGCAGCAAGTGATTTTGATACGGAGTTTTGTTCGGTCAGCGATTTTGATGTTCCGGAAGATTTTGTATCGGTTTTCGCTTTTGTTTCAGTTTTGGTTCTTGAATAAGCATGGCTATAGTTTGCAGACACTCCGTATACTGATACGCCTCCCCCAACACTATCCGTATGCGTTTTGGAAACAGCGGTACCGTGGGTCAAAGATTTTGCAATGGTTTCATTTGTCGAATCCGTAACACCCTTGACAATACCCTCGGTGTCGGTAGTTGTGCTTTGTGAGTTGACAGTTTGTGTTGAGGTCTTGAATGGCGCCAGCTGAGAGTAAATATCCTCATATTCCGCACACATAGCCTCAATTTTATCATTGCTCATAGCATCGGCAATAATAACTGCCGAATATTCTTTTCCTTTCATTGTATCAATCAGCTTTTCCAATCCCTGAACAAACTCCTGATTCTTCGATTCGTTGGAGTTTCTTATTGCGGGAATGCTGCTCACAGCGGAAATGCATTTTGCGTTTTTGAAGGAATCTTTAATAATGTCCGCCTTGCATATTATATTCTTCTCTGCGTCAGTTACTTTATGGACAGCCGTCAGCTCTATGCCCGGAAAATTTCCGACGAAAGCATCTCTCAACGCTTTTCCGTTGTTATCCAAATCTTTTTCCCATGCGGACAAAGATTTCAATTCACCGTTATCATTCAGGTGAGCACGCATATTTCTTGTGATCACGCCCAAAAACAAGTCAACATGATCCTTGTGTCCGTTTAACAGCATGGCCAAACCGCAATTTTTCAAAGAAAATATTGTAGAATAAACGGTGGTAAGCTTATCCCGGGTATTTTCGTTTTTATCAAAAACAACCTTGGCAATTCTATATAAATAGATATTTTCACCAATATTTATTTTCTCCAATTCGTCCGGCAGTTTTATACACGGCGCATCTGAAAGCCCGGTAATATACTTTTTCAGCATAATATTATCCGCGGCTTCAAACGCAGCATATAAGTCATCAAGAACGAGAGGATTATTTGCGTGAACATCGCTTTCTATAAATTGATCATCCTTTCCGCTTTGGATTTATTCGGGACATCTTTTGCAGCTCGTTGGTTGCTTTATATGGCTTTTTGGCAATTGGGGGTATATCAGGTATCGCGCGAACAAGGCCGTTTATTTGGTCAAATAGTGTTGGTTTTTGGTGATTATCAACAAATTTTACAGCAGCTTTATTAGCAGAACCACTATCCCTACAAGAACGACCGCTGCTATTATCGTTCCTGCCAGAGGAAAATTTGAGCCGTTATCCCGGCTATGCTGATGTTTTTCCGAAGTCGATTTCTTTGGCATGTTTTGAGAATTCTTAGGACATGACTGTTTGGGCAACGGCACAGGCTCTTTCATGGATTTCCTGTATGATTCCGCAGTATCCTTATGTACGACTTTTCCAACTTCTTGAATATATGCAATGCGGCTTTCGGCAAAGTTTTCTTGGAGACAATATGTAAGTCCGGTGAAGTATCGTTTATCCCACTCACTTCGCTCCAATCGTTCTTCAAAACCCAACTTGATTTCTTCCTCAAATATTTCCGGAACTTTTTCTTTTAAAACATCCAGGATTTCATTTGTTTCTCCGCGTTCAAATGTGGGGTCTTGAAGCATGGAGCATAGAGTACAAGTTTTTAAACACAAATAATCTTTTTCTTCGATGGCTTTCCAAAAATCATTCTCATTGAAAGATGTAAACATTTTTATTCTCCTTTTATTTTCTTTTTGAGACCTTCAAGCCACTTATGTTTATCTGTTTTCTCGCTGATTTCCTTTCTCAATTCCTCGATTGAGCCGCTGATTGCTGCAATATGTTCTTCTTGAACCTTTATTTCATCATGAAATTTAATCAATTCTTGAAGAAGCCCATAAATCAAATCTCGAACCTTGAGCTTACTATCCTTTAAGACACTTTTGGAATAGTTTTCCATATTTTCGGTTTCTCTTAGCATATTGGAATAGTACTCATAAATGTATTCAAGTATCGGCGATGTCTTATAATATCCATCAATATTTTTCTGTACAATTATGTCCTTAGGCATAAATATAGATCTGATTTTTTTAAATGGGTTTCGACTTGATGCCCACTCATCCTTTTGTTGATTGTGTTCTATGGATTGTTTGACAGTTTTGTCAATCACCGTTTTCTTTATATTTGAAGCAAGATTGTCAATGTTCATATTTGAAAAATTTGTTGTCCAAAAAACGCTATCAGTAAAGTTGTACTCGCCTTGCACAAACACACCGGACTCTTTCAGTTCAGTAACAGTATACGTCAAAAACTCAAATACATCAAGAACCTGCTTATCATGATATTTCGCAATCTCTTCAAATTTTTGATTCGTTTTGCTTAGTGCACAGTCAAATGTTTTTTTTATATTGGTAATTAGAGAATGAATTTCATTTTCGACCTCATCATAAGTCTTTTGCTCCGTATCAACTGTTGGGTGATTACGAATATAAATAACTTCTTCACTTGATTCGACATCTTTCCTGAATTCCATAATGGCTGTTTTAAGAGAGTCGGAATCAAATTGTATTCCAATCAATGAACGTAGCTGCTCATTAATTTTTCCTTTTGATTCTTCGAGCGCGGCAATTTTTTCTTCTATGTCCTTTTTTCTTCCGCTTACATCCTTTTTTTCGCTTTCCTTTTCCCCCAGCTCAGCCTCTGCTTTTTTTAATTCAGACAGAGTAGCACCGGTGAATCCCTTTACATCTTCCAAAATATCTTCAAACGTATCAATCAGTCCGCGAACCTTTATGGGGTAGGCATACCGTTCAATGTAATCCCTGATAGCCGATTCCACCGAAACAATGCCGCATTGAAGCTGTACTGCGCGAACCGTATTGCCGCTTTTAACAGCAGCTTCAAATTCCTCTTCAATTTCGTCCTTTCGATAATTTGGAATATCGCAATACCTAAAAAGGCAGTAATCATCATCTTCAAGGTTATAAGTAAAAGATTGGTAACGTTTAAAAAGATTTTTCTTGACCTTATCTGCATCGCGTTCTTCAAAGGTAAAGTCATAAGCCTTTTGCTGTATTGCAAATTCAATAAGTGCAGCAGTCATAAACACACGGGGAACGAAGCGAGAAGCTCTCTCGGCAAGTTGCTGCTCTTTTTCCTGATCGGTTATTATATTCATCTTGGTATGGTCAGTCAAATATCTTGCAAATTCAGTTCTTATTTTTTCCGGACATAAATTATTGTCATATTGAAAATCATCACTCTTGTTAATTAAAAATAAGAACCTGTCATTAAATCCGCTGTTCTCTTGCGATTGAACAATGATTTCTCCCATAAATTCGCCAATACTCTCATTTTCGTACTTTTTGTCAACGCAAAGAACAACCATAGGCTTGTTTTTATCTGAAACAGCTTCAAGTGCAATTTCGGCGTGCTTATTAGTTCCGCCTTCAATTGACTTTGAGCTATCCATACCGGGGGTGTCAATCAAAACAACAGTAAACTTGTCATCGCCTACGCTTTCAGGGTAAAGATGCGATAGGTCAACGCCTAATTCCAGCATATCTACTTCCGGGTGCTTATCTTCAGCATTATTAGGACATATTTCTAAAAACGCCGCAGCGCAATCAGCGTCATTTTCAAAAATCCTTTTTTCTACAACGATCTCATCATTTTCACCCAAACAAGCCAGTGAGACTTTGTGTCCCAGACTTCCGTCGTGTCGAATCCGACAATTTTTAGAAGTACAAGTTTCGTCGCTGGTCGGCAGAATATTGTGTCTTATGAGTGCGTTAAGCAGCGTAGATTTACCGGAACTATATGTGCCGGCAAAAACAATGCGAAATTCGCTTTCTTTGGCAATCCGATAGTTTTCCTCGAGAGCAGCATACTTTTGGAGCAATCCATCGGTCGTTCTCGATTCTACTAACTCGCGGAAACGATCGGATTGAAGTTCTGTGTACACTTCTTCAATGTTTTTGGAGATATCTTCATAGTCCGGCTTTTCCTTGCGCTCAAAATGATATATTACACGAGCGCTTTCATTACGTTCTTCATTTTGATCGGCTATAGAACGTTTCAAATCCTCAAAATCAATTACACGCCCGGAAAAAATCACTTTCACTTCATCGTTCGTCTCATGATCGGAAATTTCGTTGACTAATCCGTCCCAATTACGATATGGAATAGGCTCAATCCATGTTTGTAAAGGAGTTTCATCATTTATAAACTTAGCAAATTTTTCATAGTGATCGTCCTTACAGACGTTTACTCCATCTATGTACATAGTTGTTTCCATTTTATACGGGTTATACTTGATTTCAATTGTTTTCATCTTTATCGCCTTCCAAATACTATTTTTTATTCCATATCAAGTAATTCAGACTTCTCGTAAGTTCAAACTTCATTGATCGTCAATTATATCATTTACATTATATCACACAAGGTAGATATTTACTATCGTTTTGTACATTTATTCAACATTTTTTTGCATTTTTATTATATCATACCGTTAAAGTGTTGTCAATAATTTTAGTGAATATTTTATATGCTAATAAAAGGCGTTGTGTAAACTGCTAATAAAGTATAAAGTTATACTATATAGGTATAAAGGAAGTGTACAAGTGAGCTTTAAAAGAGATAAAATTTCATATACTGTAGGGCAGCGTATAAAAAAATTCCGAACCGAAAGAAAAATAAGCCAAGAGGAGCTGGCACTTTCTTCGGGAATTTATCCGGCGTACCTTGGCAGGCTTGAACGCGGAGAACGCTGCCCCACAGTTGAGACTATATATAAGGTATGCAACGGTTTAAAGATTTCAATGGCTGACTTACTTGATTTTAACGTAGATGTAAAACCTACCTCGGACGAAGCAAAGCATAGAATAGAAAAAGCAATGAGTGGATTATCAGACGAGGAAGCCATACGCATTGCTGAAATAATCGAAAACGTTGTTGCTTTCAAGTCAAATGAAAACGGGGCATAAACCATTTTTACACAGTATTTTTATCACCCCCTATTATTGGGACAAATACTCAAACTTCAACCCTAATGAATGTGTAAGCTCTTGGTCAACCTTACCGTTAATTTCATATACAATGAAATTAATAAGATTCCCTTTGTTGCTCCATGACTTTACTTTTGCGTCGTGATGCTTTTTAAATGTTTCATAGTTCCAAAAATGAACCCTTTCACTGTTTAATGACGACACCTTAACCAACATAGTTATTCCTCCTTATCATTAAATGGAATCTTTACAGCTGTCAATGCTTTATATTCGAGATCCTCCGGCTCTTCACCAATAGATTGACGTATAAATTTATTGCGGTCAAACTTGTGAATATTTTTTTCTCTTGAGTAAATATAATCAAATCTGTTCTGCAGATATTCTTGTATTTCGGGGGAATCAATACCCATTTTAAGTGCGATTTCTTTTAGTTCCCCTTTAATAAGTGCACGACCTATCTCGCCGCTAACTATTACACCGTTTTTGCAATGCTCTGAAAAATTCTTTGTATTAATGTCATAATTAAATGCGATTGTTTCCCCTGTATCTTTTAGGCTTAACCGCAACCCAGTAATTTTGATTTCAATTTCCGATACACTCCCTTCTAAAAAATTCTTGCATAAATCAAGCAAGTAATCCTCGGCAAACCACCCCATGTTGTCAATCATTAGCTGATTTAATGCAGCATTCACCAACTCATTCTGCGGGCGATTCAGCTTTTCGGACAGCAGTTCCAAATCTTTCTCCATATTTGCCTCTATCCGAAAGCTTTTTTGAATGGATATCTTTTTTGATAGCATAAATACCACTTCTCCTTGATATAATATAGTTGCAATTAAATTTAATTGCAACTATATTATATTGCATCAAAATTGCTTTGTCAAGTGTTTTTTAAAATTTTTTGAAAAATGTGATATAATATAGCACCACACTTGATTTAACGCAATAAAACACTATTTGTACATGTTAAATATTTTCTCCCAAAACCTTCTGCTCATTCTCACCTCCCCATTCTCCCACCGCCTTACCGTATTTCCGCTTACCCCATATAACCTGCCGAACGCGTCTTGACCCAGCCCGGACTCAAGGCGTTTTCTTTTTACCTGTTCCACCTGCCCCTCAAAGATAAAGCGATTATAACCGTCAAGCAGCTTCTCCGTACCAACTCCGAAAATTTCCGCGCACTTTTTTATCACATTGATAGGATAGCCTGTAGACGCGCCGCTTTCATACCGAGCGTAAGTGCTCCTGTCGATTTTCAGCATTTCCGCCATATCCTTTTGAAGCAATCCGCATTTTATGCGGTAGTACCTAAGCTTGTCTGCCGTTGTTTCGTTACTTGCCGGCAGCATACAGTCTGCAAGCCTGAAAACGTGTTCATACAAGGGGACATATTTTACAGCACCGCGGTACTTTTCAACACAAACAACCAGCCGTCCCTCCGAAAAAACATATTGTCTCTCATTGTGTTCCGATGAGAGACAATAGCATTTTCAATACATCTTGAAGCATAAGTGGCAAACCGCGTTTTTTTAGAATAGTCAAACGTCGAAACTGCCTTTATAAGACCTATGGTGCCGATTGAAATAAGGTCCTCCTGATCCGTGGTGACGTTATAGTATTTCTTTATAATATGAGCCACAAGCCGAAGATTGTGCTCTATAAGCTTGTTTTTCGCCGTCCTGTCTCCCTCGTGCATTTTTTTGAAGCATTCTTCCTCCTCTGCGGCGGAAAGCGGTTTCGGGAACACACCGCCCGATTCCAGATGCAGTGCGAAAAACAAAAGGTTTTCAAGCGCAAGATTTATTAACTCGGTAAACATTTTATCCAACTCCATACAACGTAAGCTTTATTTAATTAAACTTATGCTGCTGCGGGAATGTCCTATACCGAAAAATATACGCCGCATACTTTGGCATTGCCAAAGCGCGGCGTTAACGTTTTCAGCATTTTTTATTTTTACGGAAAAAGCTGATCAGAAGTTATTCTATGATTTTTTAAATAAGCTTTGTGACTTTTCGCGTCAGAATCCTGCCATGGAACGAATTACTTTTTCAAGCTCCGTTCTGTCGGTGCTGAACTCCAGGGCGGTCTCATAGGAGATAAGCTCTTTTTTATACAGCTTGGAAAGCGTATCGTTCAGAGTACACATTCCCTGACGCGCACTCGACTGTATAGTAGACTCCATTTGAGCGATCTTGTTGGTGCGGATAAGATTTCTGATAGCGTCTGTTCCGACCATTATTTCAAGAGCGGCGATACGGTTCCTGCCGTCCAATGTCGGTACAAGCGTCTGCGCGATAACGCCCTGTATCATATTTGAAAGCTGGGCGCGTATCTGATCCTGAGATTCCGGGGGACATGCGTCTATGATACGGTCGATAGTCTGAGCTGCGCTGGAAGTATGCAAAGTGGCAAATACCAAGTGTCCCGTTTCTGCGGCGGTCATAGCGAGAGAAATGGTCTCATAGTCGCGCATTTCGCCTACCAGTATAACGTCCGGATCCTCACGCAGCGCGCTTCTCAAGGCGTTGCTGAACGAGTCAACGTCCCTGCCTATCTCGCGCTGGTGGATGGTAGCTTTATCCTGTACGTACCGATATTCAATAGGGTCTTCAATAGTGATTATATGACAGGCGCGGCTTTTGTTTATACTGTCGATTATCGCTGCAAGCGTGGTGGATTTTCCCGAACCTGTAGGACCCGTTACAAGAATAAGTCCGCGCTTTTTCAGGGCAAGCTCCGAAAGCGCCGGAGGCATTTTCAGTTCCTCCAAAGTCGGTATCTTATCGTTGAGAAGCCTTATTGAAGCGGCAAGCCGTCCGCTCTGGCGGAACACATTCACGCGCTGCCGTGCGCCGTTTGCTATCTCGAAGCTGAAATCTATGTCATGTCCTTCGGTAAGGAGCTTTTCCTGATCGGCGGAAAGTATGGAAAGAATAGTACGGTTAACGACGGTATCGCTGAGCTCGCCGAACTTTCTCAGTTCGCCGTTAATGCGGACAACGGTGGGTGCGCCGACGGTAAGGTGAATATCTGAAGCGCCAAGGGAACGAGCCTGCATAATAAATTCCTGAAAAGTCATATTGGTACACTATCCTTTCATTATTTGATTTTGAACTGGATCCCGCTTGCGGAAAGATAAACCTCGCTGCACATATTTGCAACGCGCTGATTTACAACTCCGAGGATTTTTCTGAAAACAGCCTGACCGTGATTATCGGGAGTAATGGAAAATCCTGTTTCCAGCGTTATTATGACCATGGTTCCGTCAATGACCATAATACTGTCGAACATATTTGTAACGTCCTCAACGATACGCCTTTCGATTTCCTTTTCTTTTTCGTGGGTTATTTTTGAAAGGTCGGGGCACATTTTTTCAATTATTTCTGAAGTATAGGAAGCAAGACTGTCAAAAATAACAAACTTGTGATCCGTAAAATTTTCAGCGGGATTTTCGGTAATGCCAGGCTTGATATCCCACTCGACAAAATTTTGCTTGTTGCCGTATTCTATTCGTCTGAGAGTGTCCGCGTCGACCTTTTCAGCCGCGCAGAGATAAAGAACGTAGTCGCAGGCGGCAAGATAAGTGGTCGCCCACCTGGATTTGCCGCTTGATGCTCCGCCCGTTATCAGGATCGTTTTCGACATTTAATATCATTCCTTTCATATTGTGTACGCGCGGTAGGTTGCTGCTGAAGTCAAATATGTAAAATTTATGCAAGTTCACAATACAATTGTAACATATTATCTTACAATTGTAAATATATAATTTAAAAAAAGTTGCAAAGCATACAAAAAACGTCCGCATACCGTTCAAATATGCGGACGTTTTGATATTGTTTTGAAATAAGACTGCTCCAAGCGTTACGCGAACCGCTTTTAAAGCGACACCGGCTCGCAGAGAATGCGTACTTTCGGCAGCTTCTTTACCGTATAGTAATAGTTTTCCGCCCAGTCGTCACCCTGGGAGGGATCGTTCTCTCCGCTTGCGGGGGGGACAAAAAGCTTCATGGTCATGTCGGCAGAACCGTCCAAGGGCTTCTCGAAAAACGCGCTCATCAGGTCGATGACCTTTGCTTTCGGGGACTTGTAGAACCACATTCCGTTAAGCTCGATCATGTAATTTCCCTCGTCGTCATCGTCGAAATAAAGCTCGCAGAAGTGAGGATTTTTCTCAAAATGCAGGGGTACAGCAATACCCTCCGCATCTTCCGAACCGCCCCAGCGAAGTGTTACGGGCAAATTTATTTCGTCTCCCTGCTTCAACTCCGGGAGGAAACGTTCGCTGTGGAGAATTTCTTTATAAGTATCCATAACAGGCTGGGGAATACCAACGTCCTCGTTATTGGGATCCTGTATCTCAAGACCGAGACGTCCTCTGTCGCGGAACTGATAGAACGTGAAGCCGCTGAACCAGTCTGCGTTGTCCTCTTCCATGATATCGCAGAATTCCTTTACCATATCAGCTTGGTCGTATGGACCGGTAACGTCGCCGTCAGCGTTGAACTCGGACATAACCATGGGCTTTGCCGTTCCGCCGTTAAGCTCCTTGAAGCGGTTGAAGCTGAGCTTTGTAAGGTTGTAAACGTCCCTGACCTTGCTGCGGGAATGGCTGTTCCCGCCCCTTTCCGCAACGTCAAATGGCCAGCCCCAGTGAAGAGCCATATATTTGTCCACCGACCATATATCCGCCTCGGGGATACACTGGGCGAACTCCTTTTCCATTTCGATCTCATTGCCCTTTTCGGGGTGCTCAACGCCGCCTATGCAGGCTATAGTCTTGACGTTCGGCGCGTATTCGTGGATAATTTTGCTGAACCGTACAAAAAAGTCCGCAACGCCCTGATAGGTAGTGCGCTTCGTAAAGGCGAACCAGTCGCCGGTCGCCTCGTGGTTGATACGGAGCATCATTCTGCCGAAAGGACGCAGGTCTTTTGCAACGGCGATAAGGTAATCGTCGTTAAGGGTCGGGTCAACTGTCAGCGTGAGAACAACGTCCTGACCGTGACGGCGCACGTCTCTCATGCAGGTGAAAGGCTCGTCGTCGGTAGTGCCGCCTAAACCGCCCTTGTAGGTAAAATAGTCGTCGTAGGGATAGTCCCACTGGAAAGACACATTAGCGTCTTTCATGACTTCGGATATCCTGCCGGGCCACTCCTTGTCAAGAGGGTAATAGCAGTACATCAGACTGATGCCGCGGTGAGGTCTGCCCAGGGTGCGGAGAATGTAGTCCTGATTGACGTACTCGCCCCGCTCGGAGCCGTCTCCCAGATCAAGAGAGCATTTTGCGGCTCCCATATGAATACTGTACAGTTTATCGCTCATAGTAAACAATCCCTTTCTGTGTAATCGTTTCCAGTATATACTATTGTACCGCAAATTTTCCTGCTTGTCAACGGTTTTCAGAAAAATTATTTACTCTTTTTTGCCGTATATTTGCGTACTGTAAAGAACAGCATAACCAGCGCAAACAGCAGCACAATGCCGCCGTAGATAAAGGTATTTTCCGTAACAAACAGAATACCCCAATAGGTCGGCAGAACCAAAATACTAAACCCCTCCGCAAACTCGCTCTCGGGAGCAATGAGGCACGCAGCCCCACCCACAGCCGTAAGCAGCATATATACCATAAACGGGATATTCCATTTTTTATCAGAAAACAGCGCGAATACCGTCCCCGCCGCAAAGAAGTACAGCGTATTGAAAAAAGTACCGAGGGCGGGTGGATTTTCGCGCGCGCCGCAGTACCACATATTCGTTGAAAAGGGCGCGTAGACCGAACAAATTATAAATATCTCAAGAATAATGTTTTTTGCCAAGTTAAAGCCTTTTTTGGGAAATGTTATCACAATGCTGTCGCCGGTGTCAACCACTATTTTCTTTTCTATACGATCAAGTCCTTTTTAATGTTTATCCAGTACCTCTGAATAGTCCCGCTCTTTGTCAGCCCCACGGTATCAGCGGTCTCGTTTTCAAGTACGCCGCCGTTCCGGACTATCGTTTTCCTCGAAGCCTCGTTATCACTGTCGCAGCAGACCAAAACGCGCGCCTCTCCCGCTTCCCTGCACCGCGCGAGAATAAGCCCCAGCATTTCCTTTGCATAACCCTTTCGCCGCTCGTCGGGGCGGACGCTGTAGCCGATATTCCCGCCGAATTTAAACAGAAAATCCGAAAGCGGGTGGCGGTAATCAATTATACCGACCACCCTGCCGTCGTTTTCACAAACCGCCAAGTATACCTCCGAGGGTACGTAGCTTTCGCCGTATAGTTTTTTAAGACGTTCTTTAAACTTCAGTCATTCGCCGTAGCTTTCCACATTTTTAAGCCCCGCGCAGCCGTCCGAAGCCGTCGCCGCTCAAGCATTTCCATTCGGCAGGACATTGCCTGATTTTCATGCTCTGCCGTCGGTCGGACAAGCTTAATGATGTATTTCTCCACGGCAATAGTCGCAATCATTGAGGTCGTGCCAAACACTATCCCAATTGCCGAATATGTTCCAAGCGCCGTCAAATTCGTCCCAATCGCATTCATCACAAATCCACTTGAAAGTTGTTTTTTTGTCGCTGTCCGCCTTGGCGTACCAATCTTTAAGAGTATCGTTGTCCATTTCGATCGCAAGAACCGCAAAGATAGACGTCCTGTTGTCCGCATAGGATTTTTCGGCATATTCTTTCACCAAAGCGTTAAAGTCCTTGCCGTTTAAAATGTCTTCAAGAATGCCAAAGCATACTGCAAAGAATGCGATATTGTCATCATCATAAGCTTTGCTAAGATATTTTTCGGTAATTTCCGCATTGTCCAGAGCACCAATAGACGCCGCGAATAATGCCGCGTTATTGTCACTATAAGACTTTTTCATATACGTCTGCTGCGTTTCGTCGTCCGCAAAGGGCAGCACCGCCGCATAGTAAGAAATATTATTATTCTTATAGTACTGCTCCACAAGGCTTTCGGGGGAAGCCTTACCCGTGTTTTTTATTTCCAGAACAAGAATTTTGGCAGATTTGGATTGCTCAGTTTTGATATTGTTCAGAACACCGGAAAGCGCGGAGACAACGTTTTTATCCGACATATCGGTTTTCAGATTTTTGCTGTACCAGACTGTCATTGATACCTTGTCCGAAAGCGCAATCTTTGTGCTGCTGTAGAGTTTTTCCGTTGGGGTGGAAAAACTCCATGCCATATCAAAAATATACGGCGTGCTGTAATAAGCTTGACGGGAGTAGTAGCCGGATCCTATCCCGTATTTGTTGGTGGCCGCACTTGCCGACATTGCAGGCAGAGCCGCCGCTACGGTAAAAATAAGCACAAAAAGCACCGCAAAAGCTTTTCTGAAGTCCATTTTTTTCAAACACATAATAACACAGCCTTTCATAATAAATATTTTATCATATTATACTGTATATATTATTATTTGTCAATAGGTTATAAGAAATTTTTCAAATTTTTTTTGTGAAAATTTTCTGCATGTCGAAACAACGTCCAGAAAAGCCTTTATTGTTTCCGACGTTTCACTTACGGACAAATCTCGATTGTCAACGTGGAGCTGAAACTTGTTTGAGTTCCGAATGAGCCAGGCGTTGTAAGCAATCTGCTCATCTATGAACTCGTCGCTGCCGCACATTCTTTCGGGGTCGCGCGCTTTCAGCCGTTTTGTTATCTCCTCCGGGGAGCTTGTGAGCGCTATAGTAAAGACCGCCGCGATCTCATCGGGCAGGGTAATTTTTTCAAAAAGGGTCTGGGGGTTCATACAGCTTCCGAAAAACAGATTCTTGTCTCCCGAAATTTCCGACGCGCGTTTTATGGAATCCTCCGTATAGCGGTCGGGATTTTCCGTTCCGGCGTAATCCCACCAGTTCAGACCTGTTTCATCGACGTCAACGAAGCAAAAGCCGTCCGACATATTGTTATCGCGCATATAATCCACAAGCGTTGATTTTCCTGCTCCGCAGGCTGCGCACAGGCAGACCGTTATTTTTTCATTAAAACTCCTCCGTTAGGAAGTAAAAATCCCGTCTGTTTTTATTGTCAGACGGGACTATACTTATTCTATTGTCTTTGCCTTTTCAAAAATAGCTTTTACCTCGTCCGAGGGCTCTTTGTCTATAAGCGAAACGATCACTGTAATGATTATGGAAAGCACAAAACCGGGCACTATCGAGTACATGATACCGCCCAGCTTGAGTACGTTGTCCCACAGCAGGACTGTACCCGCGCCGGCTATTATTCCCGCGACGGTACCTTTTAGTGTAAGACGCTTCCAGTACAGCGAGAGAAGTATCGCAGGCCCGAAAGCCGCTCCGAATCCCGCCCACGCGTTGGAAACAATACCCATTATAGAATCCTTGGGGTCAAGGGCAAGTATGCAGGCGATAACTGATATTACCATTACCGAGCCGCGGCTTATCCACATGAGAGTCTTGTCGGAAACCTCCTTTTTCACCACTACCTTGAAAAAGTCGTTTGCCACAGCAGAGGCGGTTACCAGAAGCTGGCTGTCCGCGGTGCTCATAATCGAGGCAAGAACTGCCGACAGGAATATTCCCGCGATAAGTCCTGGGAAAAGCATCTTTACTGCGCGTATAAAAATAAGCTCCTGATCCGCAGAGGATAGGATTATTCCCTGTGAATCCAGATATACCCTGCCCAAAATACCTATAAGAACTGCCGCTCCGAGAGAAATTATTACCCAGATAATTGCAATTATCGCAGACTTTTTAACGCTCTTGGCGTCCTTTATAGCCATAAACCGCACAAGAATATGAGGCATTCCGAAGTAGCCAAGCGCCCACGCAAGATCGCTTATGATACTGTTTGCGCTGCGCCCCTGGAACATAGAAGCGAATCCGCTTGCATCCGAGTCCTCCGCAACGATCTTTTGTGTGCTTGCGATCATTTCCGCGCTGAAATTCTCCGTACCGCTGATAAGCGCTATAGGGAGCGCAACTATTGCAAAGAACATCAGGAGTCCCTGAACGAAATCCGTCCACGCAACCGCGCTGAATCCTCCCATAAAAGTGTAAGCAATAATGATAAGCGCGGAAATTATAACCGCAGCTTTAGTGTACAGCTCGTTACTGCTGTCTATATTGAATACGACCTGAAAAAGCTTTCCGCCGGAAACAAACGCCGAGGTGGTATAGACCAGAAAGAAAATAAAAATTACCACAGCGCATACCAGACGGACTATCGGACTTTCGGTTTTAAAGCGGTTCTGTAAATACTGGGGTATGGTGATCGAATCCCCCGCCGCCTCGGTGAAACGGCGCAGAGGCTTTGCCACAAACGCCCAGTTAAGTATAGTACCAATGGCAAGACCTATTGCTATCCAATAGTTGCCCATGCCTGTCGCATAAGCCGCTCCGGGGAGTCCCATAAGAAGCCAGCCGCTCATATCCGAAGCCTGTGCGGACATTGCAGTTACCCAACTGTTCAGCCCTCTTCCCGCAAGAAAATAGTCGCTCATTTTTTTGCTCTTATTTGAAAAATAAAAACCTATGCCGAGCATTACAAGCAGGTACGCCGCAAAAGCGATCAGCACCGAAACGTCGGCATTCGCAAAAAATCCCATAATCATGCTCCTTTCATGAATAAAATACTTTTTTATTATACTATATTTTTCCTTTTAATGTATGAATATTTGGTTAATAATTGCAACTGTGCCGCTTTAATAAATATTTTTTGACAAATTCCCGCTAATATATAACATATGTTACTTATAAAACTGTTTTTCTCCAAAATTTTTGCACACCTCTTGACATAATATTACATATGTTATATAATATTAACAATACAGCGAAGGGAGCGACTGCTATGCCGCCTAAAACAAGAATAACAAAAGAAATGATCCTTGACGCAGCCTTTGAGATAACCCGCCGCAGCGGTATCTCAAACTTGAGTGCAAGAACCATTTCAAAAGCGCTGGAGTGTTCCACCCAGCCTATAATGTACAATTATCCGTCTGTTGACGGTATACGCAGGGACGTTCAGCGAAAAGCCGACGAGTTCCATATGAGATACATAATGAAGCCTTCGGGACGTTTCGGGCAGCCCCTTCTTGAGATAGCCGCGTCCTACGTCAGGTTTGCCGCAGAGGAACCGCACCTGTTCAGACTCCTGTTCCAGACTGAGAAATTTTCTGTCCAGAGCGTTGAAGAGCTGATAAATGAGGAGGCTTTCAGACCGGTTCTTGAAAACCTTGCCGCTTCACTGAGATCGGATATAAAACGCGCAAAGGAGTACTTTTTTGCAAAATATCTCATGATACACGGGCTTGCGAGCCTTGTGGCGGACAAAGCCATAGGGTACGATGAAAAGCTTATTCTGAATGTCCTTCTCGGAACGGACTGAGCTTTTCAATTCAAACTCAGACGTTGAATCTGAACAGAACCACATCGCCGTCGTTCATGACGTACTCTTTGCCCTCGGAGCGGACGAGTCCCTTTTCCTTTGCGGCGGTCATTGAGCCGCAGTTCATAAGGTCGTCAAAGCTGACAACCTCGGCGCGGATAAAGCCCTTTTCAAAGTCGGAGTGTATCTTTCCCGCCGCCTGGGGAGCTTTTGTGCCCTTTTTAATAGTCCATGCGCGAACCTCTGGCTGTCCCGCAGTAAGGTAGGAAATAAGCCCCAGAAGAGCGTAACCCTCCTTGATTATACGGTCGAGACCCGACACCTCCAGACCCAGCTCTGACAGGAACATAGCCTTGTCCTCTCCGTCCATATCGGAAATTTCCGCTTCAAGCTGAGCGCATATGGGCAGTACAGCGGCATTTTCGCGCTTTGCAATATCACATACGGTCTTGTAGTGCGCCGACGTCTCAATATTATTTTTGAAATCCTCTTCGCTGAGGTTGGCGGCATAGATAACGGGTTTTGCCGACAGCAGGGGAGTGCTTTTTATAAGCTCCTCCTGCTCCTCGGTGAAGCCGTATGAGCGGGCGGAGCGTCCCTCCTCAAGGTGCTTTTTCAAATCCTCAAGGAACTCAGCCTCCGCGAGGAATTTTTTATCGCCTTTCGCCGCTTTTTTAGCGCGGTCGATACGGCGTTCGATGAGCTCGATATCCGAAAAGATAAGCTCCAGATCGATAGTCTCAATGTCGCGGGCGGGGTTTATCTCGCCGTCTACGTGAATGATGTCCATGTCCTCAAAGCAGCGGACAACATGGACTATCGCGTCCACCTCGCGGATATCCGCAAGGAACTTGTTTCCCAGTCCCTCGCCCTTGGACGCTCCCTTGACGAGACCTGCGATGTCCACAAATTCGAGAGTGGCGGGGGTGAATTTTTCGGGTTTGTACATATCCCTGAGTTTGTCCAGTCTTTCGTCGGGAACCGAAACAATGCCCACGTTCGGCTCAATGGTGCAGAACGGATAGTTTGCGGACTCTGCGCCCGCGTTTGTAAGCGCGTTGAAAAGAGTGCTTTTTCCCACGTTGGGAAGACCAACCATACCAAGCTTCATACTGTTGACGATCCTTTACCGATAAAATTTACTGTGTTAACGCTTATGATCAGAACGAATATTCAAATCCCTCGTCGTCGTCCTCGTTTTCAAAGTCGAGGTCTCTTGCGTAATCCTCGGCTTTGAACGAGGATTTTTTTATTTTTCTCGACTTGGACTTCTTCGCGCCCGACGCGCATATTATTCCTATTATGAGACCGGTCACGAAAGAAGCGACCGCAATAAGAACGATTATTCCCTGAGGTACGGAGATATCCTCCTTCGCTTTGGCGACGGCGGTTTCGGTAAATTCCTTAAACATAAAAATCGACCTTTCCCCGCCGTTAAAAATTAAAGACGGACGCTTACGGCGGAAAGCTGTCCATTACTGCACATAAACGCTTGTAATTATTATACATTTTTTTTGCGGAAAATGCAAGAGAAACGGCAATTTTTTTGATAATTTGATAAAATACGTTTTTCAGGCTCACGCGCGGGTCAGTTATTGTTATAGCGCTGCAAAAACTGCTTTGTGCGCTCGTTCTGGGTCGCTCCGAAAAGCTGTTCGGGAGTACCCTCTTCGA
This sequence comes from uncultured Oscillospiraceae bacterium, assembly GCA_910584715.1. Classification (GTDB taxonomy): domain Bacteria; phylum Bacillota; class Clostridia; order Oscillospirales; family Ruminococcaceae; genus RGIG8773. The sequence goes on from CAJUAN010000029.1 coordinate 26,919, forward strand.
CGATAACGCCTCCGTCCATAAAGATGACATGATCGGCAACGTCCCGTGCGAAAGCCATTTCGTGGGTGACTATTACCATTGTCATTTTTTCCTTTGCAAGCTCCTTGATGACTTTCAGTATCTCGCCGGTCAGCTCCGGATCGAGAGCCGATGTAGGCTCGTCAAAAAACAGTACCTCCGGATTCAGAGCCAGCGCCCGGGCGATGGATACTCTCTGCTGCTGACCGCCCGAAAGTTCGCAGGGATAGGAGTCTGCTTTTCCCGACAGACCCATTTTTTCAAGCAGTTCAAGAGCCGTTTTTTCGGCTTCCTGTTTGGATTTTTTCAGTACGCACATAGGCGCTTCAGTTATATTGCGCATTACGCTCATATGGGGGAACAGATTGAAATTCTGGAAAACAAGTCCGATCTTAAGGCGTATTGCTCTCAGCGTATCGGGAGAGGCGTAAACGGGCTTTCCGTTCTTGTAGTCTTCGATAAGCTCCATTCCGCATACGCTGACCGTTCCGCCCCCCGCTCTTTCAAGCTGGTTCACGCACCGCAGCAATGTGGATTTCCCGCTTCCCGACGGTCCTATTATCGCCGTTACGCAGCCCTTTTCCACATCAAATGAAATATCCTTTAAAACCTCCAATCCGCCGAAGCTTTTGGAGAGATTGCGCACTTCCAGTATTGCCATTTCAAAGCTCCTTTTTCAGAGACGGTACGCCGTTGACGAGCGGCGCACTTCTTTATTTATAGTAGTCAAGCTTTTTCTCTATTGCCGAGAAAAGCACGGTCAGCAGCGCGTTCATGATAAAGTAGAAAATTCCCGCAATGAAAAGGGGAGTAAGATTGCTGTATGTGACCATTTGCTCCCTTGCCTTGCGGAATATTTCCGCGTAAGCTATTACGGAAGCGAGCGAGGTATCCTTGACCAGCGTGATGACCTCGTTGGAGCTGGCGGGAACGATTCTTTTCACCACCTGCGGCAGGATTATCCTGAAAAACGTCTGAAGCTTGGTAAAGCCCAGCGTTGCGGCGGCTTCATACTGTCCTCTCGGGATGGATTCTATGCCTCCGCGGAAGATTTCCGCGAAATAGGCGGCATAGTTAAGCGCGAATGCTGTTATAAGCGCCGTGAACTGATAGCTGTCGCTCCGTGTGTCCACTCCTGCGAAAAGATTTTGCAGGAACGGCGAATCCGCCATTTTCAGCATAGGTATCGCGTAGTAGATCGTTATGATCTGGAGCATGAGCGGAGTACCGCGCATTATTAATATGTACACATTTATCAGCCATGACACGGGTTTGAAGCGGCACATTTTAAGCAGCGCCACAACCATGCCAAGCGGTATGGAAAAAATCAGGGTAAAGCCGAATATTTTAAGGGTAGGCAGAAGATACCGCGCTATGACCTCGGTACACTGCAGAATTTCCTCCCAGCTCAAAGAATCACCTCATTGTCGATCGTTATGCTTTGCTTCATTCAGGCAGCATGATACTATATCATTATACAGCAACCGATCAAAAATAGCAATAGCCGAGTACGATTTTGAGTGTGAACATTTTTTTAATTCCGCAGTGCCTGTTCCTCGGGAATGCATTGTTTGACAATAATTTGCCCGACTGAAAGCAATTTTTTAGTAATTCTGCCTTTTTACCCCTTGACACATCTATAGTAAAGTGGTATAATGTTAATAAGCTATTAATAACTTGGACCGGAAGTCATGCGAGTCCTCCAGAAAAATGACGAACAGCGCGTGCTTTAACGGTTCGGAATACAAAAGCTTTATGCATTTATACATTTAAATTGGGGGAATCATTTTGAAATCAATAGGCAAAAAAATTTTTTATACGATTGTTATCATGACTATTATTTCATTGCTCTTTTTGGGTACGTTCGCCAGTACTCTCAGCTACAAGTCCACAATGGAAATGGCTGAAATGAACCTGAGCGAGACCGCCGGACTGTCGGCGCAGCGCGTTGCCTGGGAAATTCAGGCGTACTCAAATATTGCGAGCGAGCTGGGTATGATAAAAAGAATGTCCGACGAAAGCGTGCCAGTTGAGGACAAGCTTGAGATACTGAACAACCATACCGAAAAATACGGTCTTCAAAGATGCAACCTTGTGGATATAAACGGCGACGGCGTGGACGGCAACAACTACACCGACAGAGTATATTACCAGAATGCAATGAAGGGTCTGCCGTATGTGTCCTCCCCGCTTATTTCAAAGGTAACGGGCAAGATAACGGTCATCGTTGCAGCTCCTCTCTGGAAAGACGGCGTTGCCGGCGGTGAATCTGTCGGCTGCGTTTATATCGTTCCCGACGAGGAGTTCCTTAACGATATCGTCCGCGATATAAAGGCAAGCGAAAACAGCGTCGCTTATATTATCGACAAGTCCGGCAGCACGATCGCTAACATTGACAGCGACGTGGTACTTAAAGGCGAGAATATCAGCGAAACGGCAAAAGACCCCGCAGCGGCGGAAAGAGGCTACGGCGATATCGCTGCGATACATAAATCCATGCTCAGCGGAAACGCCGGCTATGATTCATATACTCTTGACGGTGAGAAAAGGTTCATGGGCTATAGCCCCATAGAGGGTACAGACGGCTGGTCCCTTGCCATATATGCGCCTGCAAATGATTTTCTTGAAAGCACGATCAGAGGAATTTACTTTACTGTTATTGTAGTTGTGGTTTCTGTTGTTATTGCGGCAATCATTTCGGCAAGACTCGGAATGGGAGTCGGAAGATCGGTTCGTTTATGCACCGAAAGGATCGAGGAGCTTGCAGCGGGAGATCTGCAAAGCGGCATACCGGAAATACACAGGCAGGACGAGGCGGGCAGACTTGCCATGGCTACCCAGACTGTGGTTGAAAGTCTCAATAATATGATCGGCGATATCGGGCGCGTACTTGAAGCTATGGCGGACGGCGACCTCGGGGTGAATACGGATACGGGAGCAGAATACTATGTGGGAGACTTTGAAAAGCTGCTGGGCTATATAAAAAATATTAACAGCAAGCTTGGCGAAACTATTGCTCAGATAAACACTTCCGCGGATCAGGTAACATCGGGCGCAGATCAAGTGTCTTCCGGTGCGCAGGCTCTTTCGCAGGGCGCTACCGAGCAGGCTTCAGAAATAGAGCAGCTTGCTTCGAGAATAGCTGTTATTACTACCGAAGTTGAAGAAAATTACGGAAGCTGCGAAAGCGCAAACAAGCTTGCCGAGGAAACTATCGGATATATGAATACCGCGATAAGTGAAATGTCACGTCTGAACGGAGCTATGACAAGTATAAACGAAACCTCGGAGCATATCGGAAATATCATCAAAACTATTGAGGATATTGCTTTCCAGACGAATATCCTTGCCCTTAATGCGGCTGTTGAGGCTTCAAGAGCAGGCGAGGCAGGAAAGGGTTTTGCCGTTGTTGCCGACGAGGTAAGAAACCTTGCTTCAAAGTCTGCCGAAGCGGCAAAAACCACTACGACGCTCATTCAGCAGTCCTTGGAAGCGGTTCACAACGGTTCGCGCATTGCCGGCAGTACGTCCGAGGCTTTGGCGGGAGTTGAGAAACGGGCTCTCGGAGTTGAGGAAGTTGTCAAGGAAATTGCTTCGGCAAGCGAAAAGCAAGCCGGTATGATAGAACAGATCAAAACGAGTATCGAGCAGATATCCAGCGTTGTTCAGACTAACTCTGCAACAGCGGAGCAGTCCGCGGCGGCTTCAGAGGAGCTTTCGGGTCAGGCGTCGATCCTGCGGGAGCTTATAGGCGTGTTCAGAGTTTAATTTTATCGGTTCAGCCGGCTTTTAGAATTTGCAGAATATTCGGCGGGGAGACGCTTCAAGCGTTTTCCCGCTTTTGTTTACAAAATTTATCAGAAAAATTTATTTTTTCTATTGACAAAGCGGCTTTTTTGTGGTAGACTATATTAGTCGCAGGTTGCAGTTTAGTCAGTAATTGTGCGGCGATCCGTCCGAGGTTATTCGGAGAGGTGTCCGAGCGGTTTAAGGAGCCGGTCTTGAAAACCGGTGATCCCGAAAGGGACCGTGGGTTCGAATCCCACCCTCTCCGCCAATCATCAAATCAAATAGTTTATTTGTTACCATATGCAGAAGTACTCAAGTGGTGACGAGGCGCCCCTGCTAAGGGCGTAGGTCGGGTAACCGGCGCGAGGGTTCAAATCCCTCCTTCTGCGCCAGCGGGCAGTACCCGCAGCCGGAAAGGTTCTTGCAGAAATGCAGGAGCCTTTTCTTTTACGGATTTCCCGAAATATTTTTATACAAACATATTTAATTGCTGCGAAATTGTTCTCACATTAGGCTGTATAAAGCAAGTTTGCGAGAGTGAACCTTATCGGCATATCGAAAGCAGCCGCGTTCTGAAAATATCTTTGCTGTTAAGGCTGACCGAAAGGAAAGAAACGGAATGGATAAAAAGATAATATCGCTGCGCATGGAACGCCAGCATCTTGTAAATAAAGCTGATGAAAACGAATATCCGGAACTGTACCGCGATACCCAGCCGGGACAGAACGTTTATTGGAACGGCTTTGGAGAGCCGCCGACGCTTTCCTTCCGCGCGGGCTTCGACGATATAGAGTTTAACCGAAGCAGGCAGCTTGACCGAAGACTTATCAAGGGAAGATTTTCCGGCGGAAATTTGGGCTGGATCGAACCGTGTGATTTGGAGCTGTTTGCGGCTCTTTACCGCAAGCCTCTGAAAAATCCCAATGAAATACAGCTGCTGATACTGGAGCTGATCGATAGGGAAGGACCCGTCAATATTCAGCATATCAAGGAGGAAACCGGGCTGCTGGTGAAAGAGATCACCCCCGCTTTGCACCGCTTGCAGGAAGCGTTTTTAGTATATGAGGATCAGTATGACGGCGAGTGGGATCGCGGCTGGTACAAATTTTCTGAAATGTTTCCGGAAGCTGTGCCTGACAGATATACAAGAACTGAAGCTCTGAAAACCGTTTTGAAGAGGTTTGCATACCGCCTTGTATGGTTTGATATTGCAATGGCAAAGTCTTTCTATAAGATACCTGAGAAAGACATTAAACAGGCGGTTGGAGAACTTGTTTCTGACGGCGTATTGGCGGCGTTTGAAACAGGCTATATGCTCAGTACCGATGCTGAAACTATTGAAAACTATGTGCCTAAGACATTGAATCTTGTGTACGCCGTTCATAGGAACGACTTCATGTATAAATCACACGAGCATATCCTGAAAGAACTTGCAAAAGGCTTGACCGAGGGGCTTCCATATGACTGCGAACCGTTGCAGTACCTGCTGATCGACGGCGAATTCCATGGAGCGTCGGTCGGACATTTCAGGAACGGACCGTATGATCTTAACGATATAGTTTGCGACCTGCCCGATGCCGGCAAGCGTAAAGAGGAGATCATTGACGCGGTTCGCACTGTAAATTTCGGCAATATGCCGCAGCGTTTTATGGGAAAGGCATTATAAAAAAATATTATATTATTTTTTATTTGTGCGTTAGATCCGTATCCTGTTTGACAGGATACGGATTTTTCGATAGTCTATATAAAAAGTATGAACTTGAAATTGCAAAACAATCAATAAAGTTTGTTCCTGCTTCAAAACCAAAGTCCAAGGAAAATTTTTTCGGTAATATTTTTTTTTGCGAAGGGAAAATTATTATCGTAAACCGTGTTTGCGGCGATTTAATCGGTTTACTTTATAAACGTTTAAATGCCGCAAATGCGTTTATTATAAAGGCTTCGCGGGGTTTTTAAAATCCCGCGAAAAATTTTTTTGAAAAAATTTTATAAAACGCTTGACAAATGATTTTGATTGTGGTAATATATTTAAGTCGCTTAACCGAGATGCTTGGAGCGGTTGAAAAAAATTGAAAAAATTTTGAAAAACCTCTTGACAAATTCAAAGTTATGTGATATACTTTAAAAGTTCCACAAAATGTGGAACTGCTCCAAATAATGGAGCGCGGAATCTTGAAAATTGAACAACAGACGAACCTGAAAAAGAAGAACCCTGAAAATTCCGAGGGGAAGCGGAAGGTCAAGGCGAAGCCAAAGACCGGAAGCTAAACCAAAGAAAAAGAGCTCGGAGTCCGCGAGTGGAAATAAAGGAACAGTCAGCTGAGAGGCTGACGAGTCAGTAGACTGAAAGAGTTAACAGGAAGATTTAAACGCTCGGAAGAGCGATTAAATACAAACTTACTAA
>CAJUAN010000030.1 GCA_910584715.1 uncultured Oscillospiraceae bacterium
TCTGCCCCCTTGACCCCCGCAAGCTGTGCTCAGCTTGACCAGCTAATCTCTGGCGAGGCAATAACGTTGGTGTGCTAAACAAAAATTTATATAAATAAAAATTACTTTACACTCAGGCTTTGTTATGTTTTCACGGAATTTCCCAAACAAAATAAAAAATTTTCTCAAAAACCCTTGACAAACCAAAAATGCGGTGTATAATATAATTAGCACTCAAAGAAAAGGAGTGCTAACACATGATCGGGTCAAGTGCTAATATGTATGCCCAATACCCGCCGCAGATTTTTTCAAGGAAGTGATCGAACTGCTGGACGAAAGAAAACGCCGTATTCTTGCCGCGGTCGTTGACGCCTATATAACAACGGGAGAGCCGGTCGGTTCAAAGGCTGTCGCAGCTCTGCCGGATATAAGGGTTTCGCCCGCTACCATAAGAAACGATATGGCAATGCTTGAACAGCTGGGCTACCTTGAACAGCCCCATACTTCGGCGGGACGTATCCCCACCTACAGCGGCTACCGGCTCTATATCGATGAGCTTATGAGCGCAAAGGTCTTGTCAGAGGAGGAAAAGCTTCTCCTTGACAGTTGTCTGGACGTTGACGTTCCCACGGCGGACGCTCTTATAGAAAGCGCGTCAAAGGCTCTCGCGGAGCTTACCCACTGCGCTACGGTAGTGAAAAACGTTGCTCCGAAATTTTCGGTGATAACAAAGGTAGAGCTTATCCCCACGGGCAGGCGCATGTATGTGCTGCTTATGGTGACCTCCTCGGGAAACATCAAAAACAAGGTGTGCCGTTTGGAGTTCGACCTTACCAACGAGCAGATAGAGTTTTTCAGCCGCTATATGGCGGAAAATCTCCAGGGCGTATCTATTGAGGATCTTGACGGGGACACTATCGACCGTCTTGTCTCAGCCATGGGAGCCTACATGGTTACCCTTGCTCCCCTTTTGCAGGGCGTGTGCGAGCTTGCGGAGGGCTTCAAGGACAACGAGATCAAACTCCAGGGCGAAAAAAATCTTTTAACGAGGCAGGATATCAATTCCGACCAAATCGTGAGGTTTTTCGAGAACAAGAACAAAGTTGTGAAAAATATGCTTGACGACAGCTTTGGCGACTTGCAGGTACTGTTCGGCGAGGACGGAGGCTTCATTATCGAAAACTCCAGCATGATAGTCTCGAAGATAAAAAAGGACGGAAAGACAGCGGGTTCTCTGGGAGTTATAGGTCCTATGCGTCTGGATTACGCTAAGATAATTCCCTATCTTGAATATCTTACCGACAGGATAACGGATATCATATCCGACGGTGACGACCCGGACGATGAAAACGACGATTAAACGAAACAACGGAAAGGAGCATTCCCAATAATGATAGATGAAGAAAAGGACGGTCTGAACGCCGAGGAAACAGCCGCTGCTGAAACCGAAGCGGAAGCGGCAGCCGAAAATGCAGAAATTCCCGTATCGGAAAAAGCTTCCGAAGCCGAGGAAAAGCCGGAGGAAGACCCTGCGGCTGCTCTTGAAGCTAAAGTCAAAGCTTTGGAGGAAGCCGCCGCTGCCGACAAGGACAAATACCTGCGGCTTTTGGCGGAGTACGACAACTTCCGCAAGCGTTCCCTGAAAGAACGTCTCGACGCTTCCGCGGACGCAACCGCAAAGGCGGCTCTCGAGGTTATCTCCGTAATAGACAACTTCGAGCGGGCAATGGCTGCGGAGTGCTCCGACGAGGGCTACAAAAAGGGCGTGGAGATGATCTACGGTCAGTTCACCGAGGTGATAAAAAAGCTGGGAGTTGAGGAAATAGAGGCTTTGGGCAAGGAATTCGACCCCAATCTCCACAACGCTGTAAGCCAGGTGGAGGACGAGAATTTCGGCGAAAACACCGTTTCTCAGGTGTACCAAAAGGGTTACAGGCTGGGCGACAAGGTAATAAGGTGCGCTATGGTGGTCGTGGCAAATCCTTGAACAGGAAACACATGACCATTGCAGCGGTGGAATTTTCCCGCCCGATAAATGCGGTAAAATTAAATGTTCACGCGGGACAGGAAACCCGTCCCCTACAGAATAAAACAAAACAGATACAAAGAAAGGTTGATTTTTATGGCTAAAATTATCGGTATCGACTTAGGTACAACAAACTCCTGCGTTGCCGTCGTTGAGGGCGGAAACGCGACTGTTATCACAAACGCAGAGGGCGGCAGAACCACTCCTTCCGTTGTGGGCTTCACAAAATCGGGCGAGCGTCTTGTAGGTCAGGTCGCTAAGAACCAAGCCGTTACAAACGCGGGCAGAACAGTTGCGTCCATCAAGAGACACATGGGCAGCGACTACAAGGTAGACATTGACGGCAAGAAGTACACACCCCAGGAGGTATCCGCAATGATCCTCCAGAAGCTGAAAGCGGACGCGGAGGCTTATCTCCACGACACCGTTACCGAAGCTGTCATCACAGTTCCCGCATACTTCACCGACGCCCAGAGACAGGCTACCAAGGACGCGGGACAGATCGCCGGTCTTACCGTAAGGCGTATCATCAACGAGCCTACGGCCGCGGCTCTTTCCTACGGCATAGACAAGGAAGAGGATCAGACCATTATGGTTTACGACCTTGGCGGCGGTACCTTCGACGTTTCCATTATTGAAATGGGCGACGGCGTTACCGAGGTTCTCGCCACAGCCGGAAACAACCGTCTGGGCGGCGACGACTTCGACCAGAGAATTATTAACTGGATGATAGACGAATTCAAGAAGTCCGACGGAATAGACCTTTCCGGCGACAAGCTTGCGATGCAGAGACTCAAGGACGAGGCTGAAAAGGCTAAGATCACACTTTCGGCTACTCCCTCCGCTTCTATCTCTATCCCCTACATCACCGCGGACGCTACAGGTCCAAAGCACCTGAGCATGGAGCTTTCACAGGCTAAGTTCAACGAGCTCACAAGCGATCTTGTTCAGTCCACAATGGGACCCGTTAAGCAGGCTCTTTCCGACGCGAACCTCAAACCCTCCGACATCAAGAAGGTCCTCATGGTGGGCGGTTCTTCCAGAATACCCGCTGTTCAGGACGCTGTAAAGAGCTTCATGGGCATGGATCCCTTTAAGGGAATCAACCCCGATGAGTGCGTTGCTCTCGGCGCGGCATATCAGGGCGGTATTCTTTCCGGCGACGTTGACAAGGAAAACGCTGTCCTCCTCCTTGACGTTACTCCCCTTTCCCTCGGTATCGAGACCGCTGGCGGCGTGTGCACAAGAATGATCGAAAGAAACACCACCATTCCTACAAAGAAATCACAGGTGTTCTCCACATACGCGGACAATCAGACCGCTGTTGACATCAATGTGCTCCAGGGCGAGCGCGAATTCGCCAAGGATAACAAGCAGCTGGGCGTGTTCCGTCTTGACGGTATCGCTCCCGCTCCCAGAGGAGTACCCCAGATAGAGGTAACATTCGATATCGATGCGAACGGTATCGTTAACGTATCTGCCAAAGACTTAGGCACAGGCAAGGAGCAGAAGATATCTATTACCGCTTCTACAAATATGTCCAAGGAGGACATTCAGAAAGCTGTTGACGAGGCTGCAAGATACGCCGACGAGGACAAGAAGCGCAAGGACGCTGTTGACGCAAAGAACGCGGGCGAGAACATGGTATTCCAGTGTGAAAAGGCTCTTGCGGACTTCGGCGACAAGGTTTCCGAGGAGGAAAAGGCTAATATCCAGTCCAAGATAGACGCGCTTAAAGCTGCCAATGCAACCGACAATACCGACGATATCAAGGCTAAGACCGAGGAGCTTCAGAAAGCGTTCTACGAGGTTTCCCAGAAGGTATACCAGGCTGCGGGCGCGCAGGCTCAGCAGGATCAGGGCGGCGCTGCCGATATGGGCGGCGGAGCTTCTGATGACAGCAATAACAACGGAAACGAGGGCGCGGACTTTGTTGACGCGGACTTTACAGAGAAATAAGCGGGGAGTTCCTATAGTTCCCGCATAAAAAGCCGAGGGCGGAATATCTTCCGCCCGAAAGCTGTTTTATAGCTAATATACAAACAGAAATGTTTTACGGAGTATATACTTACAGTACATGAAAGGAAATGCCCATATGGCTGATAAAAGAGATTATTACGAGGTGCTGGGGCTTCAGAAAGGGGCTTCAGAGGACGAACTGAAACAGGCGTTCAGAAAGCTGTCAAGAAAATATCACCCCGACTTCAACCCCGACAACAAGGAAGCCGAGGAAAAATTCAAGGAGGTCAACGAGGCGTACGAGGTACTGTCCGACCCCGAAAAGCGTTCGCGGTACGACCAGTTCGGTCATGCGGGAGTAGACCCCTCCTACGGCGGCGGAGGCTATGGAGGAGGATTTTCCGGCGGCTTCGGGGACATGGGCGACATCAGCGACATTTTCTCCAGCTTTTTCGGCGGCTTCGGAGGCTCCTCCTCAAGAAGCAATCCCAATGCTCCCAGGCGGGGTCAGGATATCCAGAAAAGCGTTGTCATCAGTTTCATGGACGCATGCAGGGGTATCAACACCGATATTCGAATTTCCCGCATGGAGAAATGTCCCGACTGTAACGGCTCGGGCGCGGCGGCGGGCTCCTCGGCGGATACCTGTCCCGACTGCCACGGAACAGGTCAGATAAAGGTAACTCAGCGCACGCCTTTCGGCATGATATCCTCCCAGAAGCCATGTACAAGGTGCGGAGGAAAGGGTACTATTATAAAAAACCCCTGTTCAAAATGTCACGGCAACGGACGGGTCAGCGTGGAAAAAACTATCAGCGTTTCTGTTCCCGCAGGTATTGACGACGATCAAACCATACGCGTTTCCGGTCAGGGCCACGGCGGTCTGAACGGCGGTCCCTCCGGCGATCTGCTTGTTACCGTCACGGTACGTCCCGACGCTATTTTTGAGCGGGACGGGTACGACGTTCACACGGAAATGCCCATAACCTTTGTTCAGGCGGCTTTAGGCGCTGAGGTTGACGTTCCCACTATCGACGGAACGGTCTCCTACACCATTCCCGAGGGTACACAGCCGGGAACAATTTTCCGCTTCAAGGGCAAGGGTATCAAAAAGCTGAACCGCAGCGACAGGGGAAATCAGTTCGTTCACGTTACGATAGAGGTTCCGGGGAACCTTACCAAGAAACAAAAGGATCTGCTGAAAGCCTTTGACGAATCCCTTGACGAAAACAAAAACTATAAAAAGCGGAACAATTTCTTTGATAAGATCAAACAGGCGTTTGAAAAGTAAGGGGGTCTCCTCGGGCTGAGCCGCCTCCGCCGTAAAATATTCCGACTGTTTATTTGAGTCCTGCCCCCTTGATGGGACAGGACTTTCATACTACAGAACCATACCTTAATAAGTCAAAATTGCATTTTTTTAAATTTTAAAAAAATTTTTCTTTACGTGAAAAATTTTGCCGTTCTAAGTTGTATTTATTATATAAGACGTTCGCCAACTTTTGAAAGGATTGATTTTTATGAAAATGAACAAAATTTTTGCAGCAGTATCGGCGGCTGTTATGGCGGTATCGGCTGTCCCTGCGGCTGCGGTATCGGCAAGCGAAAAGGAATTCGACCCCGAGAGGGACTTGACAGGTACCGATTACTACGACTACTTTTATGATTATGAATCTCCTGAACCGTTTGCAGGTATAGGATTTACGCAGGAAGGAAAATTTTTCTCTTCGGAATACATGGAAATATGGCAAAAGCAAATTTTTGATAAGGATTTCACTATTGAAAGCGGACAGAAACTGAGAATTGAGCCTATCGGAAACAGTCCCGACACAATGAGCGGCGGCAGACTCGTCATAAGCGGCGGGGCGACTGCCGAAATAATAGGTACCGTCTGCGTTGAGCGGGACGGCGTTCTTGAAATAGAGGACGGCACATTCTATATCCATGGAGGACATCTTGACAACTACGGTACGATTAAGATCGGCAAAAAGGGCAGGCTTGTTTTCCGCAACGGAAGCTTGAATTCTACAGCGGCGGGAAATATCGAAAACGAGGGTAAAATACTTTGCCTTGATTCCGAAAAGGATATGGACGGCATTTTCAAGTCCATTAAAAAATATGACAGCAATTTTAATCTTTCCGACTATTCGCTCCACATTTCCGGCCGCGGCGGCGGAGAAGCGGACGTGATCTTGAGCTACTGCATAAACGACGTGCAGACAAACTACACCTATAAATTTACAGTGGACAGGAACAAGGAAAAAACCAAAATTATCCGCAAGCCCTACGACCTTGAAACGGTCTACAGCAAGGATATTAAAAAGGATATACTGAATCGCACGGCTGAGTTTGAGAAAAATTACAAGGGCATGGGAGAACGGGTCAAAGAATATAATTATTACCTGAATTACGGATACAGCTACAATTATAAGACCGGCAAAATAGTCTACGAGGAATCATGGATAAATTACAAGGACGAAGGGGACTTCAATCTTACGGATTACAGGGCATATGAGCATACCTACAGCGAGGAGCTTTAATTGTTCCACGTGGAACATTTTGCAAAAAGCGGACGATTTTTGTCGTCCGCTTTTCATTATTTTGTGGGTATCCTGACGATGTACTCGATATAGTCCTCGTCCTGAATTTTCTTGGAATCCGCGTTTATCCCCGCGGCTTTCATCATTTCTATCGCTTTGTTTATGGTATTGACGAACAGCCGCACATCCTTGAAAGCCGCGCTGCGCCGTTTTAGGTCGGCAAAATTCCGCTCCTTTTCGATAAGACCGTCTATGTACCGCTCGGTATTCTCCACGTTTAGCCGTCTTTCGTGAATTACCTCGATCGCCGCAAGCTGCTTCGGGGTATCCTCCAGCTTTAAAAGGGCCCGCGCGTGACGCTCGGTAAGACCGTACTCTGCGGCTTTTCCCTGAACGGACTTGTCCAGTCTGAGCAGCCTGAGCTTATTCGCCACGGAGGACTGGGACTTTCCCAGCTTTACCGCGGCGTCCTCCTGGGTCATTCCGTAAAAATCTATAAGCCTTGCGATAGCCTCCGCCTCGTCGAAAACAGACAGATCACGCCGCTGAATGTTTTCTATCAGCGCCATTACCGCGGAATTTCTCTCAGTCATTGTAACTGCAATACACGGGACAAACTCCATTCCCAGAAGCTTTGCCGCACGGAGCCTCCGCTCCCCTGCCACAAGCTGAAAGCGGTCGTCTGTCCTGCGTACCGTCAGCGGCTGCAGTATCCCGTTCTGACTGATACTCTGCGCCAATCCGTCAATATCGTCAAATTCGCGCCGCGGCTGATAGGGATTGGGGTCTATTTTCGCGGTCTCCACCTGAATGACCTTGTTAAGAGTTTTTTCCTTAACGAGAAACGGCATAGCAACGCACTTCCTTTATTTTTTATCAGCGTTATTATACCATGCTTTTTTTCGGTAAAATGTCAAAACGGCGCGTTTTGTTTAAAATTAAACATAACGTGCCGTTCTTAATCTTGACTCTCAATAGCATGTCAGCCTGTCCGCAAGGTCGGTAAGCTCGTCCTTGCTGTAAAAATCAATCACAAGCGTACCCTTTTCGCCGTCCTTTGAGGTTATCTTAACCTTTTTCTGCAAATGGTCCTCAAGGCTTATCTGCATTTCGGTTATGTAGCTCATGTTCGACCGCTCCTCGGCTGTCTTCGGCGCGGACTGCTTTTCCTCCGCTTCACCCTTATCCGTCTTTTCGGAAGCAAGCTTTTCTATCCCTCTGACGGTGATTTTTCCGTCCACCGCAAGCTTTGCTATTTCAAGCATTGTCTCCTCGGAATCCGCCGAAGCAATAGCCTTAGCCTGTCCCGAGGAAAGCTTTCCCTTACGGAGCATTTCCACTATTTCATCGGGAAGATTAAGCAGTCTGACAGAGTTTGCGATCGCGGAACGGGATTTACCCACCGCCTTAGAAAGAGCCTCCTGAGTCATGCCGTACTCGTCCATAAGAGCGCGGTACGCGGCTGCCTCCTCTACCGGGTTAAGGTCCTGCCGCTGAATATTTTCTATCAGGGCGATCTGAGCGGTCTCCTCATCGGTAAAGTTCTTTACCACAACGGGAACGTCGCTCATGCCAAGCATACGGCAGGCTCTCCAGCGGCGCTCTCCCGCCACGATCTGATAGCCCTCCTCCATCGGACGGACAACTATCGGCTGAATAAGTCCGTGCTGACGGATACTGTCCGCAAGCTCCGCAATAGCAGCCTCGTCAAAATCCTGTCTGGGCTGCTTGCGGTTAGGTTCTATTTCGGAAATTCTCAATGTATGGGTGTCGCCGCCCTCGGCTCCGTTATCGCCGAAAAGCGCGTCAAGACCCATTCCCAAGCTTTTTTTTGCCATAGCTTATTGTTCCACGTGGAACATTTTACCCCCTTTTCCTTATTTTTTCGACGCGGCAAGAGCTTTTTCGGCAGCCTTGTGCCGTTTCAGAAGCTCTTCCGTAAACGTTTCGTAAGCCTCCGCGCCGCGGGAGCTTTTATCGTAGTACACCACCGGCTTTCCGAAGCTGGGAGCCTCGGAAATACGCACGTTTCTCGGTATTACTGTCTTGAACATCTTTTTCGGGAAATGCTTTTTCACCTCGTTTACAACCTGGCTTGTAAGGTTTAGCCGTCCGTCGAACATGGTAAAAAGTATTCCCTCGATATCTATTGTGGGATTGTACCGCTGCTTCACCAGACGTATGGATTCCACAAGCTGGGAAAGTCCCTCCATTGCGAAGTATTCGCAGGTCATGGGAACAAGCACCGTATCGCAGGCGCAGAGCGCGTTTACCGGTATAAGCGACAGTGACGGCGGGCAGTCAAGCAGTATGTAATCGTAGTCCTGCTTTATGGTGAGAAGCTGCATTTTCATACGCTTCTGCATATTGTCCACCTCGATAAGCTCGATATCGGCAGCGGCAAGCGAAGAGGTCGCGGGCACAAGCCATACGTTTTCAAACTCGGTCTTGATGACCGCTTCCTGTATCCTCCGAAGTCCCAGAAGCGCGTCGTATGTAGATATTCCCACATTTTTTTTACGGATTCCGAACCCGCTCGTAGTATTTCCCTGGGCATCCATGTCCACACAAAGGACTTTTTTCTTTCTCTGTCCCAGGCACGCCGCAAGATTAACGACGGTTGTGGATTTTCCCACACCGCCCTTTTGATTTGCGACAGCAATTATAATTGCCATGACAGTCTTCCTTTCAGTTTCGATAACATTAATTATACCATATTTTCTTAACGAATGCAATAATTTTTGCAAATTTAGCAGATAAAATATAAAAATTGTTCCACGTGGAACAATTTACGTACAACCAACATCTGTTTGCACTGAAAATGTTTCACATGGAACATTTTTATAACGGTTTTTTAGATATCTGACCGCCGTTTCTTGGGTATTTTTCCGCTGTGGGCTTGATTTTCTGTACTGTTATAAGTACCCGCCTGTCCCCGCCGGGAAGCGCGTACTCCTTAACGTCCGCTATCTCTCCGCCCAGAAGCTTTACGGCGTTTTCGCCCTCCCGATAGTTTTCACTGGGACCTTTCATTGCCGCAAATATTCCTCCCACTTTCACAAAGGGCAGACAGTATTCCGCAAGCACAGGCATTGCCGCCACTGCTCTTGCAAATACCGCTCCGAATTTTTCTCTGTAGGCGGCGTTCCGTCCCCCCTCTTCGGCTCTCGCGTGTACAAATCTTGCTTCAACATTTGCCTCTCCGCAAGCTGCCGAAAGAAAGTTAACACGTTTGTTAAGACTGTCCAATAGCGTCAGCTTCAGGCCGGGACGGTATATTTTTACCGGCACTCCGGGAAATCCCGCGCCCGTTCCCACGTCTATAATACTTTCACCCTCGGGGATATCCAGAAACTTCAGCGGCAGGATACTATCCAGAAAATGCTTTACGGCAATCCCCTCCGGATCGGTTATACCCGTAAGGTTCATTTTTCCGTTCCACTCCACAAGAGCAACGGCGTATGCAGAAAACTGCGCGTACTGTTTTTCTGTAATTTCAAAGCCCTCCTCGGAAAAAAGTTCCGTAAATTTTTCATATTCAAGTAATACCGACATATCGCTCCCCCTTATTTGTTGGCGGAAAGCCAAATTATAAGTACGCTCACGTCCGCAGGAGACACCCCGGATATTCTGCTTGCCTGACCGATATTTTCCGGCTGGATACGGTTCAGCTTCTCCTGGGATTCAAGGCTCAGACCCTTTATTTTCTTATAGTCAAATGGTTGTGGCAGACGCTTGTTTTCAAGCTTGCGTACGTGCTCGACCTCCGCAAGCTGCCGTTCGATATAGCCCTCGTATTCGATCTGCAAGCCTACCTGTTCCCGAACCTCAAATGGAAGCTCCGGACGCTCACTGTCAAAGGACTTTAAGTCCTCGTAGGATATCTGCGGACGTCGGATAAGGTCGCTCATCTTCACACCTGTGGAAATCTCCGCCGTACCCTTTTCGGTCAGCAGCTTGTTCAGCTCAGCCGTGGGGGACAAGGTTTTCGACTTAACGCGGGAAATTTCCTGCTTTATCTGCAATTGTTTCACGTGGAACAATTTGTAACGTTCTTCCGAAATAAGTCCTATCTCGTATCCAAGCGGAGTAAGCCTTTCGTCCGCATTATCCTGACGGAGCAACAGCCTGTACTCGCTTCGGGAGGTCATCATGCGGTAAGGGTCAAGGCAGCCTTTTATCACAAGGTCGTCGATAAGAGTGCCGATATAGGACGACGAACGGCTGAGTGTTATCCCCTCCTGCCCCTTGCAGTACCGAGCCGCGTTTATTCCCGCGATGAGTCCCTGGGCGGCAGCTTCTTCGTAACCGGAGGTACCGTTGAACTGTCCCGCGCCGTAAAGTCCCTTGATATTTTTAAATTCAAGAGTATGCCTCAAATCCTGAGGATTGCAGCAATCGTATTCAATAGCATAGGCGTTCCGCATTATCTCAACGCGCTCAAGTCCCTTTATAGTACGCAAAAACGCGATCTGCACGTCCTCGGGCAAAGAGGAAGACATTCCCTGCAAATAAAATTCCTCGGTATCCAGACCCATGGGCTCCACAAAAAGCTGGTGCCTCGGACGCTCGGAAAACCGCACGATCTTGTCCTCAATCGACGGACAGTATCGCGGGCCGATACCCTCAATTTTTCCCGAATACATAGGCGAACGGTGAATATTTTCGCGGATAACTCGGTGGGTCTCCTCGTTTGTGTAAGCAACATAGCAGGGCACAATATTTTCAAGTCCCTCCCGCGGGGTCTCAAAGGAAAAGGGCTGAATGTTGCTGTCGCCGTGCTGTATTTCCAGCTTGTCAAAATCAATGGAGCGGCGGTGGACGCGGCTTGGGGTACCCGTCTTGAAGCGGCGTATCTCAATGCCCAGCTTTCTCAAACTGTCCGAAAGCCCCCGCGCGGGCAAAGTGCTGTCGGGACCGCTTTCATAGGAAACGTCCCCCACATGGATAAGTCCTTTCAGATAAGTGCCTGTGGCGATTATCGCGGTCTTTACCCTGTACTCGCCGCCAAGGTGCGTAACTATTCCGGTAACCGTACCGTTTTCCGTAAGTATCTCCGTTACCTCCGCCTGCTTCACGTCAAGGTTTTCCTGCATTTCGCATATTTTTTTCATGTGGTTGTGGTACTTTACCCTGTCCGCCTGGACCCTCAGACTGTGTACCGCAGGACCCTTTCCCTTGTTCAGCATACGGCTCTGGATAAAACAAGCGTCGGCGGCTTTGCCCATTTCGCCGCCGAGAGCGTCTATCTCGCGGACAAGATGTCCCTTTGCGGTACCTCCGATAGAGGGATTGCATGGCATATTGGCGATATTGTCCAGCGATATTGTAAACATAACGGTTTTCGCGCCGAGACGGGCGGCGGCGAGAGCGGCTTCCACCCCCGCGTGTCCCGCGCCGATAACAGCCACGTCATAGCTGTCTATATAGTGACTCATTTTCTGACCTCCAAAAACGGGAAGACCCGAACTGCAAATTGTTCCACATGGAACATTTGCAAATAAATTCATTCTTTAATATCCATTGACACCAGCCTGCTTGCCGCGCCGAGATATTTTTTCATCATGCTTTCGTATTCCTCCGGCTTGACGGGACCCGTACCCATTACGTCGTATGTCACCGTCGCCTCGCGAATAGTCAAGGGCAGCGGCTTTAAGCCGTTCCGCATATAAAATTTTCTGCGCCTTTGCCGTTCCTCAAAATTGTCCGCGGACTCGTCAAGCTGCTCCAGAGCCAGAAATATCCGCTGTCCCTCGTAATGTATCAAAAGCGACTGCATGGCTCTGCTGCCTATTCCCCTGCCCCTCATACTTTCCGAAAGAGCAAGGTAGAAAAGATAGGACGCACTGCCCTCGCTGATGACATAGGCGAGCCCGACCCATTCTCCGTCGGCATAAATGCCCCAGAAATCAATGTTTTCTTTTCCCGACTTCATGGTCAGAAGCCACATTGGGGCTCTTTCATCGGCGGGAAAAGCAGTTCTGTAGAGACGGCTTATCTCTCTGTAATCCTTGCTGAACATATTTATCCTTTTAAGTGTAATTAACATTATAATAATCCTTTCAATTTATCGGACGTTTTCACGCCGCTATTTTCCCACGCAAAACCGGGAAAATACCTCGTCCACAACAGCCTCGGAGGCCTTTTCCCCCGTAAGCTCCAACAGCGAATTTTCGCCGCCGTCTATAAGAACGGTAACCGCGTCAAAGGTCGCTCCCGCTTTGAGAGCTTCCAAAGCCTCCGTGAAGCACTGCCTTGCTTTCAGAGCGCAGCTTCTCTGCCGTTCGTTTGCAAGTATACCCATATCCGCCGAAAAACCCGATATTCCGTAAAGCTTTTCAACCGCGGCTTTAAGAGCGTCAAGCCCCTCTCCCCTTTCGGCGGAAACCGTTACGCTGTCTTTAAAACAGTCGGAAATTTCCGCAAAATCAAAACGCTGTTCCAGATCGGATTTGTTCAGAACGGCGACCGCGTTCCGTCCGCGGCACTTTTTCGCAAGCTCCCTGTCCTCGTCGGAAACCGGACTTCCGCCGTCGAAAACCGCAAGTATAAGATCGGCGAAACCAAGCTTTTTCCGCGCCCTTTCAACGCCTATGCTCTCAACGGTATCCTCTGTATCATGTATACCCGCAGTATCGGAAAGCCGCAGAACAACGTCCCCAAGACGGACGGACTCCTCAACAACGTCGCGGGTGGTTCCCGCAGTGTCGGAAACAATGCTTCTCTCACAGCCCGCCAAAAGATTCATCAGCGTGCTCTTTCCAACGTTGGGACGTCCCGCAATGACGGTATCCGCGCCCTCTCTGACGATACGCCCGCTTTCGTAGGATTCAAGAAGTCCTCCCAGTTCGGCAATTCCCGATTCGAGAACAGCTTCTATTTCGTACTCCTCAACAGCGGGGATATCATCGTCCGGATAATCGACCCACGCCGCAAGAGAGCCGAGAAGCTTCAGCATTCTGTCGGAAACCGTCTTTATCCGTCGGAACAGCGCACCGTCCCGAAGAGCCTCGGCGCATTTCAGCCCTGCGCCCCCGTCAGCTGAAATAATGTCCATAACAGCCTCCGCCTGAGTAAGACTCATTTTTCCGTTTAAAAACGCGCGCTTTGTAAATTCTCCTGCGCCGGCAGGTTCGGCTCCGCTGTCAAGAATAAGCGCAAGTATCCGCTCGGTGACAAAAATACCGCCGTGACAGGAAATCTCAACAACGTCCTCTCCGGTGTAGGACTTAGGCGCGCGGAAAACCGTCAGCAAACCGTCATCCAGGACCTCGCCGCCGTTCACTATTTTTCCGTAAGCGCAGGTGTAGCCCTCCATTTCCGAGGGCGGGATACTACAGGAAACAGGCTGAAAAACCTTGTCAGCCACGGAAAGAGCGTCCTTCCCCGAAATACGTATGACCGATATACCTCCCTGTGCGCGGGGAGTTGAAATTGCCGCAGCAGTACCGGTTGACATAATTGACCTCCCTAAAAAAGGGGAGCACGGGAATCCTCCCATGCTCCCGCATGAATTTATTCAAATCGTTTAAAATGTTCCACATGGAACATTTCACTTATATGTCTATCTTGCCGTAAAGGTCGCCCTCAACAAGATTGCTGTCCTCCGGCTTGGGACGCTTGTAGTCCTTTTCAAAGGAGGTCTTCATCATATCCATGGAACGGGGCGTGTACTCGCTCGGCTTCTTATCGCGACGGGGTCTGCGGTCACGGTCTCCCCTGTCGCCCTTGTAGCCGTCCTTTCTGTCGCGGCGGGGGGCTGTAGAGGAAATCACAACCTTGCGATAAGGCTCCTCGCCCACGCTCTTGGAAACAACGCCCTCTATGTTTGCCACAGCCGAATGGATAATTCTTCTCTCATAGGGATTCATAGGCTCCAGCGCGGAAGTCCTGCCCGTGCGTATAACAGTCTTGGATATCTTCACAGCCAGTTCTTCAAGGATAGCCTTTCTCTTTTCGCGGTAGCCGCAACAGTCCACAGTAATTCGGCAATAATCCTTATCGCCGCGGTTTGCCGCCATTGAAGCAAGGTACTGTATAGCGTCGAGGGTCTCGCCCCGTCTGCCTATTACCGCGCCTGTCGTATCTCCAAGTATCTCGATAACTGCGCCGTCCTCTGTTTCGGTGACCTTTACTTCGTTTTCGATACCCATGTTTTTCAGTATCGTCCTGATATAGTCCCCCGCTGTGTCAGCCTTTGACTGCTCGTAAACGGCCTCAACCTTGGCTTCTCCCTTGACCTTTCCAAAAATTCCTTTTTTAGGTTCTTCGATAACGCTGAAGCTTATCCTGTTTTCCTCCGTACCGAATTTCTGCGCCGCCATAGCCTTAGCTTCCTCTATGGTTTTCGCCGTAAAAATTTCTCTTTTTTCTGCCATACCGACCTATCCTTTCACTTTAATTTTATCTTTTTATCAATCGTCGTCGATAAATTCTTCGCCGTACTTCTCCGCCTGTCTGCGTCTTGCTTCGCGGATTATCATTTTCTCGTATTCCTTCTGCTTTGCTCTGGAAATCTTAACCTCGGACGTACCCTCTTCCTCATCGTCGTCGGAGACCTTTGCAGCCACCGCGCCGCTCTTGGACTTTGAGCTTCCGCTCTGACTGTTTTGACCGTTTTGACCGTTTTGGGCAGCCATCTGCTCCTCCATGATCTGCTGGTAACGCTCCATCATATTGGGACGGTTTTTCTTTTTGCGCTTCTTTTTATCCTTTTCCACCAGAGAAGCCACGTACTCGGGAGTATAAACATGGTACAGCACGATAGACTGCACAAAGCTGAACAGCGAGGACATAGTCCAGTAGAAACCGATACCCGCAGGGTACTTGAAAGCGATCCAGACGGAGAACAGGGGCATAACGTAAAGCATGATATTCATGCCGCCCATGCTGGGAGCGTCGGGATTCATCTTCTTGTTGCGTATCTGCATATAGATCGTCATTATAAGCTGGATAATACCGGACATTATAGGTATCATCAGCAGTATAACTGCAGCCGCGTTCCATACTTCGGGGTGAAGCGTGGGTATGTCGCCGAGATCGACAATACCGAAAAGCTTGTTGTTAAAGTTTACTACTTTTTCGGCAAATTCGGGAAATTGCTCCGCCATTGAGGAAAACGCAGAAGGATCCTTCTGAACTTCCTTTACTATATAGATCTCGGGACGGTGCTCAAAATAAGCGGGGACAGCCCCTCCGTCCGCGGTAAAAATGTTCCGGGTTATCTCTGTAGCAGCAGTTATAGCGTCCTTGCCCGCATGGAGAATATGGGTCAGCGGACGATACACAACGTCGAAGATACCGTACAGTATAGGGAACTGTATAAAAAGCGGAAGACAGGAAGCCATAGGGTTTATTCCCTCTTCGGAGTAGAGCTTCATCTGCTCCTCCTGAAGCTTCTGCTGGTTGTTTGCGTACTGTTTTTTCAGCTTTTCAAGCTTAGGCTGGAAAGCCGCCATCGCAGCGGAGGATTTCTGCTGCTTTACGGATAAAGGGAAAAGAATTATTTTAGTGATAAGTGTAAAAAGGATTATCGCCCACGCGTAATTATGTGTGATCTGGTACATCAACCACATGATGTACCCGAGAGGGACGCCGATTATTTCGCTCATTTTGACCTCCGATGATATTTACTTTACGTATAATTTTTATAATAATAACTTATTGTTTATTTTTTAACAATTCAATGTTCGCCGTTTCATATGGAACCGTACCGTCCGGAGGGACAGTCCTGCCCTTTCCGTAGCGTTTGCTAAGCGTATAGAAACTAAATTTGTCGGGAACCTCGTCTACCCCGCCCAGACTCCAGGGATTGCAGCGGAGTATCCTCCAGACCACCAGAGCCGTACCTTTCAGCGCGCCGTGCTTTTCAAGAGCTTCAAGCGCGTACGCCGAGCAAGTGGGATAATATTTGCAGCAAGGCTTTTTTAACGGTGAAATTTTCTTCCGGTATAATTTTACTAAAAGTAATAATATTTTTTTCATTACATTTTGTATATTATTTTTTATCCCTTTCAGAAGACCTGCCGCCTTCCGATTTTTTCCCCATAGACTTGATAATTGAGGGCAGAGCCTTATTTTTCAAAAAGCTGCTTATCTGGGTAGATTTGCAGTTCCCGCAGCCGGGACGGGCAACTATCACATAATCAAAGCCTCTCGGGAAAAGCTCCTCGTTTTCTCTGTAGGCGGCGCGGATTATCCTCCTGCATCGGCTCCTGACGACGGCGTTTCCGACCTTTTTACCGGTCGTGATCCCAAGCCGCTTTTTTCCCCTGCCGTTTCTGCGGTAATAGACCGTAACGGCTCTTCCCGCTGAATAACCGCCTCTCTTATAGGCGTTAAGGAAATCTTTATTTTCCTTTATAATAACAGTATATTTCATATAAAATAATACCTAAAGTATATTTTTGATAAAAGCAAAACAATAACTTATTATATCAATGAAACAAAAAGACCGCAACAAAGGTTATTGTACCCCCTGCGGTCTTATCATTTTGTTTTGCTCAGACCTAATCAGTGAGTAAGTCTTGCTCTGCCCTTGGCTCTTCTTCTCGCAAGAACCTTGCGGCCGTTTCTCGTAGCCATTCTTTTCATAAAGCCGTGCTCTTTTTTTCTGTGAAGCTTTTTGGGCTGATAAGTTCTTTTCATTGTTTCTCCTCCTTGCTGTACGGTTTGATCAGTCGGGACGGCTTAAAACATCCTTAAACAAAGACACACCTGTCCCATCAAGGTTTAATTATATAACACTCCTGTTATATCTGTCAAGAGGTTTTAAAAAAAATTCACAATTGCAGAGAAATTTCCTTGATATTTCCTGAGGGCAAGCCAAATATCTGTATATTACTAAAAATTTTATACTTAAAGTATTACAATTTAACAAAATATTCATTCCGTAATATAATTACCTCATTGTCGGCTTCTTCCGCAAATGAGGAGGTGGAAACTGTGAATTACATAATTTCATTTATATTATCCGTCGCGGCGAATGTGGTGAGTAACCTCATAAGCAAGTGGTTAAGCAGAGACAAGCACGACAATTAGCCCAAAGAAAAACTCCGAGGCAGCACCCTCAGGGTTTTTCGCTTGCGTGTCACTGTTAAACACTCAGCATCACTTATTACATTTATAGTATTACACCCGATTTTATTATTTGTCAAGCATTTTTCCGCAGGTTAACAAAATTCGTCGTAAAACCGTAATTTACATTGCCGGCTGCCAGCTGTTAAATAACTTCCTTTAAAATAAGGTACGCAACCGTAGCCAGAGATTTAGCCTCCACATAGTTATAATCTACAGCAAAATCCCCGTCCTCCAAAAAACGCTTTATCTCGGAGATCCGTTCAAATCCCGCAAGAGCCTCTTTCATATCGGGAATGACAAAATAGGATTTCTGCATGATATGTCGAATCTCCGTTCTTAAACCGTGAGGGATAGGCTCCACCGCTTCGTTTACGGGGAAATCCGCACTTTCAAGCTCCTCAATGGAACAAAGATCCTCGTTTGCAAGCGACTCTCCTATGTCCTCCGCGGCCTGTCTGCCGAAAACCAAAGCTTCCAAAAGGGAATTTGAAGCAAGACGGTTGTTTCCGTGAACACCTGTGTGAGAGCATTCTCCTACCGCGTAAAGTCCGTCGATAGAGGACATAGCACGAGTGTTAACATTTATTCCGCCCATAAGATAGTGCTGACAAGGATAAATAGGTATCATATCCTTAGTCATGTCAATTCCCTGGCTAAGCAGATACTTATAGATCATGGGGAAACGGTTCTTTAAGAAATCGGGATCCTTGTGAGTAATGTCAAGATAAAATTCGTCGGAATCAAGGCGGCGACCCTCTGTAACAATGGCATGGGATACAACATCGCGAGGAGCAAGCTCCAGACGCTCGTCATAATTCCCCATAAAACGTTCGCCGTCGCGGTTCTTGAGGTAAGCCCCCTCGCCGCGGACAGCTTCGGAAATAAGGAAGCATTCCCGCGTATGCTTGTTGTTGAAAGCTGTGGGGTGGAACTGTATAAGCGACAGGTTTTTGATATTCGCTCCCATTTCGTAAGCAAGGGTAATGCCGTCTCCTGTAGCTATAGCGGAATTTGTGGTGTAGTCGTACACTCTTCCTATACCGCCCGTGGCAAGAATAAATCTTCGGCTGTTGCAGGTCTTATGTACGCCGTCTGAAAGGATATCGGCGGAAAAACCTGTAGAGGTTTTTTTCATTCTGCACAGCAGGGCGTTTTCCATAACGGTAACGTTGGGAAGCTTTTTAACGGCCTCCTGGAGCTTTGTGGTTATCTCAAAGCCCGTGGAATCCTTGTGGTGGAATATCCTGCGGCGGGAATGACCGCCCTCCAAGGTGCGGTGGAGCTTTCCGTTTTCGTCGCGGTCGAAGTCCACGCCGAGGGAGATTATCTTTTCGATCTCGTTCGCGGCTTCGGTGACAAGAATTTTCAGGCTGTCGGGATTATTCTTGAAGCCTCCCGCAATGAGGGTATCGTTGGTATGCAGACGGGTGCTGTCGTCCTCGGGCTGATAGACGGCGGCTATTCCTCCCTGAGCGAGAGCGGAATTGCAGAGGATAAGCTCCCGCTTAGTGATTATAAGCACCTTGAGGTGCTGAGGGAGATTCAGTGCGGAATAAAGACCTCCGGCTCCTGTACCTGCTATAATTACGTCGTAATTTTCGGACATTTTGTTTTCCTTCATTTCATAATAATTTTGAGTCTGAAAAACTTAAAAGTAAAATAATTATATCATACAATTGTTAATAAATCAAGCACTAAAAAGCACAGACTAAAAACAACTTTTGAAAGTAATAAATTATTGTTTAGCGGGGAGTCCCCGCGGGCACCTGCACTATAGGTGCAGGAAAGTCACACCCCTGCATAATTTTGCTTAGAATCATTAGATAGCAATGCCCCCTCAAGGGGGCGGGGAGGTTTGTTGAGGTTTTAAATTATTGTTTTTCTTTGTACTTTTTTGTTTGTTTTGTCTTGATTTATTATTCTTGGATTATAAAGTAAGTGCGTGAAGTCGGGGGTCAGGCACCAAAAAGGGAGAGGGGGGAGAAAATCGGGACTAAGGGACGCTGGGGCTCCCCCCTTTCCCTGGGAGGGGTGTCCCTCGCACCCACGCACTATCTATAAAATCCAAGAATATTATATCAAGACAAAGCAAACAAAAAGTACAACCAATAAAATCCCAACAAACTTCCCGCCCCCTTGAGGGGGTATTGCTATATAATGATTCAAACAAAATTGTGTAGGAGGGTGACTCAGGCGGCGGGGACTCCCCGCTAAACAAAAATTTACCTCACCAAAAATTAATTTTCATAAATCACAAATCCTAAAAAATACACATCAGAAAAACAAACAAAAAACAACGAAAAAATCTTTAAAAGTTTACAAAATCATACCCTAAAGTATGCCAAAACCCTTGCAATCAATCGGGATTTATGCTATAATAAATAGTATATTAAATTCGCTTTTTATGAACAAAAGAAAACTCAAAACGGGCTGTCCCATATGCCTGAACGCCTAAAAGGGGTAGATAAAAATATGAAATCCTTTGTGGAAGTTTTTGACAAGGTGCAGGATTACTGCATGGAAAAAATCGAACGCGGCGAGCTTACGGACGTGGCTTACCGCCTATGGATCAAATCCCTGATCCCCGTAAAGCTGGACGGAAACGTCGCCTGCTTTTCGGTACCCTCCGAATTCCAGGCCAATATCATCACCAAAAACTATACAGCTATCCTTAAAGAAGCCCTTGCGGGAGTACTGGGCTTCGACGTGGATATAAGCATAATCACCGACGATTCCTCCGCGGAAGAGGACGACGACCCCAACAAACGCCGCATAGAGCTTGAGGAATCCTTTTCCAACGCCGAATACGACTACACCTTCAATACCTTTATAGTAGGACGCTCAAACGAGTTTGCGTACGCCGCCTGCACATCCGTGGCAAAGGAGCCGGGAAGCACCTATAATCCCCTCTTTATACACGGTCCTTCGGGACTGGGCAAGACCCACCTTATGACCGCTATAAGCAACGAGATAAAGCGTCTCAACCCCTCAATGAATATTATCTATGTCACTGGCGAGACCTTTACAAACGAGCTTATAGACGCTATAAAGCAGAAAAAGGACACCAGCGAGTTCCATAAAAAATACCGGGGTGCGGATATCCTGCTTCTTGACGACGTTCAGTTCATCGCCGGCAAGGATTCCACACAGGAGGAGTTCTTCCACACTTTTAA
This sequence comes from uncultured Oscillospiraceae bacterium, assembly GCA_910584715.1. Lineage (GTDB taxonomy): Bacteria > Bacillota > Clostridia > Oscillospirales > Ruminococcaceae > RGIG8773. The sequence continues at coordinate 20,757 of CAJUAN010000030.1, forward strand.
CGAGCTTCACAAGGTCGGCAAGCAGATAGTACTGACCTCCGACCGTCCGCCAAAGGATATAAAAACTCTGGAGGACCGCATCAGGACACGCTTTGAATGGGGTCTGATCGCAGATATATCCATACCGGATTTTGAAACGAGAGTAGCCATTATCCGCCGAAAAGCGGAGCTTCTCAATCTCCAGCTCCCGGACGACGTTGCGGAGTACATAGCCAACAAGCTGAAAACCAATATCAGACAGCTTGAGGGCTGTGTAAAAAAGCTGAAAGCGGGTCAGCACCTTGTGGGTACTCCACCTACAATGGCTCAGGCAAGACTTGCGGTAATGGAAATACTTTCCGAGGAAAATTCAGCTCCCATTACCTTTGACAGGATACTGAACGAGGTGGGAAGCGTTTACGGAGTCACCTCGGAAGACATAATCTCCAAGAAGCGCAGCGCCCAGATATCCATTGCCCGAAAGGTAAGCTGCTATGTACTGAAATCCGTAACGGATATGTCCTTTAAATCCATAGGAATGGAGCTTGGAGCAAGAGACCACAGCACCATTATATACTACTGCGACGACATTGAAAAGCTTATGAAAAAGGATACCCGCGCAAGGGAAATGATCGAGGATATCATCAACAACATACGCAGCAATTAGGCTTGAAGCTCTTTTCAACACTTTGTACAGACTTTTATAACAGCGGAGTACATTCCACGCAAAAGCTTCATTTGAAATGTAAAGCAAAAATTACAGTCAGTTGTAAAATCAGTTTTCCACAGGGTGTTGAAAACATTGTTGAAAATTGCAAACTGCCTTTTTATACCGTGTAAATCCGTTACATTACTTTTTGTATAAAGTATTTTTCAACATTTTGTTGATCCGGAAAAGTTTCAACAAAACTTTTAATATTTTTTTGACATTGCGGACAAGTATTCAACAGAGCTTCAACATGGGAAAAAATGTTTCCTCTTTTCAACAATTTTTTATCTGCGGCCACTGGGAACGGCAAAGCAAGTCCCCGCCGCATGGAGAGAAGAGTTTCAACATTTTATACATCTCTACTGCTGCTCCTATAGTATTATTATCATATTTATATATTTACACAAAATCATTGCAAAGACAGGCGCATATTCATTCCCCAAATAGTCTGCTTTTATAAATTAAAATTACTGTTTTGTATTTGCGAAAGCAAATAGCGAATACAAAGTATCTAACCTCTTAACTATGATATCTAACTTCTAACAGGAAAGGACTGTGCTGTACAAAATGAAATTCATATGCAAACAGGCGGAAATAAACGAAGCTCTGGCAAACGTTTCAAGAGCTGTACCGCCGAAATCCACAATATCCGCTCTGGAGGGCGTAAAGCTTTATCTTAACAAGGGTTCCCTGGAGCTTACGGGCTACGATCTGGAGCTGGGTATCCAGACAAAGATAGAGGTACAGTCCGACGATGTTGGGGAATGTATCCTTAACAGCAGACTCTTTAACGAGATAATCAGAAAAATGCCCTCAGAAACGATAGAGGTAGAGGTGGATGAAAATCTTACCACAACTATCAGAGGCTCGAACGCGGAGTATAAGATACTTGCTATGCCCGCGGACGAATACCCATCTATCCCCGATCATGACACGGGGGACAATTTCACAGTCCGTCAGCCAATGCTGAAAAATATGATAAACGAGACTATTTTTGCGGTAGCCGTTGCGGATAACAAGCCTATCCTTATGGGAGAGCTTTTCGATATAATCGACCATAACTTTAACCTTGTTGCTATAGACGGTTACCGTCTTGCGGTACGTTCCGAAAATATAGAGTCGGACGACCACTATAATTTTGTTGTAAAGGCAAAGGCTTTGTCAGAGGTCTCAAAGCTTCTTAAGGACGACGAGAACGAAAACGTTACAATGCACGTATCCAAAAAACATATCACCTTTGAGATAGGCAAATACATGGTTCTGTCAAGACTGCTGGAGGGAGAGTTCCACAACTACAAGGGTTCTATACCCGAAAAGCACAGCACGGAAATAATCATAAACGCGAGGGAGCTTATAGCCTGTCTTGACAGATGTATGCTTCTTATAAACGAAAAAGCGAAAGCTCCGGTCAAGTGTCTTTTCAAGGACGGCAAGGTAAAGATATCATGCTCGTCTGCTCTCGGAAAGCTCAACGACGAAATGGAGGCGGATATGTCTGGTCCTCCGGTGGAGATAGGCTTCAACTGCCGATATCTTTCCGAAGCGCTGAAAGCTTCGGAATCTGACAAGGTAAGGCTCCAGCTCAACGGCGGACTTTCGCCAATGAAGATAGTGCCCATGGAGGGAAATGCTTACACGTTCCTGGTTCTCCCCATGAGATTAAAGTCCGAATGATTATCCTGTTTACAGCCGTTAGATTTCACCGTATCTACGGGTGCATATACGCATATGGAATGTGCCCTTGCAATATATCCTTTGTCAGATATTAAAGGAGAATTAATTTGGATAATAATGTAAAAATAACCACCGACTTCATAAAGCTTGACCAGCTCCTTAAATTTGCGGGAGCCGCTGCTATAGGCTCGGAAGCAAAGGAGCTTGTCCTCGAGGGTAAGGTTAAAGTCAACGGAGAGATATGCACCATGAGGGGCAAAAAAATACGCAGCGGAGACACCGTTACGGTAAACGGACAGGATATTACCGTCGAATAAATTTAAAGGTAAAGGACTGTTGATGTGATAATCGACCGTATCACCGCCGACGGCTATAAAAACCTCGAGGGAGTGGACATAGTTCCCGACCCGAAAATGAATATCATCTGCGGAGAAAACGCTCAGGGAAAGACCAATCTTGTTGAAGCGGTATGGCTTTGCTCCGGCTGCCGTTCCTTTCGGGGAACAAGAGACAAGGACTTTATAGGTTTCGCCAAGGAAGCCGCAAAGGTAAGCATGGATTTTACCGATTCTGTAAGAAGTCAGCGTATAGAATTCGAGGTCAGGAAAGGTTCTGTTAAAGATAAGACCGTTACCCTAAACGGAGTAAAGCTCCCGCTGCTGTCAAAGCTTTTCGGCAGCTTCCGGTGCGTGGTTTTCACTCCCGAGGATTTGAATCTTATAAAAGGTTCTCCCGATAACCGCAGAAGCTTTGCGGATCTTTCCATAGCGCAGGTAAAACCTTCTTATGTCAGTGCACTTAACAAATACAATATGATACTTGCCCAGAGAAACGCCGCGCTGAAATCCATAGGGCGGGACGGTTCGGGCGCGGAGCTTCTTGACGTCTGGAACGACCAGCTTGTCAAGGCGGGAACTTATATTTCCGTTTTGAGATACGCTTTTTGTATAACCCTCAATAATTATACCAAACCTCTCTATAGCTCCATAACGGACGGAAAGGAAAATCTTGACCTTTATTACCATTCAACGGTTTACGATACTCTTGACGGGAGACTCAATGATACCGAAAGTCTTGAAATGGAGTACGCCGAAAAACTGAAAGCTTCCGCCGAAAATGATTTCAGAGCGGGCTTTACCACGGTTGGTATCCACAGGGACGACATAGGAGCCTATATAGACGGTCTTTCCGTTCGGGACTTTGGTTCTCAGGGACAGGCGCGCTCGGCGGCTCTGGCAATGAAGCTTGCCCACGCAAGGATACTGAAAGCGGAACAGGGAGAATATCCGGTAATGCTTCTGGACGACGTTCTGTCCGAGCTGGACGAAAAAAGACGGCGGTTCATTCTTAACAATATTGAGGATATGCAGGTGATAATAACCTGCTGCGACGAAAAATCTGTTACAGATATGACAAGCGGAAAAATTTTCAGAATGAAAAACGGCAGAGCCGAAACCAAGGAACAGGAGCGGTAAAATGTATCTTCATCTCGGCGAGGACACGGCGGTAAGAGCGGAAGGAATTATTGGCATATTCGATATAGAAAATACTTCGGTAAGCAAACACACGAAAGAATTTCTTGCCGCCGCAGGAAAAAGCGGTTCGGTAAAAAATGTCAGCTATGATATGCCGAAATCCTTTATAATATGCTCGGAGAACAAAAGCTCTACAGTATATATTTCCCCTATTTCAGCCGCGACTCTTAAAAAGCGCGGACAGGCGGGATTTCCGTCTGCAAAACGCTGAACATTAAAAAATTTTTCCTGTTATAGTTGTTATAGTTTATAATAGATCCTATTTTTAATCTCTGAAACGGAGGCACAAAAATGTCTGATATCCTTAACGAAACTCAAAGCAATCAAAGCTACGACGAAAATCAAATACAGGTTCTGGAGGGTCTTGAAGCTGTTCGGAAACGTCCCGGAATGTATATAGGCTCCACAGGTCCGAAGGGTCTGCACCACCTTGTTTACGAGATAGTTGACAACGCAATCGACGAGGCATTAGCGGGGTACTGCTCACAGATAACCGTTGATATTTTAGAGGGGGACGTTATCCGCGTTACCGATAACGGCAGAGGTATACCTACGGGTATCCACCCTAAAGAGGGTATCTCTGCTGCCACTGTTGTTTATACCATTCTCCACGCCGGCGGAAAGTTCGGCGGAGGCGGCTATAAGGTGGCTGGAGGTCTTCACGGCGTTGGTGCTTCGGTTGTAAACGCTCTTTCCGAATGGCTGGAGCTTACCGTTAAGGACGGCAAAAACGTACACTATCAGCGTTTCTTTAACGGCGGTCAGTACGACGAGCCTATGAAGATAATCGGCGAAACTACGGAAACAGGTACTACAGTTATGTTCAAAGCCGATCCGGCAATATTTGAGGAAACCACAGTCTACGACTATGAGGTGCTTTTGAAAAGGCTCCGTGAGCAGGCTTTCCTGAACGCGGGCGTTAAAATAGTTTTCTCCGATCTGAGAAACCCCGGCGAGACTCTTTCCGAGACCCTCCACTATGAGGGAGGTATCAGGCAGTTCGTTGAACATATCCATAAGACCAGAGGTCTTGAACCGCTTGCGGAAGAGGTCATCTACGTCGGCGGCGTTCAGGGAGACTCCACCGCGGAGGTTGCTCTTATGTACAACGACAGCTATAACGAGCTTATATTGTCCTTTGCCAACAATATCCACACCACCGACGGCGGTACCCATGAAAACGGTTTCAAAAACGCGCTTACCAAGGTAATAAACGATTACGGAAAAAAATTCAATCTTCTCAAGGACGGCGACAAGCTTTTGGGCGACGACGTACGGGAGGGTCTGACCGCGATAGTTTCCGTAAAGCTCACCGACTGCGAATTTGAGGGACAGACAAAGGGCAGGCTTGGCAACCCCGAGGTGCGTCCTTTTGTGGAAAATATGGTCTATGAAAAGCTTATGTGCTATCTGGAGGAAAACCCCGCCGTGGCACGTTCCATATTTGACAAGTCCCAGGCTGCCCAGCGTGCGAGAGAAGCGGCAAAAAAAGCCCGTGAGACCGCCCGCCGCAAGTCGGCTATGGAGTCCGCTTCGCTTCCCGGAAAGCTTTCCGACTGCTCCGAAAAGGACGTTCAGTATACCGAAATATATATCGTCGAGGGAGACTCCGCGGGAGGCTCAGCAAAGCAGGGCAGGGACAGACGTTACCAGGCTATACTCCCTCTCTGGGGAAAAATGCTCAATGTTGAAAAAGCCCGTATCGACAAGGTGTACGGCAATGAAAAGCTTATGCCGGTGGTTACCGCTTTGGGTACCTCTATCGGCGAGGACTTTGACATCAGCAAGCTTCGCTACGGTAAAGTAATAATAATGGCCGATGCCGACGTTGACGGCTGCCATATCAGAACACTGCTGCTGACTTTCTTTTTCAGATTCATGCGCCCCCTTATCACAAACGGAAACGTCTATATCGCACAGCCTCCCCTCTTTAAGGTAAGCAAAGGAACAAAGCAGGTGAGGTACGCCTACTCCGAGCCGGAGAGGGATAAATTTATCGCCGAGCTGAAAGGCAATAACGAGAATGCCAAGATAGACGTTCAGCGCTATAAGGGTCTCGGTGAAATGGATCCCGAGCAGCTTTGGGAGACCACTATGGATCCCGAAACAAGAACAATGCTCCGCGTTACAATGGAGGACGCTGTTAAGGCTGACGAGATATTTACAATTCTCATGGGGGACAAGGTTATGCCCCGCCGTGAGTTTATCGAGAAAAACGCCAAATATGTAGAATCTTTAGACATATAAATTTTGTAGGGGACGGGTTTCCCGTCCCTAACAGATATTGAAAGGAAATTCTATGGGAATTTTAAATGAAATGTTCGGAGACGGCGACAGCGGACAGCTTGCTCCTCCCGCGGGAGAGCTTCTCGCGGAGGGAGAGTATGAAAGCAGATCAGACGAGATACTGAAAGGCTACAAGGTCTATCAGAAAAAATATGTGTTTACGTCTTTGATATGGAAAATGCTTTTGGTTGCTTTGGCTGTCACCTCGTCGGTAATGATGATAATTACCTCCGAGGACCCTATGCTTCCCGCAATGTGCCTTTTGATAAGTATTTCCGTGGGAATATGGTTTGTAAGTACTCCCGTGTCCAACAGGAAAAAGCTTATGCGCGGTCTTGACGCTATGGAAGGTACAAAATATAAAGCCGAATTTTTTACCGATAAAATAAAGATTTCCACACCTATTGAAAAAAATGTGGAAACAGAACAGAAAAAACAGGAACAAGCGGAACAAACCGAGAAATCCGAACAGTCCGAAGCGGATATAGCTCTCGACGGCGAAAACGAGGAAATACCCGCAACGGTGATACATCTTGATTCCCCCATTGTTGATATCACCGACAAAGAGGATATGTTCATACTTGTGGTGAAAAAGGCTTATGTGTTCATTATCCCGAAAAGAACCTTTACCGAGGACGAATGTCAAAGGATACGGGAAAAGCTCTCGGCAATAATGGGAATCAGATACAAATTATCCTGAAAGCTTTCGGAATAAATCTTACATTTTACTTCTTATCTCTTACTTCTAAAAGGGGTTGTTAAATTTTGTACAACGACGAAAATTCTAAGGTAATACAAGTCGATATCGAAAACGAAATGAAAAAATCGTTTTTGGAGTACTCCATGTCGGTAATTGTGGCAAGAGCTCTGCCCGACGTTCGGGATGGTCTCAAACCCGTTCACAGGCGTATCATTTATACCATGAACGACGCGGGCAATACCGCCGAAAAGCCCTACCGCAAGTGCGCCTATACCGTCGGCGAGGTTCTGGGTAAGTACCACCCCCACGGAGACGCTTCGGTCTACGACGCGCTTGTGCGCCTTGCCCAGCCGTTTTCTTTAAGGTACCCTCTTGTGGACGGTCACGGAAACTTCGGCTCCATGGACGGAGACCCTCCCGCCGCTTACCGTTACACAGAAGCGAGAATGGCGAAAATGTCGGGGGAAATGCTCGCCGATATAGGCAAGGACACTATCCCCTACCAGTCCAACTACGACGATACCCACAAGGAGCCGGAGGTGCTGCCCTCCAGATTCCCCAATATTTTGGTTAACGGTTCCGTGGGAATTGCGGTAGGTATGGCTACCAATATCCCGCCCCACAATCTTAATGAGGCTGTGGACGCGATACAGTCCATGATAAAAGACCCCGAAATTTCTACCGAAAGCCTTATGGAGCATATCAAGGGACCGGATTTCCCCACAGGCGGAATAATTATGGGACGTGCGGGAATTCGCGCCGCTTACGCTACCGGAAAGGGAAAAATAACCCTCCGCGCCCGCGCCGAGATTGAGGAAATAAAGGGACGGCAGTGCATAATCGTTACCGAGATACCCTACATGGTAAACAAGGCGAACCTTGTGGAAAGAATAGCTTTCCTTGCAAAGGAAAAGCGTGTTGACGGCATACACTTTGTCCGCGACGAGTCCGACAAAGAGCACGCGGTAAGAATAGTTGTGGAGCTTAAAAAGGACGCTGTTCCCCAGATAGTGCTGAATAAGCTTTACGCCTATACAGACTTGCAGACAACGGTAGGCGTTAATATGCTTGCCCTTGTGCGGGGCGAGCCTAAGGTGCTGACCCTGAAGCAGATGCTTCATGAGTACATCGAGTTTCAGGTGGACGTTATCCGCCGCCGCACGGAGTTCGACCTGCGCAAGGCAAAGGAGCGCGCCCATATCTTAGAGGGCTTGATGATCGCAGTTGACAACATCGACGAGGTTGTAAAGATATGCCGTACCTCAAAGGACGCTCCCGAAATAAAGGCAAGACTTATTGAACGCTTCGGCATCAGCGAGGCTCAGGCTGACGCTATCGCTCAGATGAGGCTTGTTCAGCTCTCCGGTCTGGAACGCCAGAAGCTTGAGGAAGAGCTTGCGGCTCTCCACGCGAAAATAAAGGAGTTCACCGAGATACTTGCAAGCCACGAAAGAATGATGGGTATTGTTTCGGACGAGCTTGAAGTCATCAAAAACAAGTTCGGCGACGAGAGAAGAACGTCCATAGAAAATATTACAGGCGAGGTGGACGTTGAGGATCTTATCCCGGAGGAAAGCTGCGTTGTTACCTATACCAACATAGGCTACATCAAGCGTCAGCCCGTAAGCGTCTATAAGACCCAGAACCGCGGCGGCAAGGGCGTTTCCGGCATGAAGCAGCGCGAGGAAGACTACGTTGAGGAAATGTTCATCAGCTCCACTCACGACCATGTGCTGTTCATTACCAACAAGGGAAATATGTACAAGCTTAAATGCTTTGAGATTCCCGAGGGCTCCAAGCAGTCGAGAGGTCTCAACATTGTTAATATGCTCCCCCTGGGCGAGGGCGAAAAGCTTGCGGCAATGATAAAGACCGAGGACTTCAGCGAGGGCAAGTACCTCATTATGGTAACCAAAAACGGCAAGATAAAGCGCACCTCTCTGGACGCCTATAAGAACGTCCGCAAGAACGGTCTTATAGCCATAGGTCTTGACGAGGGCGACGAGATAGCGGGAGTACGTCTTACCGACGGAAACGCGCAGGTGATAGTGGCTACAAAAATGGGCGCGGCGATAAGGATAGAGGAAAAGAATATCCGAGCCATGTCCCGATCGGCTCACGGTGTAAAGGCTATAAAGCTGAGAGATGGGGACAGCGTTGTCTCCATGGCGAGAGTCCGCGAGGGAGCTACGGTTCTTACCGTTACCGATAAGGGCAACGGCAGACGTGTGGAGCTTGATTCCTACCGTATCCAGAACAGGGGCGGCTACGGACTGCTCAACTATAAGACTTCAGAGGAAAAGGGTTACGTCTGCGGCATAAAGGTTGTGGACGAGGAGGACGACATAATCATGATATCCAGCGACGGAGTAATAATCCGTATCCGCGCAAAGGATATCCGCGTTATGGGACGTTACGCAACGGGAGTCCGTCTGATGAGGGTTTCGGGAGACGTTAAGGTGGTTTCGTTCACAAGAGCGGAACACGACGAGGAAGCCGAGACAGCCGCTGTTGAGGAGCCCTCCGCAGAGGAGCTTGAAGCGGAGATCGCGGAAGCGGCAAAGGCGGAATCCTCCGAGGTAGTCATCGACGAGGAACCGGAGGATACAGACGATACGGAAGATTCGGACAGCGCCGAAGAAGATACGGAATAATGATTTAAAAAGGAAAACCGTGACCCATTTTCGGGTCACGGTTTTTGGTTTTCATTTAAACAGGTCGCTGTGGGTGCCTGTGCGGGATAAAGAAAGTACAAGTACGTCTTCAACGATCTCATAAACAAGAAGCCAGTCCGGACGTATATGACATTCTCTGAAACCACGCCAATTGCCTTTTAAGGCATGATCGCTGTACCTTTCGCAAAGCTAGGCTGTATTTGTACCTTCGGCTATAAGATTGATGATATGCTGCATATCATTACACTGTATTTCATGACAGCAGATCCCTCATTAACTCGTCAATGTCTGTGTATCCCTTTACGTTCGGGTCATGAGCAATCCTGTCCGCTTCGCGCATTGCTTCAAGAGTCTCCTCGTTGGGTACGTCCGCGGCATTGCCGAAAAGCGCGACAAAAGCCGAAAGCTGCTCCTCGCTCATACAGTCGATAATATTGTATGCGATCTCTCTTGTACTCATAATATCAACTCCTTTTATGATATTATACCCGCTTTTGTTTGTTTTGTCAATGCTCCCCCATTATTCTTCCTCTTCATCGTCAATAGGCACGGTGAAGCCGTCAAATTCTATGGCTTTTAGTTCGTCGAGGTTCTGTACGTCCATGGAGTATACGCCTCTTCGTGATACGGAGAAATTACCGTAGCAACCCACATCATAATAATCTCCGTTGTTTTCCATATGCGAGCCTTTAGGTATAACGCTTATTTTATCGCCGTTTTTATAAATAAGCCAAATGTTGCCCCATGAACATAAAGCGTTGCTTTGAGTAGGCTGTGAAGAATCCACTGTGCCTTTTACTTCAAATCCAAAAGGTGAAATGCCAATTGTCTGCACATACATTTCAAGCTTTGTAAGCTTATCTTCGTCGGGAGCTTCTCCGCCCCAATCGGGCGACCAAGGCCATCTGTCTCTAAAGATCGTGGTCTGATTTACCTCAAAGCTCTTTTTTAGATCCTTTACGTCGCTTTTGATCTCAAAGCTTAAATTCGCAAGTAATGCCCTGTCGTTTTCAGCGGCGTCTATATGGTTCGTATAGTCCAGACGTCTGTTGTTATCCTCAAGCCTGAATTCAAAAACATCGCCCTTTTCGATTTTTTTATTATAATGCACAAGTATTGCGGAGTTAACGGTATTTTCAGCAGTATCAAGAATTTTCCATGTTGAATAACGGAATTTCTTGTTATAGTTATTGACGGGAGATGCCTCAAAATAATCAAACTGATTGCTGTAAATAACATCTCGCTTGTATGCGTCAGGGTCTTCCACTTCAATGTCCTCTATCAGGATGTTTGCGTAAATACAATATCCGTCGCTGATAACGTCCCCCAGGGTAAATTTGTAAGGCACTCCCTCGGTATTTTCAATTTTGACATTGCCCACCTTTAGTTTGTAATTGTCCATATTGCTTTCAATAATCGCAGCCGTGCCGCCAAACAGCTTGTGTCCCCAACCGAAGCCCGCCGCCGAAACAGTAAGTCCGCCGATAAGAATAATGGCACATAACGCTGCGGACATAAATAATTTTCTTTTTTTCATAAAAAACCTCGTTTCCTTTTTGACATCGGAGGCCTCCTCCGAAAGCTTGTCTAAAATATCGCCGTAAATTTTTTTCCTTTGTCTTTCATTGGGCCGGATTTGTGACAATGCCCTGTCCAGCTTCATTCAGATCACCCTCAATCATTTTTTTTAAGATTTTTCTTCCTCTTGCCAGCCTGCTGACGACGGTTGATTTTACAGTGCCCAGCATTTTGGCTATCTCTCCGCATGAATAGCCCTCATAGTAATGAAGATATATAGCCGTCCTGTACTTTTCGGGAAGATTTTTTACGGCTGAAAGAGTCTCGTCCGTAACTATTTCTCCTGTGAGCATATTTTCGTTCAGCGGTTCATTTTTGTATTTGGTGCTTTTCAGAACGTCCTTACAGACGTTTCGAGCCGTAACGATAAGCCATGCTCTTTCGTGCTCCATATCCTCAAAGGACATATCCGTTTGCATCAGTCTTACAAAGGTGTCGGAAACGGCGTCTTCCGTGTCGGCAATATTTTTCATGTAGAGCCAGCACACGCGGTAGACCGTGTCAAGGTTACGCAGATAGATATCGGCAAGCTTATCCTGTTTGCCATGTTTTTCCTGTTCCATTAGGATCATCACCTCCCGTTTTTGTTCCGTCGTCTATAATACGATTTAAAAACGGAAACGAACGCATAGTCATAAGATAAATTTTTGTTTAACTCACAAATGATATCACCCTGCCAAAGATTAGCTGGTCAAGCTGAGCCCAGCTTGCGGGGGTCAAGGGGGCAGAGCCCCTTGTCGCGCTCCGCAGAGCGCGAAATTCCTTTTCGTTTAAAAACGGAGAAGGGGGTGAGGAATGGCGAGAGCCATTCCGAGGGGGAGCGAACACGACCGCTCCCCC